>JADJVK010000014.1 GCA_016710625.1 Saprospiraceae bacterium
AGTTTGTAAATTCCTTAAGTTTTTATCGGGTATAAATTTGAAATTTTATTATCTGATAAATCTAATAATTGTAAATTTCTTAAGTCTTTAATTGGGTATAAATCAGAGATTTTATTATCAAATATATTTAAACCTACTAGCTGATTATTACCATCAATATAAAAGGTGTTTCTATTTTTATTTTTAATTATATAGTCTAAATTTCCAACCTGATTTAACTCAATCCCATAAAATTCCTCCAATTCCAATATTTCTTTAGGTTTCATACTAACACATTTTTGTCAAAAATAGGGAATTTTTTGGATTTAAATAGGTAGATTTTTCAAATTATTCTTTTGTTTTATTTTTAATAAGTAACATCATAAAATTAAATCATTATCTATTTTTACTCAAATAAAATAATTTAAACTCATCCTACTACTTTTTCTATCAACCACCCAACCCGACACAACCACCAAAACACTCAATCCAACGACCTAGCTATTCTATGTAGCGTATTGCTTAGTTGGTGGAGGGCGGGGCTTACTCTATGGAGGGTACGACCTATTCTACCGAGGGTACTGCCTATTCTATGGAAAGTACTGGCTATTCTGCGGAGAGTACTGCTATTTCTATGGAGAGTATTAGCTTTTCTGTCGAGGTCGATACCTACTTTGCCGAGAGGGGAGCTTGTTTTATGGAGGGTGGAACCTATTCTGTGTAGCGTATTGCTTATTCTATGGAGGGAATTACCTTTTCTATGGAGGGAAGGAGTAGTTTGAGATTGTGAATAGGGATTTTGTTAAACAAAATTGCCCAATGAGTGAACTCATCAGGCAACATTTTTTAATTTATAACCATTAAATACTGTGACTATACCTTCTTTGTGAATTTCAGGCTGCTGATTTGTTTGAATTCTGGTGATGTGGACCCAAAGGCAGACTTTACATAGTTCTTCACTTGGGATGCACATTCATACAAACAATTGTCGTCCGTATAAAACTGTTTGTTTCGCTTAAGTCTTGCATTACTGAGGTCGGTCATCGCATTGATGACAGCAGTATTGCATTGTGTCATTTCTGTCAGTAGGGTATTCAGACCAGTGATTTTTAGTTCTGGTTCGTTCGGGTTGTAACTGGGTTCGGATTCTAGCATCATGATTAATTTAGATAAATGTTCAGCCAACATTCCATAGGAAAGTTGGGCGACCGAGTAGGATTTGGATTCAGGTGTAGGGTCAGTTCCCTGAGCAGGAGGCGTCACCACCTTTGCTGTTGCTCTGCTGCCTTGGATTTTTCGATTGATTGCGATAGCATTTTCGATAGTTTTCTCATTGGCATCGGTAGCGGAGAGTGCACTGATTAATCTGGTTCCTAATTTCTTCAAATTCTGGTACTTGAGTTGTCGGTTGTTCACTTCATTGTAGTAGTTGGTCAATTTTTTATTGACATCTTCGATGGTTGCTTTAGCATTTGTCAGTAATTGATTGAGCCCTGCTAATTGGATGGATGCTTTGCTCGGATTGTAGGTTCCGCCGTAACCTGTGCAAAAAGCAATTAAATCTTCAAGGCGGTTGACATTCTTAACATGTCCTGTTTCTGTGGAACTTGCCATATATCATGTTTTTAAAATTGTGAATTAATAAAAACAGAAACGGCACAGAAGATTATATATTGTGTGGTTAAGAAAAATATTTAATTGGATATTGATTTTTATACAGTTGAGTATGAATTTCAAATTAAATAACTTTTTTTGTTCTTTAAAACCAAATTATTTGATTTAAGACATTGAACCTTCTAAATATTATTTTTCATTATATCCTTTTAATATTATTTGACTAACATCCTTAACCATTTTGTCAAAACTGAATTTACCTAACCTTCACTAACTATTACACCCAACTTTCCATGCAACCCACAAATACTTTATTGAAATTAAAGAAATAATCACCAAATTTCATATGGACTATTTTGATTAGAATAAAATATAATTATAGAAAATTATTTTTAGATTTGTATTTCAAAAATTATTATTCACTATGCGATTTGCAATTTTCATTGTACTACTATTTCTAATTCCAATCACCTCACCAGCTCAAAACCTTGAACCAAGTGTTTTTATTGATAAAGATGCACCATCTTGGTTGGCTTTGATGCATCAAAGTGATAGAAATGTGAATGAGATAAAAGCTGCATATACAGACTATTATAAAAAACATCCATTCGAAAAAAATACCTATACCCAACATTATAAAAGATGGATGCAATGGGTTCGCCCATATGTGCAGTCGGATGGTAAAATCTATATTCCTACTTTTCAAGAGCAAAGGGATTTGGAACAAAATATTATCAAATCGAGAAGTGAAGCCATCAATCGAGGTGGCAACTGGACTTTTAATGGACCAAAATCCACCTATCATACTGATGGTTCGACCAAAGTAACTTGGCAAACCAATATTTATTCTTTGGATGTTTCGAAATCAAACCCAAATATCGTCTATGCTGGTGGAGAAACAGGCGGCGTTTGGAAATCGACAGATAAGGGAATTAGCTGGACATTAACCACCAAAAATGTGGTTTGTGGTGCTTTTGGAGCAGTGAAAATAGACCCAACAAATCCAAATAATGTGTATGCTGCAACAGGTGGTAAGTTGATCAAAACAACAGATGGCGGAAATAGCTGGGCAACGGTTTATTCGGAATCCAACTTTTGGGCAGACTGTATTGCGATTTCCGAATCAAATCCTAATATAGTGTTGGTGGCAAGTGAATTAGGTTTTTATAGATCAACTGATGGCAATACTTTTACAAAACAATCTTCCAATAAATCATGGACGGTACATCAAAAGGTTGGGGATGGCAGTACATTCTATATGGTGGAACAAAATGGAACAACTTCCAATTTTAGAAAATCTACAGATTTTGGTGCTTCATGGGCCATTTACAATAATGGTTGGTTTACACCAGCTAGTGATGAATCTGTTGAAGGAGTGATGCTTTCTGTTTGTCCTTCAAATGCCAATAAAATCTATGCTTATCTGTGTGGATCTGGCGGTACATTAAATGGATATATTGGAGTATTTAAAAGTATTGATGGAGGTGTGAATTGGACAAATACAAACCCTTCCAATTCCATTGGGGGCACTTATGTGATTCCAACACATACCAATTTGATGGCGAATGATGGTACCTATGGTTTTAATCAAGGCTTTTATGATATGGCAATTATTACCAATCCTACCAATGAAAATGAATTAATTGCAGGTGGAACCTCATGGTTCAAATCGACTGATGGCGGTGCCACTTGGAATAGTTTGGGAGGTTATGTAGGTACATTAGGATGGAGTCATCCTGATATTCAAGCTTTAGCGGCAAATGGCACAGATTTATATATTGCTTCTGATGGTGGTTTGAATTATTCGAATGATTTTGGAGGTTCTATGGAAGCTAGAATGGATGGTATTTCTGGTTCGGATATGTGGGGTTTTGATTCAGGTTGGAACACGGATATTTTAGTGGGTGGTCGCTATCACAATGGAAATATGACTTATCATGAATCCTTTAATTCTGGAGATTATTATAGAATGGGCGGAGCTGAGGCAGCTACAGGATATGTAAATCCTGGACCTGGTAATAAAGTATATCATTCGGACATTGGCGGACATAAAATAATTGAAGGTTTTGGAAATGGCGCTACAGGTTTTTCAGTAGGAGCTTGGCCCAATGAAAGTTATGCATATTATGCAAATAGTGAAATGGCTTTTCACCCAAATTATTATAATACGGTCTTTATTGGAAAAGATAATTCAATTTGGAAAAGTACGGATGGCGGAACATCCTTTTCTATTCTTTATACATTTACTGGTAATTCTGGAAATGTAGTGATGGATATAGAAATTGCAAGGTCTAATCCAAATGTCATGTATTGTTCTCAATGGGATGGGACAGATGATTCGATTTGGAAAACTACAGATGGCGGAACGACTTGGAACAAAATAACCGCATTACCCTTACCAAATAATAATGATCGAGTGAAAATGGCGGTTAGCTCAACGGATGCAAATGTGCTTTGGGTAGCTGTTACTTATGGTTCGAATGGAAAGAAAGTTTATAAAACCACCAATGGAGGAACTAGTTGGACTAATTTAACCACATCTCAATTGGATGGTTTTCAGGTGACAAATATTATGGCACAATATGGTACCAATGATGGGGTGTATATCGGAACATCAGGTGGCGTTTTCTATCGAAACAATACACATGGAACTTGGCAATCATTTTCATCAGGATTACCATTATCTTTTGAAACTAATAGAATAAAACCATTTTATAAAAACAACAAAGTCAGAATAGGAGCTTGGGGAAATGGCGTTTGGGAATCTGATTTATTTGAGGCTTCAACGCCACAGGCAATGCCGACAGTGAGTAACAAAAATGTTGGCTGTGTTCGAGATACCTTATTTTTTGACGACTATTCTGTTTTGAATCATAGTGGAGCTTCATGGAATTGGACATTTCCGGGAGCAACTTATGTGAGTGCAACAAATATTCGAAATCCTAAAGTGGTATATGGAAATCCTGGTTCTTACAGTGTTACCCTAAATATTACGGATGGTTCTGGTCAGAATAGTTCTAAAACAGTGAATAATATGGTTACTGTTGGGAATCTTTGCACACCAGATACGATTCCAGGAAAAGCATTGTCTTTAACTACATCTAGCCAATATGGTGTGGTGAATGATTATAATTTAGATAATGTATCAGAATTAACTGTTACAGCTTGGGTGAAGCCCAATGGAATCCAACCTGATTATTCGTCCATTTTTATGAATAATGGAAGTGCCGCAGGATTTAATTTCAAGAATGGAAATAATTCACTTGCTTATCATTGGCCCGGTGGACAATGGTGGTGGAATAGTAATTTGATCGTAACAGCAGATCAATGGAATTTTGTAGCGATAGTTGTAAAACTAACTGGCGTCTTTTTGGTGTGTAATGAAGACACTGCTAGACAAAACATTTCTTTGACACCAGTGGATATTACTAGTTTTCATATCGGAAACTATCAAGGCTGGGGTGATCGTACAATGAAAGGATTGGTTGATGAAGTTGCCATTTATAATAAAGCATTGACTTTGGATGAAATCAGAATGATTCGTCATCAAACCAAAGTTCCAGCAACTGATCCATCTTTGATTAGCTATTATCAATTTAATACAACCGACAATCCAGAGTATGACAAAGTAGGAACGAAGCATATCTCTTTAGTTGGTGGAGCTGGGAGAATTACATCTACAGCACCAGTTGGAGCAGGAGCTACAAGAAAAATCAATGTGAGTAGTGGTGGAATGAAAGATTTTGGTGGAACGGATGTGAAAATGTATTTTAAATCATCGGGTACTTATCCAAATGGCGATATTTATGTCACCAAGATCAACCAAAAGCCAGATGTTTTACCCTACAGTACGAACACTCCGAATTGTTATTGGGCAATCAATAATTATGGGTCGAATAAGACCTTTACTGTTTTAGATAGTATAATTTTTGGAAATAGTGGGAATATTTTACCAGGTTATGCACCTAATAGTTATGAATTATTTAAAAGACCCACTTATGCTGAAGGAGCTAGTTGGGGTACATTGCAAGATGCAGGTGATTATGTGAATCCAACGAGTCCAGGAAAAGTAACTTTCTCAACCAATAATAATATAACAAGTTTTAGCCAAATGGCTTTAATGAGAAATAATAATCCTTTAGCAGTGAAGTTCATCAATTTCTTTGGGGGAGCTAAAAAACAACCAAGTTTATTTGGTATGGAATACAGAAAACGAGGTGAGAACAAAGAAATATATAATTGAAAGGAGTTTGGATGGGGAGCAATTTTCAGAAATTGGGACAGTGAATTCTTTATCTTTTTCCATAAACCATTATAATTTTATTGATAAATCTCCTTTTGTAGGAAATAATTATTATAGAATTTGTGAGTTGGATGAAAATGGTTTGAAAAGCTATACAAACATTATAGTGATTAATAATTCAGCACCAATTAAGATTGAAGTATATCCAAATATCTTGAACAGAAATGAACAAATAAATATCATTGTGCCTAATAATGAGCCTTTTACAATTAAAGTATTTGATGCGAAAGCAGTTCAAGTGTATTATCAAGAATTTACTGGGCAACAAAATTTACCAATGAATTTGAGTTCAGGGATTTACTTTTATATTATCGAATCGAAATCGAATATGTTGAATGGAAAATTAGTAATTAGATAATTATTTAACATACAATTTATATTAAATTAACTAGTTGTATAGTTATTTTACTATTTTTGTTCCAAAATAAAATAAACAAATACATGAAAAAAGTTTTACCTTTTCTATTTGCAATAGTTGGTATAGTGTTTTCAATGAATGCACAGACACCAATTGATATTGCAGCAGCTCGTTTACAAGATACTGGAACAGTTGTAACAATTCAGGGCGTTGTAACAAATGGTTCTGAACTAGGAAATATCCGATATATTCAAGATCCAACAGGTGGATTACCTGCTTTCCAAAATCCAACAGCTGGTGATTTTGTTTCGAAAGTGAAAAGAGGAGATGTGGTGAAGGTGACAGGAAAGTTAAAAGATTTTAATAAATTGTTAGAATTAGACCCATTAACTTCTTATAGCATCATTTCTACAGGTGCAGTTTTGCCGACACCAAAGACTTTGACGCCATTTCAAATGACGGAAACCTATGAAGGACAATTGGTTCAGTTTGAGAATTGTACGATGAGCAATGCAGGTGAATTGTTTAAAGGTAATACAACTTATACAATTACTCAAGGTACACAGACTTGTGCATTGTTTGTTAGAACAGGACATCCTTTAGTTGGAAAAACGATTCCAGCAGCTAATTTAAAAATAGTAGGTATCGCTTCACAATTTAAAGATGCCTATCAATTATTGCCTAGGGATGAAAATGATATAATTGTTTTATCTTCCTTTTTATCGTAAAAACACCTGTTCAAAATTCAATAACAACTACATCTACTAATATTAGTTGGACAAGTAATAAGACAGGAACTGGTTGGTTGAAATATGGAACAGATCCGAATACTTTGTCAAATACTACTGCTACAGTTACAGGAACAAGTAGTTATTCTGTGGATATGACTGGTTTGTCTCCAGCTACATTTTATTATGTTCAAGCTGTTTGTACGGATGGGAAAGATACAGTAAGCAGCAAATTAGGAATTTATTCAACTGTTTCTACATCATCAGGTGCATTTAGAATATTTTTCAATCATGATGTGGATCCAACTTTTGCCATCAATAATTACCAACCAGAAGGAACAAATTCTGCTGTAATTGAAGCTGAAGTGATTAAATTAATTGATGCTGCAAAATCTACTATTGATGTTTCTATGTATAATTGTTCAAGAAAGACAGTTATTACAGCATTAAATAATGCATTTGCAAGAGGCGTAAGAGTTAGATACATAACAGATATTGATACAGATAACTCTTCTTTAACTCCTAATCCATCTTTCAAATATTCAAAAGTAAATGATTTGGGATTAATGCACAATAAGTATTTTGCAATTGATGCAAACAGTGCTTCTGATAGTTGGTTGGTGACTGGTTCACAAAATTTCACTGATGGTAATATGGTGGATGATTTCAATAATACTGTTTTTATTCAAGACCAAGCTATTGTGAAAGCTTATGAATTAGAAACGGATGAAATGTGGGGTGGAAAAACTGCAACACCAAATCCATTCTCTGCTAAATCAGGCTCTGACAAAACAGATAATACACCACATAAATTCATCGTTGGCGGAACAGAAGTTTATAGCTATTTTTCTCCATCAGACGGAGTTACAGGTGCAATTTCAGATGTAATTGGAAAAGCTGAGACAGATTTAAGTTTTGCATTATTAACTTTCACACAAGATCCATTGGGAACAGCATTGAAAGATGCTAAAGTTAAAAAAGTGAATGTAAGAGGTATGATTGAAAACATCAATGACCAAGGATCAGAGTTCCAATATTTATTGAACAATTCAGTGGATGTAAAAGAGCATAAACCAAAAGGGTTATTACACCATAAATACATTTTGAAGGATGTAGATTCTCCTACAAAAAATGTTGTATTGACAGGTTCACATAACTGGTCAGCAAGTGCAGAGACAAGAAATGATGAAAATACATTGGTAATTGTTGGAAATCAAAAGATTGCAAACTTGTTCAAGCAAGAATTTGAGCAAAGATGGAAAGAAGTTACTACTGGTTTTGTAAATTTAGCTCTTTTGAAAGGCGTGACTTTGGCTGTAAACAATCCAGCTAATCATGAAATGAACTTAAATATTACAGCTGAAAAAGCTCAAAATGTAAAGATTCAATTATTTTCATTAGATGGAAAATTGGTTCAATCAAAACAATTGAATTTGACAGAAGGAATTAATAAAGAAACAATTCATGTTTCTGGATTTTCAAATGGTGAATATGTATTGTTTGTAAGTAATCAAAATGGTTATTTAGTAGAGAAAGTAATCGTTCAAAACTAATTATCAATTTTTTGGAAAGGCTTAGGTTCAATTTGTTGGACTTAAGCCTTTTTTTTATGTAATTACTAAACAAAACAGTCAAAAACTCATTAATAATAGAAATTAATAAAAATGTCGCTATCCAATTTGTTTGCAACTATAAATGATAAAGATTTATTAGCAATTGCTAAAAAAGTAGAAAATAATGAAAGGATTTCTATTGAGGATGGTATTATATTATATGAGAAAGGAGAATTGGGATTTGTCAGTAGTTTAGCAAATTATATTAGAGAAAAGAAACATGGATTGAATACCTATTTCAATCGTAATTTTCATATCGAGCCCACCAATTTATGTTTGTACACCTGCTCATTTTGCTCTTATTCCCGATTAATCAAACAAAGAAGTGAGGGATGGGAATATACGATGGAAGAGATGATGGATATGGTGAAAGCTTATGATAACCAACCTGTTACGGAAGTGCATATTGTTGGTGGTGTCCTCCCACAATATGATGTAAAATTTTATACTGAATTTTTTAGAAAAATAAAGGAACACCGACCTGAATTGCACATCAAAGCACTAACGCCAGTTGAATATCACTATATGTTCAAGAAAGCGAAGTTGAGTTATGAAGAAGGAATGCAAATAATGGCAGAAGCTGGTTTGGATTCAATGCCAGGTGGAGGAGCAGAGATTTTTGATGAAGCAATTAGAAAAGACATAGCAGGTGGAAAATGTTCAAGTGAGGAATGGCTATCAATACATGAGATTTGGCATAAAATGGGCAAAAAGTCGAATGCAACTATTCTTTATGGACATATAGAAACCTTTGCCCATAGAATAGATCATTTGAACAGATTGAGAGACTTACAAGACAGAACTGGCGGTTTTCAAACCTTTATCCCATTGAAATTCAGGAATAAAGACAACCAGATGGCTCATGTTCCAGAAGTATCTGTTATTGAAGATCTTAGAAATTATGCCATTTCACGAATATTCTTAGATAATTTTGATCATATCAAAGCCTATTGGCCCATGATTGGCAGAAATGTGGCTCAACTAGCCCTATCTTGCGGTGTCAATGATATTGATGGTACCATAGATGATACCACCAAAATATACAGTATGGCTGGCTCAGAAGAGCAAAACCCCAGTATGTCCACTCATGATTTAGTTACACTCATCAAAAGAGTAGGGAAGGTGCCAATTGAAAGAGACACCCTCTACAATGTCATCAATGATTTCACTGATTTTCAAAACGAAGAAGACAAACAATTCAAAGGATATCTTTCTTTGCCGGTGTTGAATTAAAGAGTTGTTGATCCCGAAGTTTCGGGAGTTAGAGTTGTTGATTTGTTGAAGTTGTTGATTTGTTGAATTGTTGACATACATGGGAGTTGATTTGATAAATTTGGTAAATTTGGGTAATTCGGGTGATTTGTTAAATTTGGTAAATTCGGATAATTCGGATGATTCGGTTGATTTGAAAAAATTGGTAAATTCGGATGATTCGGTTGATTTGAAGAATTTGGTATATTTTGGTAATTCATAAAATTTGGTATATATGGATTATTTGAAATATATTTTAAAATAATTTGGAAAACAAACAGTAGAAACGGACTTCAGTCCGTTGGTCCAAAAGATTAAAATAAGCAATATTTTTTTATTTAAATATTTTATTAATTGCAACGGACTTTAGCTCCAATGTATAAATAGATAATTAAAAAGAAATGGGCTTTAGCCGAACAATAATTAAAAATTGCTTATTCCTAAGATATTTATATTCTATTCAAAATTTTTAATAATATCAATTTTTAAAATAATATTTAACATGTCTAACTTCCTAAATTCCTAAAACATCTTTCATCGAAAAAAGACCAGATTTTCCAGCTAACCATTCAGCAGCTAATACAGCACCAGAGGCGAATCCGATTCGATTATGAGCTTCATGAGCAATTGTAATAGTATCTATTTCTGATTGATAATAGATAATATGAGTGCCAGGAACTACTCCTTGCCTTTCTGAATCAATTTTAATAGTATGGCTATCAACAATTTCCGCTTCTTCCCACTTTGTGTATTGATGATTATTAAAGATAATATCATTTGCCAAACTGATTGCAGTACCACTTGGAGAATCTAATTTTTGAGTATGGTGAATTTCTTTCATAGATGCCTTATAATTGGGGTGATTATTCATCAAAGAAGCTAATTTGCGATTGATCTCAAAAAGATATTTACGCCAATACTAAAATTTGAAGCATACAAAAACCAATATTGGCATTTTGTGCCTTTTGTGCAATAGATTCAAATTTGTCTAACCAACCAGTTGTTCCACTAACGACATTTATTTGATGATCAATACAAAATTGTAAGTTATCAATAACTGCATTTGGTCTTGAAAACTCGATGGCAACATCTACTTTTTTTTGTGTCAATAAAGGTAGATCATTACTATTATTTATGATGATTGGTGCTGGATATCCCTTATCTAAAATGATTGATTCAATCGCTTTTCCCATCTTCCCATATCCAATTATTGCAAATTGCATAAAAATATTTTTTTATTAATTTTTGATTTAAAAGTTGTTGTAATTATTTGATAATAAGTTATATATATTAAATAATTTTAATAAGTAAAAAGCATATTTTTTTATTAAATATATATAATTACCCTTGTTTTAATTGTGGTATAAAATTTGTAATATTGCAATTAGTTTTTGGGATTGTGTGATAAACAAAGAGGGTAAGTTAAAGTACTGACCCTCTTCTTTTTTTTATAAATGAGGTAAGAATATTTCTGCCATCATACATCTTGCACTTCCGCCTCCATATTTTTCTATAGTATAAATTGGTACAGGCAATGGAGTTGTATATTGCTCAATTTGCTCAATTTGGTCACTATCTAATGATTTGAAAGCTTGTTCCGACATGACTAAAAAAGTTTTCCCTTCTTTGTTCTTTACCTGAAGCATATTGCAAGCAAAAGCCATCATTTGTTCCAAACTAATTTCAATGATTTCTTTTTCTGTACTTTCCAATATTTCAATAACATTATTTCGATCATCTAAATCTGTTATAGTATCTAAGCAAATAACGACAAATTCTTCCCCCAAAGCCATCAAGACATTGGTATGATAAATGTCTTGACCATTTCCATCAACCGCTTTGAACGTTACTGCTTGATAATCATATAATTCACAAAATTTATCCAAAAGCTGTTCGTCCGTTCGTGGACCAATACAGGCATATACAATCTGGTTGGGTCTATCAATAATCATACTTCCAGTACCTTCCAAAAAGATGTTTTCACTTTCGGAATTTTCTAAAGCATGCCGATTTTTTATGGAGAATTCCTGTTTAATTTGATTTATAATAGCCTCGGATCTTTCTAATCTTCTAACAGGAGCATTCATGGGATAAGTAACGATAGAAGCATCATCATGAAAGGAGATCCAGTTATTTGGAAAAATTGCATCTGGTTTTACAGGTGAATCAGTGTCATTTGCAACGACTACATGGATTCCATTACTTCTAAGTAGCGTCACAAAGTTATCAAATTCTTCAATTGCTTTTTGGCTAATATCAGCACTACTAAGTGATTGATCATTAGTCTGAAAGGCGTTGTTTTCAGCAGTTTGTTCATTAAACCCAAAATTGGCTGGGCGAACCATTAAGATGCTATCCGTTATTTGTGCTGTCATAAATAAATTTTATTTTGGTGACTTTTTATTGCAAATTTAGTCAAAATTTATAGCTTGTTTTCATTATTAGACCATGAACATATCAAAAAAGAGGTTATTTAAAGAAATAGTCTCTTTTTTTTATAACTTTAAACCAAAATTTTGAGTTATGAATTTCAACCCAGTGATATTTTCTATTCCAATATTTATCACACTGATTTTAATAGAAATCATCTATGCCTTCATAAAAAGACCAAGTTACTATAAAGCAGCAGATACCATTTCAAATATAAATTGTGGGATTGGGGATCAAGTAATAGGGATGATGGCAAAGGTTTTTACCATCGGAATTTACCAATATTTATACGAACATTATCGTATTTATACTTTTGAATCCAACTTGTTAAACTCAATTATTATTTTCATTCTGGTAGATTTTTTATATTACTGGAAACACAGAATGTCTCACGAAATCAATATATTATGGCTAGGACATTCCATTCATCACCAATCTGAAGAGTATAATTTATCCGTTGCTTTGCGTCAGAGTTGGTTTGATAAATTCTTTAGCTTTCCATTTTATTTGCCTTTAGCGATCATTGGGTTTGATACTCAATCTTTTGTAGTGGCAGTGGGTTTGAATTTGCTTTATCAGTTTTGGGTACATACAGAAGTAATTGATAGGATGGGGTTTTTAGAGTACTTTATGTCCACACCATCACATCATAGAGTACATCATGCCAGAAACCCTGAATACATCGACAAAAATCATGGCGGTGTTTTTATTATTTGGGATAAATTTTTCGGAACTTTCAAAAAAGAAATCGAAACTCCTGTTTACGGAGTGACGCAACCCATCAATACTTGGAATGCTTTTTACGCCAATTTTATGCCTTGGCTCAAGATATTTAATGAGGTTGGGAAAGTAAATACTTTTAAAGATCGATTATTGGTTTGGGTAAAACCACCAGGCTGGAGACCTGATTATTTAGGTGGGCAGATGACTGTTCCAATCGTAGATAAAAAACAATATCATAAATTTTCAACAACGCCACCTAAAATAATTACCTATTATTTGGTACAATCCTTTATCGTTTTCCTTGGTGTAGTTGCTGTTTTTTTAACGAATTACCCAAAATTGGGATTTGAAATTCAACTTTCTCTATCTTTTTTGGTTTTTTGGTACATAATCAACTATGGATTATTGTTTGAAAATCAGAAGGTTGGATATCTTTCTGAATTTTTTAAATTAATAGGGGTAATACTCTTTTCCCTATTTTTCTTAACTGACGTGATTCAATTAGGCTTTATCATATATGCCGTAGTTTCAATCGTTTTATTAGCAATTATTTATTCCAGAAATTCAAATTTTGCAAATGGATGATATAAGTGGGCTGAAACGGAATGCTGTGATTTGCATTTTAAGGAGTGGTGATAAATATCTTTTTTTGGAAAGAAAAAAAATGCCCAATCGGGGTCGATGGGTGCCCATTGGTGGAAAAGTTGACCCCTACGAATCACCAACAGATGCTGCAAAAAGAGAGATTTATGAAGAAGCTGGGGTTGTGGTAGATCATTTAAAAGTGATTGGTGTATTGTGTGAAACTTCTCCAATTGAATATAATTGGAATTGTTTTGTCTATTTATCAGAAGTACCTTTTTTTGAGCCCCCAATTTGTGATGAAGGCAATTTAGCTTGGCTTACAATTGATGAAATCAAAAAATTGGACACACCTCCAACGACCATCCCTATTTTTGAATCATTATTTGAAAGTAAATATTTTATTTTTGAAGCAAAATATAATGATGCATTATCTTTGCTATCACTTATCAACCATATAGTTTAGTGAAATGGAAATATTAGGTTTAATTTTCGAAATATTAATTTTATTATTTGCTGGATTTGTATATCGAATCACCAAAACCAAAGAAAAGGAAGACAAATCTTTTTCTAACAAACTACTAAAATATTTTTCATTAATAGTTATTATTTTGATGTTAGTTAGTTTTGTTTTGAGATTTAAATAGAATTAATTAATTAGCTTAAATAGAGTACACCTATTGATCGTTTATATTTGGAGATACTCCTATATCTAATTTATATACTAATTAATGGAAATATTAAACAATTAGAATCCGTAATTGATTTTTTATTTAGTATAATTATCAGAAAATTAAATTTTTATTGATTGAGTAGTAAAATTAACATCTTTTGGTTTAGAAGAGATTTGAGATTAGAGGATAATCATGGGTTATTTGAAGCATTAAAATCGGGAAATAATGTAATACCAATCTTTATTTTTGATAAAAATATTCTTGAAAAACTACAAGATAAGCAGGATGCAAGAGTTACATTTATTTATGATACAATTGGTAGTTTAAAAGATAAAATTCAAGAATTTGGATCTGATTTGAAAGTATTTTATGGCAAACCTAAAGTTGTTTTTGAGGAAATAATACAAAATTATGCTGTTGAAAAAGTATTTGCCAACCATGATTATGAACCAAAAGCAATTGCAAGGGATCAACAAATTCAGAATTTACTTTCTGCAAATAATATTGATTTTCAGACATTTAAAGATCATGTGATTTTTGAAAAATCTGAGATAGTAAAAGACGATGGAAAACCATATACAGTTTTTACACCTTATTCAAAAAAGTGGAAACTGAAATGGGAAGTGCAAAAAGATACTTTTTATACATCTGAAAATGAGACACAGAATTATTTAAAAACGGAAAAGGAACCCATGCCTTCTCTTGAATCGATAGGTTTTGAAAGATCCAATTTAATTTTCCCTCCTAAAAAAGTTACTCAATATATTATTAAAAATTATCAGGAAAATAGGGATTTCCCAGCAAAAGAAGGTACTTCAAAACTAGGTATTCATTTTAGATTTGGCACCATCAGTATTCGTGAAAAAGCAAAAAAAGCAGCTTTAATTAGTGAAACTTACTTAAATGAATTGATTTGGAGGGACTTTTATGCTCAGATTCTATTTCATTTTCCAAATGTTGAAAAATCCTCATTCAGAAGGGAATATGACAATATTGAATGGGTGAATGATGAAAATGAATTTAAACTTTGGTGTGAAGGAAAAACGGGTTACCCCATCGTAGATGCTGGAATGAGAGAATTGAATGCTACTGGATATATGCACAATAGGGTGAGAATGGTAGTGGCAAGTTTTCTAACCAAGCATTTATTGATAGATTGGAGGTGGGGAGAAGCTTATTTTGCCGAGAAATTGCTCGATTTTGATTTGGCAAGTAATAATGGAGGTTGGCAATGGGCGGCTGGTTGTGGCACCGATGCTGCTCCCTACTTTCGCATTTTTAATCCTACTGCTCAACAAGAGAAGTTTGATAAAAATTTTGAGTATATAAAAAAATGGATTCCTGAATTTGGAACAAATTCCTATCCAAAACCAATAGTTGAGCACAATTTAGCCAGAGAAAGATGTTTGGAAGTGTATAAAAAGGGGATTAAGTAAGTTTTTTTATATAGAGAAGAACTTCTTTAAGCTAATAATTTTAAAAGATAAATACTTTTAAATTTTATCAATTAAACTTGTTTGGGATAATTTAGTATAATTTAATATGAAATTGCTAATTTATATTGAATGAGTGAACAATCGGGAAATATTGTGTTAGAAGTGGAATCTTTAATTATTGGTTTTCCAGGGAAACCAGTTTTATCAGATGTTTCTTTTAATTGTTTAAAGGGTAAAACTTTGGGCATAATTGGACCTTCTGGTTCTGGCAAATCCTTTTAACAACTTGCATTTTACAAATGAATACCCCTGATTTGCAATGTACTGCACAGAAATTTCAATTAAATTATCAAAATCAAATTTTCAATTTACTTGAAAAACAAAATGGAATTCGTGGCAAACTAGTTTCCATAGTTTTTCAAGATAATTATTCAGTTTTTAATCCAATTTATACAATTGGAGAACAACTTTTGGAAGTTGTTTTACTTAATGAAAATAAAGGAAAAGAAGCTGCAATAAAAGATATTGAATATTGGCTAAACAAAGTGCAACTCTTTGACTCTAAGCGAATATTAGCTGCTTACCCTCACCAATTAAGTGGTGGTCAACGACAAAGAATATTAATAGTAATGGCATTATTGTCCAATCCAGTTTTATTGATTGTAGATGAACCAACTACAGCCTTGGATGACGAAAATAAAGAAATTATTTTACGATTATTGCAGGATTTACAAAAGGAATTTGCATTTTCATTAATACTTATATCTCATGATCAATCCGTTATAGAAAAATATGCAGACGATATTTTGGATTTGAACAAACCGAATATCCATGAAAGTGATTTTGCTATTTTAAAAAATAAGATTGATACGAATAAAAAAGTGGTTGAAATATCCCATTTGTCTTTTAAATATGCTGAAGAAAGTGAATTGATTATTCATGATTTATCATTGACTTTGTTTGAAAATCAATTTGTTGGAATTTTTGGAAATTCAGGAACTGGGAAATCGACTTTTATTAAATTATTGGTGGGATTGGAAAACCCTATTGAAGGAACCATCAAATATGAGCATGAAAATATACCCATACAGAATTATCGCCAAATTGTATTCCAAGATGCAACTACAGCTTTAAACCCAAGACTGTCGATTAAAGAAATTCTCTCCGATACTTTAAGCACTGTGGAGGATATGTTCTATTATTTAGAATTGGTCGGTTTGCCACAAAATTATCTTGAAAAATATCCTCATCAACTTTCTGGTGGTGAAAAGCAACGAATATCAATAGCAAGAAGCCTTTCAATGCAACCTAGATTGCTCATTTGTGATGAAATTATCGCTTCTTTGGACAAAAAATTACAATATCAATTATTACAAATGTTAAAAGAGCTCCAACAAAAACTAGCCTTTTCAATATTATTCATCTCTCATGATATAAAAATAATGGAGCTTTTCTGCGATAAATTATATGAACTTAAGGAAGGGAAATTACTTGAAAATAAAAAGGGCATCTAGAAAACGCTTTTGTCACTAGATGCCACGGTTATAAGAATCGTAAAATTCAAGAACAAATATAAGATATTATAATTATATAATCAAATAATATTTCAATATAATTCGCTGAAATTCATTTGATTATACAGTATTTATAATTCTTATATATCTGTTTTTAATTGATATAAAATTTATAATTATTTAAAAACTTGTATTTATGAAAAATATAGATTTGAAAATTAATAATTTGTTGAAAAATTAATAGATAAGTTTATAAAACAAAAAAGCTTGTGACTTTTCACAAGCTCCTCTAAAAAACGAATTTTACGATCCTTTAACCAAAACTTACACACATTCTTAAATCATAATTGATAGTACAAATATGAGAACATTTTATAATATGTTGTATGTTATTTCGTAAAAAAAGTTTTCCACATATTATTTTTATATATGTAATATATTGATAAACAGTTTTATATACATGAAAAAAAATTAAAATTTCAGGGTTATCCACATTGAATTGTGTAAATCATAATATTTTAAACACTCATTATTAGTCATTTATAGCATATTTTACCGTTAAAATGAACATATATACCTTTTTCTAATATGAATGAACCGTTTTCTTTGTTTAATTTTTGCTTAATTCATTACAGATAGGACAATTTTCGATGACATGACCTCTTGCAGGACAATATTTTCTACCATAATAGATAATTTGAAGGTGTAATTTATTCCACAAATCTTTTTTAAATAATTTTTTCAAGTCTTTTTCTGTAGTTTCTACATTCTTACCAGATGTCAATTGCCACCTTGTTGCTAAACGATGGATATGAGTATCAACTGGAAAAGCAGGCACTCCAAAGGCTTGAGACATGACCACTGATGCTGTTTTATGCCCAACACCTGGAAGATTTTCTAAATCTATAAAATTTGCAGGAACCTGTGAATCGTGTTTCTCAATAATAATATTTGATAAATCATAAATTGCCTGAGATTTTCTAGGAGATAAGCCACAGGGCTTAATGATTTCTTTGATTTCTTCGACACTTAATTGTGTCATTTTAAACGGATTATCTGCCTTCTCGAATAATAATGGGGTGATTTTATTTACTCTTTCGTCCGTACATTGTGCAGATAGCAATACCGCAATTAATAAGGTATAGGCATCTTGATGTTTTAATGGTATTGGTGTTTCTGGAAATAATTCTTCTAATTTTTCTACAATAAATTTGCCTTTTTCACTCTTTTTCATACCTTATTTTATGATTAATTTTTGGTAGCTTGTTCCTTTTTCAGATTTTAAAACAACGAAATATATTCCAGCAGTCATTTCATTTGCATGAACGAAATAATTTGATTGGGATTTGCTCTTGGGTGATTTCATTATTATTGACTGTCTTTTTCACTTCAAAATTCCATAACCCTTCTGGTGCTGGAATTGGATGTGTTCTTACCTTTCCACTATTACTTTCTGTTTTAATATAATAAAAAACTTTTGTATCTTCAGGAAAGCTAGGGAAATTACCAACCCATTCATTATCAGTAGTTTCTTTCATTTCAATTGGTGTGAATACACTTGAGGTATCCGTTTTATAGTAAATGGTGGCATATTTAATTCCTTTGATATGTTGAATTTTTGCAGATGTATTATATCCTGAAATTGAATAATTTACATAATCAACTATGGGATTATGTACTATTCTTAATGGCTCATTAGCACCGATTTCTTTGGTAATACAATGCACTGCACCTCCCGACTGTATGGGAGAATTGCAGTTGACCATTGCAATTCTATAACCTGGTAGGGCTTCTTGCCAAATTCTAAGGGCTGTTGTATCGTATTTGGTTTCATAGGATGGGAGAATCACCGTTTTGTTAAAAAAAGTAGCATTTGTATAGGTTCTGTTAAATCCATTTCCAGGATAAGTGCCATTAGAGTAGGGCGGCATTGGAACCCTTATTACTTTGAAATCAGTGCCAAATATGGTTTTATAATTTTGTAAAACATATTGTAAATTTGCTTCGATTTGGTCAGCATCTGGTTCGCCATCTGGATATTTTCCTACTAACAATGTTGTTTCATTCAATAGTTTCATGTGCATATCAATATGATGAATCCCATCGTCGGGTAAAATTTCCATTTTAATATATTTATCTATACCCATAAATAAATTCATAATTGAATCTACTGCTTCATTTGAATGATTGCTTTTACCAAATTTATTATTAGGACCATTTTCTTCTAATACTAATTTGGAAGCAAAAGCATTTCCCGAACCATCCGTCATGAAATTACCACCTGTATTGACTAAATCATAAGGTGCTTCAGTAGTGGTATATAATGGTAAATTCAATAAATTTGAGATTGCTGTGGCGGTAGTATCATCTTTATATCTAGGCCTATTATAGATCCAATCTACTAGATATAAAGAATCTACATCGTTTTTATACACTGAATTAGCGCCGTAATCACGGCACCAAACGGAATTGAATGGGGTTTGTAAATAGGTGATATTCAAATTGGTATCAACTTGATTTGCAGTTAGATTTTGTTTTACGGTAGAAATATTATTACAAATTATTATGACATTTCCTTCTGTTTGTGCAGCTTTCACAATATTTGCTAATACGGAAGTATAACTAGTCCATGTCACAACTAATGCTTGTGCTTCCTCCCATTCTGCCATTGTCCTGACTTTAGAATTAGGTGGGGAAGTAATACCGAAAGTTGCAGCTTGGTAATCCGTTAAATTCTCCACCTCCCAAGGAGCAATTTGTTTAGGATAAAGGTTTACTTGAGAAAAAATAGTGATTGTAAAAAAGGATATCAAGACAACTAAAAAAACTTTCATATTTAAAATTTGATGTTAAGATAAAGATTTTTTTAAAATTGTAATATATTTGGAACTTATTGGACAATCATTTTTGTTTAGGCAATAGTTCTTTAATTTATGGGGATGACCGGAATCGACAGGATTGACCTTCGGTTGGTAAGCATGCCGAGCCATGAAGCTATACCTCGTTAAAATATGCTTCAAACAACAACCGGCGACGTTCAGTACGCTATGGCTGCCTAGTTCAAGGAATTAGTAGGCCTTTGCATGTTGCATCCGTTCTTCGTGAACTCGTAATTTGTCTGTAGTTACAGATGCCATGTATCAACCTTTACAGATTGCTTCTATTGTCTGCTCGAACAATAGACTAAGATAAGAGCTAAGGTATTCGTTTGAGTGTGTTTCCCGACTTTACGGATACACGAAAAAAGCAATAGGAAAATAAGCATGTAGAAAGCCCTCAGGAGCTTTCGCTGGACGAGGGTTCGAATCCCTCCATCTCCACTTAAGATTTAAAGCCATTTCGTTGATTTTCAATGGAGTGGCTTTTTTTTCGTAAATGATGAAACAGTGATGGATATTTTTTAAATAACTCAAATGAAAATAACTAGTTTAAATTTATTAATTCACCCGATACCAACTCTTTTTTTCTAAATCGTATTTTAATTTAAAATTCGTTTCTGGTTTGTTCAAAACCGCAGCAAGGTTGAAGTTGAACTCTAAACTATTTATTGTCAATGTATTATCTTTGTTGTTGTAAACAATTTTTCTTATTTTGTCGTCACCTCTTAACCCCATATTTTCAATACTAAATACCATAGTGGGCTTTGAAATAAATTTACCATTATCTGCTAAATCAACACTGTAAAGATTACTATTTCTACAATTTCCCATTAGTAAACTGAATTTTCCATTAATGGAAATCACACAGAGTCCAAATCCGTCAAATTCTGTTAAAGAATCTTTTATGGTTCTTGAATATTCATCTATACAATAAACTTTTCCTTTTTCTTCATATCTTTTACTGCCAGAAATACTAGAGGCATAGATACATTTTGCCATACAATGATAAGTCAAACCCATTACACCAAATGGATTTTCATCAAAATTATCTGTGCATAAAGGAATGCTTTTCCATAGCTTAAGCTCTGCTGTTTTGTTGTCGACAATATAAATATTGTTGTTTTTAATGGGAGGATTATCAATTAAATTGACATGAGGTGCAGAAAAAGTATATACATTTCCAACTCTATCGAAAATCATCCCACCCAAAAATCCTGCAGACTCCCAAGAAGCTGGATGAAATTGTTTTTCTATTTTGGTTTTATCCAAACTATATTGGTTTAGGAAAAGACCTTTTTTCCTCACTTCAGAAGTACTAAATGCAGCTCGATTTAGATCGTATCCTTCTGTTTTAATAAAATCTGGATATTTTAGACAATAATTTCCACTTAGAATTTGTCCCAATAAATTATTGGTAAAAAATATAAGAATGATAATTAAGTATTTCATTTTCAATAAATTATTTAAAAGGAACAAACATAGGTCCAACAAAACATGGAAAAATTTCAGATTCGTACACTCCATTTTTCAAAACAGATTCTGCCCAACAATATTCATAACCTTTCCTATCATCATTTCTCATTTTGGGAACGTACCAAAATACTAATTCTTTATTTAATAAAGACTCGGGGTTTGGCTCGATAAATTTTTCTGGACCTTGTTTATAATCCGTATTGCAGCATGGTCCAATTGTGATGAGATTATTTTCTCCTTCTTCTGTTTTATAAGTAGTTACATAAGAAAATGCATTATCCCCTCTACTTTTATCATTGAATTGCCCTACATTTGGCTCTACAAAATAACCTCCTCCAGAGGTGTTGATTTTATAAAGATATTTTTCTTTTGTTAATGTAGTGGTATCATTTTGCAATGTCCAATGTTCAGTGTCCCACTTTTTCCAATCTTGACCATTCCATTCTTCAAATCCTTGAGCATTTTGTAATGCAATTCTAAAAACAGGTCTATAAGTTCCATCATTTCCACAGCCTCTTCCGATACTAGCCGTAGTTACTCTGAATTTGCCATCTTTATAAAATTCATATCGCTGTACATAGTTATAATTACATGGCATTGGCCAGCCAGGATTGAAATATTGTTGGTCAATTACAAATCCGACAGTTTCGTTATTAACTTTCAAATCTGAAACAGTTGGTGGCTGATTGGCATATACAGCTGCTTGAGAAAAAAATGGACATCCAATAGCATCGCTATAACCAAAACCATCTGTGCTTGAATAACTTACATGCCAATCTACTAATTTCACACTTTTAATTACTGGCAAATTATTGAATTTGACATCCACAATTTCTAAGCCATCACTTGTAGTTAGATGGTAGTTTACTTCCCAATTATCTTTTTTTAAATTATTCAATTGCTCACAATAACATGCCGTAATCTTATCGTCTTGTACATTCCTTTCTGTAACCAAAGAAGGACCAGTCACCCCCACATTTGTCCATCTTATACCAGCTATTTTCAAAGATGTTAAATCTACAATAGCCCAAAGTGCTTTATCATTTTTAATAAAGGTGGGAGCTACACACAAATGTTGACTTCTTTCACATCGAGTTTTGTTTAGGGATGTTTTTGTGTTTGGCATTAGGGCGTCTTTAATAGTGGGTTGATAACCCAATTCTTCAATAACTTCTTTATTTTTTGCTGCTATTTCTATCGCTAATTCCTTAAGAGCAATTGGAATATCTGGTTGAGCAGATTCATAATGGTTCAGAAATACAAATTTTTTAGTATTGATGTCCACAATTGCAATTGTAGATACATTTAGCACAAAATTAAACATCTCTATTCGATACAATTTTGCAGAATCAGTCAACAATTTTGGATTTACATCGCCAGGTCGGACTGGATATATGCCAAAAATTTCATTGATGTAGTTTTGCCCTTTTGAGTTTTTTGTATATTTAGTGAAATTTGGATTTTTAAAACACAATTCTTGCACTAGTTTTTCATCTGGATTTAGATTTTCTAAGGGAATTATCGGCAATTGAGCTTTGACATAAAAATTAACTTTTGCCTTTCTTTGCTCTATTAATGGTGAAACTGTTTCACTAATTTCAAATCCAATTTTTGACTTTTTAATAGCTTCTTTTAACTCGTTTTGTGCATTTATAAAAGTTGTAGTAAATAGTAGAAATATATAAATCAATCTATAACATATAAATTTTTTCATAAATTAAAATTATAATTTAAGTATAAAAGTAGTTATTTTTCAAATAAATATAAATAAATGTTTTCTTTGATTAAATAGATAACAACTGTTGGGTTAATTCATTAATTCCTTTTGAGGCAACATTTTCTATAATATGAAGATTTTTCAAAGTTGCCAATTCGTGATTGATTTGTGGTTTTGGATCTATATAAAAGATTGTTGCATTCTTTTTCGCTACGCCAACTAAACCTGCCGCAGGATATACTTGCATAGAAGTACCAACGATTATTATAATGTCTGCCTCTGAGACAACCTTGGCTGACAAACTAAGCAAAGGAACTTCTTCTCCAAACCACACAATATGAGGTCTCAATTGGAATCCTTTTTCACAAAAAGTCTCCTATATTCAAATCCGTTTTCCATTCATACACTAAATCTTCATATTTGGTACTTCTTGCTTTGAATAGCTCTCCATGAAGGTGAATAATGTTTTGAGAACCAGCGACTTCGTGAAGATTATCTACATTTTGAGTTACTACTGTAACATGATATTTTTCTTCTAATTTTTGGATGCCATAATGTGCAGCATTTGGAACAACTGTATGTAATTGCCTCCTTCTTTTATTGTAGAAATCTAAAACCAATTCAGGATTGTTTCTCCAACCGATTGGACTAGCAACTTGCATAATATCATGTCCTTCCCATAAGCCATTTGCATCTCTAAAAGTGCTAATTCCACTTTCTGCACTTATACCAGCACCTGATAGAATAACAATTTTTTTCATTTTTAAAGGTATAATTTTTTGAAGGCATTTGGAATATAATCTATTATATCAGAAGCGATTAAAGATTCCATTCCTAATGTTTCTTTTGCAATATCTCCAGCCAAACCATGTAGATAGACGCCAAGCAAAGCAGCTTGTGATGGTTGATAACCTCTTGAAATCAATCCAACCAAAATACCTGTTAAAACATCCCCACTTCCTGCAGTTGCCATTCCAGCATTTCCGGTACTGTTAAAATAAATAGAGCCGTTGGGTAAAAAGATGGCTGTATTTGCTCCTTTGAGGATAATGATTATTTTTAATTCAACCGCTTTCTCGAAAGCAAGTTTGATTCTATCTTTTGAAGTATGTGTTTCAGAAAAGAGGCGGCTAAATTCTTTTGGATGAGGGGTGATAATAGCATTTTCAGGAATTTGATATTGTTGATTCCTAGCTTTGCAATACAATTTAGCCCATCAGCATCCACCACCACATTTTTATAGGATTCAATATATTTTTTAACCATATTTTTGGTGTTGGATTTTGTCCCAATCCCACAACCAATCCCGACCACAGAATATTTATCTTGAACAAAAGAGGTCGAAATGAATGATGTTTCCGAGTCTAAATTCAAAATTGCTTCTGGAATTGCTGTTTGTAAGATTGTCTCACCACATTTTGGAATGTGTGCTGTTACAATTCCAGCTCCTGTACGATAAGCTGCTTTGGTTGAGAGCACAGCAGCACCCATCATTCCTTGTTGCCCCACCACCATCAAAGCTTGTCCATAAGTTCCTTTATGAGAAAATTTTGCCCTGTTTAATAATGAATTCTGTATGTCTTGAAATTGTAAGTAATTGAAAGTGTAAACTTTATCGTTCAAAAATCGCTCATCCAATCCAATGGGAATGACCAACCAATTACCCAAATACTTTTCATTCTCTGGATAAAAAAAAGCTGGCTTTGGCACCTGAAAAGTAATAGTATAATTTGCTTGAATGGTTTCTTCATTTCCATATCCATCATTTGGCAATCCAGATGGAATATCTACAGCAATTTTTGGTTGATTTAAGTTATTGATATTTGCAAAAAGTCCTTTCCATTTGTCATCAATAGATTTATTGAACCCAATCCCCAACAAGGCATCAATTAGAATGCATTTTGAGGACAATTCAGGAAATTTATCATTCGAACTCAATTCGTTTATCGAAGCGACATCCCTTAATTTTACTCTTTCTAAGTTTTCTAGAAAGTCCTTTGTTTTGTTTGCAGAGATATTACAAATATAGACATGGACCGTATAGAATTTTTTACTCAACATCCTTGCAATTGCAAGTCCATCTCCTCCATTATTGCCTGTTCCACAAAAAACAACAACTGGCCTATTAGTATCAAAAAAATGTTTAGTAAACCAACCAACAAAATTTTGTGCGGCTCTTTCCATTAAATTAATAGACGAAATAGGCTCATTATCAATGGTATAGTTCTCCCATGCTTTTATTTCATCACTTCCAAAAACATACATAACGAAGCATTTTAACAATTATAAACGATAATAATATGTAAAGAGGTAAAATTAAGATAGATTATTTTATTACTTTTGACCAAAATTGTTAAATGATGAAATACTTGTATTTTATTGCAGGAATATTATTTTTTTTAAGTTGTACATCTACAACTACTAATACAGACCCTAATGCACAGTTTGAATATGATAAAAAAATTATCAGAGAATATATCAAAGAAAAGGGATATACTGTAGATTCAACAAAAAATTCACTGTATTATACTTTTGTGAGTAAAGGAACTGGGACGACGAGTCCAACAGTAGAGGATACTGCAAAAGCCTATTATATAGGATATTTTTTGGATGGAAAGGTTTTTGACAAAAAAATTAGACCAAGCACCCCATTTGAATTTCCAATCAAAACTGTAATTTTAGGTTGGCAAGAGGCATTGCCACTTATGAAAAATGGAGATAAAATGACCATATTTGTCCCATCTGCTTTAGGGTATGGAACCAGTGGTTCAGGGTCAATTCCTGGAAATGCAATTTTAATTTTTGATATTGAATTACAGGATTTTTATTAATACATGATAAGTTTATTAAAAAACTGTGGGCAATTTATGCATTAATATTACTGATGGTATTGATTATCATTAGTTTGCCATATTATATCATCGTTTTTTATATTTTTCCTTCAAAAGGGATTAAAGGACTGATTTATTACAATCATCATGTGTTGACTAATATTTACTTTAGATTGATTTTAATCAGAGTAAAGGTTCATGGTCGAGAGTATCTTGATAAAAAACAGTCGTATTTAATTATAAGTAACCACAGAACTTCATTAGATTTTATTATAAATGCCTTTTCTTATCCAGGCATATATCGTTATTTGGCAAAAAAAGAGCTGTCAAAAGTGCCTATTTTGGGTTATTTGATCAAGCATACCTGTGTCTTAGTGGATAGATCTAGTACGATATCTAAAGCGAAGAGCATCATCAAAATGAAAGAATATTTATTGGATGGGTATTCTGTTTTTATTTATCCTGAAGGAACTAGAAATTTATCCGATAAAGCTTTGAGCCCTTTTCATGATGGAGCATTTAAGATAGCAGCACAATTAGGAATTCCAATTGCTGTTCAAACAATTGTTAATATTGATGAGGTTTCTGAAAAAGGTAAATCAATTGGATTAAATCCTGGATTAGTTCATGTGTTTTGGGAAAAACCATATGAAACAAAGGGCTTAAAAGGAGAGGCTGTTACTGAATTGAAAGAATCAATATATAATCAAATGAAAAGTCGAATTGAAAACTTCAATTCGACTTTGTAAATTGCTCAACATCAATTAATTAAGCAATATATTGGTTAATATTTTTCAAATCTACATCTATCTGAGAAGACAACTGATCAAAAGCTTTTTCAAAATTGTTTTTCGTTAATTCAATTTTATCTTTCTCAGTTTTAATGATAGCATCAGCACTTTGAATTACATCTCTTGCATCTTCGATTTGTTTTTCAAGTTGTAAAATGGTTTGTTTGTGTTTTTCGATATCTTCTTGCAATTTCTTTACTTCATTTTGCTTTCCTTCTACCTTGATTTTAATTTGATTGACAAGGGCAGCATCAAATAAATCCTTTTCTTTTCTTAAAACCCCTTTATAGAATTCTCCACTTTCTAATAATTTTTGCTTTGTCAAACCAACTGTTGAAGCAGTTGCAAAAGCAGATTTGATAGCTGTTGCTTCTTCCATATTCATTTTTGCTAAAGCAGCCAAAGATTGTTTGAATTCAACAAAATCAAAACCAGGAATATTGTTTTTTTCAATTGCTTTTAATAAAGAATCTACACTTTTAGCATCAAGTGCTTCAATATTGCTGAAAATATCTATTAATGTACTCATTTTTAATTAATTTTATTTGACAAATGTAAGCTTATGTTTATTAGAATATTGTAATTTTAGATAAATATTTGAAATTTGAAGATAGAATTAGCTTTATGCTCTTTCTTCGAAGATATTACAAATATTAACAATCATTTCAACTGCTTTTTTCATATCTCTCACTCCAATCCATTCTTGTTTGGAGTGGATTCCCATCATCCCTACAAATAAATTCGGACAAGGAAGCCCCATAAAAGATAATCTCGATCCATCTGTTCCGCCTCGAATTAAGGACTTTTCTGGCACTAAACCAATTCTTCTAACTGCTTCTTCTGCATTTTCAATGATTTCTGGAAATTGTTCTACGACTTCCTTCATATTTCTATATTGCTCTGTGATATCAAACTGGTAAGTGCTATTTGGATAATTTTTGAGAATATCTTTAACTATTGATTCTAATTCATTTTCATGACTTTGAAGCATTTTTGTATCAAAATCTCTAATGATAAACCCAATTGTTGCAGATTCTAGTTCTCCTGAAATCGAAGTGGGATGCACAAAGCCACCTCTATTTTCAGTAGATTCTGGCGACAATCTGGATTTTGGTAAGGCAGCCACTATTTCACTAGCTATTTTAATTGCATTTTCCATGGATCCTTTTGCATAACCTGGATGAGCACTAACGCCATTTATCGTTATTTTCACGGCATCAGCAGAAAATGTTTCATCTTCTAAAGTGCCTATTGGACCACCATCTAAAGTATATCCGAATTTCGCACCTAATTTTGCAATATTTACTTTAACAACTCCACGACCAATTTCCTCATCAGGTGTAAATAGCAATTTGACTGTTCCATGTTTTATTTGTGGATGTGTCATTAAAAAATGAGCTGCATCCATAATTTCTGCAACACCACCTTTGTCATCTGCACCAAGTAGTGTCAATCCACTTGCTGTAATTACATCATTGCCAATGTGTTGTGATAAATAGGGGTGGTTGGTTAAACTCAAAATTTGAGTTGTATCGTCTGGTAAAACAATTTCTTGACCTTGGTAATTTGAATGTAAAATTGGCTTCACATTTTTTCCACTACAATCTGGGGCAGTATCAACATGAGAACAAAAACAAATGGTCGGGACATTTTTTTCAGAATTACTTGGTATTGTGGCATATACATATCCGTATTCGTCCAAATGTGCATCTGAAATTCCCATTTCTAATAATTCTTGAACCAATTTTTTGCTTAAATCAAGTTGCTTTAATGTACTTGGTTGCGAACTGGAACTTGCATCTGATTGTGTGTCAATCTGAACATATTCCATAAATCTTTTTACAACTGTATATTGATAATTACTAAAGTTAATGCTCATATTTTTTTTCGTAAAATTATAGTTTATTTATATTTAAGAAGTAATAATTGCCTCTAAGAATTAAATTTTTTTAAAATCATTTGTATTTTCAGATAGAAAACGATTGAATTAAATTCATTTTAGTCTTTTTTATCAAAAAGAGGTCTTATTTTTGTTGGAAGATATATCATAAAAATAAATTATGCAACAAGTTCTATTTTTACTTCTATTAGGTGTGGTTGCTTATTTTGCATCTAAAGGATTTTTAAGAATTCGGAGAAATATTTTATTGGGAAAAGAAGAAGTGATTAATGATCAAAAAGCGATTCGGCTCAATAATGTTCTATTAATTGCATTTGGACAAAAGAAAATGTTTGAAAGATGGGTGCCTGCCATATTTCACTTTTTCATATATGTTGCCTTTTTATTTACTCAAATTGAATTAATAGAAATAATTTTTGATGGAATATTAGGAACTCACAGATTGTTTGCACCATATTTAGGTGGACTTTATACATTGATAATCAATTTGATAGAAATATTATCCGTTTTGGCTTTCGTAGCTACAATAATATTTCTTTCTAGAAGAAATTTATTGAAGCTTCCAAGATTTGTGAAGAGCGAAATGAAAGGATGGCCCACACTAGATGCAAATTTGATTTTACTTGGAGAAATATTATTGATTACGGGTATTTTCTTTATGAATGGAGCTGATGGATTATTACAAAATCTACAACCAGAACATTATCATCCAACGGGTCATTTCCAATTGAGCAGTATTTTTGCCAACACTTTTTTTAGTGGAATGTCTGCATCTAGCTTAGTAGTTGTAGAAAGATTTGGTTGGTGGCTTCATAATTTGATTGTTTTTGGCTTTATTTGCTACTTGCCATATTCTAAGCATTTGCACATATTTCTTTCATTTCCAAATGTTTATTATTCTAAATTGACGCCTAGAGGGCAAATGGAGAATATGCCAGAAATCATGAATGAAGTGAAAAGTATGTTGGGTATTGGAGAAGCTACAACTTCTACTGAAGTACCTGAATTTGGTGCAAATGACATAATGAGCCTATCTTGGAAAAATATTTTGGATGCTTATAGTTGTACTGAATGTGGTCGTTGTACCTCAGTTTGTCCAGCTAATTTGACTGGAAAAAAATTGTCGCCTCGAAAAGTGATGATGGATGTCCGAGATAGAGCAGATGAAATTGGAAAAAAATTGGATACTGAAAAATTGGACATTACCACTTACAATGACGCCAAATCTTTATTTGATTATACGACTCCAGAGGAGATACATGCCTGTACAACTTGTAATGCCTGTGTGGAAGCTTGTCCTGTTTTAATTAATCCATTAGATATAATTTTAAAACTTAGAAGATACGAAATTTTAACATTGTCGCAAGGTCCAACAGATTGGTTGCCAATGTTTAATGCTTTAGAAAACACAGGAGCAGTTTGGCAAATGCCAGTTGATAGAGAAGCATGGAGACAAAATGCTTAATTAATATTTAATTTTCTTTTATTGTATATATTATGAATGTAAAAACATTTGCAGAGAAAATAAGTGAAGGAATCCAACCAGAAATATTGTTTTGGGTGGGTTGTGCTGGTAGTTTTGATGCAAGAGCACAAAAGGTGACAAAAGCCTTTTGCACTATTTTAGATGCTTGCGAAATTAATTATGCTATTTTAGGGAATGAGGAGCAATGTACGGGAGATCCTGCAAGAAGAGCAGGGAATGAGTTTGTTTTCCAAATGCTAGCTTTGCAAAATATTCAAACGATGAATATGTATGAGGTGAAAAAAATTGTAGCCACTTGTCCACATTGTTTTAATATTCTCAAAAATGATTATCCAGCATTGGGTGGAAATTATGAGGTGATGCATCATAGTGATTATCTGAATCAACTGATAAAGGAGGGTAGGATTAAATTGAAAGAAGGAGGAGATTTTAAAGGTAAGAAAATTGCCTACCATGATTCATGTTATTTAGGTAGAATAAATGGAATTTATGAAGCTCCTCGTTCAGTTTTGGAAGAATTAGATTTGAATTTGGTAGATTTGAAGCGAAGCAAACAAAATGGTTTATGTTGCGGAGCTGGTGGTGCTCAAATGTTTAAAGAAGATGAACCTGGAAATAAAAGGATCAATGTGGAAAGGGCAGAAGAGTTGTTAGCAACTGGTTCTGATGTAATAGCAGCAAATTGTCCATTTTGTATTACTATGTTACAAGATGGATTGAAGGCAAAAGATCAACAAGATAAAGTGATGGTGTATGATTTGTCGGAAATGATTGTAAATAACATGCAATAATGAGTAATTTAGTAAAGGATTCAAAGGTTTGGATTTATCAATCGGATCGTATTTTTTCGGAAGATGAGGTTAATTCATTAAATCAAAAATTAGCAAATTTTGTAAAAGATTGGTCTAGTCATAATAACCAGTTATATGCTGATTTTAAAATTTTATATAATAGATTTATCATTTTAATTGTTGATGAAAACCATTTTGGAGCAAGTGGTTGTTCTATTGATAAATCGATTCATTTTCTACAACTTATTGAAAAAGAACATAATATAAATCTTTTTAATAGATTGTTGGTACATTATTTTGATAGTGAAAATCAATTGTTTACTATTACTATAAATGATTTTCAAAAATTAATACAAGAAGGAAAAGTTAATACAGATACAAAAGTCATCAATACCACTGTACAGAATTTAGAAGCATTAGAGCAAGATTTTGTTCTTTCAGCTACTAATACTTGGTTGAAAAGATATTTTTAAAATTTATTCTAATTTTTGATTTCTGGATATAAATCAGAATACATTTTTTTGCCTTTTCCAAAATATTGAAAAACAATACTTTGGTTCAAAACACCATTTTCATTTTTAGCACCAATTCTATTTTGCTGAATTAGTTTTTGATTATTTGATCTTTTTAGTTTCGTTTTGAAAAAACTTGGGAAAAATGACCAATGTGATTTAATGATAGCAATAGTAAGGTTTGATTTTCCTTTTAAAAGGTATTGCAATCCAGCAACTCCATCCAATAAAAGTCTAAATAAAATTTTTAAATAAACCCAACCTGAAGTGTCATTTTTCTGCAAACACCAGAGGCTATTTCTGAAATTTAGGTATGTTTTCCTCGGATTATCGTAATCTAAAGTCCCACCACCCACATGATAAACGACTGAAGATGGGATTACTTTCCAATCATAACCTGCATTTTTTACTCTCCAACAAAAATCTATTTCTTCCATATGGGCAAAAAAGTCAGCATCTAGTCCGCCAAATTTGTTGAAAATATCTTTTCTAACAATCATCGCAGCACCACTTGCCCATGCAATCGATTGGATATCATCGTATTGTCCTGAATCCGATTCAACAGTATCAAAAATTCTACCTCTACAAAAAGGATAACCTAAACAATCTATCATACCTCCAGAAGCTCCGGCATGTTCGAAAAGATTTTTTTGAGCAAAAGAAAGAATTTTTGGCTGTACACCTGCAATTGATGGATTTTCTTCAAGAAAATGGTAGATTGGCTGCAACCAATCTTTTGTTACTTCTACATCTGAATTCAATAAAACAAAATAAGGCGCATCTACCTGCTCCAAAGCAACATTATATCCACCAGCATAGCCATAATTTTTATCTATTTTAATTGTTTTTATTTCTGGAAAAGCACTCTCAAGATATGGAATTGACTGATCTGTTGAATTATTATCAGCGACAATTATTTCTGCTAAATCAGAAGAATTGTCTATTACCTTTTGTAAAAACTTTTCTAAATATGCTTTTCCGTTATAATTTAAAATAACGATTGCAAAAGGTTTTTTACAATAAATCATAGGTGCTTAATTTATTGAGAATGATGACTTTGTCTGCTTCAATTTGCGTTTTTAACGCCTCCAAATTTTCGAGTTTCTTATCTCCTCTGATATAGGAAATAATTTCTATATTGATATTTCTTTCATAAATATCTTGGTTGAAATCAATGATATTTAATTCAATGGTCTTTGCTAAATGGTCGTTAATTGTTGGTCGGTTTCCAATGTAAAGCATTCCCTTATAATCAATGCCATCAATGGTTGTTTTTACAGCATAAATTCCATTTTCTGGTATCAATTTATCGGATTCAGGAACTGAAATATTTGCAGTTGGGAATCCAATTGTTCTACCCAATTGACTTCCTAAAATCACTCGACCAGATAATAAATATGGATGACCTAATAATTGAATCGCATTATCAAATTCATTGTTAAGGATAGAATTTCTAATATTTGTTGAACTAATTTTTATGTTTTCTAAAGTATTTGGTGGGATTTCAATAATATTTATGCCAAATTGGTCTGCATTAGTTTCCAAAAAGTGAATATCACCAGCTCTATCTTTTCCAAATTTATGATCAAATCCTATAACTAAATATTTGGTATTCAGTTTTTTGTGAAGAAAATTTTCAAGATATTCAATAGGAGATTGATTTGCAAATTCTGCATTAAATGGTACAACTACAACTTCATCAACTCCATATTTTTTTAATAATTTTATTTTTTCTTCAGTTGTTGTAAGTATATCTAATTCTTTTTGTGGTGCAAGTACTTTTCTTGGATGAGGATCAAAAGTTACAACAATTTTATGACCATTCATTTCATTAGCCAATTTGTTAATATGCTCCAAAACAGATTGATGCCCTAAATGAACGCCATCAAATGAACCAATTGTTACGATATTTTTTTTAATGCTATCCATAATTTTGCAAAAATAAGATTTTCTAAGTGATTAATGAAAGTTGTTTTTTACCAAATAGATATAAATAACTATTTTAATTTCTATTTGTTTTAAAATTGATTTTGATAATTATTGTATTAATTAAAAATAAATTTGTTCAATTGAATATCTTTGTTTCCTAATTTATTGTGAAAATGTTTGAAGAAAAGTTTGTAAAAGAGGCATTGTCAAATGTTTTTGACCCTTCAACTGGTCAAGATATTATGACTTTAGGATTAGTAAAGCAAATTAGTTTTGATGGGAATAATATAAATTTAACAATTCATATTGCTCAGAATAATTCTGAATTAAAATCAGATATGAATTTTGCATGCATTGCTGCTATTCAAGATGTTTACCCAAATGCAAATGTGAATATACATATTGCTGTTGATTCATCTAATGATAAGACTTCTCCATTACCACAAGTAAAAAATATCATAGTAGTAGCATCTGGAAAAGGTGGTGTAGGAAAATCTACAGTTTCTGTTAATATTGCATTGGCACTGAAACAATTAGGTGTTTCAGTTGGTCTGATGGATGCTGATTTATATGGACCATCTATTCCTACTATGTTAGGATTGCAAGGTCAAAGACCAAAAATTCAAGATTTGTATGGTAAACCCAGAATTGTACCTTTAGATGCAAATGGAATTCCTGTTCTATCTATTGGTTTTTTGGTAGAACCAGAGCAAGCAGTAGTGCTACGAGGTCCAAGGCTTGGTGGCATTATCAAACAATTCATAAGTGATACTAATTGGCCAGTACTTGATTATTTGATAATTGATTTACCACCTGGAACTGGGGATATTCAATTAACTTTAGTTCAAACAGTACCAGTTACAGGAGCAATTTTAGTAACAACACCTCAAGAAGTTGCAGTAGTGGATGCAGTAAAGGCAATGAATATGTTTATGTTGCCACAAGTTAATGTACCAATATTAGGAGTTGTTGAAAACATGAGTTGGTTTACACCTGCAGAATTACCAGATAATAAATACTATATTTTTGGTGAAGGTGGTGGTGCTAGAATAGCAAAAGATGCAAATTCTATTGTTTTAGGACAAATTCCATTAATACAAGGAGTTAGAGAAGGTGGAGATAAAGGCACCCCAATTGTCCAAGCAGGTGGAAAATCTGCTGAAATATTTTTAGAAATAGCATCAAAATTAATTTTACAAACTGAAATAAGAAATGAGCGATTAGCTCCAACTCAAATAATTCAAATGCAACAATAAAATTTAGTTACATTTGTGAATATTTAGAATTATGGATGAAATAAATAATATTGAATTAATAGAAGCTGCATTAGAGGAGATAAGACCTCATTTGGCAGTAGATGGTGGCAATGTAGAGTTAGTTGATTTCAAAGAGAATATAGTATATATTAAATGGCTTGGCAATTGCAATGGATGTAGTATGAGTGCTATGACACTCAAAGCTGGTATAGAGCATACTTTGAAAAATAAAATTCCTGAAATTAAATCTGTAGTTGCAGTGAATTGATTTATGAAAAAAATAGGTATTATTACAGTATTCATATTTCTAAATTCGTTTTTTTGTTTATCTATTCTTTCACAAAACCCATTTTTAAAACAATATAACAATACTGATAATGGATTAATCTCAAATATTTGTTATCGAGTTTTTCAAGATTCCGAAGGTTTTATCTGGATATGTACGAATAATGGTTTGAGTAAATTTAATGGGCATCAATTTATCAATTATACTATTGAAAATGGATTGCCATTTAATGATATTTTAAATCTATTTGAAGACAATAACAAGAGATTGTGGCTTTGTAATTACTCATCAGTATTTTGCTATTTAGATTTGATTACAGATAAAATAGTTACAATCGAGAATAAATCTAGCTTACAAAATAATTATATATCTTCTTTTTCTCAATTAAATGACTCTATTCTAGTTACAAATTTATTTTATGATGACTTTTACTTTGTAATTAATACAAAACAAAGTGAAGTAAAAAAAGTAAATCTAAAAAGTAATGGAAATTACTGTGATCATGAGTCTTCATTGAAAAATATAGAACAATTTAGAATTAAAAATAATAATTTTAAAATAATAGATGGTATTCATTTGTTTACAAATTTCGATATAGCGATTTATGATAAAAACACTTTATTAGGTACAAAAAATGATAGTCTATATATTTTTACGAAATCAAATATCTATAAAACAAAGATAAATGCTATTTTAAAAAATGAAAAACAAATTGTAAATATTCGACTCATCAATGAAAATAAATTTTTACTTCTAACCAATAAAAAAGCAATAGTAATTGATACTTTATTTAATATTTTGCCTGAATTTCACTTTTTAAAACAATTTAATATTAATAATATTTTCATTGATAATGAAGAAAATTATTGGATGATAAATAATAGGAATGGGGTGTATTTTATAACGAAAAATGGATTGAATACAGTAGATTTCAGTGAAAATAAATTACTGAATAATAATACAGTTACTTGCATTGATCATATAGAAAAAAATAAATTAATACTTGGGACATCGGATGGGAGATTATTATCGTTAGAAAAAAATAGAATAACCAATTGGTTTTCAGGCTTTAAGACAAGTGGATATATCAGAGACTTAAGTTATATAAAACCTCTAAATTCGATTGTTTTTGTTACTACCGAAAGTAACATCAGTGGTGGTATTATAAATGTTGATAATAAGCATTTAATAAAAGCTATAAAAAAAGATACTGGTTATAACTTTATTTTACCAAAAATTATCTCAAACAAATCATTTTATTCTACAAGTAATAATGCCTATAAATCTATAAAATATTATAATGATAAAATAATTATTGCAGTATCTAATCTGGTTGAAGTTTACAAAGCTACAAAATTAAGTAGTCCAAAATGTTATAATTCTGACGAAAAAATATTGTCCTCCATAATTGATAAAAATCAAAATATTTGGATGGGTGGACCACTAGGCCTATCCTGTTTAAAAAATGGAAAGAATAATTTATTAACAAATTTAAAAAATAAAAATCCAATACTAAAACGTCCTATTAGTGATTTTTGTATTGATACATTTGGCAGACTTTGGGTAGCTACAGAATCTTATGGAATATATTGTTATGATAAAAATATAATTCGAACTATTACTCAACTTGACGATTTAAATGTTAGAAAAATTAAATCATTTGGTAAATATTTATTTGCATGTACCAACAAAGGTCTATGGCGAATACATCTGGATTCATTAAAATATCATGATAATATTTATAATTTCAATATAAGTAATGGATTAGCATCGAATGATGTATTTGCAGTAGATATAATAGAACAAAATATATATATTGGCACAAATAGAGGCTTATCGGCAATAAATATGAATCACTTAGAGGAATATAATTCGAATCCAAAGCTTGTTGTTACCAAAATTAAACTTGGCAAAATAGAACTAAATGATACTATAAAAACAATCGAAACTGAATATAATAACAATAATCTTAGTCTAGATTTTACTTGCTTGTCCTACAAAAGTCAAGGAAATATTATTTATGAATATTTTATGGAAGGGCTTGATAATGAATGGCATATCAGTAAAGAAAATCAAATCAATTTTTTTAATTTATCTCCTGGAAGTTATACATTTCATTTAAGATCTAAATCCATTGATGGAAATATTAGCAACTTAAAAGAACCAATCAATATTATCATTAGACCTTATTGGTTGTTCTCAAAAGTATCTAAAATAGTTGGATTTTGTACTTTAATTGCTTTAATACTGTACTTATACTTTTATAATCTTAGCAAACTTAAGCAAAAAACAAAAAATGAAATTGAAATAAATCAGCAGTTAGCTAATCTAAAATTAGAAGCATTGCAATCTCAAATGAACCCACATTTTATTTTTAATTCATTAAATTCTATACAGACATTTATTATTAGAAATGATGTAGAAATGGCAAGTGAATATCTTACAAAATTCGGTTTACTTATTAGATTGATATTAGAATCATCTTTTAAAAAATTTATTACAATCGAGCAAGAATTACAATTATTAAAGTTGTATTGTGATTTAGAAAAAAACAGATTCCCGGACAAATTTGAGGTTATATTTAATATAGATAAAAATATAGACCCCCAAATCGAAATACCATCACTTATTATTCAACCTTTTATCGAAAATTCCATAAATCATGGGGTTATTGAAAATAATAAATTTGGTGAAATTTCAATTATTTTAGAAAAAGAACTAGATTACTTAAAAATTATTATTGATGATAATGGGATAGGTAGGAGAAATTCAGAAATATTGAAAAGCAAAAAATTAAAATCACATATTTCAAGAGGTATGCAATTGACAAATGATAGAATCAATACGTTCAATCAAATACATGGAATTTCTTTAAGTTTAGAGATTATTGATAAGTACGATTTAGATGAACCCATAGGCACTCAAGTTATAATTAAAATAATGGATGAAAATTAATATATTTTGAAAATAATAAATTCAATTATAATCGATGATGAACCCAATGCAAGAGAAAATCTAAAATTCTTAATAGAAAAATATTGTAAAAATATACAAATATTAGGAGAAGCAAATTCGGTAGAAACGGCATTGGAATTAATACAATCATTAAAACCTGATGTAATATTTTTAGATATAACTCTAGGTACTGAAAGTGGGTTTGATTTATTAAATCGATTAGAAAATATAAATTTTGAAATAATATTTGTAACTGCGTCTGATCAGTTTGCTTTAAATGCTATCAAATTTAGTGCTCTTGAATATTTGCTAAAACCAATATTGGTTAGTGATTTACTACAAGCAATCCAAAAATTAGAAAAAAAATTATCACAAAAAGTTGATACCGATTTTTCAGTTATTTTAGATATTTTAAAAAAACCCAAAAATCAAGACATTCGGAATTGTTATACCTTGTATGGATGGATTGGAAGTAATCGCAATTAGTAGCATTTTGTATTGTGAGTCAGATGGTGAATATACACACATTTATTTGAATAACAAAACCAAAATAATGTCCTCCTATAATATTGGTGAATATGAATCTATGTTTGATGATTACAGTTTTTTCAGAATACATCATTCCTATTTAGTGAATAAAAATTATATTAAAAAATACTTAAAAACAGATGGTTCAAGTGTAATAATGACCAACGAAAAACATTACCAATATCAAGAAGAAAAAAAATAGACTTTCTAAATTGGTTAAAAAATAATCTTTAGTACCACTTATTGATATATTCATACCACATATTGATTTATAGATTTAGTATTTTCAAAATGAATCTATCATTGTAGAAAATTTTTAAATCACATAAATTAAATTATTATGAAAAAGTTAAGTTTTTTAGTAATATTTTTATTATTATTTTTTACAAGTTATATTTCTGCTAGAACCTATTCTACTGCAAGTATTTATAATTTTACTACCACAAACAAAAACAGCTTTATTGTTTCCCATGCTAGTAGTAATGAATTGAATGACCTATATACTTGTATGAGAATTTCAAAAGCAATTGGTGAGGTAGCCACCAATGGAATTACTCAAACAATTATCAATACAAATAGTAAATTCAGTTTTAAAATATCCAGAGAAAAATTTATTAAACCAAACCCATTGCAGCTTTTTGATAATTACATGGACAATCTAAATCTAATAATAGTAGAACCAATTAATAATCAAACAAATAGGCCATGTGTATTTGTCACTTGTGGAGGCACCAATATGACTTCATCACATTCAGCTTTTTACTTGGGTATTGCCCAATATGCAATGAAAGGTTATGTTGTAGCATATTACGAAAATCCAAATTCTGCAGGAAACCAAGATAATCAAGCATTATATTTTGCAAATACTTTACCAGGTGGTGAGTGCATTCTTAACAAAATAAAACCCTGTTCGGATGAAATCAGTAAAAAAGCTTATGCATCGTCCATGTACCTAGGTGTACAGACAGGAGAAGCCGTAGCCAACTATATGGCGACAAACAAAGTTAAATACAAAATAGATAATCATAAGTTCATTTCAACAGGTCAAAGTTATGGTGGATTTGTCGCTTTAAGCTTAGGTTTGGGTTCTAAATACAATTATTATGATGTAAATACCAATAAATTAAAAATTCCATTTATTTATTTTAAAGCACCAAACATGTATTCTAAATCAATAAGTGATTATACATTTACTTCAGTTGCTGCATGGGCAGGAAACTATCCTTTAGTTGATAACGACCCTACACATTTTAACCCATTTGGTGAATTCATCGATAATATTCAAAGCCATATTGTTGGAAATAATACTATTGAAAAAAAAGATGCTAAAGTGATAAGCTTTCATGGGTATATAGATGATGAAATAAATGTATATGAAGGTTGGTTAAATGGCATAGCAAATAAAACAATGTACTCACATGGGCCTATAAATGTAGTAAATAGGTTTAGCAATGCAGGTGTCAAATTCAATGGATATATTAATTGTGAAGGGAAACATCCAGTAAAAGATTTAATTTTCTATTCTAAAAACCCTCAAGATGTAGAATCTAGATACAATAATTTAATTAATACTTTCAATTATATTACATTAACCTCATCCGACCCTTTATTTGCCATAAAAATGAAAGAACTCAAATATGAAATGGAACAGACAATGGATATTATTGATATTTCCACTTCATTTTTTATGAATAATACAAGTCCGAGTAATTCAACATACTATATAGAACCAAAGATAAAAAATGTAAATGGTCATTACAACTTTAAATCTTCTTGCGAATCTTCTCCATTTGAAGTAAATGCATCAAAATCAGAAATAGTGGATAATATAAAAATATTTCCATCACCTGCAAATTTAGATTGGATCGAAATAGACATTCTTGATTGGGAGCAATATAAAAAAGGATATCTATATAATATTGAAGGGCAATTGATTAAAGAAATAAATTTAGAATCAGATCGTAATATAATAGATATTTCGGATATAAATAATGGCATTTACATTTTTAAGTTTGAAAAAAATAAGTTACCAATATTTAGAAAAATAGTAATTCAAAAATAAAATATTCAAATATAATTTAATACCTTAAATTAGTAGTTTTAGTTAATAAATTGCTAATTTAAGGTTAATTATATGCTAATTTGTCGAAATTACTATTATATTATTTTGCAAATAAAATACTTTGTGGAACATTCAATAAATTACTTGTCTTTATGAAAACAGTTATACAACTTCTTATTTTTTGCTTTCCAATTTTCTTATCTGCACAGACTAATAAATTAACAATTAAAGGACATGTTATGGATACAACTAATGATGTCTTGATTGGAGCTACAGTAATGCTTTTAGATTCTAAAGATTCTAGTTTATTAAGTTATGCAAGGACTGATTTGAATGGTGATTTCATTATCAAGAACGTTAAAAGACAAGAATATCTATTGAAAATTACTTATGTTGGTTATATACCATACTTGAATTTAATTTCAAGTCAATCACCAGATTTGATTGATTTAAAAGATATCAGATTAAAAGAAATATCAAAAGAGTTAATGGAAGTTGTGATAAAGGCAGCAAAAGCACCAATGACCATTCGAGGTGATACCATCGAGTATGATGCAAGTACTTTCAAAGTTCCTGCTGGATCATCTGTTGAAGATTTGTTAAAGAGATTACCAGGTATAGAAGTAGATCAAGATGGTTCGATTAAAGCAGAAGGAAGAAGTGTTACTAAAGTTACTGTAGATGGAAAGCGATTTTTCGGTACAGATCCAAAAGCAGCAACCAAAAACTTACCTGCTGAGGGTATATCGAAAGTACAAGTATTTAACACTGAATCGGAAGAGAAAAAACTAACTGGTTTTGATTCGAAAGCTCCAGATAAAACAATGAATTTACAATTAAAAGATGAATTTAAAAAAGGTGGTTTTGGTAAGATTGTGGCTGGTATAGGAACCCAAAACACAAAAGAACTGAAAGGGAATTTCAATAGATTTAACGAAAAGGAGCAAATTAGTTTGCTAGGGATGGGTAATAATACTGGTAGAAATGGATTGTCTTGGAATGATTATCAAGATTTCAGAGGATCAGAATCTTCAAATTGGGATGATGGAGGTGATTTTGGTTTTAGTAATGGTGGTAGAAGGTATATTTTTTTTAGTGATGATGATGAAGATGGAGGTGGTTTAATGTCAAGCTTTTGGGGAAATAATAATTATGGATTTCCTGAAAACTATACAGGTGGTTTAAATTACAATTATGATCACAAGAAGAATAAATTTAGTGGGATGTATTACTATGATCAAAAGGGATAGTTTCAGAGATCCAATACTATTTCCAAAACATTTCTAAAAGACGAAACTGTAAATAATAATTCTTCAAACTTAGGAAATAAAGTAAATAGAAATCATAAATTAGATTTGAGATTTGAGAAGGAAATTGATAGTTTGAATACTTTTATTGCCAATTTAAACGGTTCTATTGCCAATCGAAATAATGTTTTTAATGGTTGGTCAGATAATGAAAGGATTATTGGGTCATCTAACACATCTAGATTTGATAATTTGCAAATAAGGGAGAATTTATTATTAAGAGGAAATACTATATTTAGAAAGAAATTTAAAAAGAAAGGTAGAAGCTTAGGATTAAGTGCATCATATTTCAGTTCTGCATCTAATTCTGATTTTTACCAAAAATCCGACATTGTATTTTATAAAATAAAAGGAACAGTTGATAGCTCTCAGACAATTAATCAATCTATTGCATCAAAATCTTCAAAACAACAATTGAATGCGAATGCTATGTACACTGAACCACTATCTAAAAAAATATTTTGGACTACATTTTACAATTTCCAAAATTCTAATGAAACAATTGATCGTAATGTATTTGATATAAAGCAGAATGAACCTGTAAATAATGATAGTTTGACTCGAAACTTTGATAATAAAATATTAATCAATAGACTAGGAAGTTATTTGAGGTATGCATATAAAGGGGTGAATGTAAGTGTAGGAGTGGCATATCAATTATTTAATATAAAAAGTGATTTCAAGGCTGGTCCTTCAGCAAATATATTTGGAAATGTAAATAGAAGTTATAATTCTTTATTGCCTAATTTTAATGTTTCTCTTGATTTAAAAGGTAAATATTTAGATTTTGGTTACTCAGCTGATGCGAAGGAACCTTCATTAAGAAATTTACAGCCAATAATTGACAATAGTAATCCACTCTATATTAATATTGGAAATCCAAACTTAATTCCAGAAATTAATCATGAGATTAATGTTGGATTCAATAGTTTTAACCCAGCTACATTTATTAATTTTGGTTTATATTCTGGGTTTACAATTAGTGAAAATCAATTTGTTACATCACAAATTGTAGATAATAATTTTATTACAACCTCTAAAACAATTAATTTAAGTGGAGGGCAATTTTTATATTCAGGTATAAATTTCGGTTTCCCTATAATTAAGAATAAATTTACAATAAATATGAATTATTCTCCAGGATATGGAAAGAGTCAAGCTATTGTGAACGATATAAAAAATATTACAAATACAATTAGAAATAGAATATCATTACGAGTAAATTTAACACCTAAAGAACAATTTTCGTGTTATTTGAATTCATCTTTAAGTATGAATGATACAAAATATAATATCAATACAAGTCAAAATCAAAGAATTATCGAACAATCTTATAGTTTAGAACTAAATGCAAAATTGTTTTGGGGAATTTATTCCAATAATTCATTTAAATATTCAATTAACCAAAATAATAGATTTAATTTCTACCAAGAAATACCAATTCTAAATATGAGTTTATCAAAACTATTTTTAAAAGAAAATAGAGGAGAAATTAGAATTTCTATTTATGATGTATTTAATAAAACGTTGGGAATCAATCAATTTGCTAATGTAAATTCAGTTAGCTCAAATATAAATCAGTCTTTAGCAAGATATGCAATGTTATCTTTTACTTATAATATAAAAGGAATAAAAGCGACAACTAAAAGTTCAAATAACTGGTGGAATTAAATATATAATGAAATGAATAAATTAATAATAATTTTAATAATTTTTTTAACAAACATCCTTTTAGCACAGGATTCTACCTACGTAATCGAATACGATAGGACTACAAATTGGGTAAAAATGAATAATACGCTTCCATATTTAAGTAAAGAGGAAAAAGAAAGAATGAATTTTGCTTATGGGAAAAGTGAAGGGTGGACAGAAAAATACATTATGGAAATAAAAGGAGATGAATCCTTTTATTTTGTGGATGAGAATTATGACAATGATAAATATGAGTGGTCGAACAGGAAGGATGATTATAAAATTTTTAGAAATTTTACTAATCAAACACAAAAATCATTAATTGAATCCATTGGTAAGTCTTATTTGATTGATGGAGAAATCTTGCAGTATAAATGGAAAATATTAACAGATATTAAAGATGTAAATGGTTATATTTGTATGAAAGCAGAAACAAAAGATACAACTAAAAACCAAAAAATTTATGCTTGGTTTACTGACCAAATACCAATTCCAGCTGGTCCAGAGTTGTTTGAAGGACTACCAGGATTAATACTAGAAATAGATATCAATGATGGAGCAACCATCATTCAAGCTATGAATATTACAAAAAAAACACCTAATACGAACCTCAGTACACCTAAAAAATGGAAAGGAAAAAAAGTTGATCAAGTGGAATATAATGGCATTATTGATAAATATGTTAAAGAATGTATCAAAAGTAACCGAAATCCATATTGGGCAATACGTTATTAGTTTCGTAATTTTTCACTTTGTTTGACGAAATGTTTACTTTTGTAAATAAAATATTTTAAAGTGAATAGGGAACAATTGTATCAAAAAATTCAAGAAAGAAAATCATTTCTATGTGTTGGGCTTGATCCTGATATGGATAAGATTCCTCCCTTTTTGAAAAATTTGGAAAATCCAATTTGGGCTTTTAATAAAGCAATAATTGATGCGACTAAGCCATATTGTGTTGCCTATAAACCAAATTTTGCTTTTTATGAAGCTTATGGAAAAATGGGTTATGAAGCTTTAGAAAAGACAATTCATTATATTGGTAATGAGCATTTCATAATTGCAGATGCAAAAAGGGGGGATATTGGAAATACTTCAAAAATGTATGCAAAAGCAGCTTTTGAAGTTTTAGGTGCAGATGCTATTACAGTTGCACCCTACATGGGGAAGGATTCTGTGACGCCATTTTTATCCTATGAAAATAAATGGATTATTGTTTTAGGATTAACATCCAATAAAGGAAGTGAAGATTTCCAATTCATAAAAAGTGAGGATTATAAGCCTCTTTATCAACAAGTTATTGAAAAAGTCGCTAGTTGGACTTCTCCAAATAACACTATGTTTGTAATTGGTGCCACACACCCAGAATCATTTATAGAAATTAGAAAATTAATTCCTGATCATTTTTTGTTAGTGCCTGGAGTAGGGGAGCAAGGTGGTGAATTAGAATCAGTTATAAAATATGGAAGAAATAACCAAATTGGATTATTAATAAATTCATCCAGAGGTATTTTATATGCTTCAAAAGAAAAAGATTTTGACAAACAAGCCGCTATACAATCTAAAAAAATACAGGAAATTATGGCTCAATACATATAAATGTTTTTCATTTTCCTTCTGAGTGTAAATATTTGTGACTATTTCTCTTGTTTATAGTCATAATTATTGTATTTTTGCAAATATTTTTATTACACTATTTACAATTTTTACTTTATAAACTTATGCTTAAAATATTCTACAAGAGTTTATTCTTTTTTCTATTAAATATTTGCTTCCAGAATTATTTGTTTTCCGAAACTATTGATATTGCACTGAGGCTTACTACTTTAGTTAATACTAAAAAAGCTGTTGGTGATGAAATTAAATATACAATAACTATTTATAATCAAGGAGATATTGCATTAACAAATATTGGAATTATCGATTATTTACCTGCAAATACTTTATTGAGTTCCACAAACACCAATGGATGGGTTCCTGGAGCAGGTAATATAACAGCATCAAAAACAATCACCGATATTATTAATCCTGGAGATTCTGCAAAAATAGATATTTATATTGTTATCCAATCTGGAGCAAATGGTAGTGTTAAAAATACTGCTGAAACAGTGTCAATTCAAGATTTTAATTATATAAATAGAAGTCTGGATGAAATAGATTCTACTCCAGATGGCTTCAATACTGAAATTAATGTAAAAGATGATGTGATCAATGAACAAGCCAAAATCAATGTTGGTGATGATGAAGATGATCATGATGTAGCTTTTATTACTGTTTCGCCAGATGTTTATGGTTACGAATCCGTTAAATTAACAACAGATTTTAATAATGATGGGTTGGTTACAGTTGGTGATATTGTAACCTATACAATAACATATGTAAATTATGCAAATGGAGCATCCAGTTTTCAAATAACTAATTTGTTGCCAAGTAGTGTAAGAAGAAAAGGTACTATAACTGCATCCAGTATTAATGTAACTGGTTTATCATTAAATAGTAGTTATACTGGAGCTGGGGTGAATAATTTATTAAATACTGGCGTCACTTTAGGTGTTAATGGAAAATTGGTGATAAATATTCCAGTTGAAATTAGAGGTGCTGGTAGCGGTCAGACTTTGTCAAATCAAGCTTCAGCAACAGGAACTGGAATTTCAGGCGTTGTATTAACGGATGCACTTGATAATAATACCTGTGTACCACCTCCAAATGTAGATGTTCCTTCAGGAAGTATTTCTCAATCTTGCACAAGTGGACTTGACCCTGTTTTTTTTTCTGTATCAATAGGTAGTCCAGATGTTAGAGCTTTTAAATCAATCAAATTAACTAAAGATATTGATGTAAATGGGGTTCCATGAGTTGGGGATACTTTAACATATACCATAAATCTTTATAATGTTGGAACAGCAAATGTAAATAATGTTCAGATTTCTGATGTTTTGAATATTGGATTGACAAGATCTGGAGCTGGTTCTTCTTCAATGTCATATAGTAATGGTTCAATTGCTACTTTTAATTCATCATTTGATGGCATTACTAATATTAATTTATTAGGAGCTGGATCCATGTTAGAGGCAGATACTGGTTTTATTAGAATAAATTTTCCAGTAAAAGTTTTAGTAGAAGGTGGTGGTCAAACTATTGGCAATTTAGCCAATGTGACTGGAACTGAAATACTTTCCACTCCAACTGATGCCGTAGATAATTCATTTTCTGGAGATTGTGCTCCACCAACTTGGATTTCCGTTCCAACTGGTAGTATAACTCAAACTTGTTCTATTGCATCAAATGATAGTACTTTCGTTACCATTTTAATGGGAACTCCTGTTGTTCAAAATTATAAAACAGTTCGTTGGTTTCCAGCATCTACAAATTCAACAGGATTACCGGCTGTGAATGATACTTTGCTATATACTATAGCTTGTTTTAATACTGGAACTGCTAATATACAAGATTTTCAAATTATCGATACATTACCTATTGGTTTACAGAGAATTGGCGTTTCAAATTTAAGTGCTACTTCTGGCACAAATGCTTTGTTTAATACGAATTATCCAACTTCAAGCTATAATGTTTTAGTTCCAAATAATCAAAATAAGCCTATTTTATTAAAAGCAAATGGTTATTTATATGTAAATATTAGAGTATTAGTTACAGCTGCCGCCTCAGGATTGGTTTTGAGCAATCAGGCTTATATTACTGGAACTAGTTTTACAACGCAGCTAACAGATACAAAGGATTATAATACAGCTCCTCCAATTTTGATTGATCCAGTTAGACCTGAACTTAGAACTAATGTTCTAAATAGTTATATTCAAAATAATCAAACAGCTGAATATGACCCGACTTTAATCACCATTAGTACTTTATTGCCAGTTGATTTAGTTAATTTTAAAGTGGAAAAAGTAAATGAGGAATCTCTATTGACCTGGACAGTTGAAAATGAAAATATTTGGGGTTATGAAGTTGAAAAAAGCAAAGATGGAATCAATTTTTTCAATATTGGTTTTCAAAGTGCACATAATTTAGGTGCACTGAACTACTATCATTTTACAGATAAATATCCTTATGCAAATGGAAATTACTATCGACTGAAAATTGTAGAGAAATCATCAAAATTCGGCTTTTCGAAAGTAATTTATTTGAATTTTAATGACTTAAAGAGTGCTGATTTAATAGTTTACCCTAATCCAGTTGTTGATAATCAAATCAATATATTTGTGGATAATATTTCAAACGGAAATTATAATTTAAATATTATTGATGGATTAGGTAAGGTATTGTATAATAATCTGTTAGAAGTAAATGACAATAGATTGAATGAAAATATAGGATTCTCAAAAGAATTTCATTCAGGCTTTTATTTTATATATCTGAAAAATGAGAATGGGAATAGTTTTGTAAAAAGAATTCTTGTAAATAATGAGTAAAAAAATAAGGGTTGCCAAATCGGCAACCCTTATTTTTTTATCCTTCGAAGTTAAGCGATATTGTGAAAACCCTTGACATGACTTTTTCTAAAACATTAGATTGGTCAATTCTTTTATCATAAATTAGGATATTGTTAATACCTTGAGAAACTTTAAATTCGGGTGAAAAGATGAAATATGGGAAATAAAATTGCATTCCAAAACCATATTCATAAGAAAAGTCAGATGGGGAAATTTTCACCAAATCCTTTGCTTGTCTAGTCCTAGAATCACTTGCTACGTCAAAAGTGTATTTCACACCACCTATTACGAATACTCTCATGTCATTGAATGGAGCAGATTTGTATCTCACATGAAATGGCATATCTACAAAAACAGATTCCACTTTTCTTTCATTAAATGATCCTGTATTAGAAAAATAGGTCAAATTTCTTTCTGCAAAGGACAAAGTTGGTAAAAAACGAATATCAAAATATTCTCCTAATTTCAAATTGGTGATAATTCCTAAATTAAAACCTGGTCCTCTTTCTGGTTCTACAACTCTGATTGTATCATTTGATAAAAATGATTTTGATTTAAAAACCCTATAGTCAGAGGAGTTGAATCCAAGTGTAATACCAAAAAAATAGGGCTTTGATTTAAAGTCCAAATAATTTGTATTTCCTCTTTGTGCAAAAATACTTGTTGAAACCAATATTAAAATAGCAAAAATTATTTGTTGCCTTGATAAATGGAACATATTCCTAAAGTTAATGATTGTTTTTGATTATTGATAAATCCTAGATTAGCCAATTTCTTTATAAAAGCCTCATTATCAGGAAATGCCTGAACTGACTCATATAAATAGCTATATGCACGATTATCTTTTGATGTTAAACGACCAATTGTTGGTAAAATGTATTTAAAATAGAAATTATAAATTTGTTTAAATGGAAAAATACTTGGTTTAGAGAATTCTAATACTACTAATCTGCCATTTGGTTTCAAAACTCTATAAATTTCTTTCAATCCCTTATCCAAATTTTCAAAATTTCGAACGCCAAAAGCAACAGTCACTGCATCGAAAGAATTATCCTCAAATCTTAAGTTTTCGGAATCTCCTAATTCTAAATGAATTTGATTTGACAAATGCTTTTGTTCAATTTTGTTTTTCCCGATTTCTAACATTTGCTTAGAAATATCTACTCCAATTATGGTATCTGGGTGTAATAAATCCATCGTCATCAATGCAACATCACCAGTTCCCGTTGCAACATCCAAAATATATTTAGGTTGGATATCTTTGAGTTGATTTATCGCTTTTTTCCGCCAACTTTGGTCAATTCCCAAGGATAATACTCTGTTGAGTAAATCATAATTATTGGCAATATTGTCAAACATAGTGGCAACTTGCTGTTTTTTTTCTTGGTCTTGATGATAAGGTTTAACTAGTTCTGACATTTTTTTATTTGAGACTGCAAAGTTAGTCTATAAATTATAATAATTCAACATTTGTTATACCATCACCACCAAATTCTGGTGATGGATGCGAAATACTTTTGATTCCTTTATATTCTTTAATTTTTTGTTTAACAGCTTTTCTTAAGATTCCGTCCCCTTTTCCATGAAGAATTTGTATAGAATTGGAACTATTAATAAATGCTTTATCCACAAAAACTTCCAATGCTTTTAAGGCATCTGGCATTCTTAAACCCCTCAAATCAATTTTAGCATCAAATTTTGCACCATCAGTTACAATATCTTTTTTTACTTTAAGCTCTTGTCTTTCAAGTGGTTCATTAATGGAAACTAAATCAAGTAAACGAATGGTCATGGTCATATCGCCAATGATGACCATTGCTTTTTCGCCATCTTTATCCAATTTAATTATTTTCCCATTTGCTCCTCCAGCTCTCAATCTGACGAAATCGCCTTCTGCTAATTTTTTGGTGGATAGTTTTCCATGATGTTTTACGATTTCATCTGTAATCTGTTTAGCTGCTTCCATTGCTTTTTCTTTGTCCAATTTTGCTTTTTCAGCAGCTTCCTGAGCTTTTTCCATATTTTTCTGATTTCTAAGCTCTTTCACTAGTTTTTCTAGCATTCTAACTTGGTCATCAGCTTTTTGAATTTCAGTTTCCTTGATATCTAATTTGTGTTTTTTTCGTTTATACTCTAGCTCTTTGTGCATTTCTTCATAACTATGAATTAGTTTTTGCAATTTTTTTTGCTTTTCGTCTAATTCATTTAATTGATCTTGAAGGTCATTTCTTTCTCTCAATAAATCTATAAGTAGCTCATCTACAGCATTTTCATTCTTTCCTATTCTTTTTCTAGCATAGTTTATGATGGAATCTGGCAGTCCATTTTTATTGGCTATTTCGAAAGCAAACGAACTGCCCGGTCTCCCAATAATTAATTCATAAGTAGGAGAGAGTGTTTCTGTATCAAAATTCATGCAGCCATTTAAGATACTTTCTGATTTGAAAGCAAACATTTTAAGGTTCCCAAAGTGGGTCGTAATTACACCATAAACACCTTTTTGGTTTAGCTCTTTCAATATACCCTCTGCGATAGCACCACCCATTTTTGGGTCAGTACCAGAACCAAATTCATCAATTAAGATGAGTGATTTGTCGTTTGCATTTTCAACAAATTCCTTTGCATTTTTTAATCTTGAACTATAAGTACTCAATTCATCTTCCAAAGATTGTTGGTCACCAATATCTCCAAAAATATTTTCAAAAACTCCAATTTCAGATAATGGATCCATTGGTACAAGATTGCCACTTTGCAACATTAATTGTATCAACCCAATAGCTTTCAAAGTAATAGATTTTCCACCAGCATTAGGTCCACTAATAACGACAATTCTATTTTTGCCAAATAATTGAAAATTAAAGGGAATCGTTTTTTTATCTATTTTTTGATTTTTTAGGTAAAGCAGAGGATGAAAAGCCTTTAAAACAGAAAAATGTGGCTTTTCCTTAAGTATTGGTTTAACTGCTTTTAATCTTATTGCTAGCCTTGCTTTTGCATATATCACATCCATTCTAACAATAATTGATTGATATTGTCGAATAGCAGGTGCATAAGGTCGTAGCTTGGCACTCAATTCTTTTAAAATCCTATAAATTTCTCTTTTCTCTTCTTGTTCTAATTCGATAATTTCATTATTGATCTCTATAACTGCTTCTGGTTCGATAAATGTGGTTTTTCCAGAAGTGGACTCATCATGAATAATTCCTTTTACTTTTCTTTTATGTTCGGCAGGAACACTCAGTACACGTCGTCCATTTTTTACTGATTCAACATTTTCAGTCAAAAAGCCTTTGGATCTGAAATCGCTAATACAATTTTTGAAAACTCTATCCAAATCCCTTTGAAATGACTGAATTTGCCTTCTAATCATTGTAAGTTCTAGGGAAGCATCGGATTTGATTTCGCCATTTTCATCGATAACTCTTACAATTTCTCTTTGTAGAAAATCATCAAATGGGACAACTCGAACGATTTTATATAGATTAGGATAAATATCTTGTCTAGAAATATTTAAAAAGGAATATATTTTTGAAGCAATCCGTAGGATAATATTGATTCGTTGTAAGGATTCGATAGATAAAACATAGCCATCAATTTCTAATAACTTCAAATCAGGCAAACTATCAAAATAATTACTTACCGGAAATGGATCTACGGATTGGAGTGATAATTTCATTTCTGAAACTTCATCCAATTTGCTTTCAATCACACATAGATCAGTTTCAAATTGTAAATTATCAAAATAAATAGATGCCAATTCTCCATTACATTCCTCCTTTAAGTAATGTACAATCTTATCAAATTCAATAGAATTCACTATGTTACTTGGATATAAATTCATTTTATTTTTTAAAATTCAAAAAAAAATACTTAAACTTAAAATTTAATATTATATAAAATATTTAAGTTCAATCTCAATTAAGTAATTATTAAACAATAGTATTTATATTAAATAAATATTTAAATTAAAAATTTCATTAATATAAGTTATTGGAAATTAGGGAAATATATTTTTATTTTGATTAATTAGGTATTAATATTGTATAGATTAGTGTATAATCAGTTTTTATTAGAAATAAATTAAAAACAATTATTTATTAAAAATTTATAAAATATAATACCGACAAAGGTAAATCGAACTTCACACTATGAGGATTAAATTACTAATTTTTTTGAGCATTGTTTTTTTGATTTCTTGTGGAAAAGAAACAATTGTAATCAATAATAGTTCAGAATCAAATTCATTTGATAATTTAAAAGTTAATCAGAAATTAAAATTTGTTTTATATATTGCTAATACAAATGATGTTAACGATTTTAAATATCAAAAAGATACATTGATTTGGGAAGTGAAAAGTATCAATAATAATTCAATCCTTATTGATGAATATTTAAGTCAAGGTAGCAATTCTTTAAGCGGAAATAATCTAATTTCTCATGCTGACGAAACATTTGGATTTATAATCAATAAATTAGATAATAATTATTTGGTCAGTAGTAATGATGAAAGAAAATCATCCAGAATCTTATTTAATCAAAATCAATTTAAATTAAATAAAGTTCTTTCCAATTCACCAATCATAAAATTGGATAATTGGTTGCCAAATGCATCTTTAGAATCATCAGAAGGATCCATTATAGATGCATCCATACATTCAAAGAAATATGACCAATTAAATATAATAATTGATAATACTTCTTTGAAAATATCGAATATTGGTTCTTATTTTATTTATTCACCCAAAGGATTGATCTTGAGAACTTTGCAGTACAATACTTTTAATCATACTGCTTACGGTTGGGATATGCTCAACTAATTATTTTGCAAGAATTTTTATATTCTTTGATTTTATTAAAGCACCCCTTTTTAGTATTTTTCTTACTTCTGGGTCATAATATAACATTCTCATAAAGGAAATGATCGAAGGAAATAAATCGAAATTAGATTTTGTATTTGCTAAAATCGAACAAGTATTATCTAAAATTTCCTTTCTTTCAGAATTGGATTGACCTAAAAATGGAACACCAATTTCCAGCATAGAAATAATTTTAGTTGTAGCAACTGTATCACCGAAATCTACAAATATAGAAATACTCTTACCTTGAGCATACATTGCATCAAAATTAGATACTGAAACGGCATGATCTATTTCCAAATTCTTTGCTGTATCATTTAGCATTTTCACTCTTTCCGATTGAATATCATAAATAAATGATATCTTTCGTTGGTGTTTGGAGGTGAAGCTATGATACATCGATGAAATCGATGAAAGTGTATTTTTTACAGAAGCATCATCTAAGTTGATTACATCAACAAAAACATTAAACGGTGTCATAAACGCAAAATATATTATTGTAAACGAAACTTGATGCGGAGTAAATAAAAATACTGGTGTGAAATTCTACGGCAAATATAAACACTAAATTTACATTTATACTAAAATATTAATTTTTTTTGTGACATCGAACTTCTTAATTCGGTAGATAAAATTTTAACAAATCATGTAACTTGTCTGTTTTCAACTTCTTATTAATAATTATTTTATTTTTTTCTAACAAATAAATAACAGGCAAATTTGAGACATTGTATAACATATGATAATTGGATTCTAAATACGGGTCCACTCCGATTATCCACCCATAACCATTTGCTTTAGCATACTCCCAGCATAGGGGATATGAGCTATTTTTTCTTGCACAAATACCAACTATTTCAAGCCCTTTATCTTTATATTCTTTATAAATGTTATTCAAAATTGGTAGGCTTTTTTGACAAACTTTACAATCAGGATCCCAAAATACTAATAATGTAAACTTAGCATTTATGCTGTGAAGATTCATTTTTGTAGAGTCAGGTAATGTAAATGTAATGTCAGGAGCAAAATTTCCTATCGTATTGTTTTCTAATAAATTAGCAATTGAATTGAATTTTTCAATATCTTCATTGCTCGTCCAATAGAACTTTTTATTTAATATATAATTTCGAATAACATGAATGTACGTTTTTTCATAAAATGGATTTGGATTGTCACTTAAGAAATTAACAATATCTGAGCAAACTATCTTATAAAAGGAACTATCATTAGCGGATTCGATTCTAGAAATAAAATAATCTAATTTATTAATTGATGTGTCGGAACCAAAATTTAAACTTAATTGCAGAAACTTTTCTAGGCGATCCATATAATTTGGGGCATTGATAATTTTTTTATTATCCAAATCGTAATAATTAATATAATTATTTAGCACATATAAAGATTGTTGCTTTCTATCTAACCCTCGAATCTGTGATGGAAATTTAAATTCATATTTTAAATTTTGTAGTGATTTTAGCAATTTAAAGCCACTTTTTTCTACAATTTGATTAAAAATACTATCTCTATCATGCATCGTTTTCGTTATATCTTCATAGATAGTTTTTTTCATGCCGAGGTTTCCATTCGTTTCGCTGATCTTTAGTAATTCTTTAAAATTTTCAAATTTTACATCAGATAAGTAATCTAATTTTTGAATTTCATACCAAGCCTGATTCATTTCAGAATTAGTAGCTATACTATCAAAGTTGAGTTTTCTATGAATATTAATTTCAGTGGGTTTATGATCATTGATGATTTGCCATTTGATGTTGTTCGCTTCGTTTAAAACAGAAATGAGCTCTATTTGCTTTATTTTAGATTCATTAATTTGGAATTGATTATTGATATCTTTTTTTAAAGTATCTAAAACATACATATTTTTTCCAAAATGATAAATTGCTACCAAGCTATTTACAGAATCATAACCAATTAAATTTATTTTAAATTGATTTTGTGAAAAAATATTGCTAAATAGTTGCAAAGCAAAAAATAATATGATTAATTTTTTCATCATTTGTATTTTGGATTTAATACTTCTAATAAATTTTATTGTTTCATATTTTAACAGTAAATACAAAGTATTAATAATAATGTGATAAATAATTATATTTTACATTAAGAAGTAAATTTGAAATATTATATAAATTTCTTTAAAAAAACTTATTTTTTATATTTAAAATTTTGTAACTTTCGGATGAATTAGTTCAATATTTATTCACTAAATTTTATAAACATGAATATTACATTTGAAGAGTTAAGAAAATTGAAGCATAGCTTACCTCATGGTAGTATCGCTAGAATTGCAAATGAGCTAAATGTAGATGAACAACATGTAAGGAATTTCTTTGGTGCTCAAAAGTTTGCTCATGACGATGCAACTGATTGGCATTATGAACCTGGTCCGGACGGTGGAATTATTAATATGACTGATACTAGTATTCTTGACAAAGCAAGAGCTATTTTATCTGAGAGTGTTTAATTATTTAAATTCAAATAAAAAAATCAAAAAAGAGAGATTACATTGTAATCTCTCTTTTTGCTTTTAGTGAAAAATCGATTAAGAATTTAATTATAAATTCAATGAATATTATTTCTTAGATAATTTCCAACCTAAATAAGCCATTGGAATATAAGCAAATACTAAATCTGTAATGGAAAACCACAAAGGCGAAGGAAGCATATAAACCATTGAAATACCACCAATTAAAAATAAAACACCAATAATTAAAGCTAATTTTAAATGATTATTTGCTGCAAGGAATGCTGTAATAAATGCTCCTGAAAGGGTTCCTAAAGCATGAGCTAAAAATGGAAATAGAAAATGCTTTGGCTCCATCAAATGCATTGATGCATTTAAACCTTCAATTGTTGTGTTGTCAAATCCGGAAGGTGGTGGAATTATGGATCCACTTACAAAAATGAGGCTTCCATTTACAATATTTCCTAATAACAAACCTGCCAAAACAGCTAATATATTTTTAATTATCGGATGCATATAATTTTAATTTATTGATATAATGTAGAATAAAATCTTTATTTGTTGTAAATATATAAAATATAATTGTTTGTAAAGTGGATTTAGTGTTATTTTGCAATCTTAATGTTATAAATAATTTATTTTATGATAAAGCTACAGTAGTTACCTGTTTATTATATAAATTTCTAAATCTTCCGTTTTCTTTTTCTATTAATTCTTGATGTGTTCCTTCTTCAAGCACTTTACCATGTTCAATTACATAGATTTTGTTGGCATGTCGTATGGTACTTAACCGATGGGCAATAATTATAGAGGTTCTTTTTTCAATTAATTTTTCGATAGCATATTGAATAATTTTTTCTGATTCTGGGTCAATAGATGATGTCGCTTCATCCATTATGATAATTTTGGTATTGTATATTAAAGTCCTCAACATTGAGATGAGTTGTTTTTGGCCAACTGATAATGCTACTCCTCTTTCCATCACATTGAAATCAAAACCATTCGGTAATTTCATGATCAAATCGTAACATCCAATTTTTTTTGCAAAATCGTAAACCTTTTCTTTTTCAATCTTATCATTTTTCAAGGTGATATTTTCCATTATAGTTCCATTAAATAAGAAAACATCTTGTAGGATTACTCCTACGATAGTTCTTAGATAATTTAAATCCAAATCATTGATATCATATCCATCAATTGTAATTTTTCCAGATTGGATGGGATAAAACCTTGATAATATGCTGATTATAGAAGTTTTGCCAGAGCCCGTACTTCCAACTATTGCAATTGTCTCATTTTCATTAGCTTCAATATTTATATTATCAAGAACTAACTGAGAAGGATTATAAGAAAAACAAACGTTTTGATAAACAATATTCCCTTTGATATCAGGAATTTTGATTTTCCCTTTAGAAATATTAACTAATTCAGTGTCTTGTAAATTGAAAACTCTTTCAGCTGCGATCATCCCCATTTGCAATGTATTAAATTTATCGGCTAACATACGAATGGGTCTAAATAACATGTTGATATACAATGGGAAACTAATTAATACACCAATAGTTATTTGATTTTTTAAAATACCAAACGATCCATACCAAACCAATAAACCGATGGAAATAGCAGAGATTATTTCAACTGCTGGAAAAAAAACAGAATAGGCAAAAATTGATTTGATGTTTGCATCTGTATAATCTTTATTTATTTTTATTAGTTTTTCCTTTTCAATGGATTGTAAATTAAATATTTGAATGATTTTCATCCCAGCAATCCTTTCTTGCAAAAATGAATTCATAATTGCAATTTGGCTTCTAACTTCAGTAAATGACTTTTTTACCGCCTCTTTGAAATAATAACTAGCTAAAATCAATAATGGTAAAACACTGATGCAAACTAAAGTTAATTTCCAATTTGCAAAAAGCATCATACCAAATACGATTAATAATGTTATAATGTCAATAAAAATAGTGATGATGCCCTCTGAAAAAACTGCATTGATCGTTTCAATATCACTAATCGTTCTAGTTGTAGAATTCCCAATGGGAGTTTTATCAAAATAGGTTAATTCTAATCGAATAATATGATTGAATAATGAATTTCTTAAGTCTTTGATTATTGATTGTCCCAGCCAAAAAGTCAAATAACCAAAAGCAAAAGACAAAATAGTTTCAAGAATCAATAAGCCAATAAATAATACAGAGTTGTTAATAACACCTTGTGAATCAGCAATTTTTATATTATCATCAATTATTGTTTTGATTAAATAGGGACGATATGCTGCAATAGGAGCTATGACCAATCCAATAGTAATAGATAAGTAAAAAAATAATCTATATGGTTTTGTAAGCCCTAAAATTCTAGATAATAACCCAAAATTGAAGTTCTTGATTTTTGAAATAAAACTTGTCAATTATATTGGTTTTTGCAAAGTTAACATTTTTAATTTTCAAACTAAAAAGCAATTGTTAGCTTTGACAAAAAATTAATGTTAGCCTGTGGAAATAACCCTGTTTGATTGTAAAAATTGTTTCCTTCTACACTCAAATATGGGTCATTACTTGGGCTCAATGTTTCTCCAGCTGACCTAAATCTATAAATCCATCCATTGCTTGAATATTTGTTATTGGTAATATTGTTTACCAACAATGAAATTTTCAAAGATGGACAGAAAGTGTTTTTGATTTCATAATTTATTTGTGCATTCAAATAATAATAGGCAGGTAGTTCGGAATATTTATTTGAGGTATTATCCAAATATTGTTTTCCTACAAATTTTCCTATCAATGAAAAGTTTAATAAATGCTTATGAGTGGTAATAGCATTGTAAATCAAATCGATATTTCCAACAACATTCGGTGAATAAGCAATATTCGTATTCTTTAGATCTTGGCTAATGATTTCATTCGTTGACCAATCATAAACAATAGAATTATAGTTCTTTATGATGTTTTTGCTGATATTTAAATTACCATTCAGTTTTAAATAACTATTAAAAGCATAATTTGCATTCAATTCTAAACCTAATCGGTAACTTTTGGGTACATTTTCTCTAATAGCAGCTCCCACATCGTTTAGTTTGCCCGTATTGATTAATTGATTGAAATAATACATAAAATATCCGTTGCAAGAGTAGTTTAAATTTTTATGATTATCTTTTTTATAACCAATTTCTATATCAAATAAGGTTTCTGGTTTTGGTAAATTGGATAAAGATCTTTGTGTAAAATCATCTCTATTTGGCTCTTTTTGCTGGATTGCTAGTAGCAAATATTGGCTCGAATTATTGTTGATATTCCAAGTGTAACCAATTTTGGATTAAAAAAGTGGTAATTCTGTGTGTTTAAATTCGTATTATATAAATCTAAATACCCATTATAGCTATATTTTACAAATCGATATTGAAAATCTGTAAAGAAATTAATTGAATTAAAATTGGTTAATGATTTAAAATAGATATTTATGTCATCTTTTTCCCTCTCCAATTGTAATAATTGTCGAAATTATTACTATTACTAGCGAATTGTGCCCAAATGATTTTCCCAAAATGCTTTCCATAATATTCATTTGCTGCTGCTCCAATTGTAAAATTTGATTTATTTAGTTGATAATGAATATCGTAAACTATTCCATAATAATCATTATCCAACCATCTATCTCTTATCAAGTCGGTACTTCGAATAGTATCAGAATTTAAGATAACATGCTTAAGACCATAATCATTTAATTGCTGGTTTGCTTTGTATTGTTCAAAATAACCTCCGCCTTTCGTATAATGCAAAGTAATATTTTGATACATATTATTGTTAAATTCTTGTTTATGAATCAATTGCAAATGAGTTTGTCCATAATTATCAATTTCATTTTGGTAAGGCTCTCCAGATTTTTCTGTCCCAGAACTATTATATCTTCTAAGAATTGGGTCATTTTGATAATTTATTGGAACACCATTCCAGGCTTGATAAGTTATTTCTTTACCATTGATTATATTCAGCCGTAAAGAAGATTTTTTCCATAAATAATAACTAGAAAGGTAGTAACTACTTAGATTTACTTTTGCTCTATCTATATATCCATCACTTACAATTTTTGATATTCTACCATCCACTCCAAATTTATGATCAATTAGCCCTGTGCCGAAACTGATATTTGCTATTTTGGTATTGAAACTTCCTATGCCAACATTGATATTTGAGTAGGGTTTCATGTTGATTTTTGACGTGTTCAGATTGATAGAAGCTCCAAATGCTCCTGTTCCATTTGTGGAAATGCCGACTCCTCTTTGGATTTGAATCTGCTCGGTGCTACTACTCAAATCAGGTAAATTTACCCAAAAAACTTGATGTGATTCGGGATCATTCATGGTGACGCCATTCAATGTAATATTAATCCTAGTTTGATCGATACCCCTAATTTTAATATTGGTATAACCAATACCTGTCCCAGCATCAGAAGATTCCACCAAACTAGGTGTGTTTGATAGAATATAGGGTATATCTTGCCCGAAATTAAACCGTTCAATTTCCTTTTTGGAAATATTTAGATAAGAAATAGGAGTGTTTTTTTCTGCCCAATTTCCAATAATTACAACTTCTTGGAGTGGCAAAATGGTGTCTTGGCTCATACTTAAAAAATATGAGCAACATAAAATAATTGTTAAAAATGTACTTTTCATATAATAAAATATGTAAAAGCAAGAGAATCAGTAAATTCTGATTGAGCATCCTCCCTTCTCAGCATTACCTGAGCAGGTTCGATGGGTATGATCTCAGCCTGAAAGGCACCCCAGCTTATGAAATAATTGCAAAGTTAATATTATATTTACTTTTTTATTTCAAATTTATGGAAAAAGAAAACCTTAGTATAAAACATTGGTCTGAAGAAGACAAACCAAGAGAAAAATTATTGACAAAAGGGAAGCAATACTTATCTGATTCTGAATTGTTAGCGATTTTAGTTGGTTCTGGAAGTAGGGGAGAATCTGCTATCGCTTTATGTCAAAAAATTCTTCAAAAATACGACCACAATTTATCAAAATTGGCAAGAGCATCTGTAAAAGAATTGATGACCTTTAAAGGTATTGGAGAAGCCAAAGCAATTACAATCGTTGCAGCTATTGAATTGAGTAATAGGAGAAAATACGAAAATTCAACCATTGAAATCGTAAAAAGCAGCGAGGATGCACATAAAATTTTAGCTCCATTAATGATGGATTTACATCATGAAGAGTTTTGGATAATCCTTTTGAACAGAGCTGGAAAAGTGATTTCAAAGAAAAAAATGAGTGTAGGTGGTGTAACTGCAACAATCGTAGATGTTCGGATTATTTTCAAAGAAGCTTTAGAAAATCAAGCAACATCTATCGTTTTGGCACATAATCACCCATCTGGCAACAATCAGCCAAGTTTAGATGATATGAAATTGACAAAGAAAATTATTGAGGCTGGTAAGTTGTTTGATATTAGCATATTAGATCACATTATTATTTGTGAAAATCAATATTATAGCTTTTCGGATAATGGTAAAATGGTATAAATATTTCGTATTATTAATTTTGCTTTCTTCTTGTAAACAAAAGATAAGAAAGGAGCATAATAATTTATCTACAACAGTGACTGATAATGTGTATTATTTTGACAAAATGAAAATTGTTGTTGAGAATATTGATAATGATGAAGAAGATAATTTGAAAATAAATGTAACCAATAGTGATAGTTCAAAGTATTATTTTACAATTAATTCAGATACTTTTTATATTTTTGATTTGAATAAAAATTTCAAACCAGAAATAGCATTTATACCTAAATTTGGGAATCCATTACAACTTATTGAATTGCCCAATAATGGTTCAGATGATATAAAATATATTAATTTGCCGGATGAAGATTTGGTAGATTATTTAGGTAAGGATGAAATTCAATTGACTGATTCTGTTATTGTTAGAAAATACCCTTTGATGAAAAATCAGTCTGATACAATGAATATTAGTTTTAAAACGTTGTATTATAAATTATCCAAAACCAGTGAATTGTACCAAAATTAATCAAATATGAAAACAATGAATTTATGGATATGCTGTTGCATATTTTTTTGTATTAGTTTAAAAGTTAATGCACAAATCTTTGACCCTGAGAAAACTGCAAAAAGAACTGAAACCAAGGTTAAAAATCGAGTAAATCGTAAAGTTGATAATACGATAAATGATGGTTTGGACGAGGTTTTTAATCAGAAAAAATCTACTTCGAAATCTTCCAAAAAAGCTTCAAAATCAGATCATGAAAATTCTAATGTCGTAGATGCTGAATATTTAGGAAAAAATGATTTTGTAGGTCAATTCAGATTAGAAATCGAGACTGCAGAAAAAGGAAAAATAGTTGAGGCTCAATCTGGGAATGCTAAATACTATTTTTTTGAAACCAAATCTGTTTGTATTCCTAAAAAGGAAGATTCTAAAGATAATGCCACTTATATATTTGATTTACAAGAGAAAGCAGTAACCATCATCAAAGAAAAAGGAAATAAAAAGATGGCAATTATTCAAAATCGGCCTTTAATAAAAATTGTAAAAGATGAGTCATCTGGAAAAAAGCCTAAAATGGAAGTTACAAAACTTACTGCTACCAGTATGATTGAAGGTAAAAAATGTCTCAAATACCTAATAGAAGAAGAAAATTGTGTTACAACGCTATGGGTCACGTCAGAACTGCCTTATAATTTCAGGAATTTGATGTTGTCAGCTACTTTTGATAATGATGAAGTTGGCTTATTGAGTGAAGTTTATAATAAAGTGGATGGATTGCCATTAAGAGTAGTTAGGGAATATAAAACAGAAGAAAAAACAGTAAATATTTATATTAGAAATATTGTAGAAAGTAAACCAGATAAAGAAATCTATTCGATTTCGGGTTGTGAAGTTACTGATTTGAGAAAATAAGATTTATGAAAAAAATTGTATTAGCAACTGCCAATCAACACAAGGTCAAAGAAATTAATCAAATATTAAAAGGAAAAATAGAATTTATTGGTTTAGATGAATTGGGTTTTGATGGAGAAGTACCTGAAGACCAAATTACAATCGAAGGAAATGCACATCAAAAAGCTGATTTCATATTTCAAAAATATGGATTGGCTACAATTGCTGAAGATACAGGATTGTTTGTAAATGCTTTAGGAGGTGATCCTGGTGTTTATTCAGCTAGATATGCTTCAAAACAGCATTCTAATTTGAGTAATATAGATTTATTATTAAAAAAATTATCACCTTTTGAAGATAGATCCGCTTATTTTAAAACTGTTTTTTGTTTAGTTACAAATAATGGAATTCAATATTTTGATGGGATTTGTAAAGGTAGAATAATAAAAAATCAATCAGGAGTTGGTGGTTTTGGTTACGATCCAATTTTTACCCCAGATGGTTATGAGATTACTTTTGCAGCAATGGATTCATTAACAAAAAACAAAATTAGTCATAGAGGAATTGCTTTAGAAAATTTTATAAAATCATTTAATTTATCTGACTAAAAGTATTTCTCCTTTTTTCTTGATAATATTTTTTGTATCACATTTAGATTCAATAATATAAGTGAATATATCTGATATGGCATCTTCACCATTAATTTTTCCATTCCATTTGGGTTGTAAAGATTTTTCGTAATAAACTTTCTTTCCCCATCTGTCAAAAATAGTCATTTCTATTGAAGTATTTAGATTTGTGATTGGTTCGAAATAATCGTTAATATTATCTCCATTTGGAGTGAAAACATTTGGCAATTTTATACTACAATTTAAGGAATCACAGTTTAAGTTTTCATTTATTTTAATGCTCTGTATTTCAAATAGACAATTATCCTTATTAATAATTGTATCATAAAATATCCCAAAAGAAGTGTAAATTTTATTGTTATGTTTAATAGTATCACCTTTACAGATAATATAATTGAAATCTTTATATTGTGTTGAATCAATTAAAAAATCATAAATACTTGGACTACTACAGTTTAATTCGTCCTTTACTTCTATTCTATGTATTCCATAATTCAAATTTTTGAAATAACCATTATTTTGTATTGGTCCATTGTCTAAAGAATAAAGATAATTTTGATTGCTGCATTTTACTGAAACTGATATATAGTTACTTGAGTCACAATTGTTTTTTACTAAAATCTGAACTGTCAACATTAATATTTAATTGAATTTTACTTAGATTATTACAATCATTATAATTTTCTTCATAAATTATATTGTTTTTTAAATCATATAATCTTATAAAATCAAATTCAGTTTTACTTTTTGATGCGTAATTTAATCCCCAAATATCTCCTAGTTTAACTTTTGATGTAAATGAAGCTAATTCAACACCATCAAAATATGATGTAAATTTATTGCTTCAATTTTAACTTTATTGTAAACCATCCATTGGTTAAATTTTTGTTCATTTTAAAATATTTTATTATCAGGTTCATTATCAGTACCAGCACCAAAATAGTAAAAATCAATACAACCAACATTGTCAAAAAAATGCACAATACCAAAATCATTTGATCCAAAAACTTTAAGCCATGTATCCAAACAATTATAAGATCCTGGTAATCTTGTAATTTTTAACCTCATTTCCATTATACAACTATCTGCACTCAATGGAATACATTGAATTAAAATTTGGTTTGGCCAATATTGATCAATGTTATTTGATGTAGAAGGGGTTATACATGATCCATTACTAATTAAATTACAAAAATCTAATTTAAAAGAACCATCATAACCAGCATCATAAATTTCTAATTTACAATTTACAACTTGAATAGTTTTTCTAACTAAAGTGGAATTATTTGATATAATTTTTGCATAATATACAGAACTTGCCTTATAAATATGTGTTACACTTCCTGTATTTGAATTAATATAATAAGTATTTGATCCATCATCAAAGTCTAAAATACTACCTACAGGAATATCCTCCCAATTAAAATTTACAGAATCATTAATATTTATATGCTCCTTATCAGCATTTAATTTCTGTGAATAAAGTGAAAAACAGGAAAAACTAAGTACAATTAAAATTAGTGTTTTTTTCATTTCAAATTGTTTATTGAAAAAATCCTTTAGTTACATTTTTGCGAAACAAATATATATATTTTCCCTTACAATTGTCTCCTTTAAACTATAAATATATATATAAAATAATACTTGCAAAAATTTAAATATTACATCAAAAAAATTTCTTTATATTTTCAATTCTCGAAATTTGTTTTGTTCTGTAATTTTCACTTTTACCAATTCCAATACTTAAATTAACTAAATATTTTTCTTCTAAACGATTGGATTCAATAACATGATGAACAACAACATTGGGCAAATAATATACTGGTTGGTTATATTTTAGACTTTCCATAAAAATATGTTTTTCTTCACCAGCAAGACCTAAGTCTCCTTTCCTCCCTAATTCTGGATCAAATCCCCCAATATCATTTAAGAAAGACTTTCTATAGGTCATGTTACATCCAATCGGAAATCCTTGAAAGTCTTTCCCAAATACTAAAAAGTCATTGCCTTTATCTAATTTGCTTGCAAATGCACTCTCTACAAATTTTGACATCCAAGTTGGTCTTCCATCCACAAAATTCGGTATTACTTTCCCCCAAACCCAATTGCATCTGGATACTTCGTAATTGCTTTTAATATATTTTCTATAAATTCTGGTTCTGCCTCTGCGTCATCATCAATGTAGGTAATCCAGGATCCTTTTGATTCGGCTATTCCTCTATTTCTTGCATAGGATAGTCCTTGATTTTGTTCAAAATAATAATAAAATGGTAACTTTGGGTTTTCTGCAATAAATGTTTGAATAATCTGTCCAGAAAGGTCTTTACTATTGTTGTCAACAACAATGACTTCGAATTTTGAATTGTCAAGTGTTTGTACTTTCAGGCATTCTAAGCAGTTTCTTATAAATTTTTCACGGTTATAAGTACAAACAACGACAGAAATTAATGGATTAGACATATATTTGAACTACTGATTAATTATTTATTATGAGACTATCTTTATACGTTTGCTTAAGTATATTGTTATTGAGTTGCAATAAATCTATCAAAGTGGATTTGATTGTTTATAATGCACTGATTTATACAGTTGATAACCAATTTTCTACTGCTGAATCCATGGCTGTAAAAGATGGTAAAATAGTGGCTATCGGAAAAAATAATGATATTGATCTTAAATATTCAAGTAAACAACGAGTCGATGCCAAGAATAAACCAATATTTCCAGGGTTAATAGATGCTCATTGTCATTTTACTGGATATGGGTTAGATTTATATAAATTGAACTTGATTGGAACGAAATCTTGGGATGAAATTCTTTCAAAAGTTTTGGATTATTCCAAAAGTTATAAAGAAGATTGGATTTATGGGAGAGGCTGGGATCAAAATGATTGGTCTGATAAGTCATTCCCTGATAATTCTAAATTAGATAGCTTATTTCCAGATAGACCAGTTTATTTAAAAAGAATTGATGGTCATGCAGTTATCGCTAATTCTAAAGCTCTTTCTTTAGCCAATATTTCTGTTAACACCAAAGTAGATGGCGGAGAAGTTTTGGTGAAAAATGGCAAATTAACGGGTGTATTAATTGATAATGCTTTTAAATTAGTAGAAGATATAATTCCTCAATTAGATAAGAAAAAGGCAATCAATTATTTAGCTCAAGCATCTGATAGTTGTTTTCAGTATGGTTTAACAACTGTTGTTGATTGTGGTGTGGATGATAATGTAATTCAATGGTTGGATGAAGCACAAAAAAATGGAAATGTAAAAATGAGAGTTGTTGCATTGTTAAGTGACAATGGGATTAACTATAATAAATATATAAAGTTAGGTTCAATTAAAAATAATTTATTGAATATCAATGGATTCAAATTGTATAGCGATGGAGCTTTAGGGTCAAGAGGAGCTTGTTTATCAGAAGAATATTCTGATATGCCTGGACATAGAGGATTTTTATTGAGATCAAAAACATATTTTGATTCCATAATCAATGTGATTTCTAAAACAAATTTTCAAGTTTGTACTCATGCCATAGGAGATTCTGCAAATAGGGTTATTTTAAATGCTTACGGAAAGTTTTTAGAGAAGAATAATGATAAAAGATGGCGAATAGAACATGCTCAAATGGTACATTCTATTGATTTCGAATTATTTGGAAAATATAATATTATCCCATCCGTTCAACCAACTCATGCTACTTCTGATATGTATTGGGCTGGAGATAGGATAGGGAAAGAAAGGCTGAAATCTGCATATTCATACAAACAATTGCTAGAACAGAATAGCTGGATTCCCTTAGGTACAGATTTTCCAGTAGAATATATCAATCCCTTTTTTACCTTTTATTCAGCTGTTGCGAGAAAAGATGGTAATAATTTCCCAACAAATGGTTTTCAAATGGAAAATGCATTAACTAGAGAGGAAGCTATCAAAGGAATGACAATTTGGGCGGCAAAAGGCTCTTTTGAGGAAAATGAAAAAGGTAGCTTGGAAGTTGGAAAATTTGCAGATTTCGTAATTTTAGATACGGACTTAATGAAAGACCCAATTGAAAAAACAAGAAATACAAAAGTTATCAGTACATGGATTGGAGGTAAAAAAGTGTATTAATAAAAAAGCTGTCTAGCATAAATCTAGACAGCTTTTTTCATATTAGAATATTGTAAATTATTTAACTAATTTTAATTCACCAATAATTCTTTTTGCATCTCCATATTTATCAATGATAAATAATAAATATCTAGCATCCAATACGATACTTCTAACTATTGTTTCATCATAGCTCAAATCACTCATTACACCTTCCCAAGAGCCATCAAATAACAATCCAATTAGGTTTCCATTAGCATCTAAACATGGACTTCCTGAATTTCCACCAGTTGTCTGTGCAGTACTTAAAAAACAAACTGGAACAGTACCATCTTTGTCAACATATTGACCATAATCTTTATTTTTATATAATGTTCTTAATTTTTCAGGAACATCAAACTCGTAATCATTAGGAATATATTTTGCCATTAATCCATCAATTGTTGTTTTTGGCAAATAATAAACGCCATCTTTAGCTTTATATCCAGCAGATTTTCCATATGCAACTCTCAATGTGCTGTTTGCATCAGGATAAAACTTTTTGTTCTTCATTGCAAGCATTTGCCCCTTCATATAATTTCTTTGAAATTTATTTATTTCAGGTTGAATAGTTGTCAATTTTGGAACAGCAACTGAATTATAATTGTCAATAAAAGATTTTGCAAATTTCAACATTGGGTCCTCTTGTAAAGCTGTAACTATTGATTTAGGATCGCCTTCTAATAATTTCATCACTTTTGCACCGTCTGTAAACATAGTATTGGCATATAAATTATCTGTTAACTTGTTGTAATCCTTATTGTTAGATTCCAATTGTTGTTTAGCATAATCACCAATATATGGTGCACTTTGATTATTGAAATAATAATCAATCATTGATGAGAATACTTTTTTATCTAAATCAACTCTATAATCTTTATAAAATCCTTCTAAATAACCTTTTACTCTTGGGATTCTTTCTACGATTGCTTTTTCACCATCCTTATTATATCTATCTACAATTGATGACATATTTTGCATCAAACTCAACATTTCTGAGTTGGTACCAAATACTTCATTGAAATTATTTCTAGCAATTGCATATGGCTCAAATTCATCATATTTTAATTTGTAATCACTTAATAATCTGCTGTAATTTCTCAATTTCGAATCTTTATAAGAATTTTTATCAAATTCTTTTTCATAATTGATTTTTTTGTCAATTGCATTTGTTCTAATTAAACCTAAATTTTCACCTCTCCATTTTTTGTAATAATTCGCTACTACAGAATACTTTGAAGCATATTGAAGCTTAGTTTTGTCATCTTTTCTCATCTCAGCATCTAAAATCTTTAATGCTCTCTCTCTGATAGCTATTCTTCTAGGATTGATTTCATCTTGGATTTGTTTGATCGCAAATGAAGGCAAATATTCTTGAGTTCTACCAGGAAATCCTAAAATCATATTAAACTCATCTTCTTTAACACCATTTAACGAAACTTTCAAGAATCTCTTTGGCTTGTAAGGAACATTTTCTTTATTGAAAGTAGCTGGTTTGTTGTCTTTGTCAGCATAAATTCTAAAAACAGAGAAATCACCAGTATGTCTTGGCCAAACCCAATTGTCAGTTTCATCACCATATTTTCCTACGGCAGAAGGCGGTGCACCTACGAAACGAATATCTTTATATGATTCAGTTATGAACATAATGTATTGATTTCCATCATAGAAGGGTCTAACTGATATGTCTTGAGATTTTTCGATTGTTACCGTTTTCTTTAATGCATCTACATTTTTATTAACAGTAGATTGGCGGTCAGTTTCAGACATTGCATCTGTAACACCCATCAAAATTTTATCAGTAACATCCTCCATTCTCACAATGAACTGAACAAATAAACCTTCAGCAGGAAGTTCTTCTTCAAAAGATTTTGCCCAATATCCATCTTTTAAATAATTTTTTTCAACAGTAGATAATGCTTGAATTGCTCCATATCCACAATGGTGATTAGTGAATACCAAACCTTGATTGGAAACAACACCACCTGTGCAAAAACCACTAAAACTGATAATTGCATCTTTTAAGCTATTGCTATTAATATTATAAATGTCTGATGCAGAAATTTTCAAGCCTTTTGCTTTCATATCTGCCTCATTTTGATTGATTAACATTGGTAACCACATTCCTTCTTGTGCATTAATAGAAGTAAAGGTTACGATTGAAAATAATCCAATGAAAATTATTTGTTTAATTTGTTTGATCATAATTTTATTTATTTAATAATTAGTCAAAGATAGAGAGAGTTCTAAAAATATCTTAATTTATAGCACAAAAAAAGCTTGATTTCAATAAAACCAAGCTCTTTTTAATATCTTTTTATTATTTACTTTATTAGATTCAATTGTTCACCAATTTCATCAACATTTATATCTAAATGACTTGCATCCAGCACCACATCTCCCTTTGACAATAGGATGATTTGGGGCGATTCATGATGGACACTAAACCTTTCAGCTATTTCATTTGAAATATCACGATGATTTAATAAGTCTAAATAATAAGCATCGATTTCGTTTTCAGAAAATTTCCACTTGGTTTCTAATCTATTCTTTGCAACTGAACTTATATTACACCTAGTACTATGTTTGAATAATAAAACAGGCTTTTGTTCAGATTCTAAAAGAATTGAATCGAGTTGACTAGCGTTTTCTAAAACTTTCCAGTTAAGCATTATTTACTAATTGAAAATTTATTAGGACAACCAACTCCTCTGTTACAAGAACTAACAGATCCAACAAATAATGCAGCAAATATTATTATAACAACTATTTTGATAGATTTCATAAAATATGGTTTTAAATTTTTATTATAAACGTAATAAATTTAGTTTTATTATTTCAGGGTGCAAAGTTAACTGAATTATATAAATAATCAATATGTAAAAATTGTTGTTAAATTTCTAAATTAATTATTTCTGTAATTTCTAAACCATAACCAATTGAACCAATTTTTCGTTTTGGGTTATTCGTTATTAATCTAATTTTTTCAATTCCAATATCTCTCAAAATTTGGGCTCCAATACCAAAATCTCTATTATTCATGATACTTGGGCTTCCTTTTTGTGAGCTATATTCTTTCATCCAATCAACTATTGTATATTCAATTGGATTGTTTCTCATGAGTAGCAATACTCCGCTACCTTCTTTTGAAATGATGTCCAAAGCTTTCCCAATTGGGTCATGATTTGAATCCATTAAATGTTGGATGGAATCAACTCCAACGATATTTGAATGAACCCTTACAATTGAATTATTATTTTTTATTTCACCAAGTTGGATTAATAAATGTGTTTCATTGCCAGAAATAGTGGAATAAGCAATGATTTTCAGTTTACCCCATTTTGATGGAATTGTAATTTCTTCTTCTTTCTTGATGATTCGTTCATTTTTCATTCTATAATCAACCAAATCATCAATAGAGATTATTTTCAATCCAAACTTAATAGCAATTTCCTTCAATTGAGGAAGCCTTGCCATCGTTCCATCTTCATTTAAAATTTCTACCAAAACTCCAGCAGGATAAAATCCAGCTAATTTAGCTAAGTCAACTGCTGCTTCAGTGTGTCCAGTTCTACGCAATACTCCACCAGATTTTGCTCTTAGTGGAAAAATGTGACCTGGTCGAGCAAAGTCAGTTGCTTTCACATTGGAATTTGTAATTGCTTTAATACCAGTTGCTCTGTCATATGCAGAGATGCCAGTGGAACAACCTTGCCCTATCAAATCGATGGATACTGTAAAGCTGTTTCATGAAGTGCAGTATTGGAATTCACCATCAAAGGTAAATCTAGTTCATTAGCTCTTTTTCTTCGATTGGCGTACAAATCAATCCTCTTCCATGAGTCGCCATGAAATTGATCATATCAGGATTAATACATTCAGCTGCACAAACAAAATCGCCTTCGTTTTCACGATCTTCATCATCCACAACTATTATTATTTTCCCATTCTTTATATCTTCAATTGCTTCCTCTATTGTGTTTAGATTGAAATTTTGCTCTGGCAACATATATATAAGATTTGTTTTATCGATTAAATGCAGTTACAATATATTGATAATCCAGTGTTTTTTCGTCTATTTGTATATTCTCGAAACCAGCATTGGTAAGCTCTTCTTCAACTTGACTCTCGGCAATTTTAACTTCTTGTGGCGGACCAACAGGTATATTTTTCTTTTTAAAATCAATAATTATCAATTTAGCATTTGGAGCCATCCCTTTTTTCAAGATTTTTAAATATTCTACTCTGTTTTCAATATAAATATAAGTATTAACAATCAGAACTGCATTTGTTTCTTCGTCTTTTAATTTCGGATCACTAACAGTTGCCAACCTACTTTCAAACTGATTTCTATAGGATTCTGGTAATTGAGATTTAATACTGTCCATAAAGTTGATGAACCGTTTATCAATATCTATTGCAATTACTTTTTTAGCTTTTGGCAACATTCTAAATGAAAAATAGCCAGTTCCAGCACCAATGTCTGCGACTACTTTATTTTCCAAGTTACCTATCGTATTCATCACCAAATCAGGCTTTTGCCAAATTACCCTATTCTCGTTTTCGTAATCTTTAACTAAGGTTTTGAAGTTATCTTGGTTATCATTATTTTTTTGCTTAAATGGCTCGTTTGGGCGACAAGAAAAAATTGAAATAAAAAATAAAAAGTATATAATTTTTTGCATAAATAAATTCTAAGTATAAAAGCTAAACAACCTTTAAATTATTTGCAAATATCCACTAATTAATCAATGTTTAATAATTTGTTGGTTAAAATTTGTTTAATATGAAGTTCTTTCTTCATCATATTTTAAATTAATAATTTGTATTTAAACGTTAAGTGTTCTTTCTTTGAGGCTTAAATATTTTAATATTAGTAAAAAAATGAATGTTCAAACCTATACTTTAGCGAATGGAATGAAACTTTGGGTACATGTGAATAAGGATGAACCAAGAATTTATACTCAAATTACAGTAAACGCTGGCTCTAAAAATGATCCTATTCAAAAATCAGGGTTAGCACATTATTTAGAACATTTAATGTTTAAAGGGACTTCAAAAATAGGTGCACTAGATTGGGAAAAAGAAAGTGTGCTGTTAAATAAAATTGAAAACCTTTATGAAGATTATAATAAAACGGATAATTTAGAAGAAAAGCTGCTATCTACAAATCTATTGATGCCCTATCACTTGAGGAATCAAAATTATATGCAGCTGGAGATTTTGATAGATTAATGCAAAATATTGGTGCAAAATCCGTGAATGCAGGTACATCTTATGATTATACTACATTTATTGCTGATATTCCCAAAAATGAATTAGAAAAATGGTTGACCATTGAAGCAGAACGGTTTAATAAGTTGGTTTTGAGAGGTTTTCATACAGAGTTGGAAACGGTTTACGAAGAATTCAATATTTCGCAAGATAATGATTCAAGAAAAGTTTTCAATCAAATAATGAAGGGATTATTTGGAAATCATCCTTATGGCCATCATGCAATCATCGGTTTTGGTGAGGATTTAAAAAAGCCTTCACAGGTTCAAATCCATGAATTTTATAACGAATATTACATACCAGAAAATATAATTTTAATGCTTTCAGGGGATATTGATTTGGAAGAAATTCAAACAATTGCAAATCAAACATTTGGGAATTTATTAAAAAAAAGTAAAAGCACTCAACAGGATTTGAAATTCAGATTAAATCATTATGTATCAAAAGAATATAATGTTTTTGGGAATGAAATGCCTTTTATGATGATGGCTTGGCCAGTGGAGTATAAATCACAGTTTGATTACGATAAACTATTATTATTAAAGGGATTGTTACAAAATGGAAAATCTGGATTAATAGATAAGAATTTATTGAATACTCAAATGGTTTTGGAAGCACAATCTTTTACTTATTTGTTTAAAGAAGGAGGAGCATTCGGAATTTATGGGAAAGGTATTGAAAATCAATCACTTTCTGAAGTAAAAGAACAATTTTTGAAACAAATAGAATTATTGAAAAATGGTGAATTTGAAGATTGGTTGCTCGAAGCCATCATCAATAATTTCATTTTAAATGATACAAAATTTCTTGAAACGAATAAAGGTAGAGTTCAATTGATGAATTTTGTTTTTACTCATCAATTAAGTTGGGATTTTATTGAAAATAGGGTAGAGCGGTTGAAAAAAATTACTAAAAAAGAGATTGTTGAATTCGCCAATGATATTTTAAAAATCGATCCAGTTGTTGTAAATAAATTGCAAGGAGTTGATGAAAATGTAATGAAAGTTGAAAAACCACCCATAACTCCAATACATTTAAATAATCAAATGACAGATTTTGGCAAAAAAATAAATAAAATGTCTGTCAAGGCAAATTCGCCAGTTTTTACCAATTTCAAAGAAAAAATCAAGTTTTATGCTTTAAATGATTCTTTGAATTTAGCTTATGTCAATAATAATACTGAAGGATTATTTGAATTGCATTGGATAATTAATGAAGGAATGAATGAAAAACCTTTGTTAGGTGCTTTTTATCAATATGTTGAAAATTGTGGAACAAATAAAAAGTCGTTGCAAGATATTAAAAATGAATTGTTTAGATATGGTTTGCAAATCGATTTTTCCATTGGAAATGAGAAAACATATATTTCATTAACTGGATTAGAATTGAATGTTAATATTGGTATTTCGTTGGTTTACAATTGGTTACTTAATCTTGTAGCTGATGATGATCTTTGGAATAAGATTGTAAAACAAATTAAAATTCAAAGAGCAAATGATAAAAGTGAGAAAAATGAAATTTTAAGAAAAGGGTTGGTGAATTTTGCAAAATATGGTTTTGAATCTCCTTATTTAAATCAGCCCAACACAGATTCTTTGTTAGAAATGAAAGTCGGCGATTTAATTCAGCAATTTAAAAATATCATTTTTAAAACAAATGAAATTTATTATTTAGGAAATTTGAACCCAGATTCGATAGTTTCTGAGTTGAAAAAATTCCATATTTTAACAATTAAAAACAATTCAAAAGTAATTTATGATGAAAAAGTTACAACATCAAATAATATATATTTTGTTGATTTCCCTGGAGTTCAAGTAGATTCATTAATGTTTTCAGTCAAACAAAATAAATTGGAAAACAAGGATAAAATTATTGCAGATGTTTTTAATCAATATTTTGGAGTTGGTTTGAGCTCTGTTGTTTTTCAAGAAATTCGAGAATCAAAGGCAATAGCTTATTCGACTTATGCACAATATGGATATGCAAATTTGCCCAACAAAAAAGACTATTTTCAAGCTTTTTTAGGGACGCAACCTGACAAATTAAATTTAGCAATTAAAACAATGCTAGATTTGATTAATCATTATGATTTAAATTCGAATGAACTCAATAAAACATTAGATAATATCTGGAAAAAAATCGAGAATCATCGCATTCCATCTAACAAAATTTATTGGCAATATACCCATTTTAAAGAGCAAGGATTAGATATTGATATAAATGAATTGTTTTGGAAACTTAAAACAGCATATTCTGTTGAATCAGTTCTTGATTTTAGAAATAAGAATATCATGAATATGCCGAATAATATTTTGTTGATTGGGGATAAAAAAAATATAGATTTTGAGTTTTTAAAGCAAAACGGCGAAATTCAAGAACTTTCTATTGAAAAAATTATGCCTTATTAATAACAAATGTTAAATTTAAATATATAAAGTTCAAATTAAATATAGAATTAGTTTAATATGTTTTTTATTGATTTTTATTAATTTATATTTCTAAAATTATTTTGCTCTTAATATATTTTATTTATACATATAATCTATTGATAAATAATATTTTAAAAGGCATGATTTTAGCTTTAATTATTAATTGCAAGTTATATATTTGTAAGGTTTTTGATATACAATTTAATATAATTTATGACCAAAGAGATAATAAATAAACATTCTGAAAAATTTTTGTTTGAATATTTGAACAATGCTTCCCCAACTGGTTTTGAATCTTCAGGACAAAAATTGTGGTTAAAATATATTGATAAATATATCAATGAATGGGAAATAGATAATTATGGATCCGTTTATGCCGTAATTAACCCTGGTCAACCGTACAAAGTAGTGATTGAAGCTCATGCTGATGAAATTTCTTGGTTTGTAAATTATATAACTGATGACGGTTTTATTTATGTAATTAGAAATGGTGGTTCCGACCATATGATTGCTCCATCCAAAAGAGTTAATATTCATACAAAAAATGGAATTGTAAAAGGTGTTTTTGGTTTTCCAGCTATCCATATTAGAAATGGAAAAGAAGCGAATTATGCACCTTCACTTGAAAATATAACAGTGGATGTTGGAGCTACTTCCAAGGAAGAAGTTTTGAACATGGGAATTCATGTTGGTACCGTATTAACTTTTGAGGATGAATTAATTAAACTCAATGGGAAATATTATTGTGGAAGGGCTTTAGACAACAGAATGGGCGGATTTTGCATCGCTGAAGTTGCTCGATTATTGCATGAAAACAAGGTGAAATTGCCTTATTCACTCTATATAGTAAATGCTGTTCAAGAAGAAGTTGGATTGAGAGGAGCTGAGATGATTGCAAGAAATATTCAGCCTGATGTAGCTATTGTTACTGATGTTACCCATGATACTTGTACACCAATGATTACAACGAAAGCAGAAGGGGAAGTGAAATGCGGTAAAGGTCCGTCTTTAACTTATGGACCATCTGTACAGAATAATTTGTTACAATTAATAATCAATACAGCGACTGATAAAGATATACCTTTTCAAAGAGAAGCTGCCTCAAGAACTACAGGTACTGATACAGATGCATTTGCATATTCAAACAAAGGAACACCATCTGCTTTGATTTCTATTCCTTTGAGATATATGCATACAACAGTTGAGATGGCACATGTTGATGATGTTGAGAATGTAATTAGATTGATTTATGAAACTTTATTAAAAATTCAGAACAATCATAGCTTTAAGTATTTCACAACAAAAAATACTATTTTAGAAAAAATGTATATCTGAAACCAATATCAATTTCCTTAGTTTGGGCAATTTTAAGTTTTCTTTTACCTGTATATATAATTGAAAAGCAGTTGAGTGTAAAATTATTGTTGTTTTCATTCAATCGATTTATATTTATTTTCATATTATGTATTTTATGTGATTATGTGGATAATAACGAAGATAAAGAAGCAGGAATACTAACTTTTTCTATGAAATACGAGAAAATACTAGATAATATTACTTCATTTCTATTACTATTTTTAATTGCTTTTCAATTTTTTCTTGATTTGAAGTTCGAGTTTTTATTTGTAAATGTTGCTCTATATAGCGTTTTATTGATTTATATAATACTCAATAAAAAAAGGGATAGATTATTGTTTGATTTGATAATATTGTTATTGGGCGGGGCTCAAGTATTAATTTATTATTAGATATCTATAATTTTAGAAATTCCATTTTCGCATTTGACTATTTTTTTTTCGATAATTTCATTTAGAATTTTTTGGTTTTTGGTGAAATTATTTCTGTCGGCTGTTTTATGCCACAAATGATAGAGGATTGCGCCAAATTTGATGGTTTGCATTTTAACACCCGAATTGATTAATCTAGTAGAAAAATCATCGTCCTCCATTCCCCAACCCTCAAAATCATTATTAAATCCATTTATTGCTTTAGCATCTGATAAAAAATAGGCCATATTACAACCTAAAACTCCATTTGATGGTTTTCTCAACAATCTCAATAACCATCTCATTATCAATGAACTAGTGCCATTTGGTAATTTATAGTTTTCAAACTGTGAATTATTAAATTGTTTTGGAATTTTATTGAAAGATATAATTTCTTTAGTATATTTTTCATTTAATTCAACTCTACATCCACGGGAAAAGAAGCCTTTTTTTGCAAAAAATAGATGATGTTTAACAAAGTCAGGATGTAAAATCACATCGCCATCGATTTGTAGAATATATTCAAATCTAGCTTTCATTAAGGCTAAATTCCTGATTCTTGCCAATCGAAAACCTTTATCTTCTTGCCAACAATGAATTATTGGAATTGTAGATTTAGAAGTAAAATCAAGGATTAAATTTTTTGTTTTCTCATTCGATCCATCATCTGCGACGATAATTTCATTGGGTAGAACACTTTGATTTAGAATGCTTTGTAATGTCAATGAAAGTGCATCAATTCGATTATAGGTGGATACAATTATGGAGCAATTCATATTAATTTAAAATATTTCCATCTGCCATTACTAATCTTCTATCGCTAATATTTGCTAGCTCTTCATTGTGAGTTACGATTACAAAGGTTTGATTGAAATCTTTTCTCAACTGAAAAAATAACTGATGTAACTCAATTGAAGTCTGAGTATCCAAATTTCCACTTGGCTCATCAGCAAAAATTATTGATGGATTGTTAATTAAGGCTCTTGCCACTGCAACTCTTTGTTGTTCGCCTCCAGAAAGTTCATCAGGTTTGTGCTTTTTACGATCTGATAATCCAAGATATTCTAAAAGCTCATTTGCTTTATCTAAAACCAACTTATCTTTTTCTTTTTTTATATAACCTGGCAAGCAAACATTTTCAATGGCAGTGAACTCAGGTAGTAGGTGATGAAATTGAAAGATGAATCCAATGTTTTGATTTCGGAAATCTGCTAATTGCTTTTTATTGAGTTTGTTAATATCAACATCATCAAAAATTATTGTTCCATTATCCGCATTATCTAAAGTGCCAAGAATATGCAATAGTGTACTTTTCCCAGCACCAGATTTGCCAACTATAGAGATTATTTCACCAGTTTGAATTTGGATATTAACACCTTTCAAAACGGGGATATCGCCATAATTTTTAAATATATTTTTTGCTTCGATCATTAAGATGCTATTCAAATTTGGAAGCAAATATGGATGTTTTTTTTAACTTGTTCGTAATATTTATGAATTTTTATGATTTCTTAAGATTTCTTCAACTTTTTCTATAGTAAGATCGGTAATATTAGCAATGATTTGTATGCTAATTCCATTTTTATAAGCATTAATTACAGTTTCTACTTTATTTTTTTCTATCCCTTTTTCCATTCCTTTCTCGATACCTTTTTCAATTAATATTTCGTAAGTACTCATAATTTCACTTTTTATATTATTTGGAACATCTTTTAAAATTTGAACTAATTTATCTTCTTTAATTTCTATAACTTGAAATATATAAACTAAAAAAGTATGAAATAAGTTTCTATTATCTGCTAAATATAAAGTATTCAATATTTTAATAAATTTTTCTTCAAGTTCTTTTGGATTAAAAGAATATTTCTGAACTAAAATTGCTGTTCTTAATAAAATATTTGCAATATTATCAATTACATTATCATCTAGTATATTTAAATCAATAAATATGATTTCAAAATTAGGTAAAAATTGTTGAAATTCAATAGGGTAAGTGCTAAAAAAATCATTAATATTTTTAAAATCCCACTTCTTATTACCATGATAGAAAACAACTGGAATTACTAATTTGAATTTTTCATTTTGTTTTATTTGGAAACGATAACTATTTGATAAATAGTCCAATATTTGAAAAGAAGTTAATTCATCTTCATAACTTTTGTGTTCCAGTAATATGGAGATATATAACGATGAATCTTCAGCAAGTAATTTACATTCAAAAATAGAGTCACTAAAAAATTCACTCAATTCTTGATTAATAAAACTAGCATTACTTAAACTAATTGTATTGAAATCAATTAAATTTGCTATTTTCTTTGGAAGAAAAAATTGCATGAAATCCATTGAAATGGATTTGTTTGACATCAGTTTTTTAAAAAACTTGTCATGGATATTTTTTAATTTTTCTCTTCAATATTTGTTTATTTTGGGTTAGTGATTAATGTTTCTTCTTTTCTTTTTATTCCTAATTGTTTAATTTTTTGTTCTATTGGATCAATTAAGTTTTTAATTTCACAACTACAATTCACATCTGCCATGAAATTCAAACCGAAATTTAAATAATTATAAGGAGGAGAACTTGTTTTCGATATTCTCCAAACTGAATCGGATTTTATCAGCCCTGCACTATCTGTTACAATCGAAAATCTTTTATTAAAAGAATCATTTATCAATAAAATCACCTTTCTTATTGCTACCATATCTGCAGTAGAAACTTTTTTATCCTCATTTACATCAGATGCCAATTTTTGTTTTGGTGTAAAACTTGTATCAATTAATAGGATATGTTTGTTGATAGCAACTAAATCTGCTGTTGAAACACAAGCTAGGTTATTACTGTTATAATTTGCAGAAAGTAAAACTTTGAATTTGTCACTACTTGTTGAATTTGAATTGGTTGCGTAAACCAATTTATATTTTCCTAATGTATCTGTAAATGTATTTAATGTATCTACACCATCAATTAATAATTTAATCTCAATATTCTTAACTGGCTTCCCACAGGCATTAGTAACTATTCCTGTAATGTTTTCAAAACTAGGTCTTGTACTTGCAATTGCTTTGTCCAAAGAGTCGATGGTAGCATCATATGTTGCTCCATATGGATTCCAGATCACTTTTTTATCAGGACCAATAATTGCAAATGATGGAGTTCCATAATACGGACCAAATTGGCTACTTGTATATGGTGCTATTGCAGTTATGGAGCCGCCATCCGAACCAGCTCCTAAAAATGTTTCACCATATGTAGTCTTATAAGTTTTTACAAGAGCATTCGTATTACTTTGTAAAGTGGCAAGACTGATAAATTCTACTCCATTTGTGCCCTTTCCCCATTTTTCATATAATTTTTGAACTTTTGGAGACATATCAATGCAAAATGGACAGGATGTAAAGAAAAACTTTAACATGACCGTTTTTCCTTGATTTAAATAATCTTCGTACAACTTTCTACTTTGTCCATCTGTTGTTGTAATTGTAAAATTTGGAGCATTTTGAGCAGTAGAAAACTGTACTATTGATAAAATAAATAATATGAAAGCAATGGGACGTCTCATTTGTATTGTGTTGATAATCATGAATAAAATTCAAAATTAGAATTAATAATGTACTTTATCAATATTTTTTTCAATAATTTTTTATATTTTTCAATTGGTTCAATTTTAATTATCATCACTAATACTAACTTTGCAAAATGAATAATTTACCAATTGTTGAATTAATTGATAATGGACTGATTGCTTATGAATCAGCATGGGAACAACAAACAATTTTACACAAACAACTAATTCAGAACAAATTAGAAGCAAGAAAACTATCTCCGAATATAGTTTTTGAGCAAAAAAATCATTATTTTTTACTTTGCGAACATCCTCATGTATATACATTAGGTAAGAGTGGTAAACCTGACCATTTACTCATCAATGACGAATTTTTGAAAAATATTGGTGCTACATTTTATCCAATCAATAGAGGTGGGGATATTACCTATCATGGTCCTGGTCAAATCGTAGGATATCCGATTTTGGACTTGGAAAATTTTATTACGGATGTCCATGTATATGTTCGTAATCTAGAGCAAATCATGATAAATGTTTTAGCCAAATATCAATTGGAGGGCATTCGATATAAAGAATATACTGGTGTTTGGTTGGGACCAGAGAAAGGAAAACCAGCTAGAAAGATATGTGCAATTGGGGTACATTTGAGTAGATGGGTTACGCTACATGGATTTGCTTTTAATGTAAATACTAATTTGGATTATTTTAATTATATAGTTCCATGTGGCATTGTTGACCCGGAAAAAAGTGTTACTACCTTGTCAAAAGAGTTGGGTTACGATTTGGATATCGAGGAGGTAAAGCTACAGGTTAGAAACGGAATTTGAAAATGTATTTAATTGTAAATTAGCATGTTAAAAGATATTGAGTTTAAGAAAGTTGAAGATTTTGCAGTGGCAATGATTCCAAGAAATGAAATAATTGAAGGAGAACCAGAGCTTTGGGATTGCTATTTATTTAATTTGAAAGAGGTGGTATTGAAATGTGTTATAATAAACACCAGATCCTATGGCATTGTAGATGGAGTCGAGCAAAAAACGGCAACTTTTAGACATTTAATTGATGAATTAGGACCATTAGAATTTGTGAAATTGGAAGCCGTTGATGCCTCTTTATTTCATTTAAATACGGAGGTTTGGGTAAGTTTTCTAGAAAATAATCACTTATTTGACAAAAGATATACTTTCGTTTCTGGAAGTATTGATCAATCAAATTTTACTACTATTCCATTTTTGAATCAAAAAGGAGTCATGATTAGATAGAATATACTTAGTTTAGTTCTAAATATTCATCAATTAAAAATCAACAACAAAGTTTGTTTTGAAAGATTGAGTTAATCTTTACGCCCATTCCTATTGATATTGGTAGAATTAGCTTGTTGGGTGCTAAAAAGCACTACATCTTGTACATTTACATGAGCTGGTTGAGAAACAATATAAAGTATTGCTTCTGCAACATCTGAAGATTTTAGAGGTTGGAAATCATTATAAATTTTAGCTTTTTCAGTATCGCCATCGAATCTTGTTAACGCAAATTCTGTTTCTTCCACATGTCCTGGAGAAACTTGGCTCACTCTGATATTATGCTTATATAAATCTAGTCGAATTCCTTTCGTTAATGCTTCCACAGCATGTTTGGTGGCACAATAAACTGCACCGTTTGGATAAACTTCTTTGCCAGCAGAGGAGCTAATATTGATGATATGCCCATGATTCCGCTCTACCATTAATGGGGAAATTTTTCTGGTAATATATAGTAAACCTTTAACATTGGTGTCGATCATTTCTTGCCAATGATCCCAATTTCCCTCTTGAATTGAATCCAATCCCTTTGCTTTCCCAGCATTATTCAATAAAATATCTATCTTTTTCCAATCCTCTGGAAGATTATCAATTGCATAATCAATTTGTTCTGTTGAAGTTATGTCGAAAGGTAATTTTAAAACTTTACATTCATAATTGGATTCCAACTCCAACCGCATAATATCTAACTTTTCTTTTCTTCTTCCTGTTAATATTAGACGATATCCATTTTTTGCAAAAAGATTTGCAGTTGCTTTTCCAATTCCAGAGGTAGCTCCAGTTATTAAAATAGTACCTTTATACGTTGGTTTTTTATAGAACTTACTGATTTTGTATGCATTAAATACATTGTCATTATCTAGAGTCCTTAATTCAGGATTGTTAATAATAGATTTTAAATAATATTTTTCAGCCAGTTCGAACTCATTCAAATCCAAATAAACATTTGCAAGATCATAATAAGCAAAAGGATGTTTGGGCTCAAAAGATAATGTTTGATGAAAATATCGGATAGCTTTTTTGTGCTTTCCAAAATGTTCATATTGTATTGTGCCCAATAAATAATAAATTTCACTATTTTCAGGATCATTTAACAATGCCAATTTTAAATGCTTTACAGCTTTCTTTTGATTACCTTTGGAATGAGCTAAATATAATTTACCGAGCTTTAACTGTATGTCTTTGAACTGTTTATCTAAAATTGCTACCTTTTCAAAATTATCAATTGCATTTTTATAATCCTTTTCAATTTCTCCTAATTCACCTAATAAATAATATGTTTTTACATTATATTTATCGTATTCCAAAACTTGGGTAAGTTGTTTTTTTTGCACCTAAAAGATTGTTTTGAAATCTAGCAAGCAAAAGTGCATAATGGTACCTGGCTGAAATATCTTGCTTATTAGTTTCTAGGTAAAGATCAACATCATCAATAGCTTTTGCTACATTTCCAGATTCAGCATCGTTAAAAGCTTGGTCGAGGATTGGATGATTAAATCTAATGTTTGCTTGATTTGTTGCTATATTTGTTGGTTTTTCAGCTGCTATTTCAATTTGTTTTGGAGCTTGTATTATAATTTCATCATCACTTTGTGGGCTGATTTCATAATCATTTGGTTGGAAATAAGTTACTTCTTCTTCAATTGATTCATTTTCAGATTTTTCGAAATGTTCACTTATTTCATAGTTATCACTGTCTGCCACTTTCGATTGCAATAAATCCCAACCTGGTAAATTTGTTAGGAATTCTTCCTCCATTTCCGCTTCAGAATCTTGCAACAACTCTTTTTCTTCATGATTTAAGTGTTCATAATTTACTGAAGGGATATTTTCTTTTGGAGATTCATTCGAAATTTGTGGAGAAATCCCATTGCTTTTTAATAGTTTTAATAGTACTTGCCCACCATTATTAGCTATCTGCTCAAATGGATAATGTTCGACAGATCTTAAAAATCTTAATACATCGCCCACTTCAGCAGCAATATTTTTGATTTTTTCTAATCTATTTGCAGCAACTTTATCCGATTTTAATTTTCTTACTTCTAAATATTTATTTTGCCAGAAATTTAAATATTCTATAACATTTTTTATTTTTTCAAAAGCTGTAGGAAAATTAATTGTATTGCCATTTTCTGTTACTGCTGTTCCATCTGCAATAACAAAAATATTATTTGAATGATTGTGTTGTAATAAATTTAAGAAATCGGACATACAGTTTTCCGATTTGATAAAATTATCTGAGATTAAAAAAAGGATGGTACTATTTGAAAAGGAAGATAATTGTTGTACAAGATTTTTTTCATTTTCATTATCATAGATAGCAATCATTTTATTGGACACATTATTTTCCTTCAAATAGTTTTCCAACTCATTTGCAAGCAAAAAATTTGCTACCTGATATGCTATAATACAATTTTTACTCGTCATTATCTATTTCATATTTTGAATCTGAGCATCAAAATCTTTTTTAAATTTGGAATACTCACTAGTTGCTGGTCCATAAAAGCCAGTATATATTTTTTGGATAATATTTTTTTTGTTCAAAAATAAAATGGTTGGAAATGCTGACGGATTTATCACTTGTGGAAAAACTAATGGTATTTCATCTTTACTTGCCTTTCCAACATGACAAATGTCATAATTGATTCCCATTACTCTTTTATATTCTTTCAAATGTTTATTTGCCAAAGTTGTATCTTTATATCTTTCAAAATAAGTACCAATTATTTCAAAATTGCTATTTGGATGCTCTTTTTGGTAATTTACAAGAAATTTTGTGGCATCTTTACAATTCGGGCACCATGTCCCAGATATCAAAATCACCTTGTTTTTTCCATTATATTTTCCAGTATTTAAATTAAATGATTGATTATCTGTATTTTTAAATTGTTGATTTACTGGACTTGAGGAAAATTTAGTCAACTCAAATGGATAAGCTAAAGTATTACTAGTAGTCTTTTTGGAAGAACAAGTAGCCTTGTAATTTTTTCCAGAATAAAATATTCCATTTATTGTATTATCAGCTTCTATTTTTCCTTCAAACAAAAAGGCATGAGCTCCATCGAAACATGAAAGATACAATTTATTGGCTTGAACTGTGCCGTCTAAGTAGCGGTAATCACCACTTTCTGTAAGGAATGTCCCAGTTAAATTATTTTCAGCTTGAACGAATTCTCCAATTGCTTTAGTGGTGTCTTTGTCATCCATAAAAACAGTTTCCCATTTTCCTGAGATATCCGCAATTGGCTTTTTCTTTAAATTCGTAAATCGGTAATCTTGGCTGTATTTTGCTTGAAATGGTATTCTATAATTATCTTTCGAAGGCACCACCCATTCGCCATCCATAATTCCCACGTTAAAAACTGCATGAAGATAGGTGTCATACTCTGGAAAATAGGCTTCGATTGTATCATGAGCAGTAGCTTTATCTCTACCAATTTTTATTTGGTCCACTCTTATTTTTTCGGAACCGTTGATAAATTCTAAATGAATCTTGTTTGTAGAATCATATACAACTTCGAAATTGAAAGGTAATTCAGCACCTGAAACAAAATCAGAACCTATTGCAGGCTCTTTTTTAGTTCCAACTCCTCTATTGTAACCTTCCAAAAACATAACACCTCGCCACTTTCCAGGTGCTAATATTTCATAAGTTGAATTAGTTGTTATACAAGCTGTAAATACAGTGGAAATAACAAAGATTAATAAAATTAATGGATAAAAGTTTTTAATTGAATACATTACTTAGTTTTTTCTCCAACAAAGTTATGTTCTTTGTTCTTAAAGAGTATATTGAAAGTTGTCAAACTTCCATAAATTCTAGTTAAATATTGTTGAAGATCAATTTTTTCGTCCTCTTCTAATTTACTACTATTTATTTTTTGCTCCATTACTCTCAATCTATCTCGAGTCATTGTGATTTTGTGAAAAAAAGTATCTATCGGAATTTCTTTGCCTTGAAGCCCAACTTCACCTGGTTCCAATATCATTTTTCCGTTTTTCCACTTATCAGCTATTGGAACTACTTCGCTAATGTCTGACCAAGCTTTTAATATTTTTACTAATGATTTTTCTGCTTCGTTGAAAGTGATGCTTTCTTCTGGTGCAATTGCTTCGATAACTTCCCAATTAGTATATTCTTTCCCAACTGATTTGATACCATATTGTATAAAACATACTTCGTAAGCCACTACATGTAATCTTGTGATTACGCCTTCCCCATAAGCTGGATGCTTTACTCTTGAGCCAATTCCTAACATGTTAACAAAATTTATTAACATATTAATAGCACATATTATACCAATATTAAATGTATGTAATGTATTCTAATTCAAATTAATATCAAAACCCTTTAAATCCATCGACTTGGTTGCTTCGATTATATGGAACATTTAAAAATCCGAAAGTACCCGGCTTGGCTCTCAGATAAAAGGTATAGGTACCCCTTTGTGGTTGCCAACTTCCTCCTATTTCCCAGCAGTGTAAGTCTCTATAAATGGTTAAATCAGGATAAGTTAAGGATTTGAATTTGAAATCATAACCAATATTTCCAAAACGAATACTCCATTTGTCTGTTATCTTGAGCTCCCCTTGAAAATTCAATGAATTACTTCCAATAACCAAAGTATCTCTTCCCTTTAAGGTTTTTGTTACATTTATTTGATAATTATGACTAAGGCTGAAATTGTCGAAAAGGTCAACAATTGATAATTCTTTGTTTTCAGTCTTAGGAGTCACACTTTCAGTTGAAGTTGGTTTCACACCTCTTTGACTAATATTTATGGAAGAGTTTTGTGCTCCTTCTGGCTCGGTAGCTGGTTTTTTGGTGAATAAATCTCTAATTTGTCTGATGGTTGCCCTATTTGAAATTACCATTGACAAATATTCAAACCTTAAAAGTCGTTTGTTTTTTTTCCATTCTAAGGTTTGGAGTCGGACTGGGAAATTGCCACTATAATCTTTTGCATAGGGGTCGAAGGTAGCAGAAAGACTCAGGTTTGTAAAATTCTTGAATAAATTGGTATTTGTGGACATACCAATCTGACTAAATTGAAACGAATCTGCAGCTAAATTGTAATTTCCACTGATATAAATATTTTCCAAAAGTTTTACTTTCTTATCTACGGTGTCTTTTTTGTTTCGATATTTTAACTCGAAATTATTAGTCAAACTATAGCTTAAACTCATGCTTTTGGTCGTATTGGACGGATAGCCCAATATCGCACCTTCATATTTTGAATATAAACTAGAGTTCCATTTACCTAATAAATCTAATGTTCTTAAACTATCAAAATAATTCCACTGTTTTGAAGTAAAACTTGGTGTAAATGAAAAGCCGACACTTGGGGTAATTACATGGCGAATTCCCTTTAGCCATCCTTTTTTCATTTGCAAAGTACCAAAAATTTTAGTTTGCATACTCACCCCAACATTGTAGTCAAATAGTGGTTTTAGCCCTCTATTGTAAATGGTATCAATTTTTCCATTACTTAAAAGTACAGGATTTGGGTATTTTTTTGAACTATCTGAATTATAAATGGTGTCGTAACGGATGGTTTTATTTTTTTCATCAAATGTTTTTGTGACGGATTGCAAATAGTAATAATCGTTAAAACTAATGTTCGGTGTTACGATGAAATATTTTGCAACTGTAAAAGAAGCATTCACACTAGCACTATGTTTGATTCCAAATTGAGCATCTTTAAGTGTTTTGTTGGAAAATAAGGTAGTATCAGTCGTTTTAAAAGTATTTTGTAATCGGACGGAGTTTTGCATAGCGATTTTATCATACCATTTTTCACTACCAATTCTTTTTGAATCTTTGAATGGGAAAATAGTATTTACATTAAAATCTATATTGGGTAAATTAATGGTCATTTCTCTGGTCCTCGTATTTTGAGAATGGGACATCGAAACTGCCAATGAATATGGTTTGCCTGGGAAACGTTGATTATAACTAAAGTTTGAACTTAAGGAATTATCTGTTACACTTCGGTAGTCATTCCTATTAACTTGTTGATAACTATTGGTTTGTATATTTATTGACCCACCAATGGTTCTTGTAGGATGAGCTGCTGCATCTTGAGCATGTGATAATTTTAATCCATAGGCGAAAACAGAAACATCTTTACCTTCCACCTCAGATACATTTCTTGCAAAAGATAAATTAATATTTCCTCTATATTTATAACGTTTAATATAATCACTTGATGCAGAGAGTCTTATTGTTCCTCTGAAAAAGATATCCGTCTTTAAAGTCAAATTAATTTGGTCGTTAATTGGAATATAATAACCCAATCCCAAAATTCCTAAACCTAAGTTGGGAGAGTTTTCGTAATTATTTGGAATTAAAATACCTTGATGCTTATTTTTATTGATTGGAAATAAACCAAATGGAAGCACAATCGGAGTAGGAATACCGCCTAATTCCAAAATAGAAGGTCCAATTACTGCTAATTTGTCAGGAACCAATTTCAGTTTGGTTGCTCGAATTCCAAAATGGGGATGTTCAGCATTACAAGTTGTAATAAATGCATCTTTATTGTAGATTATTTGCTTATTGTTTCCTGCTGAATCCACCTGAGTACTATCGGGGATAATTTTTGCTCTAGTGCTATGGACGTACAAATCATTTTGCTTGGATTTTGCTTGGCTAATGATTCCTTTTTTCGATTTAAAATTATATTTCAATTCATCGCTCAAAAAAGTTTGAGTGGCATCTTTGAATTCAGGTCTTCCTGCTATTTTTCCAGTACTGTCTTTTACACCATAGGCAGTTGCGACATTATTTTTTCGATTAATTTCTATATAATCTGACCTTAAAGAAAAGGTCTCGTATTTCAAAGTCGCTTTTCTGCCCAAACCATATAATTGGATAATCTCACTTTCGTTATCAATAATAACCGAATCTTCAGCTGTATAAGTAATTTCTGTTTCAATTGCATCTTTAGAAATATTGATTGGTTTCCTCAATACAATACTATCTTTAGACAATTTTTTAGTAGTATCTGAGTTTATAGTAATCAAACTATCTGCTTTTGTTTGGGCATTAATAGTTGATACCAATAAGAAACTACAAATAAATTGAAGCAGAATACACTTAAAAAATGATATTTTTTTGTTTATTTGCATTTAAATTAGAAATATCTTTCGCTCAATTAATGAGTTATATACGTTTGAAAATGATAATTCGTTATCTGTTAATTGTTTTTTTTGTTTTTATTAACATTGCATTTAGTACATCAAATGTCAATAATGATTTATATGAGGGCAAATGTAAAACAAATTATCGCATCAAAAAAATTGTTTTGGATGCTGGTCATGGAGGAAACGATTCTGGATGCAAAAATAATGATATTACTGAAAAAACAATTACATTAAAAATAGTTAAGAAAATAGGGGAGTTGATAGCAGAAAAGTATCCAGATATTGATATTGTTTACACTAGAAAAAAAGATGTTTTTGTGCCATTATTTGAAAGATCAGATATCGCAAATAATGCAAAAGCAGATTTATTTATTTCCATTCACTGCAATGCAATGCCTAATCCAAAAAAAAATGGGCATATTTTTGGAACAGAAACCTACACTTTGGGTTTACATAAGGTCGAGAGTAATTTGGAGGTTGCCAAAAGAGAAAATAATTCAATTTTATTGGAAAAAGATTATTTGAAAAACTATAATGGTTATGATCCAAATTCTCCATTAAGCCATATTTTACTTTCTCAATTTCAAAGAGGATTTATGGGGCAAAGTATTAAATTTGCCGAGTTAGTTGAAAGTAAATTTTCTGCTGTTGCAAAAAGAAAAAGTAAAGGCGTAAAACAAGCTGGATTTTTGGTGCTTCATCAGACGGCGATGCCTAGTGTTTTGATAGAAACTGGTTTTTTATCAAATGAGGAGGAATGCCAGTTTTTAGCATCAGATGATGGACAATTAACTATTGCAAACTCAATAGTAAAATCTTTTGTTGCTTACAAAAACAAAATGGAAGAGAATGAAAATGGGGAAGATGAGTCAATTGCTGATGCACCAAAAGTGAAAAAAACTGAGAAAATAGATAAGAAAGAAAAAGCGGATAAGAAGTCAGAATCTTTAGTAATCAATAGAACATACAGAATTCAAATAGCTGCTTTGAGTAAAAAACCTGACCTGAATTCAAAAAAATGGTCTGAAATAGAAAAGGTACAAGTGGAAATGGAAAAAGGTTTGTTTAAATGTTACTCTATGGATTATGAAAATTATTCGGATGCAAAAGCAGAAATCAACCGTTTAAAAAATATAGGATTTAAGGATGTTTTTTTAGTCATGTATGAAAATGGAAAAAAACTCTTCTGAATCTAAAATATAATAAAAAAATTATGAAGTTATCGAACGAAGGAAAAATTGGAATTTTAGCAATCGTAACAGTAGGATTATTTATTTGGGGTTTTAAATTTTTGAAAGGGCAAAACATTTTATCTTCATCAAAGAATATATATGTTGAATATAAAAATATTGATCAATTAAAGGTTTCTTCTCCTGTATTAATCAATGGTTTCGAAGTTGGGGTTGTGAAAGATATTTATTTGAAACCGGCTGATTTGAATACGATTATTGTCGTTTTGAATATCAAAGGAAAAATTATTTTCCCAAAAAATTCTACTGCAGTTATCGTAAATGCTGGATTGATGGGAGGGAAAGCTGTAGAGTTAAGATATACTGCACCTTGTTCTGGGGATGATTGTGTGGTGAGTGGCGATTATCTGAAAGGAGAGACAGAAGGGATGTTACAAGCTATGCTAGGTCGTCCAGAGCAGTTTGAGAGTTATATTGGCTCATTTAAAAATAATGCAAGAGGTATATTAGATAGTTTGGATAGTTCCATTAAAAATCCGAGCAATAGTATCGGTAGGGCTTTGAATGATTTAGAAGTGGTTTTGCACCATTTGAAAGGTACAACAGCTTCAATGGATGCGACTATGAATGCTTCTTCAAGTAATATAAATGCTACAATGAAGAATCTGAATGCAATTTCTGCCAATCTTGCAGCAAGTAACAACCAAATAAAATCTTTGATTAATAATTTAGATGCAGTTAGTTTGCAAGTGAAAAATGGCAATATTGATGGTACTTTAAAATCTGCAAGTTTAGCCATGGAAAAAGCCAATCAAACCTTAATTAAAACAGACCAAGCTGTGGGCGAATTGAATTCAATTCTTACAAAGGTGAATAAAGGGGATGGCACTATGGCGAAGTTGATGAACGACGGTTCTCTTTATACAAATATGAATGGATTAAGCAAAGATTTGAGTAAAGTAAGTAAAAATTTGGATTTGCTATTACAAGATTTCAGATTGAATCCTAAACGATATGTTAATGTCTCTGTTTTCGGTAAAAAACAAAAAGAATATACTTTACCGGTGGACGACCCTGCATATAGGGATACTTTAAAAAATTAGAAAATTTTAAAAAAAGGTGGCAAGTATTAATTGTCACCATTTTTTTTTGGATTCATTTATATTTTGTAATAATTGTTATTTAGATACCTATTATTTTACATTGTAACTTTTTCAATATCACTTTTACATAGTATTAATCCATTGGTAATGAATGTTTAAGAAATGGAAAATATTTCCAATTCCATGTGCAATTATTATAGGCCATAGTTTTTTAAACTTTATGTAATAAACTCCAAAAACCAAAGCCATTATAAAAACCATCGGTAACTTTGACCAACCCTGATAGGTGTGATAGGATGCTCTTATTATAAAACTGAAAAATAATATTTGAAAAAATTGTTCTAATCATTTCTCGATACAAATCCAATAGGATAGCTATCTAATCATTTTAGCGCGTAAAATCTAGGTTAAAGTCTTTAGTATGTCCAATTCTTTTTTAAAAAAGCCGGCAATTATAGTCAAGGATAATCTCATAAATAATAATAAAAATGAAATCAAAACTATTATATGTTTGAGTTGTAACAGATATTTTATTGCTAATAATGACAGAAGTTGAGTTATAAATGAATAAGCCAAATCCAAGTGTCAACACAATGAAAACTTCTGCCGTTTTGCTGAAATGTTTTTCAAAAGTTAGCTTAATATTATCAATCAATGTCATATTCTAAAATGTTATTTGTGTTATAAAGAATTGTGAACGATTATCTTCAATTAAGTTTCAAAATCGTCAGGTATTATAACATTTTATTGTATTTTATCCAATACTTTCTCTTACTTGCATATTTTTTAAAAAGTTGTTTTTAATAATATTGAATGAGATATTTCTATTGATGGTATATGTTTGACTATATAACTTTATATTTTTGTATTTAATTATTTCTCACATATTTCTTTCAACTTATTGAGTGCAATTGGGTAGTTTTGGTTCATATAATCAACAAAATCTGCTGCGGTGTCTAAGTCAACTGTAACATTTGTTGTCTGATTGGTTGCTTCAAATGTATAATTTTCAAAACCATTTGCCCATTTTTCCAAATTTCTGGACCTTCAGTAATTTCCTTATCAGCCTTAATCTGCTTGCATATTGTTGGATGGATACAAATTGGTTGGGAACATTTTCGAATCAATCCTTGAAACCATACTCCTTTTCACCTTTTCATCTACAGCACTGTTAGTACCAGTTTAGAATTTTGTTTCCCTTCCCAACTACCTTCATAAGTTGGACGTAGGATTAAAGAAAGATGTCCATTTGCTCATAAGTTGATTTATTGTTGATTTCCAACATGAAAAATCATAAACTTTAGCCACTGGTGCATTGATGCTAACTTTGTATTGTAATTTTTCCATAATATTTTATTATTGTTTAACACAATCTTTCAAGTTGTCCTTTCTTTTCACAATGTTTTTATAATCCCATTGAATTTCTTTTGATTTTATCAGCCATCGACTCAAGTCGTTTGAATCAATTTCTGAAATTTGATTGTAGAAAATAGATGCATACCTTAGGTTTTTCAACCTTTATCGTTTAAATTAGTTTCTTCAAAATCAGCTCTACTCCAAAACATGAGTCTTATTCCCTTTTTCTGCTTGCTGTAACCAATAGACAGGATTGCCACAAACCAAACTGGATGTGCATGCCAAATTTTACTTTCAGCTTCTTTCAAATTGTTATTTATTGTGTTTGCAAGTAAGTTGCAAATTTCCTCATCTTCTAAAATCTGTTTTTCGTTATAAGTTTTAATTTCTTCAATCATTTTGATTTTGGTTGTTTCCAATTATACAATTTTAAAGAATGCTTATACTTTGTTGTTTGAAAAAGCTATCATACAAATTTCTATTGTGAAGATAGAAAACATCAATAAAGAATAGAGCCAATTTGATTAGAAATAATAAAGTTTAGAAGTAAACAGTTTAAATTATTAAAATTAGAATTGAAAATAGTACTTTTTATATGTCAATATTAAAGAATATAAAGACGATTAAAATACTTCTACAAAACCTCTTTTACTAGTTCTAGTTGTGTCTGCACAGTTATTTTTTTTGCTTTATAATAATACAAATATACTAGAAATCATCAATCAATTATTGCATAATAATCAGATTGTCAATGTAATGTGATTTATTTTTGTT
>JADJVK010000015.1 GCA_016710625.1 Saprospiraceae bacterium
AAAATGTTTGCGGTATGCATTCGTTATACTAGTTCTTTGGAAGATGCTGAGGATGTATTACAAGATGGGTTTGTTAGAGTTTTTAATTATATTCATTCTTACAGAAATGACGGATCTTTAGAAGGCTGGGTAAGAAGAGTTATTGTAAATGTGGCTTTGAGACATTATCAAAAATCAAAAACACATCAAGAAATTTCTTATCAAGATTATCATTCTGACTTAACTGTTATGCCAGACGTAATAAGTCAGTTGTCCGAACAAGATTTGTTATCGATAATTAATACATTACCCGAAGGTTATAAAATCGTTTTTAACCTTTATGCTATAGAGGGTTTTAGTCATGCAGAAATTGGAGAAATGCTTGGTATTCAAGAAAGTACAAGCCGTTCCCAACTGACTAAAGCTAGGAAATTATTAAATGAAAAAATTAGAAAAATTTACAAAATCGCTATATGAATACTTTTAATCCATTGGATGATCATTATAAAAAGAAATTTGAGAATTGGTCTGTTCAGCCTAGAGCAGATATGTGGGCAGATATTCAGAAAAAAATGGAAGAAGAAAATAATGAAAAACCTTTACCAATTTGGTACAACAATAGATTTGGCTTGATTTTATTAGGATTTATAGGAATTGGGTTACTTTCTTTTGCTTATATCAATTTAAACAAAAATAATCAGGACAAAAACCTAGTTATTCAAACTTCCAATAATTTAGTTCCTGAAAATCCTACTGTTGTTTCTACTGTAAATACTTATAGTGAAAATGAAAATAAGAATATTATTATAAATAATTCATCAAACAAAAATGTCCTAAATATTGAAGAAGAAGAAAATAATAGTTCGAAAGGTGAAAATTTAACAACTTTTACTGAAAACAATACTCATTCTAACAAATTGATTATCAAAAGAAAATCAAATTCGAATTTAAAAATTATAAATACTAGTTTGAAACAAAAAGTGGTTGAAACAAATGTAAATAATGAACAATTAAAAACTCAAAATTATAAAAACAACCAAAAAGATTTTGCTCTTTTAGATAATACTAAATTAGAAGAATCAGCAAATCAAGCCGTTTCGATTGATAATCAAATTACAGAAGTTAATACTAATTATATCACTAGTAAATTAATTTCAAGCTTAAATAAGTCTCAAAGTTACTTACAAAGCAAAGATTACCAATTAGATATGAATCAACTTCCTTTAGCAAGAAAGTTTAAATTCAAAACCGATAAAAGATGTTATGGCGATGAAACTCCAGATCATAGTTTGAAAGGAGAAATTTATTTCAATGGAGGTTTCACAAATAATAAATTTGGTTCAAAAGATGGAGATCAAACTACATTTATTCAAAACAGAGAATTTTCTGAAACTGGAAAAAATGAATATTGGTTATGGTGGAAGATTAATTTATACATACAAAAGAGCTTTTAATAAAAGCAGGGATGATTATTATCAAATCAATTCAAAGTTTATCCATAAAAATCCTGGGACAAGAATTATCACAATCATCGACACTATACAAACAGATGCTGGACCGAAAGTCATCACACTACTTCTTACGAAAATGGTTATAATGTGAGTCAAGTATCCAATAAGTATAAATTTATAGATATTCCTATTACTTTGGGTTATCAGAAAAGATTTTCAAATTTTTTTAATTCAAGTTAATGCTGGAGTTTCGTTGAATTTGACGTTTATCCAAGAGGGAAAAATATTAAATAATTTAAATTCACCAATTTCTATTGATAGATTTGATCCCAAAAAAGCAGATGTATATAAAGCGAATGCAGGAATTTCATTGATTGCAAGTTTGCAATTACAAATGCCAATATCAAAAACAAACTACGTATTTATCGAACCTAATTTTAGATATGTCTTAAATGATGTAACGACATCTGGTTATCAATTGAGTCAAAAAATGTCCATGGTAGGTTCTCAAATAGGAATTGGATTTAAACTATAATTCATGTACAAATACTATATTTTTATATTTATATTGAGCTATATATCATGTGGTTATGATCAGTATTTTTTCGAAGCAAGCCCAGCTAATCCAAGTGAGAAAATACAATCATTATTAGATGGTTTAGGTCAAGAAGCAATTACTCAATCTTTTTTAAGAAACCTTCAAGATACAATCACTTTAAAATCAGGATTTAGGATAATTACTGAGCCGAATGATATTTGTGACCAATCGGGTAAGCTACTCAATTCAGGCACCAAACCACTGTATTGCAACGAATTAGATGTAAAAGTTACAGAAATCAAAAAGAAAGGGGAATTAATAATACACCACTTGTTTACCAAGACCAATTCAGATGAAATTTTGAATTACGAAAAAATCGTGAAGTTGAATATCATTTGCGATTATACACCACTTTTTGTTTCTGCGAATCAATTTGTACTGCTACAATCACCAACTACCAATTTTGTCAATAATTTTAATTTGTATTATGGAACCTCAAATAAAATTAATAGAAACATAGAAATCGGTAGAGGTATAGATAGTACAAACAATGCAGATAAAGCTATTTTGTCATCTTGGCCCATCGGAAATAGTAATGTTGTTGATGGTTATCAATTTTCAAGTAGAAGACTTGGTTGGTTAATTCTTGCACAGCCATTGGCAAGTACTAACCCGAAAGATATGCTTAAAATAAAGGTTTCAGGCGGAAGAGATGATGCAAATACTCGAGTATTTGCAGTCTTTAATAATTCAAATACTGTAATTGAGTGTCAATATAATAAGGACGAAAAGTATTTTTATCATAATAATATTCCAATTAATACGGATATGAAAATACTTAGTATTGCAAGTGTAAATAATACTTGGGAATTAGGTAAAACTAATACGACTTTTGATGCTCAAAATCCAATAAATGTTGAAATGAAGCCAACTACTGTTCAAGAAATCAATGATAGCATATATGGCTTATAATGAATCAATTGCAACAATAATATCCGACAAACTGAATCAAAAAGGCGTAGAGTTTTACGAAAAAAAGATGTTCGGTGGCATCGCATTTATGATTGCAGAAAAAATGTGTATTGGTGTCTCTAAAAATTACATAATGCTTAGAGTTTTAAATGAGAAATTTGAAGCTCAATTTGCAAAAACTGGCGTAAAACCCATGGACTTTACAGGAAAACCAATGGGAGGATTCTTATTTATTGAGGAATCAGGTTATGAAAAAGACAGTGATATAGATTATTGGATAGATTTAGCTATTGAATTTGCAAAATTCGGTGTCGTAAAATCAAAAGCTAAAAAAAGCAAATAATAAAAATCCTTTTATTTAATACCTTTTGCGTTTAACATTTGAATATATTTTGCAACATTCAAGTTGTGTCCAGTCAGATTTTCTGCAAATGCATGAGTACCTGAATCATCAGCTTTAGCACAAAAATATAGATAATTATGTGGAGCACGATTCAAAACTGCGTCAATACTTGAGGCAGAAGCAATGCTAATTGGTCCTGGAGGAAGTCCATTGTACATATATGTATTAAATGGAGAATCAAAACTCAAATGATAGTTTGTAACTCTTTTCGTTTCAAAATCTTTTGAAGCAAATACACAAGTTGGATCAGCTTGCAATTTCATATTAATATTCAATCTATTCAAATATACTCCAGCTATAGTAGGTCTCTCTTCTTTGTTTTGACTTTCCTTTTCAACGATTGAAGCTAAAGCATATACTTGTTTAGGCGTCATGTTCATATTCTTTGCTTTTGATAGGCGGTCATTTTTCTCCCAAAATGATTTTGATTCCGCTAACATTCTTGTAACAAACTTTTCAGGAGTTATATTCCAAAACATTTCATAAGTGTCAGGAATAAAAATACTCATCAACTCATCTCTAGAATACCCAATACTGTCTAAAAACTGTTGATTATTAAACACTTGCAATAATTTCAAAGAGTCGCTTTCCAAAACTTTCCCAGCTTTTCCAGCAATATCTTCTAACAATCTTTCATAATTTAAAACAACTTTAACGGGTGACTGCTCCCCTGCCCTTAGGTGCTTGATCAAATCATAATTGCTCCATCCTTCTTTTACTTTGAATCTACCTGCTCTCATGGATGGCTTTGCATATTTCATTCTATTAGCAAGTGATCTGAAGGAATCTTCATCAATAATTATCCCTTTATCAACCAAAATTTTTACAACTTCATCAAAATTTGATCCAGTAGGAATATTTACATAAGGATCCGTTAAATTAGAATTAACGTTGCTTCCAAAATATTTATTCCCAAAGTATGCTGCTAGAACAGCACCTACTATTCCAATAATAATTATTACTTTTTTCACAAACCTTAATTTTAAAATTAATACGATTCTTTATCTGTTGGAAATGAATTAGATTTTACGTCACCAATATAGGACTCAACTGCAACTTTGATATCATCAAAAAGATTCATATATCTTCTTAAAAATCTAGGTTGGAAATCTTTTGTTATTCCTAATAAATCATGGGTAACTAATACTTGTCCGTCAGTATGCGGACCTGCACCAATTCCAATAGTCGGAATTTCAATAGATTCAGATACAACTTTTGCTAATGAAGATGGAATTTTCTCTAAAACCAAAGAAAAACAGCCAATTTGATCTAAAAATTTAGCATCCTCCAATAGTTTATTTGCTTCCAATTCTTCTTTTGCTCTAACTGTATAAGTTCCAAATTTATAAATAGATTGAGGAGTCAATCCTAAGTGACCCATTACTGGAATACCCGCAGATAAAATCCTTTTTATGGACTCTTCAATTTCAGAGCCACCTTCCATTTTTATAGCATGAGCACCAGATTCTTTCATGATTCTTATGGCAGATTTTAATGCCAAAGTAGAATTTCCCTGATATGAACCAAAAGGCATATCTACAACAACAAATGTTCTTTTTATCGCCCTAACTACGGATTGGGCATGATAAATCATTTGATCCAAAGTGATGGGCAAAGTGGTTTCATGCCCTGCCATAACATTTGAAGCAGAATCACCCACCAATATGATATCAATGCCAGCCTCATCAAGAATTTTAGCCATTGAAAAATCGTAGCCTGTAAGCATCGTGATTTTTTCCCCATTAGTTTTCATTGCTTGAATAACATGAGTGGTTATTCGTTTTACTTCTTTATGGACTGACATTTTGATTGATTTATGTTTGCAAAAATAATTGAATAATTAAATTAGAAACAAAAAAAATAGAATTAATATCCAAATTAACATAACTAATTTTCAATTTCATAGAATTAATATAGAATATCGTCTATTAATTGTTGTTTTTGAAATTAGAATATCTGTAATATTGTTTAGAATTCGATTTATGGCAAAAAGAATAATTATCTTTGACCTAAATTTAATAAAAATATGTCTAAAGTAATTGTAGAAAAGAAAGTATCTGAATCTAGAACAACCATGACCGAAATGGTAATGCCAAATGATACGAATCCAATGGGAAATCTTATGGGCGGCAATCTTTTAAGATGGATGGATATCGTTGCAAGTATTTGTGCTGGAAAGCATTGTGAAGCTCATGTTGTTACTGCTTCAGTAGATCATGTTTCGTTCAAACTACCCATACATCTTGGAGAAATCGTTACTTTAGAGGCATGTGTGACCAGAGCATTTAATACTTCAGTAGAAATATTTGTTGAGGTTTTTACTGCTGATATCAAAGGTAAAAATCCTAAAAGGTGCAATCATTCCTATTATACTTTTGTAGGTTTGGAAGATAAAACATTAAAACCGATAGAAGTGCCACAAGTAATTCCTTTGTCAAACGAAGAACAGAATTTGTTTGATGGTGCATTAAAAAGGAGGGAATTAAGATTAATTTTAAGTGGCAGATTGAAACCTGAAGATTCACAATCTATAAAATCATTATTTATCGAAAATTAATATAATATGGATAAAAATAGTATAATTAGGATTAGCATTGCATTAGGCATTTTTGTGGTAATCCAATTGGTGGGTGGCACTTTAGCAAAAGTTCTACTTTATCCAATTACTATTTTAGTAACTGCTTTGCATGAGTTAGGTCATGCTCTTGGTGCCATCTTAACAGGTGGCAGTGTAAATTCCTTGAGAATCAATGAAGATGGAAGCGGACAATGTGCTTCGCAAGGTGGTGTAGCTTCCATAATCTTAATGGGTGGTTATATCGGAAGTGCTATTTTTGGAAATTTATTATTTTATTTAGGTGTTAAAAGGCATTGGTTAGATTCAATTATTCTTACAATTTTTGCTGTTTTATTATCCATTGCTGCTATATTTTGGTATGACAATTTACTTTCTTCTATACTTTTAATTGCCATTGCTGTAGGATTAATTTACATTAGAAATACCGTTTACAAACATGAAATTTTAATCTTTATTGGAATTGCTTCCATTTGGCATATCATTAAGGATTTCAATGTTGGTCCATCATCAGATTTAGAAATGTATGCAAAAACGATTGGAATATTCTCCTCTACAGTTTGGAAATATGTTTGGTTATTGATTGTTATCAGTTTGACTGCCTTAAATTTCAAATGGATTTTGCAAAAAAAAACTTTAAAATCAAACCAACCACCAAAGTAAAAAGAAAAGTTACGAAGAAAAAAAGTGCTTAAGTTTTAAAAAATATATTATATTTGTATCACTAAAACATTTATTATGAGTGACTTATCAGAAAACAATAGAGTTGAAGATCCAATGGCTGCCTATGGCGATGATTATACTTATGAAGATTATTTGAAATTCGACTTTGATTATTATGTAGAATTAATTAAAGGGAAGATATTCAAAATGTCTCCATCTCCAAACACTCGACATCAAATGTCCTTAATGGAGTTGTCTGGTAAATTCTATAATCATTTCAAAGGAAAACCATGTCAGGTTTTCTTTGCTCCTTATGATGTTATTTTACCTGTTACAAATAAAAAAGGAAAACCTAATACTGTAGTTGAGCCCGATTTATGTGTAATTTGTGATGTAAGTATAATTCAAGATAAAGGCTGTTTCGGTGTTCCAGATTTTTTGATTGAAATTATCTCACCTCATACAACAAGAAAAGATATTAAAATAAAATTTGATTTATATCAAGAAGTAAAAGTGAAAGAATATTGGGTAATTTATCCAGACGAGAAGTCGATAGAAATGTATATTTTAAATCAAGATAAATTTGAATTAAAGGAAGTTTTTATAAAGACTGGAACCATTTCTCCACATATATTTCCAGAATTTTCATTTGAGGTTGCAGAAATATTCGATTATTAAATGAAAGACAATGCTTGTTCAATATCTTGAATTAAAATATTTGGGTCTTCTAATCCGATATAAAATCGAATAAATGAAACGGGTAAATGTGAATTTTCTTTACCTGGTATATTGTAAAAACCACAGGTTGGCATCATCAATGACTCATGACCACCCCAGGAAACAGCAATTAAAAAATATTTGAGAGCATGAACAAATTGTTCCATTTTAAGAATATCATCACAATCAAATTCAACTGAAAACAAACCACCAGAACCTGACATTTGTTTTTTTGCTAATTGATATTGTGGATGAGTATTTGAAAAAGGATAATATATTTTTCTAACTTTTGGATGATTGCTTAACCAATTTACAATTTTTTCTGTTGAAGAAGAGGAACGTTCCAATCTAATTGGCAAGGTACGTAAACCTCTGATAACCAATGCTGCATCATGTGGAGAGATTATTCCTCCAAATGCCATGAATTCATTTTCAAATATCGAATTAATTATTTCTTGGGAACTACATATAGCACCTGCCATTACATCACTATGCCCATTCAAATATTTTGTAACGGAATGAATAACAATATCAATTCCCATTTCAATAGGTCTTTGGTAAATCGGAGAGCAATAACTATTATCAATTGCCGTGACTATATTATATTTCTTTGCCAATTTAGCACATCCCTCTAAATCTTGAAGATCTAAAACCAAAGTATTTGGGCTTTCTAAATACAATAATTTAGTATTGGGTTGAATAGCATTTTCAATTGCAACTAATGATTTACCATCAACAAAAGTGGCACTAATATTAAATTTAGGAAAATATTTAGTCAATAAAAAATATGCCCAGCTGTATGGAGATTCCACACAGATTACATGATCGCCAGACTTTAATTGGCTCATCATGGCTGCAGCAACAGCAGCAATACCGCTACCGAATATCAAAGCATCGTCAGCATTTTCTAAAGCTGCAATTTTCTTTCTTAAAATTTCAACTGTCGGATTGTTTCCTCTGGAATAAAGGTGTGTTTTCATTTCATTAGAAAAGGCTTTCCGCATTGTGGGAATATCCTTTAATGAAAAATTACTGGATTGAATAATTGGGGGAGCAACTGCGTTATAGTAGTTTTCTCTTTCCTCCCCTAAGTGATTCAAAATGAAATCGATATCTATTTTTACTTTGTTTTCCAATATTATTATAAATTAAACAACCTTTACTATTATTTTATTTTTTTTGCCATTTTCAACAAATAAAAATTTGCCACACAATAAATCCGAAGGTTTCACTTCGTGTTTTTCATCTGTGATTTTTATTTTATTAATGGAAATCGAATTTCCTTTAATTGCATTTCTAGCTTCACTTTTAGATTTTAATATTGAAGTGAAAGTTGCTAATAATTCAATTATTGGGCATTGTTCATTGAAATCTTCCTTTTTAATTTCAAAAAATGGAACTTCATTTGAAATTATGTTCATCATTGATTCATCAAAGCCAAGTAAAGAAGTTGCATCTAGGTTGCCAAAAAGCACTTCACTCACCTTCAAAACATTATTATAATCTTGCTCAGAATGAACTCTAATGGTAATATCTTTAGCTAAAGTTTTTTGCAAAAGTCTTTCATGAGGAGCCAATTTATGTTGCTCAATGAGCTCATCAATCGTTGTTTTATCCAATAAAGTAAAAATCTTAATATAATTTTCTACATCTGCATCAGACGAATTAAGCCAAAATTGGTAAAATTGATAAGGTGAAGTTCGCTTTGCATCCAACCACACATTTCCAGATTCTGTCTTACCAAATTTGGTACCATCCGCTTTCTTAATTAAAGGTGTGGTTAAAGCAAATGCCTCCCCACCTTCCTTTTTTCGAATTAATTCTGTTCCAGTTGTAATATTGCCCCATTGGTCAGAGCCACCCATTTGTAATTTAATCCCATTATTTTTCCAAAGATAAAAGAAGTCATACCCTTGAATCAATTGATAGGTAAATTCGGTGAAAGACATTCCTTCTCCAGTCTCTTTATCTAGTCTGTTTTTTACGGAATCTTTTGCCATCATATAATTGACAGTCAAATACTTACCCACTTCTCTTATAAAATCCAAGAAGTTGAAATCCTTAAACCAATCGTAGTTATTGACAATTTCTGCACTATTCTCCCCATTATCGAAGTTCAAAAACTTTTCTAATTGTTTCCTTTGGCAATCAATATTATATTGTAAAGTATCTACTGATAATAAATTTCTTTCTTGTGATTTACCTGAAGGATCCCCTACCATTCCAGTAGCACCACCTACCAATGCAATTGGTTTATGTCCACATTGTTGAAAATGAAGTAAGGTCATCACTTGAACCAAATTTCCAATTCCTAAAGAATCAGCTGTTGGATCAAAACCGATATAGCCTTTCACCATTTCTTTCATCAATAATTCCTCAGTTCCAGGCATTGCATCATGCAACATGCCCCTCCATCTCAATTCTTCAATAAAATTTTTCATAAAAATTGCTTAAATGGAATCCCAATTATTTAAAATATCATACACTAAATAAACTGGTAAGCCCATAATATTAGAATAGGTTCCTTCTATTTTTTCTATTTTACAATGCCCAATCCATTCTTGAATTGCATATGAACCTGCTTTATCGTAGGGTTTGTAAGTGTTTACATAAAAATCCATTTCTTCTTCTGTCATATTTTTGAATGTAACATAAGAAATTCCTTTATCTACCACTTTTTTTGTCCCATCTGACAAGCAAATCCCAGTGACAACAATATGAGATTTATTATTCAATAATCTAAGCATCTGCATTGCCTCTTCGTAATCAGCTGGTTTGTTTAGAATAATATTGTCAACAATCACAACGCTATCTGCTGTCAACATAATCTTATTGGGTTCTAACAAATCAATAGCTTCCTCCATCTTTTTCGCAGCTAGAAATGGTGCTACGTCCATCACATTTAGCTCATCGGAGAAGGACTCGTCCGTATCTTTTGTTTTAATGACAAACTTAAACCCAGCTTCACTTAACAATTGACTTCTTCGTGGCGATTTGGAGGAAAGGATTAATTCATAGTTAAGTGCTTTCATATGCTTTTAAAACCCTATCGTATTTTTAGTAAATGTCGCATCTTCTTTTAATTGTGCCATTCTGATAGCTGTGTATGCTGCTTCCACCCCTTTATTACCATGAACCCCACCAGAACGGTCAATTGCCTGTTGAAGATTGTTGGTGGTTACCAATCCGAAAATTTGTGGTTTCCCAGACAAAATACTCAACTGTGTAAGTCCTTGAGCAACAGCATTATTAATATAATCATCATGGCTAGTATCTCCTTTAATGACGCAACCTAAACAGATAACTACATCGACCTTAAATTTATTCATCAGCAATTTAGAGCCAGATGGCAATTCAAAGGAGCCAGGAACTTGATACACATGTATTTTATCTTTATCAGCATGATGTAATAACAATGTATCATAACAACCTTCAAAAAGTTTATGCGTTATTTCTTTATTCCAATCTGCAACAACGATTCCAAAAGAATATTTTGAAATATCTTTTATTGTATTTTCATCATAAGTCGATAAATTCACCAAAGAAGTTGCCATGGATTTTTATTTTGTTTTCAAAAGTTGTTGTAAATATTCAAAAATCAATCTAATTCCATATGCAGTAGGAATTTTTTGAGAAGCAAATTCAGAATCTGAAAAAGCAGTTCCTGCAATATCTAGGTGTGCCCATGAAGTATGTCCATTTACAAAAACTTCTAAAAATTTCGCAGCACTAATAGCACCAGCAGATGGTTTTCCACTAAAATTTCTCAAATCAGCAATATCTGATTTTAAATCATCAGAATAGGCATCCCAAATTGGTAATCGCCACATCCTTTCTCCACAAGCCTCACCAGCTTTAAACAAATTTTCCGCCAATTGGTCGTCATTTGAAAATAATCCAGAACAGATATATCCAAAAGTTCTTAAACAACTTCCAGTTAGCGTTGCAAAATCAATGATTGAATCTACAGTATAATTTTTTGCTAAAAAAGCTAAAGCATCTGAAAGAATCAATCTTCCTTCAGCATCCGTATCAATCACTTCTATTGTTTTTCCTAAATATGAATTGATAACGTCGCCTGGTTTTATTGAATTTCCATCCACACAATTTTCGGTAGAAGGCACCACTGCAACCACATGAACAGGCAATTTTAATTTTGCTATTAATTCAATTGCTCCAATAACAGCTGCTGCTCCACCCATATCACTCTTCATATAGTGCATATTGGTAGAAGGTTTTATTGAAATACCGCCTGTATCGAAAGTTACGCCTTTCCCAACTAAACCCAATGATGTTTTTGCTGATTCAGGCTTATATTCCATGACAATCATCACAGGCTCTTCAGGGCTTCCTTTATTGACTGAAAGTAAAGCATCAAATTTCTGATCGATACAGTCATGTTTATCAAATACTTTTACATCATAGCCAAATTCTTTACCAGAATTCTGAGCGACTTGAGCTAGGTGCTTCGGTGTTTTTTTATTACTCGGATTATTTACTAAATCATATATTTTAAGTTGGGTATTTGCAATTTTGTCTGCTTGTTCAGCTTGATTTTTAGCAACTTGTTCATTATCAGAGATAATAGTTATAGATGCTTCTGAACTATTAAACAAAAAGTTGTTGGTTGTCTCTGATTTGTATAAACCAATAGCATACCTTCCTAGCAACATACCATTGACAGCTGCTTCAATCAAATTGGTAAAATTAGCTAAAGAATAATTGAAATTAACACCAATATTAGATGGAACTTTATGTTTATTTTGAAAAACATAAGATCTAAAGATGTTTTGTACATCAATAAAAATAGGATTCTGCCCTAAACCAAGTAAAACGATTTTCACATTTTTCGTAAAAAATGAAAATTGTTCTTTTGCTTCCGCTTTAAATTCATTTGTAATTATTTCTGCAGAAAAATTGTAATCATTTGCAATTGATGTAATTACATTACTTAATGAATCATTTTTGGCAATTGGCAACAATATTAATTTCAGATCATCATTAGATCCAAAAATATTTTTGGTATAATTTATATTCATTCTTATTTATAATAATTTGCAAATATAATAGTTGGGGTACTAACTCCCAAAAATAAATGGGTATTTGTTATATTTTGAAGAAAATGATGGATTTATAATAATTTTTAATACAAAATAGTTGAAAAAAATTGATTTTAATATTGCCAATTATCTCTAAATTTTATTACAATTTTGGCTAAATTTTTTGCATCATCCAATGCCCTATGTTGCTTGCCAACCCATTCAATATTTTCTTTTTCAAGAGCATATTTGAGCCCCGTAGATTTGGTAAATTTTCTCATCTTTTGGTATTGTTGTTTGACATTCAAATGATTACTCAACCAATCGGTATCAAAATCATAGGTTTCGCAATCTTTTGTAAGTTGATTCCTATCAAAACTCCCCCAAGTACAAATGCTATATGATTCGTCATCATCCAACTCCGCCCAATCATAAAAATTTTCAATAACTTCGGAAAATTTCTTTGCCCTATCGACATCTTCTTGTCGAATGGAAGTCAATTCAGTACAAAAATGGGATAATTGTGGATGTTTTACAGGTTTTATAAAGGCTGAAAAGGTAGATTCCATTTCTCCATACGGATTCAGCAAACAAGCCCCAATTTCAATTGTTTCTTGTATGAAACCTGGTGGAGGAATTTTCCAACAGGTCGCTTCAATATCTAGTACAATAAATTTCATTTTTATTAAACCTTTTCGTAATTTTAAAGTCGAAAGTATAAAAATAAATTGCAATGAAGAAATATATTCGATTATTCTGTTCAATAACGTTTGGAGTCATAGTCATCAATTGCACTTTTTCTCAAAAAAACAAGTCCATTTCTGCTACTGCAAATGACGATTTCGCCAAGGAAATGGAAGTGTATCGCCAAAATAAAATTTTGCCAGTAATCTATACCCAACGTACAAAATTAGATGATTTTATAACTATAAATGATAAAAAAGAGATAGATTATCTTAGAAATTTTCTTTCTAAATATAGAAAAAATAAAGATGTGGTTGCTTCAAAGAAAAGAATAAAGGGGCTCTCCGCTATTAAAAATATTTTTACCAATCATACAGATGAACTAGAGATTGCTGTCCGATTAGTTGAAAAATATCATGATAATGTACTGAATTTGAACGACCAAATAAAATTGAATATTGAAAAATGGGAAGCCGAAAAATCAAGAATTTGTCAAAAATATGGAGTAGATTATCGGCCAACAAAAATCAAAAAGAGCTTTTGGAAAGTGTTGGGATTCATCCTTTTAGATCCAGATAATACCTACCAAGAAAGATTGGATCAACAAGCAATATCTAACAAAACTCAAGAAAATTTCAACCTAAAAGTTTTCCCGAATCCTGCCAGCAGCACACAGACACTCAATTTTCTAGTTCCAGAAAATGGAAATATTAAAATAGATTTAATAGACATTGATGGTAGAATAATCAAGACTTTTTACAATGATTTTATCGATAAAGGCGATCAATCCTTGACATTTGATATTAAATCAATTCCTACTGGTGATTATTATTATAGATATCAATTTGACAATAAAATAGAAACAATAAAAACAAGTATTAACTTAAAATAAAATATTAATTTGATTATAATTTTATTTAGATTAAATTTGTTTATTCATATAAAAAATAAAATCTGTGAAATATATTCTTGATATTGATACTGAAGGGGTTGACATAAAATTTGCTGAAAAATTTTTCAAATCTATATCTTTTGTAAAAAATGTGAAAACAATTTCCACAAAGGAAATTACTAATAAAAAAATACTAGAAAGTATTGAATCTTATGAATCTGGAACAATACAACCTACACAGTTAGATCTAATTGAATTAAAAAAACTACTAAATGTTTGAAATACATTTCATGCCAAATGCATGGAAAGATTTAGGCTGGTGGGTACAAAATGATTTAAAAACTTTAAAAAAAATCCATTCTATATTAGAAAATATTTCAAAAACACCATTTTTAGGTATAGGACAACCTGAACCTTTAAAAGCAAACTATTCAGGTTATTGGTCAAGAAGGATTAATAAAGAACATAGAATAATATACAAATTTGAAAACAAAAGGATTATTGTACATTCATTATATGGACATTACCAAGTTTAATAGTAAAATAAGGGATACTAAATCAATAGTATCCCTTATTTTTTAATATTATTTACTAGCTCTTTTTACATATTTTTCCAACCAAGTATCCATTTCCCAAAGCATATGCAAGATATTTTCTCTAGCTGCATATCCATGGCTTTCGAAAGGCAACAAAACCAACCTTGCTTTTCCACCATTGCCTTTAATAGCTTGAAACAATCTTTCACTTTGTAATGTAAATGTTCCTGGATTATTGTCAGCGTCGCCATGAATCATCAATAATGGACTTTTAAATTTGTCTGCATAATTGAAAGGAGACATTTTATTATAGACATCCATTGCTTGCCAATAGCTTCTTTCCTCTGATTGGAAACCAAAAGGCGTTAAGGAACGATTGTAAGCTCCACTTCTAGCTATTCCAGCTGCAAACAAATTGGAATGTGCCAGTAAATTTGCTGTCATAAATCCGCCGTAGGAATGTCCCATTACAGCACATTTTGTCTTGTCCACCACACCTAGTGAGTCAACATAATTTATAACTGCTTCTGCATCAGCCACTAATTGTTCGATATAGGTATCATTAGGCTCTTCTTTTCCTTTACCAATAATTGGAAATTGAGCATCTTCCAAAATACAATAACCTCTAGTTACCCAAAACAAAGAAGCTGCCCAATTTAATCCCACAAAAGTATTTGGTGATTCTTTGACTTGTCCTGCAGCTTTATCATCTTTATATTCTGTAGGATAAGCATCCATTAACATCGGCAAACGACCATCTTTTGCTTTATCATAACCTGCTGGTAAATACATAGTTGCAGAAAGCTGAACTCCATCTTTTCGTTTATATTCAATTTTCTTTTTAGTGATATTTACTAAAGATTTATATGGATTTTCCTTAAATGTAATTTGTCGAGGAGCGATTTTTCTCATTAAATCTTTTACATATAAATTGGGAAAAACTTTTGGACTTTCAACAGATGTCAACAATTGATATTTGTTGAAATCTAAAACTCTGACAATATATTCATAAGTTTCCTTTCCATCCGCTCTCCAAACTCTATTGGTTTTCTTCGTAGCAATTTCATATTCATCAAAAAACGGTTTATTCCCTTCTGGAGAATAACCTTCACCAACTAAATATAATTTTTTTCCATCTTTATTAAATTGCAATACAGTTCTATTGAACTCATTATAAGTTGTTTGAAACTCTCCTGGATCAGAATAAACATCCTCACTTGATCGATCAAAAATGATGGTTGGATTATCATTTGTTTTAGATGGGTCAATGATATATGATTTGGTATTTCTATTTTTATACCAAAAATCATCCACTATTGCAAAATCTTTATTACCAAAAGTGATACCTGCAAAACGATTTTTTAGCTGACAAAGCGATTTATTTGCTGTAAATGGTGCATCAGATTGAAAAAGTTGGTCTCTAAAAGCAACCTCTTTCGATGGGTCGCCTCCATCAGGAGCTTCACACCACACTAAAGTAGCTGGCATGTCATTTCTCCACATTATATTCCTTTTCCCAGCCTCTGTTGCATCAAAGCTAATACCTACTTTATCCTGTAAAGGCCTGTCATAGAAAGTTTTAATAAATTTTCCTTGATTATCATAAATATTAAATTGACTTGGAAAAGAGCCATAAGTTAAAGTATAACTGTAGGGTTGCTTCAACTCTTCAGTAAGGATAAATTTATTGTCAGAAGAGTAAGCAATTTTTTTATAAATTGCTTCAGGCAATAATTTTTCCATTGGTCTGCCATCTAAAAACACTTTAACCACTTCTGCTTTAGCATAATGGTCAAACTTTAATTCATCTTGTTTGTTTTTCAACAAATCTTGGAAAGTTCTAGCTGGAGCTTTTTCTCCTGTTGCATCCTGTGTGGCAGGACCTTTTGGTAATTCTCTTGCAAAATCTAGTCTTTGCCTATTCCCTTTATATTTGCAAACCAATCCAGATTCATCATCCAACCATTGATAAGTGCCACCAATCGTAGAATTTAGTCCTGAATTTAGAATTTCTTTTGCAACACCAGTATTTAAATCGATTACCCAAAGACCCAATTTATAGGTTTGATAATAAACGAATGCAGCATAATTTTCTTTTGGAGAAAATGAGAAATTGACCATTTTCAAATTGGATGGCAAACCTGTAATTTGAATTTCTTTTACCGGATTTATAGTCTGAATTTTAAAATTGGTAAAAAAAGTAGCTCTTGATGGACTAAAATTTTCTGGATTAATTCTCAATCCAGCCAATTTCAACTCAGTTTCTGCTAATTCTTCAATACTCTTATATAATGGCCTTTCCAAAAGAGCCAAATATTTATTATTTCTACTAATTACGTTCATTGCAGGAGACTTGGTATCTGCTAATTCTAAAATCTCCTTTGGTGGAACTTGATAGGTTATTTGAGCATTCAAATTCAACATAATTGTTAAACAAAACAAAGACAATAAATATTTCATTTTCAATATTTTATATATAAATTAATTTATTCTTTAATCCCTTCTAAATCCAAAAAGAAAGCATAATCTCTAGCAACTTCCTTAATCCTTTGGAATCTTCCACTCGAACCACCATGACCAGTTGACATATTGGTATACAAATATAATTTGTTATTTCCAGTTTTCAATTCTCTTAATTTTGCTACCCATTTAGCTGGTTCAAAATACTGAACTTGACTATCGTGTAAACCAGTAGTTACTAACATATTTGGATAATTTTTCGCAGCAACATTATCATAAGGCGAATAACTTTTCATATAAAAATACGAATCCTTATTCTTTGGATTTCCCCATTCATCAAATTCACCAGTTGTCAATGGAATGCTTTCATCCAACATGGTGGTAACTACATCCACAAAAGGAACTGCTGCGATCACACCATTCCACAAATCTGGTCGTAAATTTACAATTGCACCCATTAGCAAGCCTCCAGCACTTCCACCATTGGTGTATAAATGTTTTGGTGAAGTATATTTATTTGCAACCAACCAATCTGCACAATCAATAAAATCAGTAAAGGTGTTCATTTTTTTGAACATTTTCCCATCTTCATACCATTGTCTTCCCATTTCTTGTCCACCTCTAACATGAGCTATTGCAAAGGCAAAACCTCTATCTAATAAACTCAATCTTGAAATACTAAAACTAGGGTCTGTGCTGTTACCATAGGAACCATATCCATAAAGTAATAATGGTTTATTTCCATTTTTTTCAAATCCTTTTTTATAAACAATTGATAATGGGATTTTTGTACCATCTTTTGCTTTGACATAAACTCTTTCACTTACATAATCAGTTTTGTTAAAAGTCCCTAATACAGGTTGTTCTTTCAATAACTTTTTTGTATTGGTTTTCATATTGTAATCAAAAGTACTTCCAGGAGTTGTCAAACTTTGATAACCAAACCGAAAGGTTTCTGTCTTGAATTCTGGATTAAATCCTGGGTAAGCAACATAAGCAGCCTCCCCAAAATCAATATATTTTGATTTCTTTGTCTTGTGATCAATTATTCTAATCTGAGTTAACCCTTTGCTTCTTTCACTGAGCACCATGTAGTCATTGAAAATTTCAATACTATTTAACAAAACATCCTTTCTATGAGCAATTGTTTCTTTCCAATTTGATTTTTCAGTTTTTGTCAATGAAGTCTCCATTAGTCTGAAATTCAACGCTTTCCAATTGGTTACAATATAAAATTTATCATTAAAATGATCTACATCATATAATAAATCTTTCTCTCTTGGATGAAAAACCGTGAAATTTCCATTTGGTTTTCCCGCATCAATAAATCTAGTTTCAGATGAAAGTGTACTTCCTGAAGAGATAAAAATATATTTAAGTGATTTTGTTTTTCCGATACCAACATTATAAGTTTCATCTTTTTCAAAAAATACTTCAACATCATTTGTTGCATCAGTACCTAATGTATGTTTCATTACCTTCTCACTCCTCAAGGTTACTTCATTTTTTCGAGTATAAAATACTGTCTTATTGTCATTTGCCCAAACGACGTATCCATCTGTTTTTTCAATTTTATCTTGATAGATTTCACCAGTCTTCAGGTTTTTAAATGAAATTACATAGTTTCTTCTACTAACAGTATCAACTCCAAATGCTCCAATTTCATTATTTGGGCTAACCATCATTCCAGAAAAACCATAATATGCATGTCCTTTTGCCATTTCATTCACGTCAGCCAATAATTCTTCTTTAGCTTTCATGTTTCCTTTTCTTCTAACAAAAGTTGAATATTCCTTTCCTTCTTCTGTTTTATTGATATACCAATAACCATTTAGAAAATAAGGTACAGATTCATCTGTTTGTTTGATTTTGCCTAAAATTTCTTTATAAATCTTGTCTTGAAGTGGTGCAGTGTGTTTAGTTTCTTCTTGAAAATAAGCATTTTCTTCTTCCAAATATTTAACTACCTTACTACTATCTGGTCCTTTTAACCAATATTGGTTGAGCCAGTAATAATCATCATTTCGATTATCATTATGAGCAGTTAAAACTTTTGATTGTTTTGGGCAAACGGGTGGTTGCATTTGAGCATTCAATAAGAATGTATTCATGCACAGGATGGAAATGAAAATTTTGTACATAATATGGTTTTATTTAATTGTATTGTAAAAATACTTAAAAAATAAAAGCAATTTAATTTTATCTACAAAAGATCATTTTTTATCTGCAAACTGATTCAAAATACTAGAATTCTAGTTTTCCAAAATGGTAGGTTTTCCCTTCTTCACCAAACAAAGTCAATCCTTTTTTTTGCATTTGCCTGCAAAGTTTTGGTTGAATTAAAAGGTTGTTTTGATCATTAGATTTCAATAGGTAAATTTTCGATTCTCCATCTTTAGATATCTCAGCTAGTGCTCCTACGCTATATTTACCAGCATTAAATTCATACAAAGTGCTTTTTTCATTAGAGAAATTCTTAATATTATCATTGAATAAAAGATATATTTTGTCCTTATTTACCATCATGGAATAGGATGAATAGATTCCATTATCATTCATTGTCGTTTGTAATTTAGGAATATGTGTTGACCATTGAATAGCTCCACTTGGTGATACATTTACCACAATAATATCGTCGTAATGGTAATAATAATCTATTCTATCCATCTGATTATATCTAGAAAATCCATAATTCAAACCATATCCATAGCTATTGTTGCGATAAACTTTTTCAACTGAATATTGTTCGCCAATCAATAAAGCTCCTCCATCGGATCTTAAAACTAAATGGTCCAAATTATAATTATACAACTCAGGTAAATCATTTTTGGATACATTATTCAAGGCTTTTTTCTTTTGTTTTGGCGTCATTAGCTCAGTCAAAAACTCAATATCAAATGGCGTAAAAGTTTGATTTTCAATAGTTTTAGTCTGAGTATTAACTTTCAAATATGTTATTCCTTGGATGCCATCCACTCCCTTTTTGCTAAAATATCCAGCTCCAATTAAATTTCCATCATCTGATAATCGAATTGTCAAATCTGAAGTGAAATTTTCTTTATTGATTAGTTTCAATTCTGTTGGTAAAATGGTAGTATCCACTGGATAGAATTGAACAACATATTGATAATTAACCTTTTCTCTGTTTTTCAATCTTGTAGCATCATTATACACTACTCCCAAAATATAGACATTTCCCATTTTATCTACTTGACAATCCTCCATTGAAAAATTCTCTGATGCATATCCCAATGAGATATCATGGCTAACAACTTCCTGAAATCCAGGACTATATACTTGCAAATGAAATTCTTCTGGCTCTTTTCTGCTCTGTGGTTGACGGGAAAAAACCAAAAGTTTACTACTATCTTTTGAAAATCTAAAATCAAACTCACCATCATCCAATTCTCCAGCTTCTTCTATATCTGCAATTTTTGTCAACTTTTTGGAAGGCATCAACTTATCATCAATAGTTTGGGTGAAAAGATAATTTATCTCTGTTTTTTTGTTACGATATGAAGTCAAAAAATACAACTCATTTTTCCAACGAAACATGTTTTGAAAAGTCCTTGTCTTCCCACTGTAATCCATATCTATTTTATTGGATTTCAACAAGTTATTTTGGCTATTGTAGGATTCCAAATAAATATGCCCAGTTCCATCTGAGAAAAAATTTGCCATTTTTAACCTAACTCCAATAAAACCATCTGTACCATTTGAAACTAATTTATACAAATAAGAATCATCAGGCCTTCTGGTCTCATTTCCCCATGTGATTTTGTAAGGAAAAGAATCTATTTGAGCAAAAATATTATTACAAAAGAACAATAAAAAGAAACTTAAATATTTCATTCTTAAACTTAATTTCTATTTATAACGCAAATTTCAAGTCATTAGTGCATTTGATTAGATAGTTTTCTTCGAAAATAAAACCTAATTTAATTCAAACATATTAAATAATTAATTAATTTGATTGAAAACTAAATTCAAATTATCTGCCACTTGCTTCAACTAAATTTTTCAATTTTTCATTAAAATGATTTGATTTAATTAAGTCTTCCATATTTAAGTGAAATCTGAATCTCCAATAATGTTTAGGATTGCTTGGCTCATTAATTTGTTCATCATGAGCAACTTGTCTTCGCAATTGATCATCTATTCCCACTAAATCTTGCAAAGGAAAAATAGCTAGCATACTTGGTGATGCCAAATGATCTTTTACAATTCCTTCCACAATATTCGCATTACAATTTCGAGGTGCCAATCCATACCATTTCAAATAATCATAATAATAATTTGAGGCATTCTCATAATCTGATTCCCACCAACCTCGAATTGTGGACATATCATGGCAAGAAGGACTGCAAACTGACAAATATGGATATTGGGTTGTATCCCCAAACTTCAAATTCCCCTTTGGCATCCTTTGAATTTCTAAAGTAATAATATTTAAATTCCTCATCACTTCGGGAACAGAATCGGGTATCATCCCTAAATCTTCTCCACAAATCAACATATTGCTTGCACCTAAAAGTGCTGGAAGTTTAGTATATGCCTGACGTTTCCAAAATTCATTATGTCTGCTATAAAAATAATCATTATAGAGTTTTTGAATGATTGGCTTTTCATAATCAGGAAGTTCACTATAGGAATAAGTTTTATTCATAGTGATTCTTGGATTGAAGAATTGCCCATTTGAATTTGGTTCTTCCATCAAAAGCACTTCACTAACAAGATGTTGCAACCCCTTCATAATGTGAGGCTTGTCATCTATATTGTGTTTTTCAAAATAGCTTTTAATTGCTACTTGACTTGAAACTTCTGATTTCAACAAATAGATATTGGGTGCTATTTCTGTCAAGAATTCATTTATAACCCATTCTTTATCTGCTCCAAAAATTGATTCTAAGAAATGACCACGGATATAGGGTTTTGTCCATCGCTCCAAATCATATACTTTACCTTTTGATTTTATTTCATCAATATGAAAAGGTAATCTTGGATTAAACATTCCTAAAGTTCCCTCAATTTGATCTGTAGGAATCTGCCAAATTCTAAAAAATCCTAAAATATGGTCGATTCTCAATGCATCAAAATATTCGCTGAGTTTCTGCATTCTTTTTCGCCACCAGCCATAATTATCTTTTGCCATCACCTCCCAATTATACGTTGGGAAGCCCCAATTTTGGCCTAAAACAGCAAAATCATCTGGTGGTGCACCTGCCTGTTCATTCATATTGTACAATTCAGGAGCAACCCATGCATCACAACTATGTCTGTAAATTCCAATCGGTAAATCTCCTTTCAATACAACTTTTTTATCTACTGCATATTGATGAGCAAGTTTAAGCTGAAGATCAGCATGGTACTGAAGAAAAATATAAAACTGAACAGCTTCAAATTCTTTGTGTTTTTCATCATAAAAACCTTCTATCTTTTTCAAATCGAAAGTTGAAAACTCCATCCAATCTTCGAAGTTAGAAGTTTTAAATTTATCTCTAAGATGGCAAAATACAGCATAAGGCTTGAGCCATTCCTCGTTGGCATTTACAAATGATTTCACATTTTCGGATTGCAAAAATGTATTTTTTTCTTGTTCAAAAAGCTTTCTGAAATAATACATTTTTTTCTCCAAAACCAACTCAAAATCAACACTTTGCAACTCATTCAAGGACTTTAAATCCTGGTCATACTGAGACTTGATTTTTTTGTTTTTTATAGTAGCTATTGCTTCTACATTTACATATAATGGATGCAATGCAAAAACAGAAATTGCAGCATATGGGTAACTATCCTGCCAATTTTGATTTGCAATAGTGTCATTTACAGGCAAGACCTGAACCAAATTCAATCCACATTGGCTAGCCCAATCAGTAACCAATTTCAAATCCAGAAATTCGCCAATTCCAAACCCATTTTGAGAACGAATCGAAAACACCGGGATTGCTACTCCTGCTCCTTTCCATCTTTCGTTTCCAAACTGAAAACCATCTAATTGTAAGTTAAATTCATTATTGTTTTGAGTAGGGAAAGTGAAGTTGAAATGTCGATTATTTCCAATTTCCCAAAAGATGATTTCATTTTTTTCATTTAACAAAACCAACTTAAATTCTATTTCAATATTTGGATTTTCAACTGGGATGGAAAGTTTCCAATTAGGGTATTGAGCATCGTTCAAACAAATTGGTTGTTTCCAATTACCTAAAAAACTAGTATTTCCTACAATTCCAATTTTAGTATTCTCAGGAATTGATGGCTCTAATACACTGATATTCAAATAATTTGACAACTTATCATGCTTAACATCTTCCTTTAAATGGTTGCCTCTTTTAAAAATAACTTTAGTAAAAGCATTTGACAAGAAAATATTATTTAAGCAATTTTTTGCCCTCCAGAAATCTTCTACAAAAATTTGTTTTGCAGTTAATTTGAGATTTCTTGCACTACCCCATTCCTTTTGTACTGTGTCATTTGAATTGAGGCAATAATTATAAAATAATTCCTTTTCATTACTAACTTCTAATAATCCTGTCCAGTTTTGGCGGTCAAATGAGTGTAAATTAATGACTTGTGCATTTCCATTTTCACTAAATTGATAGCTGATACTTAAAAACTCTTTATCAAATGTTTGGTAATGTATATGAAATTGTACAGTCATATTTTGTAATTTATCATTAAGTTTAATGAATTCAAATAATGCTGTAAAACTATAAAATTGAAGTCGGATTTTTTTTATTTAATGTGTATTTTTTACGTAAAGGATTTGACTATTGAGTCTAAAGATTTCAACTTTAGTTATTATTGTTATTTATTGTAAAACATTCATTAATGTCTGATAAAAGTACAAAAATAAAAAATTTAAAGTCAAAACCCTTGCTAATGTTGAGTTTGATAATTAGAATTAGTAATTTTCAGAAATCAAGCTAATCAAAAATAGTTAATTGATCTTTAGGATTTGCATCAAGAATCCAATCTTTTTCAGGGTTTTCGAGAAATTTTATAAGTTGTATAAAGTTGAACAAATGTATTTTACAAAAGCTGACCAAGTTTGTGAATGCCCAACTTCGTTTTAACCTTTTTTTGACAACTAAAAGTAGTAAATTAACGATGAGCACACAATAAATCTGTATTTTTAATAGCATTTTCATTGTCTCCCAAAAAATATTTTAATGGAAAGTTTTGTTTCAATTGCTTAAATAATAGCTCTATTTGCCAACGAGTTTTATAAAGTGCTGCAATCATATCTGCTCTTATTTCCAATAGATTTGTGATAAATTCAAATTCTCTTTTGCTTCCTCTATCATAAAATTTTATTTTTCTTAATTGTAATGGAGTTGCTGTGTTTCCTGATTTTTCAGTAACTTCAATAACATTGTCTTCCAGCACTCCACTATGAATTTCATCATCTATTATGTTGTTTTCAATGGTTTTATAAACTGCATTGTCTTTAATACGAGTTACAAAACCTGTCTGGTTTTGAGTAAAATGCAAAAATGCTTTATAATCATTATACCCCTTGTCAAAAACATATATAGTATTATCATCACATTTTAACTTTTTAAGATATTGTTGGTCGTGAGTGGTAGCTGGACTAAACCACACTAGATTGGGTACTATTTCATCTGCATTAATCACAGTATGCACTTTTAAACCACCTTTACTTTTACCTGTTTTGGACTTCCTGCCAACACATTTCAAAATGTCTTTAAACAAGCTAATTGTAGTACTATCAATGATTTTTACTTGTTTGCCAATCACAGATTTTATTCGGCTGTCCGATAAAATATTGCTATAACTTTTAAGCAACTCGTTGTAAATACTAGCAAATACATCCACTGTTCTGTTCTTGTTGGCATCAGAAAGGGTACTCCTTTTAGGGATATGATTGAGTTGAAAATTGGCTGTTTTGCCCGACAGTCCTAGCATCGCACCTGATACCTCTCTCAAAGAATTGCATTTTGCAAAGGCGCAAAATAACATACTGATTAAGTGGTCTTTCGTTTTAAAGTGCTTGGTATATCTATCAGATTGATGCTTTTTAACGGCATTTGTAATTATGCTTTCGTCAATTAAAGAAATTAGCTGTCCGAAAACAGATTTTGTAGAAAAATAGTTACTTTTACTCATTGTAAATAAATGGTGTAGTGACTATAAATTTACAAAGAAAAAACTAGTCTAGAAATAGGCTAGTTTTTTTATCGGACAACTATGAAAAACTATATTAAAATGAAATGAAATGAAATGAATTCAAAACTTATATTCAATTAATCTTCCAAAACCCCAAAACCATTTTTTATAATAAGCTTCCTCCAAGGAACTGATAATCACCCCTTTTGATGTGCTGGCATGTACGAATTTATTGTTGGCTAAATATATACCAACATGAGATATTTTGCTTTGGTTTATCTTAAAAAAAACAAAGTCTCCTTCCCTTTCTGCCCCTTTTTCTATGGGATTGCATTTTGTATATATGGTTGCTGAAGACCCACCAATTTTGGTTTTATAAACCTCATTGTACAAAACTGAACTAAATCCAGAACAATCTATACAAGATTTAGTCTTGCCTCCTATACAATGTGGCGTAGCATACCAATCATCAATAAATTGATATAAATCAGCATTATGCACCGCTTCACCTATTAAATTGCTATACTTTTCTAATACAATAGCTTCCTCATTTGTTTCATTTTTGGGGAAATTATCTGTTTTTGGTTTTGATTTGAAAATCGCACAATTTGCAAACAATATCATTACCAAAAGAAAAAAGAAAGGTCGGGCAAATGCCGACCTTTCAAAAATATTAATACAAAAACGAAAATTCATCAATTACATTTTAAATACTGCATCATCAATATTAGAGTTTACTTTTACTGATTTTGCAACCATTTTCAATGGAATAGGCATCATACCATTCAGAATTATTGTATTAGGTAATTTAATACCATCTACATCTTTATAATCCATCAAATCAGTAGTAATAACTGTAGTTTGATCACCTTTCCCTTGAGTACTTACCTCTCTTATTTTCAAAAAAGAGTCTTTATCAAAATATTCAATAGTTTTCTTACCTTCTGGACTAATTACTTCCAATTTGTGGGCTTCTACTCCGTCCACATCATCAATACCTTTATATTCAACTTTGAATTTATCAGTAAAATAATTTAATTCTTTGAACAATGAAGCATTTGATTTTAAAGCCTCTAGTTCTTCTCCCTCTAAATCTTTTGTTTGACCTTGTGCCATTCTTTTTCCTTTTTCACCATCAAAAGCCATTTTCATAATAGTCATACCAGCCATTGAAATAACTTGGCTCGACTTATTTGGAGCTTTCTGATACATTTCAACCGACATTACTTTTCCCATCACTTCACTTTCCATATTTCTTGAAATGTCTTTGATTTTTGCAATTGAAGTTTTACCACCAATCGCTTTAATATAGTTATCAATAACATTTTGGGCAGTCATTCCCCCAGTAGCTACAGGTGCTTTTTCTACTAATTTGTTACCATAAAAATCATAGAAATTCACAATACCATCAGGAGAAAATTTCTTTAATTTGTCAGCCACTTCATCTTTGTTTCCTACCACCAAGATATAAGCATTGTCAGGTGTAATGTACTTTTTCGCCATTTCCAAAATCTCATCAGGCGTTACCTTGCTCACTTTTTCTAAGTAAGTAGCATAATAATCTTTAGGTAATCCATATCGAGCAATATTCAAGGCAAAATTTGCAATCGTTCTAGGATTCTCTAATGATCTAGCAAACGAACCTGTAGTCACACTTTTCACAGTATTTAACTCAACATCAGTAACTTTATCCGTTCTGATTTTGTTCAATTCATATAAAAATGCTGTAATTGACGAATCCGTTACTGTATTTCTAACTGAAGCATTTGCAGAGAAATTTCCAACCAACAAATCTGAATTTAATGCAGAATAAGCACCATAAGTATACCCTTTTGCCTCTCTCAAGTTCTGGAATAATCTTGCTGAAAATCCACCAGCTCCCAAAATTCTATTCATCAACATTGCCTTGATAATGTTCGGATCATTTGGTTTCAAATCAACTGGATAGTTAATATCAACAACAGATTGTACTGCACCTGGCTTTTGTACGAATGCAACTTGAGCTTTTGCAGGAGCCGTCGGAGCAGAAAATTTCATTTTATTAACTTCTCCAGATTTCCAAGAACTAAAATATTTATTAGCTTGCTTTTTAGCTTCCTCCAAAGTAATATCACCTACAATTGTTAAGTAAGAAATATTAGGTTTGAAGTAAGTATTGTAATAATTTTTACAATTATCCAAAGTGATTTTACTTAAAGTTGCTTCAGTATTAACTTCTCCATAAGGGTGGTCTGCTCCATAACGAAGCACTTTACCCACATTAGATGAGATTGCATTAGGATTATCTTTTTGAGAAGCTAATCCAGATATACTTTGCTTTCTTATTTTCTCCAATTCCTCAGCTGGAAATGATGGATTAATAATTACATCAGAAGCAATTGTCAATACTTTATCTGCATGTTTTTTCAAACAAGCTGCATAAAATCCTGATGCTGAAGTGCTTAAATCTGCTCCAATAAAATCAATATCTGAGTCGATTTGAGATTTGGTTCTTGTTTTAGTTCCTTTAGATAACATATCACCAGCAAATCCTGCTGCTCCAGCTATATCCTTTTCCAATATCGGACCAGCATCAACGAATAAGTTATAAGAAACTCTAGGTAATTTATGGTTTTCCACAACAATTACTTGAAGTCCATTATCAAGCTTAAATGTTTGATAGTCACCCAATTGTATTTTAGGAGCAGGACCTGCAGCTGGTGGATTTTTTCTAAAATCTTGTGCATTCAATATATTGATAAGGAATAAGCACATTAATATAATAAAACTATTTTTCTTCATGATATTTTTTAAATTAAAATTCATTTAATTGGTGAAAATAATATTAAGCTTTTTTGCTTGATTTAGGCAAAAAGTACAACACAACTCTGTTGTTCTTTTTAAAATACTGATTCGCCACTCTTTTGATATCTTCTTTAGTCACTTTCATATAGCGATCTATTTCAGCATTGATCAAATGAGTATCTCCCAAATACATTTTGTAATTAGCAAGACTTTCTGCAATACCAGCAATTGTAGAATTTGAGCTTACAAAATCATTTTCTACCTGATTTTTAAGCTTTTGAAATTCATCATCACCAATTAAATTATTTTGAACTTTTTCGATTTCAGCATCCATTGCTTTTTCCATATCTCCTGGGTCAATTCCCATATTTGAAATTCCATAAATCAATGTAACTCCAGGATCTTCCATATCAATTGGAAAAGCTCCAATATTAACAGCTTTTTGTTGCTCATCCACTAAGGCTTTGTTCAATCTTGAACTTTCACCTTTAGATAACAATTGTGCTAATAATGAAACTGCATAATAATCAGGAGTGCCGTTTGCTGGAATTCTATAAGTTTGAGCAACCATCGGAAGTTGAACATTATCATAAATGGTGTCTCTAATTTCACTAGTTAACGGTGGTTCAACAACAGTTGGACGATTAACAGGTCTTGTTCCCTTAGGAATGTCACCAAAATATTTTGAAGCCAATTTCTTTGCATCTTCAATATTCAAATCACCAGCAATTGACAAAATTGCATTATTTGGAACATAATAGGTCTTATAAAAATTCACATAATCTTCTTCTTTTGCTGCATCTAAATGAGCCATTGATCCAATAATAGGCCAGTTATAAGGATGCACTTTAAAGGCTCTTTTCATCGCATTTTCTATCAAAGTTCCATAAGGTCTATTATCAATTCTCATTCTTCTTTCCTCTTTCACTACTTGTCTTTGTGTTTCAATACCTTTATTTTCAACTTTGGCATGCAACATTCTTTCAGATTCTAACCACAATCCTAACTCTAATTGATTAGATGGCACTAAATCATAGTAAAAAGTTCTATCCCAAGTCGTATTTGCATTCAATGAACCGCCTGCTTTTTCAACATATTTAGCATATTCACCTCTTCCAATATTATCTGATCCTTCAAATAATAAGTGTTCGAAAAAGTGGGCAAAGCCTGTTCTTTCAGGATTTTCATTCTTTGATCCCACATGATACATAACGGATACAATCACATTAGGAGTAGTGTGATCTTCATGAAGAATAACATGTAAACCATTCGGCATATCGTATTCTACGAATTGAATTTTGTTCATTTGTGCATTCGTTGATAGAATTGAAACAAATAACAGCATGGATGGTAAAAACCATTTTTTCATAAACATTTTCGATTTTATGTTAATAATTAAGGAATAAAATTAATGTAATAAATCTAGGAATTAACGAAATTTAGATGAAATTATGTTATTTTTGGATGAATTTAATAAACAAAAAAAACAAAACATTATGATTCAGCGATTTCTACTGTTAATTTCAGTAATCATTTGTCTATCCATATCGCTTCAAGGGCAAACAGATAAGAATACATGGATTTTGGGCGGAACAGGATTTGTAGGTTCCTTAGATAAAGGGTTATATTTAAATCTTCAACCTAATGCAGGTTATTTTCTCTATGACAATTTCGCAGTTGGTGGTCAAATGAAATTAACCGTAACAACAGATATTAATCAAACCAGCAATACCCAGTTCACATTAGGACCCTATGCAAGATATTATATTGGGAAAGGAAAAGTAAAAGCACTTGGTGAAGTAGCAGTTGGTTTGAATGTCCAAGATAAAACGATACTTACTTTTCAAGTAGGTGCTGGTGCAGCATGGTTTGTGAGAGACAATGTGAGCCTAGACTTTTTAGCAGTATATGGTATCAATGACAATACAAATGGACTTGTTGGAGATCGATTTGGGGTAAATGTTGGTTTTCAGGTGTATTTTTTTAGATAGAATAAAATATTAAATCATATAACTTATGAAATACTTTTTACAAATTTTAATTATACTATTTTTTTCATATTTATCAATTTCACAAAATTGTAATGAAATAACTATAAATAATTCAAATGATCAAATATTTTATATTGATTCAAATTCAATTAATTTAAACTTAAAATATATTTCGGCAAGTCAATCAACAAAACCTAGTCAACATATTTGGCAAACAGATAGCAATACGATAATCAATCAAAATAATTTAATAACAATTAATATAACTAATCCTGGAATTTATAAATACACTTTATATAGAAATCAATTTGATATAAATAGTATAAATTTAATACAAAATGGTAGTTTTGAAAATGGCAATCTTGGATTTAACTCAGATTTAATGTACGTTACACCTGTAAAAAACAATATAATTAGTAATGGAATATATACTATAGTTGATAAAAATCAATTACTTAGTTCATTAAATAATTCATTTTCAAACTGCCAACCAGCTGATTCAAATAAATTTCTTATAGCATTTGGTAATAATAATTTTGAAGAATTAATATGGTCTCAAAAAGTTCCTGTTAAAAAAAATAAATTTTATTATATAGAATATTTTGCTTCTAGTTTTGATACTATAAACTCAGCATCTATAAATCTTTCAATTAATGATGATTATCCAAATAACTATTTTCCAATTTCTAGTGCAAATTGTAATTGGCAGGGACCCTATTTTTTTTGGAATTCAGGCTTAGATTCAATTGCAGAGGTCAAATTAAATAATTATTATTCACTAAACGGTTGTCATATTTTATTTGATAATATTAGTTTATCTGAAGCAATTACAGATTCTTGTAAGGTGATTTTTGAGGTTAAAAAGATAACTAATAATAATTTTATCTCTGGTAGAGTTTTAAATTGTTGTTCTAAGCCAATTTCAAATTCATTAATAAAATTGATTATCAATAATAATATTGTAAAAATTGATACAACTGATGAACTTGGATACTATTCTTTTGATTCAATACCAATAATTGCCAATCCAACAAATGAAAAATTTAGAGTTGAATTAGATTATAATAAGAATGAGCCATATTGTACAAATACAAAAGATTTAATATTGTTTAAAAAAGATTTTCTTCAAATTTCAAACTTAAATAAATATCAAAAAATTATTGCGGATGTAAACGATAGTGGAAATTTAACAACTCTTGATTTAGTAAATATGCAACAAGTTATTCTTCAAATAAATCCAAACTATTCAAATGGTAATATTATAATTTTAAATGATTATAAAAATACTATTAATAGAAGTAATTTTATTTCAATACCATCTAATACAGTTGGTCCTTATAAAGATTTAAATTTCATTTATAACTATAAAGGTGATTTAGATTGTAGTTGTAAATATTAATAAACTTGTTATTTTTAAAAAACTTAAAAACCCGTCCTCAATAGTTTAACATATTTAGTAATAAGTTTTATTCATCACCCAAACAATCCTTTCCCTTTCCTATTACCACCAATACCTAAAACCCCTAAAATTCCTCGGGTAATTTCCCTTGCCAACGATCGACCAACTTGCTTTGTAATCGAACTATCTAGCACGGTTTGCAAGATGCCTTTCTCTGCTTTTTTGGGCTCAGATGCTTCGGATTCTGTTTCTCCAAATGTTGCTTCTAATTTTTTTGTTAGAATTTCATATGCACTTTCTCTATCAATAACCTCATTATATTTTCTTACTAAATGTGATTGATTAACAATGCTATCAATTTCATCAGTTGTAAGCACATCCATTCTAGATTGAGGTGCTCTCATCAAAGTATGCACTAAAGGTGTTGGAGTACCTTTTTCACTTAAAACTGTTACAAATGCCTCTCCAATTCCTAACTCAGTCAGCATATTTGAGACATCATAAAATTCAGATTCAGGATAATTCTCTGCTGCTGTTTTAATGGATTTTCTATCTTTCGCTGTGAAAGCCCTTAAAGCATGTTGGATTTTCATACCTAATTGCCCTAAAACCGACTCTGGTACATCAGCTGGGTTCTGAGTGATGAAATAAATACCGACACCTTTGGATCTGATTAATTTGATAATCGTTTCGATTTGATTCAATAAAGCGGAAGTTGCTTCTTCGAAAACCAGATGGGCTTCATCAATAAATAAAACCAATTTTGGTTGTTCTACATCACCCATTTCTGGGAATGTGGAATATATTTCAGCTAATAATTGCAAAATAAAGGTTGAAAACAACTTCGGTCTATCCTGCACATCGCTCAATCTCACAATATTAACGATGCCTCTTCCATTTTCGTCAACTCTCAATAAATCTTCAACTTCAAATGATTTTTCGCCAAAGAAAATATCTGCACCTTGTTGCTCTAGCTCTACCACTTTTCTCATGATAGATCCCATGGTTGTAGAAGTGATGAGTCCATACTCCGACTTCAAATCATCTTTCCCTTCATTCATAATGTATTGCAACACTTTCTTAAGATCTTTCAAATCTAACAATGGCAATGCATTATCATCACAATACTTAAAAAGGACAGCAACAGCACCAGTTTGAGTTTCATTCAATCCCAACATTTTAGAAAACAAAACGGGACCAAATTCTAAAATAGTTGCTCTTAATCTTGCTCCTTTTTCAGTAGATAAAGTAAGAAATTCGACAGTGCAAGCCTCTGGATTCCAATCTATTCCAATTTTTTCGTGTCTGCTTTCTACTTTTTCATTGCATTCTCCAGAAGCTGCGATACCACTCAAATCCCCTTTGATATCCATCAATAAAGAAGGTACTCCATTTTGGGCTAACTGCTCAGCAAAAAGCTGTAATGATTTCGTTTTACCTGTACCAGTCGCCCCAGCAATCAAACCATGTCGGTTGACAGTTCTTAATGGAATTCTAATTTTGGCTTCAGGGAAACATTCTCCATCTAGAGTAGCAGCTCCGATGTCAATGGAAGCACCTTTAAAGAAATAACCATCTTTAATAATCTGTAAAAATTTATCTGTAGAAGCCATTTTATATCTGAATTTGTGCTAAAATTAAGAATAGCATTGGGTAAAACAAAAAAAGTGGCAAGAACATTCTGTCCAAACCACTTTTTTTTATGAATTAAAATGATTATCCATTCAATTTCTTGTAATCAGCCAAGAATTTTTCTAAGCCGATATCGGTTAATGGGTGATAAAGTAATCCAGTAATGGAACTCAATGGGCAAGTCACTACATGAGCACCAGCTTTTGCAGCTTGCACAATATGTAATGGACTTCTGATAGAAGCTGCCAATATTTGAGTTTCAAAATTTTGAATATCGTAAATCTCAGAAATTTCTGAAATCAAATCCATACCTTCCCAAGCCATATCGTCAATTCTTCCAACGAATGGAGAAACATAAGTAGCACCAGCTTTTGCTGCTAAAATCGCTTGCCCCGCAGAAAATACCAAGGTGCAATTCGTCGCAATACCTTCTTTAGAGAAATAGCTAATTGCTTTGATACCGTCTTTTGTCATCGGTATTTTCACTACAATATTATCTGCTAACTCAGCTAAAATCTTGCCTTCACGAATCATTCCATCGTAGTCGGTAGCAATTACTTCTGCACTCACATCTCCTTCTACTATTGCAGCAATTTTTTTATAGTGATCCAAAATATTTTGTTCACCGATGACACCTTCTTTTGCCATCAAGGATGGATTTGTGGTCACACCATCTAAAATACCTAAATCATGAGCTTCTTTGATTTGATCAATATTAGCTGTGTCGATAAAAAATAACATAATTTTAAATATGGAAATTGTAGAAAAGTAAAAACGTCATGCACACCGCTCAACCTACTGCCCTTGCTGCATTTCTGCCCTGGGGGGGTTCGCAAGGAGCTGGTCGCATGACGAAGTGCAAAGATAACAATGCATTTCTAATTTACAATAAAAAATTAAAAAAAATTATAATCCTAAAATGGAAGCTACTGCAAACAAGTCTTTTGAGAAAGTTTTTGTTTTATTTATTGCATCATCGAAGGAGGTATAGGCTAATTCATTATCTATAATTCCAACCATTTTATTGGATTCTCCATTCATCAACCCCAAAACTGCACCATAACCAAGTCGGCTGGCAAGTACTCTATCCGCACAACTTGGTGAGCCTCCTCTTTGTAAGTGCCCGATTACAGTTACTTTCGTATCAAAAAAGCTGTAAATTTCTTTAACTTTTTCAGCGATTTCATAAGCACCACCATTCATATTTCCTTCAGAAATAACCACTAAACTGAACAATTTCTTTCTTTTTACCCCTTTTTTCAGCTTTTCAACCAATTGTTCCACATCCATATCGTCTTCTGGAATAAGAATTCCTCCAGCTCCAGCTCCAATACCTGTAAACAAACCAATATAACCAGAGGCTCTTCCCATTACTTCAATAAAAAATAATCTGTCATGAGAATCTGCAGTGTCACGAATTCTATCCGCAGCTTCCATTGCTGTATTTATTGCAGTATCGAAACCTATTGTAAAATCAGTTCCATACAAATCATTATCAATCGTGCCAGGTATCCCTAAAAAAGGAATATCATATGTTTCGCTAAATAATTTTGCCCCGGTAAAAGTACCGTTGCCGCCTATAGCAACACAGGCATCTATTTCAAAGTTTTTGAGATTTTCGTAAGCTCTTTTTCTACCTTCTTCAGTTTTAAACTCTTCACTTCTAGCAGTTCGCAACATAGTACCTCCTCTATGAATGATATTCCCAACATGGCGGGATTCTAATCTTTTAATATCCCCTTTTATCATTCCATCATAACCTCTTTCTACCCCATAAACTTGAATATCGTTGTAAATGGCGGTACGAACAACTGCACGAATAGCCGCATTCATGCCAGGAGCATCCCCACCTGATGTAAATACTGCTATTTTGTTAATATTTTTTTTCATTCTGAATAAAATAAAGATTAATTCCTATTATTTAAATGATAGAATTTCAAATCATCTATTGGTTTTTTAATTACTTTTCCCATTTTCAAATTATATTCATCCAAAGTTAATTGAAGAATATCACTAAAATGGTATGCAATTGATCCAACAAAATGAACTGGTAATTGGTTGGCACCTTCATATTTCAAGATGTGTCTTTTGATTAATTCAGCAAAAGCATCCATCACCAATTTTTTAATATAAATGTGATATTTATGGTCTGCGACAAATTTAGCAAAAGAAGCTAAATAAACATTTGCACTCTCTTTATAAACTCTATCTAATATCACTTTTTTATCAGATCCATAAAGATTTACGAAAGATTCTTCTAAATCAGTAGGCATTTCTCTATAAAAGAAGCCTTTTAATAATGATTTTCCTAAATTGGAACCACTACCTTCATCACCTAATAAATACCCTAAATTGAAGACATTATCTGTAATTTTAGTTCCATCATATGCACAAGTATTAGAGCCAGTTCCAATAATTACTGCAATTCCTGGTTCCACACCGCATAATGCTCTTGCAGCTGCCAACAAATCATGGTCAACTACAACCTTTGCATTGGTAAATATTCTATTCAAAGCAGTATCTACGATGTTGCATCGTTGAGGATCGGAGCAACCAGCACCATAGAAATGAACTTCAGTAACCTCTTCTACCCCAACTTGATTCAAAAGATTTGTCTTGAGTTCATTCTCAATCCAATCTTCATTCTGGAAGTAAGGATTAAAGCCTTTTGTTTGATATATTTGAGATTCACCCTGAGCATCAACGAACATCCAATCTGCCTTTGTTGAACCGCAATCACAGATAACTATCATATAAAATATTTTTAAACAAAGTTAGTGCATTTTTTACACTATCTAATAATAATAAATAATAAAAAAGTTATTTTATCTATATATCAGATGTGCATTTAATCCAATTAATTGTTTGTCAATATATAAAGGGTGGGGTGAATTAAAATTATAACTATATTGATAGTTGTGGAATAAACTGAATAAGTTATTAGTAGTATTATCTCTGAAAGAAATATCAATAAAATGATTGAAATTTAGAAACTTGTTGAAAGTGACAAATCTACCATTTTTCAAAATTGTTTTGGGTGAATAATTTGGAACTATTCCATCAAATGGTAATAAGGGTATTCCATTTAGATCTCGTATCAAAATTAACCAATGAAACTGAATGATCTGTACGAATGAAGTAGTTAGCATTATCATTTAATCTAAATGTTCCATTTATATTCGCATCTAAATAAATTCTGTTATTGTAAGAAAAACTATTGTTACTTTTTAAATTGAAGTAATTATTCCCATAAAATTCTAAGTTTATTTTCGGTCCAAAAAACAAATTGGTTGATTTTTTTTGAAGAATATTGAATCCATATTGGTAAGCTAAATGTAAATTAGTAAAGTCGCTATTTGAGCTATAAATCAATTGTTTATTTCTATTACTTAATTCTGATAATACAAAATCAATTGAAAATTTGGATAGAATATTTTTAGAAACATTTGAAATTGCAAAATTTAATGCTAAGCCCCCTTTACCTTTGTAAAGATTTGGCGAATGTCCCTTGTCCAGAAATTTCGTAATAGGAAAAGCAATCCCAAATGAAAAGTAGTTCCCATTTATATATGGTAACTCTTGAGAAAAAATTGATTTAGAGAGAATGAAGCAAAAAAGCGTCAATAATAATTTACATTTCATTGAACAAATATATGAAAAGTAATTAAAAAAATGGGTGCTCAGTAATTAAACTGATGCACCCTTCCAGTTGTAGGTATATAGATATCTTAAACTCTAATGACAAAATAATAAAGTTTACATATGTAAAATTATTATAATATGCAAATATATGTTTATTTACCTGATATTAGCAATTAATTCTTTATAAATTATAAAAAAAAATAATATAATAAATAATGAAGAAACTTAACTTATTGGAATTGAATAGAATATCAATTGAAAATTTTAAGAAAACTGAAAAAAAAGATTTAATTATTATTCTTGATAATATAAGATCAGCATTGAATATTGGTTCCATATTTAGAACAGCTGATGCATTTCTTTTTAAAAAAATTATCTTGACAGGAATTTGTGCTACTCCTCCTAATAGAGAAATTTTAAAAACAGCAATCGGAGCAACTGATTCTGTAGATTGGGAATATTTCGAAGACGTAAAAGATGCTGTAATACATTACAAATCCGATAATTATAAAATAATAGGCATAGAACAAACTGATATATCTATACCGTTACAATCCTACCCTATTCATCAAAAGTAGCCTTAGTATTTGGAAATGAAGTAGGTGGCATAGACGATTCAATATTGGAATTATTGGATTGTTCTATCGAAATACCACAATTTGGCACAAAACATTCATTGAATGTTGCTGTTTGTGCAGGCATTGTAATGTGGGAGTTTTCAAAACTATAAATTATAGAATTTTACAACTTAACTTTAATAAAAAGAAAAATTATAGTTTTATTTTATCACTTAAAATGTTCATTAATTTGTCTTTATACACTCTTCCAATAGGGAGATAAGTGTTTTTAATCCATATTCTTTTCTTTGTCAATTCCACAAAGCTTAATTCATCTTTATTAATAACAAATGATCGATGAATTTGAATAAATCGATCATCCAAACTTGTAAGTAGGTTGTTGAGAGATACTTTTAAACCAAATTTATTGTGTTCAGTTTTCAGAAAACAGTAATTACCTTCTACTTCTATCCATAAAATTTTGTCAGGATTTATGTTAATTTTTTGACCTTGTCTTCCTCTTACTGTTAAATCTAGTTTAGCTTTTTTTTGCAATGCGGATACATTCTGAATCAATAAATTTATAATTGAATTCAATGTAACAGTATGAACAGGCAAAATGACTGTTATCGCATTTTTCAAACGCTCCTCTATATTGAAATCCAAATCTGATTCTTTGGATGTAAAGAAAATTATAGGAATATTATTAGCCAATAATTTTTCAAATAATTCAATATATTTTTCTAAATTTTCATGTATACATATAAATAAAATGTCTGGATTGAGTTCGTAAATATTCTGAAAAATCAAATCTGAATCTTTACAAATTCCTGCAAGTTCAAAATTTAATGACTTTACAATACTTACTAACCTTTCAGCTTGCTGATTTTCACTTTCAATTATTAAAATTTTCATATATCTGAGTTATAATAAAAAATCATTTATAAAATTTGACAGTACCCTCTTTTGGGCACTGTCATAACATTATAATAAAACTCACACTTCTACTTGATTAACCAGTAATGGTTATTTATTTTTTTATTAACTATTTATTAGTTTATCTCTTTACTTCGATATAACCACTTTCTCTAACATCGTTAGCTGCTGTGAAAATATAGAAATATGTGCCATCCGGTAAATCATTGCCATTCCATGTCGCATTCCAATCATTCTTGTAGTCTGATTGTCTCAACACTTCTGAGCCCCATCTGTCGAAGATCCTAATCGTGTTCTCTCCATATCTTTCGATATTCTTGATCACTAACACATCATTCACTCCATCTCCATTTGGTGATATCGCATTGTATAGCTCAATTCTTTTACTTTCTGTATCTGCTCTCGATGTTACTGTTATGATGTACTTCGTCGTATCTGTGATGCCATATTCATCCGTCACTACTACTTCGAACTCCTGTAATCCTTCTCTTAATCCTTGGAAGATTACTTCGTTGCTCGTCGGGATTACTGTCGCCATAACATTTGATGCAGCTCCTGACGGTCCATTTGTCGGTATGATATTCATCCCTACTACTTTCCCTGGCATTCACTTACATCATTTATCATCGTTCCTGTATGTCCCACTTTCGTGCTTCCTTTTATCACATCTGTCTTGATACATACTACTTTCACCGTTACACTATCACTACAACAAGTTGTATTGTCTGTTATTATCAGCTTATGTGTTCCTTCTGATAAATTCAAACTTGTTCCTTTACTACAGCTTGTCTTCGCTCCTGTATAGATTGCTCCATTATCTACTATTAAGTAGTTGCTGATGCTGCTATATGGTAACTCCGTACAGAACTCTGCTCCTGATCCACATACTTTCGCTACTAGTATCGCTGTTCTTACTGATATTATATCTGGACAGTTGCCTGGTTTCGCCTTCGCTTTCACTGTTACATTTACTGTATCTCTACATCCATATAACTTGTCTACTATCACGATCTTATTCAAGCCTGTTCCTAATTTCATCGTTAAGCCTTTTGATGTCTGTACTGCATTCGGATTTAAGATTACTTTTCCTACTATGCCTACTTGACTTACTTCCATCGCTCCGTATGTTACTGTTTTTGAGCCTCCTAATATCGTACTTGTGCTACTTTCTAATCTCCAGTTTCCTCCTGGGTCTAGGGTATTCATCAACGATACTAAGCCTACTGTACTAGTGAACTGTCCTGTCAGTGTTGCACTTCCTACTTTCCATGATTCTATTTTGTACGTTCCTGCATTTCCGCCGCCTGGTATCGTACTATAGAAGTAGGCTTTCTCTTCGTAGTTAGCACATGCTGTGTAACTTGTTATTGCTACTCCATTTACGGTGATGCTATAACTTGTTGCATTTGCATTATCTATTGGTAAACAGTAATCTGTGCTTCCGCCACAATTCGTTTGGTCGATTGTTATATCTTTATCCGATACGATATCTCCATTCGTTGTGTTTAACACTACTGCTGCACTGTATGCTGCTGTACAACTTCCATCTCCTGATGCTACTACTACTTGGTAACTTCCACTTCCTAAGCCTTGGAATACATTGCTATTTTGGTAGCTTTGGCCTCCATTGATGCTATATTTTAAGCTTCCGTTGCCACATGTTGTTGCTGCTATCGTTATGCTTCCGTTCGGTCCACATTGTGGTTGTTGTACACTTACATTCGTTATGCTCGGTTGTGCTCCTATTACTGTAATATGTTGTGTATGTGTCGCTGCATTACCACAGCTATCCGTTGCTACCCATTTTCTTACCAATGTATAGTTACAGCCGCTTCCTTCTTTGGTCTCACTTGATTTTACACTTGACACATCGCTACAATCATCTGTCGCTGTCAATGTTGGCATGGTTGGTATCACCTGTCCTTTACATAAATCAACTGTCATATCTGCTGGTTTACTTGTAAATTCTGGTGCACTATTATCTACTACTTTCACTATGATTTGTAACGTAGATACATTGCCACACTTATCTGTTGCTTTCCATTCGCAGAACATCAACATCATATAGCCATCTTTTGGACAATTGCCGCTTACTGCTTGTGCATAATCTTCAAATGCTACTTCTATATCTCCATTGTTACAATCATCTGTTACAATTTACATCTGTTGGTTCGAATATAAATGGATTCTTACAACTTACTGTTACTGTATCTCCACTGTGTATGCCTACCAATAATGGATGTATTGGTTTGATCACTGGCGCTGTATTATCTCCTACAGTTATTGTTTGTGTATGGAATGTTGCATTTCCGCAATGGTCTATTGCTTTCCATTTTCTGATGATCTTGTAGGATCCTGCACATTTCCCTTCCACTTTCTCTTCTGTAAAGATTACACTTACATTCTCATCACAATCATCTGTCGCTGTGATTTGTGCCGCAGCCGGTACTACCCCTCCATTACATGATAGATTTATATCTGCTGGATAACTTGATAATACTGGTGGTTTGTTATCTACTACTTTGATGATTACTTGGAATGTTGATACATTGCCACACTTATCTGTCGCTTTCCATTGACAGAACATCAACATGATATATCCATCTTTTGAACACTCTCCACTTACTGCCTGTGCATAATCTTCAAACTCTAACTTCACTCCTTCTGTACAACAGTTGTCACTTACTTTCATATCCACATCTTCAAAGATGAACGGATTCTTACAATCTACATAGATCGTATCTCCACTCTTCTTATTCAATAATAATGGATTGATTGCCGTAAATACTGGTGCTTCGCTATCTATGATCGTTATCGTTTGGGTATATTCTACCTTGTTTCCGCATGGATCTACTGCTGTCCATGTTCGTTTTACGCCATATGTACAGTTACACTTCACTCCTATTGTCTCTTCTTTCATCGTTACATTCACCACTCCTGCACAATCATCTTTTGCCGTTACATTCGCTTGGTGTCGGTAATGCACTTCCACATGCTATCGTAACATCTGATGGTATGCCACTGAATACCGGTGGTAAATTATCAAATCCTGAACTAGATGGTACTGTATAACTCTTATCTGTACTACATGTTCCAGTACTGTAACTTGCTGTTACTTTTCCTGTCCCTACACTTACATTCGTAAAGTCAACTGTAACAGGGGATACTTGTGTCGCTGGATCAATTACTACCGTCTGTGATCCTAATACTACATTTATCTTCGCTCCCGTTGGCGCTCCTAACCATGTTATCGTCGCACTTACTTTTGCTTTGCTTCCTCCCGTAGTTCCTGGACAATCACAACTTCCGCCGCCTAAGACTGTTACTTCTGAAATATTTAAATTGCATTCAGTTGAGTTACAATTCGTATTTGGTAACAACGTTACCACTACATCATTGTAACAATCTGCACTTGCAAAAACTCTAACTACATATTGTTTTGCAACACTTGGATTTGGTAAGTTCGTTACCAAACATCCACCTGTTGGTAAATTATTCGCAGCTGCATAACTTGGTCCACTGTAAACTGTTCCTTCGCTATAACCAGCTTTTGTTGCATTTGCACTAACATTGCTGATACAGATTTTTCCATCTACTTGTAAAACACCATTTACACAACTTACTGTCGTTGCACTTGCACTGAAAGTTGGTGCAGTACAAACTGGTGTACAATTCGTATTTGGTAATAATGTTACCACAACATCAGTGTAACAATCTGCACTTGCAAAAATCCTAGCTACATATTGTTTTGCAACACTTGGATTTGGCAAGTTCGTTACCAAACATCCACCGATTGGTAAATTATTCGTTGCTGCATAACTTGAACCACTGTAAACTGTTCCTTCGCTATAACCAGCTTTTGTTGCATTTGCACTAACATTGCTGATACAGATTTTTCCATCTACTTGTAAAACACCATTTACACAACTTACTGGTGTTGCACTTGCACTGAAAGTTGGTGCTGTACAAACTGGTGTACAATTCGTATTTGGTAATAATGTTACCACAACATCAGTGTAACAATCTGCACTTGCAAAAATCCTAGCTACATATTGTTTTGCAACACTTGGATTTGGTAAGTTCGTTACCAAACATCCACCTGTTGGTAAATTATTCGCTGCTGCATAACTTGGTCCACTGTAAACTGTGCCTTCGCTATAGCCTGCTTTTGTTGCATTTGCACTAACATTACTGATGCAGATTTTTCCATCTACTTGTAATACGCCATTTACACAACTTACTGGTGTTGCACTTGCACTAAAGGTTGGTGCTGTACAAACTGGTGTACAATTCGTATTTGGCAATAAGGTTACTACAACATCATTGTAACAATCTGCACTTGCATATACTCTGACTACATATTGTTTTGCAACACTTGGATTTGGCAAGTTCGTTACAAAACATCCACCGATTGGTAAATTATTTGCTGATGCATAACTTGGTCCACTATAAACTGTGCCTTCGCTATAGCCTGCTTTTGTTGCATTTGCACTAACATTGCTGATACAGATTTTTCCATCTACTTGTAATACGCCATTTTACACAACTTACTGTCGTTGCACTTGCACTGAAAGTTGGTGCTGTACATACTGGTGTACAATTCGTATTTGGTAATAATGTTACCACAACATCTGTGTAACAATCAGCACTTGCATATACTCTGACTACATATTGTTTTGCAACACTTGGATTTGGTAAGTTCGTTACCAAACATCCACCGATTGGTAAATTGTTCGCTACTGCATAACTTGGACCACTGTAAACAGTGCCTTCGCTATAGCCTGCTTTCGTTGCATTTGCACTTACATTGCTGATACAGATTTTTCCATCTACTTGTAATACACCATTTACACAACTTACTGTCGTTGCACTTGCACTGAAAGTTGGTGCTGTACATACTGGTGTACAATTCGTATTTGGCAATAAGGTTACTACAACATCATTGTAACAATCTGCACTTGCAAAAACCCTAACTACATATTGTTTCGCAACACTTGGATTTGGTAAGTTCGTTACCAAACATCCACCTGTTGGTAAATTATTCGTTGCTGCATAACTTGACCACTGTAAACAGTGCCTTCGCTATAACCTGCTTTTGTTGCATTTGCACTAACGTTGCTGATGCATATTTTTCCATCTACTTGTAATACGCCATTAACACAACTTACTGTTGTTGCACTTGCACTATAAGTTGGTGCTGTACAAACTGGTGTACAATTCGTATTTGGCAACAACGTTACCACGACATCATTGTAACAATCTGCACTTGCAAAAACTCTAATAACATATTGTTTTGCAACACTTGGATTTGGTAAGTTCGTTACTAAACATCCACCTGTTGGTAAATTATTTGCTACTGCATAACTTGGGCCACTGTAAACAGTACCTTCACTATAACCTGCTTTCGTTGCATTTGCACTAACATTACTGATGCATATTTTTCCATCTACTTGTAATACACCATTTACACAACTTACTGTCGTTGCACTAGCACTAAAGGTTGGTGCTGTACAAACTGGTGTACAATTCGTATTTGGTAACAACGTTACCACTACATCATTGTAACAATCAGCACTTGCATATACTCTGACAACATATTGTTTTGCAACATTTGGATTTGGTAAGTTCGTTACCAAACATCCACCAATTGGTAAATTATTTGCTGCTGCATAACTTGGTCCACTGTAAACAGTGCCTTCGCTATAACCTGCTTTCGTTGCATTTGCACTAACGTTGCTGATACAGATTTTTCCATCTAATTGTAATACGCCATTTACACAACTTACTGTCGTTGCACTTGCACTAAAGGTTGGTGCTGTACAAACTGGAGTACAATTTGTATTTGGCAACAACGTTACCACTACATCATTGTAACAATCTGCACTTGCATATACTCTAATAACATATTGTTTTGCAACACTTGGATTTGGTAAGTTCGTTACCAAACATCCACCTGTTGGTAAATTATTCGCAGCTGCATAACTTGGTCCACTATAAACTGTGCCTTCGCTATAGCCTGCTTTTGTTGCATTTGCACTAACGTTGCTGATGCATATTTTCCCATCTATTTGTAATACGCCATTTACACAACTAACTGGTGTTGCAATTGCACTGAAAGTTGGTGCTGTACAAACTGGAGTACAATTCGTATTTGGCAATAAGGTTACTCACAACATCAGTGTAACAATCTGCACTTGCAAAACTCTAACATATTGTTTTGCAACACTTGGATTTGGTAAGTTCGTTACCAAACATCCACCTGTTGGTAAATTATTTGCTGCTGCATAACTGTCCACTATAAACTGGGCCTTCGCTATAGCCGCTTTTGTTGCATTTGCACTAACATTGCTGATACAGATTTTTCCATCTAATTGTAATACGCCATTTACACAACTTACTGGTGTTGCACTAGCACTATACGTTGGTGCTGTACAAACTGGAGTACAATTCGTATTTGGCAACAACGTTACCACTACATCATTGTAACAATCAGCACTTGCATATACTCTGACTACATATTGTTTTGCAACACTTGGATTTGGTAAGTTCGTTACCAAACATCCACCTGTTGGTAAATTATTCGCTGCTGCATAACTTGGTCCACTGTAAACTGTACCTTCACTATAGCCAGCTTTTGTTGCATTTGCACTAACATTGCTGATACAGATTTTTCCATCTAATTGTAATACGCCATTTACACAACTTACTGTCGTTGCACTAGCACTATAAGTTGGTGCTGTACAAACTGGTGTACAATTCGTATTTGGTAACAACGTTACCACTACATCATTGTAACAATCAGCACTTGCATATACTCTGACTACATATTGTTTTGCAACACTTGGATTTGGTAAGTTCGTTACCAAACATCCACCTGTTGGTAAATTATTCGATGCTGCATAACTTGGTCCACTGTAAACTGTGCCTTCGCTATAACCTGCTTTTGTTGCATTTGCACTAACATTGCTGATGCAGATTTTTCCATCTACTTGTAATACGCCATTTACACAACTAACCATCGTTGCAATTGCACTGAAAGTTGGTGCTGTACAAACTGGAGTACAATTCGTATTTGGCAACAAGGTTACCACAACATCATTATAACAATCAGCACTTGCATATACTCTAACTACATATTGTTTCGCAACACTTGGATTTGGTAAGTTCGTTACCAAACATCCACCTGTTGGTAAATTATTCGCTGCTGCATAACTTGTCACTATAAACAGTGCCTTCGCTATAGCCTGCTTTTGTTGCATTTGCACTAACGTTGCTGATGCATATTTTTCCATCTACTTGTAAAACGCCATTTACACAACTTACCATCGATGCACTTGCACTATAAGTTGGTGCAGTACATACTGGAGTACAATTCGTATTTGGTAACAACGTTACCACTACATCATTGTAACAATCTGCACTTGCATATACTCTAACTACATATTGTTTTTGCAACACTTGGATTTGGCAAGTTCGTTACCAAACATCCACCGATTGGTAAATTATTCGCTGCTGCATAACTTGGACCACTGTAAACAGTGCCTTCGCTATAGCCTGCTTTTGTTGCATTTGCACCAACGTTGCTGATGCAGATTTTTCCATCTACTAGTAATACGCCATTTACACAACTTACTGTCGTAGCATTTGCACTATATGTTGGTGCTGTACAGTTAGAATTACAATTGGTATTTGGATAGAACATTACAACTTCATCTCTATAACATGTACTACCACTAAACACTCTAATTGTATATAGTTTGAAAGTAGTAGGGTTTGTTAAGTTCGTTAAAAGACATCCATTAGTTGGAATTAGAGTAGCATTTGCAAAATCAACTCCATTATAACTTATTCCCTCTACAATACCATATTTAGTTGCATTCGAACTAATATTACTTATACATATTTTACCATCATTCTGTAAAACACCATTTAAACAACTAACTGATGTTGCAGAAACATTAAATGTTGGATCAACACAACAATTGATACTTGTAAATATTGATTTACAACAAGTATTATATGGGCAACCATTAATATCTACACCATTATATGTATATGTACCTGGTATAGTAACTATATAGGTCTTTCCATTTCCAACTAAAACACCATCTTTAAACCATTGAATATTGAATAAACCATCTTGTGCGGTAAGTGTATAAGACTCATTACCACAAATATTAAATGATTTATCAACACATTCTGGATTACAATTTGTTGTAGGTTCTAATTCAATTGATTTATCTGTATAGCAATTTACATCACTATAAACTCTAATTGTATAAGTAAGTTTATTGGTTGGATTAGCCAAATTCGTTGCTATGCAACCATTAGTTGGTATTGTAGCTGCATTTGCGAAATCAGGACCATTATAAATATTTCCTTCACTATACCCAACTTTAACTGAATTAGCACTAATATTAGATAAACAAATTTTTCCATCACTTAATATTACTCCATTCACACAACTTGCAGAATTAGCTGTAATATCAAAATCTGTTTTTTTACAACCATCTCCACAAGAGATAGAATATAATTTTACTGTTGTATCTCTAAAGCAATCTTTAGATTTATAAATTCTAATTGTAAATTGAATATTTCCTGTTATGGCTCCAACATTATTTAATAAACATGTATTAGAATTTACATAATTTAAAAAGTCATATTGAGGTCCATCATAAGTTGTACCTAATGAAATCCCTGCTTTGAAATTTGTACCAGATAGTTGGTTAATACAAATTTTTCCATCATAATTAGCTTGATTATTCGTACAGGTAGATGGCGAAGCAATAATATTGAAACTTAAATCGCAATTTACTGCACATTCCAATATTGTTATCTTTTGTAAATAAGCTGCTTCATTTCCACAGCTATCTTTAGCTACCCAATTTCTATTAATTATTTTATTAATTACACCATTTTTGATAGTGTCCATTGATTCAGTATAACTAACTTTTGTTACACCTGAACAATTGTCACTTGCAGTCAAAATAGGTGCAGTTGGTATATTATCATTACAAGAGATTGTAATATCTATTGGTAAAATTTCATTGAAAACAGGTTTCGTATTATCAATTACATTGATATTTTGAACTTTATTTGTTCTATTTCCACAATTATCTATTGCAAGCCATGTTCTTTTCAAGGAATACAAACAATTTTGTTTGATTGTATCTTGTTTGAAAACCAATAAGATATCATCATCACAATTATCTGTAAATGTTACATTTGATGAATTTGGAATATTTTCACAACTAACTGTAATATCTGCAATTTGAGTTGTTAGAATTGGACTTTGGTTATCTTTAACAACAATTTTCTGAGTCTTTGTAAGTGAATTTCCACATTCATCTGTTGCAGTCCAAGATCTTTCTAAAGTATATCCATCTAAACAAACAATATCCGTTTTTATATCTCCATTATATTTTATAGTTGCATTTCCACAGTTATCTGTAACACTTGGATTTTGTACAGTTGGTACACCTTTGCAATCTACTGTTACATCAGAAGGGAAGTTTGCAAATGATGGAGGTGTTGAATCTCCAATTTTTATATTTTGAGATTTTGAAACACTATTACCACAAACATCAGTAGCTTTCCATGTTCTAATTAATGTATAAGCTCCATTACAGTTACCTGGAATACTATCTTGCTTAAATGTAATATTAGAAACACTAAATGGACTACAATTATCTGTTGCTACCAAAGTTGGAATAGCAACATTAATTTGAGTACATTCAGCATTTATATCCGCAGGGAAATTCACAAATTGTGGCGGAGTATTGTCCCCAACATAAATCTTTTGAATTTGAGTGGTTGCATTTCCACAATCATCAGTAGCAGTAAAGGTTCTAATTACTTGATAATTATTATTACAAGCTCCATTTTGATACGTTACTGAAACTGAAATCTCTACATTATTATCACAATTATCTGTTGCTCTTACTATAGGTAAAGGTGGTAATTGTTCATCACAATTTACTGAAATATCACTCAACAAACTGGTAAATACAGGTATTTTAGTATCAACAACTGAAATAACTTGAGTTGCTGTAGAAGAATTTCCACAATTATCAGATGCTATCCAAGTTCTAGTTAAAGTATAATTACCTGCACATTTTCCATTAGTTTTTACAACTCCTGAGTAAATAACATTCAAATTATTTTGAGAACAATTATCATTTGCTGTTGGATTAATTACATCTGGAATTGCATCACATTCAACCGTTACATTACTTGGAACATTCGTAAATACTGGAGCACTTGCATCTTTAACTATTATGTTTTGAGAAACAATAGTTTCATTATTGCAATTATCTGAAATTTGCCATTTTCTTACTATAGTATAATTTCCAATACAATTTGTATTAATTTTACTTTCCCCTAAATATACTATTGTAACATTATTATCACAATTATCAACAGCTTTTGGCTCTTGACTAGCAGGAATGATATCAGTACAATTCAAAGTAATATCAGCAGGTGCAAAAGTTACTACAGGTGCTTTTGTATCTCTTACTGTTACTGTCTGAGTACATTGACTGCTATTGTTGCAATTATCTGTTGCTGTCCATGTTTTTATTAATTCGTAGCCATCTACACAGCTGCCATTTGCTTTTTGCTCTGAATAATTGATCGTTACTTGTGTATCACAATTATCTGTCGCTGTTGGACTTGCTGCTGTTGGTACTGCATTACATTCTACTGTAATATTCGTTGGGCAGTTTGCAAAAACTGGTGCTTTTGTATCTCTAACTGTTACCGTTTGAGTACATTGGCTGCTATTGTTGCAATTATCTGTCGCTGTCCATGTTCTGATTAATTCGTAGCCATCTACACAGCTGCCATTTGCTTTTGCTCAGAATAATTGATTGTTACTTGTGTATCACAATTATCTGTCGCTGATGGGCTGGCTGCTGTTGGTACTTCATTACATTCTACCGTTACATTTGTTGGACAATTTGCAAAAACAGGTGCTTTTGTATCTCTTACCGTTACTGTTTGAGTACATTGGCTGCTATTGTTGCAATTATCTGTTGCTGTCCATGTTCTGATTAATTCATAGCCATCTACACAGCTGCCATTTGCTTTTTGCTCTGAATAATTGATCGTTACTTGTAAATCACAATTATCTGTCGCCGTTGGGCTTGCTGCTGTTGGTACAGCATTACATTCTACAGTTATATTCGTTGGGCAGTTTGCAAAAACTGGTGCTTTTGTATCTCTAACCGTTACTGTTTGAGTACATTGACTACTATTGTTGCAATTATCTGTCGCTGTCCATGTTCTGATTAATTCGTAGCCATCTACACAGCTGCCATTTGCTTTTTGCTCTGAATAATTGATCGTTACTTGTGTATCACAATTATCTGTCGCTGTTGGGCTGGCTGCTGTTGGTACTGCATTACATTCTACCGTGATATTCGTTGGACAATTTGCAAAACTGGTGCTTTTGTATCTCTTATCGTTACGGTTTGAGTACATTGGCTGCTATTGTTGCAATTATCTGTCGCTGTCCATGTTCTGATTAATTCGTAGCCATCTACACAGCTGCCATTTGCTTTTTGCTCTGAATAATTGATCGTTACTTGTGTATCGCAATTATCTGTCGCTGTTGGGCTTGCTGCTGTTGGTACGGCATTACATTCAACTGTGATATTCGTTGGGCAGTTTGCAAAAACTGGTGCTTTTGTATCTCTTACTGTTACCGTTTGAGTACATTGGCTACTATTGTTGCAATTATCTGTCGCTGTCCATGTTCTGATTAATTCATAGCCATCTACACAGCTGCCATTTGATTTTTGCTCTGAATAATTGATCGTTACTTGTGTATCGCAATTATCTGTCGCTGTTGGGCTTGCTGCTGTTGGTACTGCATTACATTCTACTGTAATATTCGATGGGCAGTTTGCAAATACTGGTGCTTTTGTATCTCTTACCGTTACTGTTTGAGTACATTGGCTACTATTGTTGCAATTATCTGTTGCTGTCCATGTTCTGATTAAATCGTAGCCATCTACACAGCTGCCATTTGCTTTTTGCTCTGAATAATTGATCGTTACTTGTAAATCACAATTATCTGTCGCTGTTGGGCTTGCTGCAGTTGGTACTGCATTACATTCTACTGTTATATTCGTTGGGCAGTTTGCAAATACTGGTGCTTTTGTATCTCTTATTGTTACCGTTTGAGTACATTGGCTGCTATTGTTGCAATTATCTGTTGCTGTCCATGTTCTGATTAATTCATAGCCATCTACACAGTTGCCATTTAATTTTTGCTCTGAATAATTGATCGTTACTTGTGTATCGCAATTATCTGTCGCCGTTGGGCTTGCTGCTGTTGGTACTGCATCACATTCTACTGTTATATTCGTTGGGCAGTTTGCAAAAACTGGTGCTTTTGTATCTCTTATTGTTACCGTTTGAGTACATTGGCTGCTATTGTTGCAATTATCTGTTGCTGTCCATGTTCTGATTAATTCATAGCCATCTACACATTTGCTATTTCATTGTTGATCTGGATAATTGATCGTTCCTTGTCTATTGCAATTATCTGTCGTCGTTGGGTTTGCTGCTGTTGGTACTGCATCACATTCTACAGTAATATTTGTTGGGCAGTTTGCAAAAACAGGTGCTTTTGTATCTCTTATCGTTACAGTTTGAGTACATTGGCTGCTATTGTTGCAATTATCTGTTGCTGTCCATGTTCTGATTAATTCGTAGCCATCTACACAGCTGCCATTTGCTTTTGCTCAGAATAATTGATAGTTACTTGTGTATCGCAATTATCCGTCGCTGTTGGGCTAGCTGCTGTTGGTACTGCATTACAATCTACAGTAACATTCGTTGGGCAATTTGAAAATACTGGTGCTTTTGTATCTTTTACTGTTACGGTTTGAGTACATTGGCTGCTATTGTTGCAATTATCTGTCGCTGTCCATGTTCTGATTAATTATGTAGCCATCTACAGCTGCCGTTTGCTTTTGCTCTGAATAATTGATCGTTACTTGTGTATCACAATTATCTGTCGCTGTTGGGCTGGCTGCTGTTGGTACTGCATTACATTCTACCGTAACATTTGTTGGGCAGTTTGCAAATACTGGTGCTTTTGTATCTCTTACTGTTACTGTTTGAGTACATTGGCTGCTATTGTTGCAATTATCTGTCGCTGTCCATGTTCTGATTAAATCATAGCCATCTACACAGCTGCCATTTGCTTTTTGCTCTGAATAATTGATCGTTACTTGTGTATCGCAATTATCCGTCGCTGTTGGGCTTGCTGGTGTTGGTACTGCATTACATTCTACAGTAACATTCGTTGGGCAGTTTGCAAAAACAGGTGCTTTTGTATCTCTTACAGTTACCGTTTGAGTACATTGGCTACTATTGTTGCAATTATCTGTCGCTGTCCATGTTCTGATTAAATCGTATCCATCTACACAGCTGCCATTTTCTTTTTGTTCTGAATAATTGATCGTTACTTGTGTATCGCAATTATCTGTCGCCGTTGGGCTTGCCGCTGTTGGTACGGCATTACATTCAACAGTGATATTCGTTGGGCAGTTTGCAAAAACTGGTGCTTTTGTATCTTTTACTGTTACGGTTTGAGTACATTGGCTGCTATTGTTGCAATTATCTGTCGCTGTCCATGTTCTGATTAATTCGTAGCCATCTACACAGCTGCCGTTTGCTTTTTGCTCTGAATAATTGATCGTTACTTGTGTATCGCAATTATCTGTCGCTGTTGGGCTTGCTGCTGTTGGTACTGCATTACATTCTACTGTGACATTTGTTGGGCAGTTTGCAAAAACAGGTGCTTTTGTATCTCTTACTGTTACTGTTTGGGTACATTGGCTGCTATTGTTGCAATTATCTGTTGCTGTCCATGTTCTGATTAATTCATATCCATCTACACAGCTGCCATTTGATTTTTGCTCTGAATAATTGATCGTTACTTGTGTATCACAATTATCCGTCGCTGTTGGACTTGCTGCCGTTGGTACCGCATTACATTCTACTGTTATATTCGTTGGGCAGTTTGCAAAAACAGGAGCTTTTGTATCTCTTACCGTTACCGTTTGAGTACATTGGCTGCTATTGTTGCAATTATCTGTCGCTGTCCATGTTCTGATTAATTCGTAGCCATCTACACAGCTGCCATTTGCTTTTTGCTCAGAATAATTGATCGTTACTTGAGTATCACAATTATCCGTCGCTGTTGGGCTGGCTGCCGATGGTACTGCATTACATTCAACTGTAACATTTGTTGGGCAGTTTGCAAAAACAGGTGCTTTTGTATCTCTTACGATTACCGTTTGAGTACATTGACTACTATTGTTGCAATTATCTGTTGCTGTCCATGTTCTGATTAATTCAAATCCATCTACGCAGCTTCCATTTGATTTTTTGCTCTGAATAATTGATCGTTACTTGAGTATCGCAAATTATCAGTAGCAGTTGGACTAGGTGCTGTTGATACAGCATTATAAATATTAATTATACCTATGAAGTTATAATAATAAATTTGAATTTTCAATTAACTTTTATCACCAACCATAATTAGAATTGAAAATTATTTCATTATATAAATCTTTATTCTGAAAATTCGAACTCCTCTTTAATATTTATAGTAATAGTTTTGGGGTTAAAATTTTTGGATATTTCATTAAAATACAATTTGGATTCTAATAATAATTGTCAATAATAAGTTTGTTAAATTATTACTAATTACTTCTATTGGATAATTTAATACAATCCCTTTAATAAATTATCGTATTTTTCAATATTTATAGTTATACTCATAATAGGTTACTTTACTATTACCAATTTCCACCGCCATCACCCTATTCCCAAACTTTTTCGGTTGCCTTAGTTGTAACCCATAAACTCCACTTGCCAGTTTTGAAATATCGATTGAGCAAGGTATGCAAAATCTGGCATAGTGTATTTTTGAACAATAGCTCCGCTGACATCCACGATGACAACTTCAGTTTTAATAGTTGGGTCGTATTCTTTAAGAGTTATGTCTACTTTGATTTGATCATTTGCAGGATTAGGGAAAAGTTTGATTTGATAATTATCGGGTGATAAATCTTTATTGGCAACACCAAGGATAGTATCACAAGGGCTGCCTTTGAGGGGACCGAGGCGGTAGTTAGGGAAGTTGGGGATAGATATTTTATTATCAGTTGCAAGAAACACATCATTTTGAACAAAATTACAGGCTTTTCCTTTTTCGTCTGGATTATTGATTCTGTGCATTACTCTGACACTATTAAAACAGTTCATATAGATTTTTCCATCTGGTCCTAATTGCATTTTCATAAATTTTCCTTCAAAAGGGTACTGTTTAGATTTATCCAAACTATCTATGAAAACCTTAGAAGCGGAAATATCACTTGACCATAAATCATATTGATAGAGATTCGAAAAATCACTGGCATATACAAATCTTCCGCTAGGAGAAACCATCAATCCACCAAATGAATTATCCAAATAATTAGTCTCAATTGTTTTACTATTAGATATCGCTCCAGTGCATCTATCAAAATCTTGAATAAAAATGTTTCTCATTAAACTTCCATATATTAACTTTGAACCATCTTGAGAAAAAAATAATCCACCCAAATTGAATACCTTACTTTTATCAAATTTTACATCTAATTCAAAAAAATTTGGTCCAATGATGGTATCCTCCTTAATTAAATATTGAATTATTTTATTATTAGATTCATATAGTCCAATAACCCACCAATCTATGCCGTTCCCATGTTGGCAAGCTGTTATATAAGTCTTTATATTATTAACTTCTCCATCAAATAATACCTTATTCTTTACAAGTACTTTTCCTAAGTTATTATTTGCCTTAATATCTATAACATTATAATTGATAATTGAGGGCCAAGCAATCCCTTTGTCATCCTTTTTCCTATCTGTATTGAATAAATATAGTTTATCCTTAAAGGGAAGAAAGATAGACCCAAACCAATTATCATTTCCAAAATATAAATTATCTAAATTATAAGTATTAATATCTAAAGAATCACCATTTTCCATAATTGAATCCAATCGGTTGCAAATTGCATATCCATTTGTATAAAACAACAAATTTCCTTGACCATCACAATAGCTCGAGGTGTTTGCAAACATTCCAAAGGGCAATATTCTTTTTTTAATGCCTATAGGATTCGAATTGAAGTTTATTTCCGTTCCTCCCCAATCTAGAAAAACTGTATCTTCTCCCACATCGCCAGTAATCCAAATATAATCATTTTTCTGAGCTGAAAGATTATTTGAAAATAGTAATAAAACAAAAATAAAGTACCTCATGTGTTTAATTTTTCTGGATGAAATCAACGTATAACTACCAATTTCTCCACCGTCAACACACTTTCACCAAACTTTTTCGGTTGTCTTAGTTGTACTCCATAAACACCACTGTCTAATTTAGAAATATCAATTGTAGCTAAGTAGGCAAAATCTGGCATCGTATATTTTTGAACAACTGCACCGCTGACATCCACGATGACAACTTCAGTTTTAATTGCTGAATCATATTCTTTTAGGGTGATGTCAATTTTTATATCCATCGAGGCTGGGTTGGGGAAGAGTTTGATATAAAAATCATCAGTAGTTATTTCTTTATTTGCGACACTGAGTGTATCACAAGGGCTGCCTTTGAGGGGACCAAGGCGGTAATTGGGGAAGTTGGGAATAGATATTTTATTATTTGTAGCTAGGAACACATCATTTTGAACAAAATTACAGGCTTTTCCTTTTTCATCTGGATTATTGATTCTGTGCATAACTCTTACACTATTATAACAATTCATATAGATTTTTCCATCGGGTCCGAGTTGCATATTCATGAATTTCCCTTCAAAAGGGTACTGTTTGGATCTATCTAAACTATCGATGAATACTTTGGATGCTGCTACATCACTTGCCCATAAATCATATTGAAAGAGATTCTCAAAATCATTGGCATATACAAATCTTCCATTGGGTGAAACCATCAATCCACCAAATGATTTGTCCAAATAATTGGTTTCAATTGTTTTACTATTGGAAATAATTCCAGTACATCTATCAAAATTTTGAACAAAAATATTTGTAATTAAACTTCCATAAATTAACTTCGAACCATCTTGAGAAAAAAACATCCCACCTAGGTTAAAAACCTTGCTAAAATCAATTTTTACATCTAAATCAAAATAATATGGACCTTTAATAGTATCTTCTTCAATCAAATATTGGATAATTTTATTGTATGGTTCTCTAAGTCCAATTAACCACCAATCTTTTCCATTGCCATGTCGACAGGCTGCTAAACTTCCATAGATTGAATTTACATCACCATCAAAAATCTTAATATTTTTTTCTAACACTTTACCTAATCCATTATTTGCTTTTTCATCTATTATACTATAATTAATTATCGAGGGCCAATAAACACCCCTTTCGTCCTTTATTCTATCTGTATTGAATAAATATAATTTATCTTTAAAGGTAGAAAAATAGAACCAAACCAAATTTTCCATTTCAAAATAAACATGATCATCATCGTAATTACTTACCTATAATGAGAGAATCTCCATTATCCATAATTGAATCAATATGATTACAGGCAGACCCAATCTAGAAAAACCTTATCATCTCCTACATCACCAGTTATCCATACATAATCATTTTTTTTGTGCAATAATTATATTTGATAACAGCAATAAAAATAAGATATATTTATACATGATATAAGATTAAAAACTGTACTAACCAAATTGGTTTAGTACGGTTTATCAAATCAAGTAATTTGTTTTAACAAACTTCGCTGTTGCTAATTAGTGTCCATTATCCAAAACGGAACCAAAAATAAACACCTAATGGTAGTTTGATGAATATCCATAGTATTTCCTTTCGTAATACTATTGTTGATTAGCACTTTACCATAAATATCGGTTACTTGAACCGATGCAGATATAGGATATTGATCCAAACCATTTAATTGAATCAATTCACTTGCAGGGTTCGGGAATATCGTAAATGAACTGATAATTTTTTGATTCGCATCATTGGATCTGCTTCCTACAGGAGCACATTGCCAAATCAAAATCAATACTATTATCTACCAACATATTATACAATCCTCTAGCACTATGCACAGCAGTACCACCCAATAAATCGCATTGATTCGCTATAGCATATAAATCATGTATTTGTGTGCTATTCAATTCATATACACCACTCAATACAGTATTCATCAAGATACTATTGTAGGTTTTTTCATTTTGAATAAATACTTCGCTTCCCCCTACACTATTATTAAATTGATGAATGGATTGCAAAAGGGTTGGGTCATTTGTATTATTTTCTTGATATTGGAAGATTTGTTGCTTTACGGATGCTAACTTTCCTAAGTCAGTATTCGTATTTGCTAATGCAAAACTATCTAATACGGTGCTGAATTGTGTTGGATCTAATGCCCCTCCATACACTTTTGCTTCCATAGAGTTGCTGTTGTGCTATCCACCTGCCCGTAGCCGTATAATCCTGCAATGCCAATTGATTCCGAGCAATATCTCGCTGTAATTTTCCTTCCACTTCCCATTCATAAAAAGATCATTGCATGGGTAAAATTCTGTATAACCTCCTCCAAACCATTTAAATTTACATTCAATTACATCTGGTCTATCTGGTTGGCTATTTTGATTAACACCGAAAAAAGAATCATCAACTTGTTGTTGATTTTCTGTCAAAAATCTAGCTCCTACAGTTAAACCACTTACCCATTGATTTCCCATAGTATATTTAAGTACACTACCACCTGCAAATGGATTAGTAAGAGAGTATTGAACCCCAATAACTGAAGAGGGATCCAGCTCTAAACCGACAGTATGGTCTGTCATATCGTTATGAGAAAATCGCTTAGGGCTTGGGCTAGCAGAATAGAACTCTACTCCCTTTCTTATTTTACTCAGATGATTATAACAAATCTGCCAATTGCTACTAGAGGTTACATAAATACCACTTGTATTCTCTTTTGGTACTCCTGTACCATAAACTGTATTATCTTTTACTATAGCATTTGTAGTTTGTGATAATCTTATACCATTGGTATTCAAATTCAAATATTGTCCTGTTTCTACATTATTATTTAAAACTTTAATTCTATTACAGCCATTAACCCTAATTCCATAGTATGAATTGTTAGGGAAATTATTATTTAAAGAATATTTAATGATATTTAGATTCAATTCAAGTTTGGTTGCATTATTACATGAAACTATCTGAATTCCATTTACTGCTGCTGCATTATTAACTGATTTTGCCCAAATCTTATTATCAAGAACAATCGCATTTAATTTATTACTTACCATTAAAGCGACTCCAATAGCAGCTTCAATCTTTTCATTACCACTAATTTCAATAGTTTTGCCACCTGAATTTTTGTACCCAAATTCCATAAAACTATTAGAATTTGATCCGTTAAAGCATGTAATTCAGATGAACCATTAAAAATACCATAATAGCAATTATCAAATAAGGAATTTTCAATTCTTGCAATAGAATTATTTACAACTCTAATTCCATATTGCAAATTAGAAAATTTACCATTAAATGCTCTCTCTGAACTACAGTTACTAATTTGAAAACCATTTTGAGCATCTGTATTCCAATTTACTTGTCCATTATATTTTGGTTTTAGGCTACCTCCAGTAAAATTTGAATAATATCTTGATGTATTATCAGGAATACCATTTACGTTTATACAAGTATAATTATTTGAGAAATTATTCAAATATGTTTCATCATTAGAAAACTTACTATTTGTAGATAAACTGATTGCATTTTCTGCATCTTTTACAGTACAACCACTCATTTTCATTATACTTCCACCTTCTACATTTATTCCCTTCCACATTTTATCACAGGCAACAAAAGTACATTTATCAAATCCAATTTCTTTTCCAGATTTCATAATAATTTGTGCACCACTTCCCATGATAAATGTCTTTTTCGACAAACTAATATTACCATCAAAATTTAATATCCCTGTTACATAAATATTTTTATTACTCATAACAGTGTTAAAATACTTGAATTGGACAAATTTACATTACCATTTATTTGAACAGGAGAATCTTCAATAAATTTACAATCATAATCTCTAAAAGTAGGACCAGTTGAAACATGACGTGCAAACAAATATAAATAAAAATTGGAGGTAGTATATCCTATATTAAAACAAAATTGTTTTGAATTTACAATGTCCTCTTTACTTTCATAGGTTAATTTATTGGTTGCTTGATCATAATTCAAAATACCTGGGTTTGTTACAATTACGTTTGCAGGTAATGTAATAGCTAATTTCCAATAATCAGTATAATGACATTGTCCTACTTCAAAACAAATAGTTCTTTCTCCACAATTTGTGTTTTCGATTCCTATAAACTTAATAAGAGTTTCAGTTTCATTCAATGTATCACAAAGGAGAGGTTGAGAAAAGGAATAGATTTGAGCAATTGCTATATAAAGCAATACAAAAAAGAATTTTTTGAAAATGTTACTTTTCATTTTTAAATGGTTTAATAGATGAATTAATAAAAAATCATCCCAATCACCAGTAATGTTTTTGTTGTCTAGAATTAAAAACTTAAAGGTAGTGGGCATATCCTTAATTTTGCCCGACCTAGCCCTTCCTTGGCTTCTACGACAAAACAAGAATAATGCCCACTACCATTAATAGTAACGGGACATTATTACATTGTTTCTTCTGTCGTAGAGTGAGGATACTTGGTCGAACAGAAAAAATTTCTATAATAATTGTTATAATAAAAATAACTAAATCAAATATACGTCACATTTTAAAAATTTCATAAAAACAAAATGAAGAATTGTCGTCAATTTTACATTTCTGCATATTTTTAAATAAAATCCATAAAATATTTTATTTTTACAAGTCGAATTTAATAATGGTTTCATGTAAGTTGATTCTAGATTTTAATTTACCATCCATTCATGATTTACTAAGTTAAAAATTAAAAAGCCTGATATTAAAGTATATCTGGCTTTTTTTATTTTCCTTAATCATTTCTATTTTTATAGATATCTAAATAATAATATCATTTTTAAAAGTCATATAAAGTAACAAAGCCCTTAATCAGAGATTAAAGACTTTGAGTATATCAAGTTTCAAATTCAAAAAGTACTCCTAATATTTTGAATTGAAAATGATAAATTGAATTTACCTAAATAAAAATAGATTAATTGCTCAAATATAATGTAATTTTTTGATACATTTGTAAATCATTTTATGAAAGTCTTATTTTAATTTAAGAAACGTTAAAGTTTTTTGTTTTAATCATCATGTAGCTGTATCACAAAAATGCCTTTTGAAAAGTACAAAAGGTATTTTTTTTAAATTATTATCCTCTAAAATTAGTATTAATTATTTTAAATATACTTAAAATATGATTTTCTAAAAATTCAAAAAAATCAAGGATTGGACATTAAATGTAAACTAAACACTACAAAGAATAAACGATAGCACCTAAATCTTTCTCCAAAAATCCTTTATTTTTTACTGCTTTATACCTAGAATAAACGAAAGGACATTTATTTTTTACGGTCTAATATTTATTTATTACTGTGCAATCTATAAAATTTACCATTGCAATAATATTTTTTACGGTTCGACCTATATTTAAAACTATGGCATATCAAAGACCAACGATGCGAACAATATTTATTTCGGTGCGACCTATAATATAAACGAAAGGAATTATATTTTCACGGTGCTATCTGTATTCTTAACGAAGCAACTTACATTATTTTTTCTCATTATCTTAAATCTAATTTTAAATTGTTTAATCAAAGAAAAAGCCTAATGCAATTGCATCAGGCTCTCTTTATTCAATAACTTTATATATACTGACACTTGAAAATTATGGTTTTCTAACTTGAATACTCGTCAATTGTTTATATTCTACTGAGGAAACGCCATAAATTGATTTTACGTACTTTTTAGCATCTGTTACCGTTTCAAACAGCCAATTATTTGAGGTATAAAACAACTCATTTCGATGTATTCTTTCTGTTCTCAAAATTGCTTCAGCTCCTAATGCATCAGAATTTGCCAATGTCAATTCCTCCAAAAAGGTAGATAATGAAGCTATTTTCAAATCATTTTCATTCGGATTGTAAGTAGGTTCAGATTGGAGTAATATTATTAATTTTGAGAAGTGATCCACCAATTGACCATAAGAAGTCTGAGCAGTAGAGTTTGGTTTTTTCTCTGGTTCTGTTGACCCTTCAACTGGTGGTGCTGGGGTTGCTACTTTACCAATTCGAACACCTAAAATTTTCTTTTTTAAAGATTTTGCATTATCCAAGTTCATTTTGTTAGTGTCCGTGATTTCTAATGCATAAATGATTCTAGTAGCAATTTTCCTTAATTTTTCAAATTTAAGTTGTCGGTCATGTACGGTATTGTTGTAAGTAATTAATTTCTGATTGACGGTGTTTATTGCAGCTTTTGCATCCGTCAATAACTGAGTAAGACTTGCAATTTGTAAGGAAGATTTTGAAGGATTGTAAGCACTTCCAAACTCAGTACAAATTTTAATTAAGTTTTCAAGGTTGTTCATGTTTTTAACATGCTTTGTTTCAAAGGTCGAAGCAATATTGAATTATTTTTAAATGAATTAATTTTTTGTAAACGTCATTAATAAATATAATATTATACTGTTAATAAAAAATAATAATTTAAACCAAATTCAACAATTAGTGGAAAATTTGATTATGAATTAATTCTAAATACAATAATGTTTTCTACCCTTTCTTATATATATTGTATTTGTATTATTCCATAAAACACTTTAAATTCTCTTATAATATCGTTTAATTTTAAAGAAAAAATTCAATCTATTGAATTATTTTAGTCAACAATTAATAATTACAATAGAATTATATTTACCGAAAGTGGTGACTTTTTAATCCTGAATATTAGAGAAGCATGTTTAAATTTACTATAAAGCTCAATAGAATTCCAAAAACTAAAATCAACTATAATGCCCAACTTTAGTCTAAACAAATATTGTTGTACATCATTATTTGATTAGATTTATTAAAAAAGTGATTGTTGTATTTCTAATTTAGGGTGGAAAGTTCCAATTATCATAAAAGGATTTTTTCCTGTTAAGTGATGAAGTTTTGATGTGCCTAAAAATAAATACAAATCTTTTGTTTTTGCAAATTCATCAAAGTATTTTTTTCTAACATCTTGAACAGCTTTTGTTTCATCACCTTCATATCTAGCAAGACAATTCCAATAGAGTTGACCAATTTCCCAATCTTCAATCATCATTTTACTCTGTTTACCGTTACAGTCTTTTAATATATAAGAAAATTTATAAGGTAGTTTTCTAACTACTTCAAATAAATCTTCATTTTCTTTGGCAAAAAGATTACTACTTCTATCTTGTTTTAATTTTTCGAGTTTATTTTTATCCCAGTCTCTTTCTACTGGTTCAATTGTAAAATCTAAAATTTCTGTTGGCTTGAAAAACTGCTAGTGAAGTCATAATTTCTCTACTTTTTGCTTCTAATATCAATTTTTCAATATCAGAATAAATTTTGTTTTTAAAACTATTTGTTTTCGTAAAAACCAATTACTGTATCTAAATGATCTAAAATTTTTATTTCAGTGTCATAAGAAACTGGTCTATAACTTTCCTTTCTAAAATCACTTTTGTTTTTACAAGGTCAATTTCAATCCAATCGTATTTTTTATATTGCTCATCAAATGATTTCTTTCGAAATTGAATTGGATAAATTCTTATCCAAGAACCATCTTCAAGAAATCCAGCTGTACAAACTAATTCATCATACTTGCTTGAAATAGACGGATAAGTTTTTACAGTAATTAGAACTTTTGTTTTAGCCATATTAAATATGCTTTACTTGATATTTAAAATTTGGTAAATTTTCAATTGCTTCTGCCAAGTGCTTCCTATGACATTGACAAATATTGGCTTCAAAACAAGTTAAGGCGATTCGATTGTTTTTTTTCTAATAAATCTAAAATCTTCAACTGGGAAACCATTGTCTTTTGTAAGTTGTTTTTGCAATAAGATTCAAAAGTTTGTCATAATCTGATTGAGTATTTAGTTCTTGTCTTTGTTCAGATTGTATTCCAACTTCCGGAAAATGAACATATTCTATCCCTATACTATTACAATAACGTTGTAATTGATTTTTACTAAATCCGTATTTCATACTTAAGGGATTATTACGTACATCTATTAATATTTTTACATTGTTTTTAATTAGTCGATTTAAATACATTTCCAATGAAATTCCTTCATACCCAATTGTAAACAAAATATACTCTTTATTTACTGGTCTACTCTTCTCAACTTTTTGAAATTGTTCTGCAGTTAATATATCCTTTGCTTTTATGCTATTTATTGCCCAATATGGATAGTTTATATAAGTATGTTTCATCAATGAGTCAGCATTCATTTTACCATAAAGTTTTTTTATATCCAACATTATTTTTTTATCAACTTCTTTTAAAGTTTTAAAATAGTCAGTTGTCTCATTATTTGTAAAATGGCTTTTTGATTCAGAAAGCAATTGTTTATTAACCATTGCTGTTAAGTCTGCATTAGCAGAATATGAATAACAACCATATAGATATGGAATAAAATCATATTCAGCTTTACTTTGTTGTTTAGTAAACAAAAATAAAAGTTTCTGAAAGCTAATTTTATCTATTTGTCCTTCAAAAAGTTGTAACAACGCCAATATTATCTTTCTTCTATAAAACATTTTGCAAAGGTAGAAAAATAACACTTTATAGGGGTATAAATTATATTGAAATGTAATTTTATTTTTAAACAATTAAATTTGTTCCTTATTAATGATTTCTAATGTATTGCTACCAACTATTTAAAATTGATTTAACAATTTTTTTAAATATTAATTAAATTCTATCATAGTTTCATTAATTCAATAAAAAAAGTTTTAATACTATTTGAGTAATACAATTTAATTCTGAAAGATAAAAGTAAATATGGCTACTTAATTACATGGATTTGATGGATCAGTTCCATCTATTTTCTCTTTTTGGTTTGTAACACCATCACAATCTGAAGTTTTCCAAGTAGTACTTTGTGGTAATGTTTGACTAGCTAGGATAAAGTCACAAGGTAATAATGGATTCGTTCCATCTGTCTATTCTTTACCATCCGTTACACCATCACCATCCGTATCTGGATTTAATGGATCTGTTCCATCTACCACTTCTACTCCATTTGGAACGCCATCACCATCACAATCAGCCGCCAATCAAGTAGCACTTGCTAATAAAGTCTGGCTAGACAATTTGAAGCTACATGGATCTAATGGATTTGTACCATCTGTCTTTTCAGCACCATTAGGAACACCATCTCCATCACAATCAGATGCTTGCCAAGTAGCTGATCTTGCTAAAGTAATATTAGCAGCTACATATTCACAACCATCTAATGGATCCGTACCGTCTATTTTCTCTTTTTGGTTTGTTACACCATCACCATCACAATCCGCTGTTTTCCAAGCAGTACTTGTTGCAACAGTTTGACTTGCAAGTAAGAAACTACAAGGATCTGAAGGATTTGTTCCGTCTGTTACTTCTTTTCCATTTGTTACACCATCACCATCACAATCTGCATTTTGCCAAGACAAATCAGTTGTTAATGTTTGACTTGATGGAATATAACTACAAGGATCTTTTGGATTAGTACCATCTGTTTTTTCTTTTCCATCTGTTACACCATCTCCATCTGTATCAGGATTTAATGGGTTCGTACCATCTGTTACTTCAACACCATTTGGAACACCATCTCCATCGCAATCAGTTGTATTCCAAGCTAATGTAGCAGACAATGTCTTGCTTGCTAAAATAAAACTACATGGATCATTTGGATTTGTTCCATCTAATTTTTCTTTTGCATTCGTTACACCATCACCATCACAATCAGTTGCATTCCAAACAGAATTTGGTAATAAAGTTTGACTTCCAACAACAAAACTACATGGATTCAATGGATTCGTTCCATCTAAAAGCTCTTGTTGATTTGTTACTCCATCTCCATCACAATCCGCTGTTTTCCAAGCAGTACTTGTTGCAACAGTTTGACTTGCAAGTAAGAAACTACAAGGATCTGAAGGATTTGTTCCGTCTGTTACTTCTTTTCCATTTGTTACACCATCACCATCACAGTCACCACTTGCAACTGCTGTTACACTTGGATCACATGGGTTATTCGGATCACTTTTTCCATTAGGAGTAGCAGTCGTAGAAGGATCATTGATTCCTGTAGATTCTTCACAATCTGTTAAACCATCCCCATCAGAATCTACTGGGCTTGGACAACTCGGAACATTAATTGTAACCGTTGCTGTTGAACAAACATCAGGAGTTGGAGCAGTATTACATACTTGATAAATTATCGTCTTACTTGTTCCTGCTTCTGTTGGTAATGGAGTATAATACATTTTTCCAGTCAATGGATCAAATGTAACTGTACCACCTGCTGTACCACCTACATTAGTTAAAGTAGTATTTGTACCTAGTAAATAATCATCATTCGTTAAGACATTCACACTTGAAGTACTTCCTACTGGTGCAGTTAAATTATCATTAACTGCAGTAGCTGTCAATGGATTGGATCCGAACCATTGTTATTTCCATCCTTATCACAATCAGCACTATTCCAAGATGCACTTGGAGCTAAAGTTTGATGAGTGATAATCAATGAGCAATAATCTAATGGGTTTGTTCCATCCGTTTTCTCAGTACCATTCGTAACGCCATCGCCATCACAATCTGTATTATTCCAAGAAGTACTTGGTAAGACAGTCTGGCTAGACAATTTAAAGCTACAGCTATTTAGTGGATTGGTTCCATCTAAAATTTCTTGTTGATTTGTAACACCGTCTCCATCGCAATCTAATAATTTCCAAGCTGCCGAAGTTGCTAATGTTTGGCTTGCTTGAACAAAATCACAAGGAACTAATGGATTGGTTCCATCTATCTTTTCTTGTCCATCTGTTACGCCATCACCATCTGTATCTGGGCTTAATGGATTCGTACCATCAGTTATTTCAACACCATTTGTTACTCCGTCATTATCACAATCTGCAGCAACCCAAGTTGAACTTGGTGCAATTGTTTGACTTGCTACAATTAGACTACATGGATCAATTGGACTTGTACCATCCGTTACTTCTTTACCATTTGTCACACCATCACCATCACAATCTAATGCATTCCATGTTGGAGTGGTAGCAACTGTTTGATTCGAAACTACTAAGCTACAAGGATCTAATGGATTGGTACCGTCAATAATTTCTTGTTGATTGGTAACACCATCTCCATCGCAATCTAGTAATTTCCATGCAGCAGATGTTGCTACAGTTTGACTTGCTTGAATAAAGTCACATGGTAATAATGGATTCGTACCATCTGTTATTTCTTTTCCATCTGTTACACCATCACCATCCGTATCCGGATTCAATGGATTCGTACCATCTGTTATTTCAACACCATTTGGAATTCCGTCCCCATCACAATCTAATGCCTTCCAAGTAGAAGATGTAGGTAAAGTTTGTGAAGCAACGATTAATTTACAAGGATCTAATGGATCTGTGCCATCCGTAACTTCCTTACCATTCGTCACTCCGTCTCCATCACAATCTGCTGCATTCCATGTAGCTGATCTAGCTAAAGTAATATTAGCAGCTACATATTCACAACCATCTAATGGATCTGTACCGTCTATTTTCTCTTTTTGGTTTGTCACACCGTCACCATCACAATCGCTATTCATCCAAGTTGTACTAGGTAAAACTGTTTGATTTGCTAAGATAAAGCTACATGGATCATTTGGATCTGTTCCATTTGCAGTTTCTTTACTATCAGGAACGCCATCACCATCTGTATCTGGATCCAATGGAATTGTAATCGTAACTATTGCAGTATCACATACTTGCGGTGTAACTGCTGTATTACATACATTATAAATTACTGTTTTTGTAGTACCTTCTTCTGATGCTAAAGGAATATAACTCATCAATCCAGTTAATGGATCAAAAGTTACAGTTCCACCAGCTGTTCCGCCTGTCTTAGTTATTGTTGTATTTGCACCAGCAACGAAATCATCATTTGTTAAAACATTCACTGTAGATGTTGTTCCTAAAGTTGCTGTCAATACATCTCCAACTGCTGTTGGAACTTTCGGATTTGGATCAGTACCATTATTGTTACCATCCTTATCACAATCTAAAGCTTTCCAAGTTGTTGATGTATTTGCCAAAACTTGTTCAGCTGTATTATAATTACATGGGTCATTCGGATCTGTTACAGGATCACCAATTCCAGTGCTGTTGATTTCATTTGCATTCGTAACACCATCACCATCACAGTCTCCTGTACTAGTTGCAGTAACTGTTACTTGACTCAAATTCAATGAACATGCATTCTTAGGATCAGTTCCATCTGTTCCAGTGATTACTCCGTCTGGTCCGTATATTTCATTCTTATCTGTTACGCCATCTCCATCACAATCCACTGTACTAGTAATTGGTTTTGTAATATCTGCAACATTGTAGCTACATGCATCATTTGGATTTGTTCCATTTGCAGTTTCTACGCTATCAGGTACTCCGTCACCATCTGTATCTGGATCCAATGGAATAGTAATCGTAACTATTGCAGTATCACATACTTGCGGTGTAACTGCTGTATTACATACATTATATATTACTGTTTTTGTAGTACCTTCTTCTGATGCTAAAGGAATATAACTCATCAATCCAGTTAATGGATCAAAAGTTACAGTTCCACCAGCTGTTCCGCCTGTCTTAGTTATTGTTGTATTTGCACCAGCAACGAAATCATCATTTGTTAAAACATTCACTGTAGATGTTGTTCCTAAAGTTGCTGTCAATACATCTCCAACTGCTGTTGGTACTTTCGGATTTGGATCAGTTCCATTATTGTTACCATCCTTATCACAATCTAATGCTTTCCAAGTTGTTGATGTATTTGCCAAAACTTGTTCTGCTGTATTATAATTACATGGGTCATTCGGATCTGTTACAGGGTCACCCGTTCCAGTGCTGTTGATTTCATTTGCATTCGTAACACCATCACCATCACAGTCTCCTGTGCTAGTTGCAGTAACTGTTACTTGACTCAAATTCAATGAACATGCATTCTTAGGATCAGTTCCATCTGTTCCAGTGATTACTCCGTCTGGTCCGTATATTTCATTCTTATCTGTTACACCATCTCCATCACAATCTACTGTACTAGTAATTGGAGCAGTAATATCTGCAACATTGTAGCTACATGGATCATTTGGATCTGTTCCATTTGCAGTTTCTACGCTATCAGGAACTCCATCACCATCAGTATCTGGATTCAATGGCGCTAATATAGAAACGTAAGTTGTATCACATATTCCATTTTTACAAGATACAATACAAGTTGTTACATTATTAGTTACAGTTCCATTCGGTGTGTAAGTATAACAACCACTTGCATTAGGACCAATCACTGAATATCCTGTCGGATTTCCACAACTATTATAAGTAATTCCAGTTCCTGTTACGTCATTCACAATAGGACAAACTGTTACTGGGCAAGTTGGACATGTAGGTGTAACCGTAGCTGTATCTGGTGAAATTGGCTTATTGATTATTAATACTGTTGTATCACAAACACCATTATTACAAGCTATAACACAAGTTGTAACTGGGTTACTCACATTACCATTTGGTGTATAAGTAAAGCATCCATTAGTAGTCGGTCCAGTAATAGTATAACCTACTGGTGTACCACATGTACTGTAAGTTGTAGTTCCAGTAGTTGGTTGTTGAATGGTATCTTTACAAACTGTAACTGGACAAGTTGGGCATGAAGGAGTAGTTGTAACTGTATCTCTTGTTACACAATTATTAATTGTAACATTAACAGTTGCACCTACAGCGCTATAACAACCAGTAGAGCTATTGTAATAAAATGCATAATATGTTCCTGCATCAGCCATTGTTGGTGTAGCATATTCAGTTCCAGTATGGCTATTATTTGTAAACCAAACAAGTGACGCACCACTTGGAGTACTGCTACTCACCAATGAATTTAAGTTAACTTTTGTATTTGGACATGTATTTGATGCATTTAATGTTTCATAGTTAAATTGTAAAACTTGATTTTGTGGTTGAATGTAATTCGTTACACCAAAACCAGTAATTTGATTTGTACCTGTAGTTGCAAAAACAATTTCAGCTGTAGAAGATTGGTTTTGAGTATGTTGTCCACTTGATTGAATTATTCCATCAAAAGACCAACTTTTTGCAAAACTATTTATTGATTTCTCCACTTGCAGATCCTCCATTTGCTTGGAACCAAGTATTACCTGTTGGATAAATAAAATTATTTGGTAAACTACTTTGTGTATTTGCTGTCACCGAATACTGCAAACTGGTCACCCAATTACCATTTAAGGTAGTTGTAGTACTGGTATTTGCAATATAAGCTGGTGTAGTTAGCGGACCAACTCCTACCGTTCCATTTACAGTATTATCATATGTAGGTTTAAATACTGCATCACTATAGCTTGTTAATCCTGAATTTACCCAATTAATATTTTTAGCTAATAAGGTATTACTTGGTGGATCAATATGCATATCTAATTTTACTTGTTGTAAACCTCCTACTAGTCCACCCACATTTGAAGTACCAAAAGTATATACAAAATTTGGCTGTGGGGTTGCAATTGCATCAGTAGGAATGATATCACTTAAGTTAAAAGTTTGTGTAAATGTTGCAGGAAATGCAGAAGCTCCTACTGAAGTAGAGTCTATTCCTGTTGTCACACTACTTTTTTGATAAGTAACAGTAAACATACCACCATTTGGTGTTAATGCAGATTGATCTATCGAAGTTGCAACATAAGTTGCTGTACCTGAAGTTGTTGTAGTTCCAGATATTGTAGGTGCTGCAATATTACAACAAATATTTAAGGATACTACAATACTATCAGCAGGACTGTAACAATTATTCGTTTTATCAAAGTATATTGCATAATATGTCCCAGCTGTATTTACTGTACTAGCAATTGTTGAAGTTAAAGTATCTCCTGCACTAGTTGGAACTTTATGAAGACTCCAAACTAAAGTACTACCATTTGGAGCAGTAACTCCAGATGATAAAGAAATTAAATTAACAGTTTCAATTGGGCAAGTATTACTAGTTGTTGTTGGAGTTATTGCTGGTGCTGTTGTTCCAGCATTACAAACAATACATGAATGAATGGTTGCATTTGTAGCATTACTATAAGTATATGTTCCATTATAAACACCACTTTCAGCAACTGTTTCTTTAGAATCAGCAAAACCATTTGCTCCAAATGGACCAGCTATTGTTGCATTATTCGTAGTTGATGTTCCAGATTCGTAAGCATCCGTACAACCATCATTATCGCTATCAGTTTCTAAACGGTTAGGGGTTCCATCTCCGTCAGAATCAATATCAGCAAGGGTACATTTTGGAAGACTTGTATTTTGAGAAGTTATATAATTATCTGGTTTAACTACCCAATTATTATTGATAGGATCATGAGTTCCATTATCTAGACCAATTTGTATTTGAGTAGTATTTGAAATTGCAGTAAAAGTTATTGTCCTATATCCCGGATATGTAGGGCTTAAACTATATAAGTTATTGGTTGCCAAAATTGCTCCACTTATTGAATCAACTGCTCCTAAAGGAAGCTGGAAACATTACTGAATCCATACCAGCCAATGATGTTGGACTTAAATGAAACCATGCTTTATAGGTATAGGTTTGCCCAGGAATTGTTTGAAAATCATGTCTAATTTTTCCAATCTCTGGAGTATAAGCACTCTGTATTGATATTTCAGGAAAAACACATCTGCTTGACCAATTAAATCAATGTACCAACCTGCTGGGTCACCTGTAAAACCAGAGCCCCAACTACTCCCCATAAAATCAAAATTTGAATTTAATGAGTACCAACCAGTACAATGGCTTGAAGCCCCAAGTATCTGTAGAACTATTATTTTGCACCTGTTCCAGCTGAAATGGTATCACAAACTGCAGCAGCATTACATACCATTTCATTAATATCTAATACTCCATCGTTATCATCATCCAAATCATATAGATCTGTAACACCATCACAGTCAGAGTCAATCAAAAACACTTATTTTAGTTGTTGCTGACCCGCCTTGTATAAGCTGAATAACAATCATTTGCAGCATTATAAAATGCAGCATAATATGTACCTAAACCAACTGCTGTTGGGGTAGGAACTAAATTATTGAAGTTGCAGGCGTATTACTATGCCAAAAGTGTTGTATTTGCAGGCTGATTACTTGCAGTAATTAATTGATATTTGTTGTTTGACCAGTCATAAAGGCACAATAGTACTTGATAAAACTGTGCATTTGAACCAACCAGGACAAGAGTTACATGTGCTATATTTACCTGAACTGCATCAATATAAACATAAGTTCCAGTTCCTCCATCAAACGAAAAGTTTGCAGTTGGAATGTGTAATCTAATTTTTGTATAAATGTCTGTAAATGTACTTGGTACTAATATTACAATTTTATCGTAAACACCTGAAGTGCCTGATATAGGAGTATATGTATTTATTGTAGAATATGTTGTACCATTAAATAACTGTACTTCAAACTTTCCATTTGTGTACCAATTGGTTGCATAATCTCTAACATAAATCGTTATAGTATCTCCAGCAATTATAGGCTGAGTATAAGTCAAATCAGCATTTTGGATTTGATTATTCCCCAATGCTAAACGATTTGCAGCTATGTCAGTTGCTGCATCAATTATATTTTTTGTTAAAATCCCTGTATTGCTACCATCAGTGGCACTTGCATTACCTGTTGCAGAAGTTACATCTTGAATACTAGTTGGCAAATGAACTATACCATATGCACAAACCACAAGGACAAGTATGAATTGCTGCATTTGTAGCATTACTATAAGTATATGTTTCCTTTATATATTCCACTTTCAGTAGCAGTTTCAACACTATTTGCAAATCCATTTGCACCATAAGAACCAACAACTACTGCATTTGCAGTTGATGTTGATGTATTTGGTGTTCCATTAATAACATTACCATTTTGCATAGTAACTCCAGGAGATAGCTGACACACCGGCTTCGTATGCATCTGTACAACCATCACCATCACTATCCAAATCTAATTGATTTACAATACCATCCCCATCTGTATCTACTGTACAATTTTGATGTTTTAGGTAATATGAGGCATTATATCCAGTTGCATTTAATGTTGTTGTTACTTCAAATGATCCTGTCCAACTTTGTAAATATGTAGGATGGTATATTCTATAAAATCTATACAATCCTGCATTTTGAGTTACGTTAAATACAATTGGTGAAGGTGTATTAAAACTATATTTACCTGCAGAAGCACTTACAGTTGTCCAAGTTGCTCCATCATTACTTGCTTGAAGAACGAAATTACCACTATTACTTCTAAAACCTGCTGTAGCAGCTGTTCCCCAATTAACAGTCATTGAACTTAAATTAACTGGATATGGATATTCAATTGTAATTGGTGAACCAGGTGAATCCATAACCTGCTGGCATAGCATTTGTGGCATCAGTATTCGTACCATTTATTGCATATGAAATTGGGTGACCAGCTTGCATATCCATATCAGATGTTACAACTACACCTGGAATAGCAGTTCTATCTCCTGTCATCGGTTGCTCTGCAGCTGTCATATAACAACTGGACTTTCAATGGCATCTAAAACTCCATCATTATCATCATCTAAATCATTCACATCAACAACTCCATCCCCATCAGAATCTTTACAAAGATTCAATGTTGCTGATAAAGCAAATGCATTATAATTTGGAAGCAAAAACACTTGTATTTGCATCATATGCATTAGCTAATGAAGTAGCATATCCTAATGAATTGTAAGATCCTGCAACAACTGCTGTTGAATTATTTGTATAAACAACTGGAGTACCATTTGGCACACTACCAGTGGTTAATGTAGCCCCTTGTAATGCAACAAATTTGGGATTCCAACTGCATCAGGACAACCATCTCCATCACTATCCAAATCAAACTATTTGGAACACCATCTCCATCAGTATCTATTGTAGCAGTACATCCTAGTTCAGTGAAATAACCAGCCCAACCATCAGTACTTGTACAAGTAGATGATATGCCTACACTATGCCCAATACTAACCCATATTTACTTGAGTGTATGTTCCTAATAGCAGCACAGAACCATCCGCAGAAGTTCCGCTATTAACAGTACAATCATTTACATCTCTTAAGGTATCACCAAATACAGCAGTTTGTGTAGAACTAGCATCTATTAATACCAATGGGATTGGATTACCATTTTGATCTGTAAACACTTTTGATAATAATCTACATTTTTAAATCCAAAATATAAATTTGTTTTGCAGTAGGGAAATTATAAATAAGTTATTCCGGTCATCTGTACCACCTGTGGTATTAAAACAGCACCAGGCAAATATTAAATGGATAAAAATTGGTAACATCTTCAATTGACCAGCACCTCGATTTCCAGTAGTTGATCCAGAGCCTGTACCACTTAATATTGGCGAAGTAGGTGAAGAACAAGGTTATTTTCTACAACATCCGAATACCATCATTATCATCATCCATATCCATAAAACTCAGAACTCCATCACAATCTGAATCTAGACCTACTATTACTCTAGTAGAAAGGAGATTCATCCTCATTATAACCTGAATAACAAGATGATGAATATCTAAATGATGCATAATAAACTCCAGTTGTAGTATTTGTTGGAGCCGATACTAAATTGGCTTCTAGTTGGAGTAGCTTGAATGCCATGTATGGGTACAACCTGCTGGCAAATTAGATGAAGCGATAGTTGATAAATTTAAACTTGTTGCAGGGGGACAACATTTTTTAGTTGATAAATTGGAGCAACTCCTCCTGCAGGGCATGATGCACAATATGTTTATTCACCTTTACGGCATCTAAATACATATTCCCAGTATTACCCCAAATCCAAACCTCATTATAAATACCTGTAGCTCCTGCAGGCAACTACAGATACTGGAACATAGGGTGCAGTAGTAGTACCAGTAGTAATTACAGTAACATTAGCATTTACTGTAAATAAAGTATTAGTACTTGAAAGTAATGAAACAGTAAGTTTATTTGCTGTTGCAGTAATTGCGTCTACCCACATTGTAATAGTATCTCCTGGAACAATTGGATACCCAAATCTCAATTGTGCAGCAAAATTAGAAGGAGTTCCAAATAACAAACGGTTTTCAGCAATATTGCTAGCAGCATCTAATACATCCGTTCTCCATTTGCTCCATAATAATTAGCATTGGTTTGAACTGTAGCTGTATTTGCTGAAATTACAAATTGTGACTTGATATAGGTACCATAATTACAAGTTCCTGAACAATTTATTATAGATAAGGAATACACTATCCGCAGGACTATAACAATTATTTACTTTATCAAAATAAAATGCATAGAACATAGCAGAAGCATTGACCACCAAATTGGACAAAGTATCACCTTGTGCAGTAGGAGGATTATTTGAACTCCATATCAATGAAGTACCAGATGGTAATGAACCTGAATTTGTCATAGTTGCCAAATCTACTGTAGTAGTTGGACAAGTATTATTAGCAGTTGTTTGTGTAATAGCTGGTGCTGTTGACCCTGCATTACATACCGTAGGTAAATTTGCTGATTTTAGAGTTGTAGGTACTCCAGCTAACCATCCGTCAGTATTATTACTACATGATGCAGCTTGCTGCACAAAAAACTTGTTGCCAGCTGTGGATGTAACTAATAGCTCAGTTTTAGAACCATATTGTGGTGGATTATTCGAAGAAAATCCTGGGTTTCCATTATAACCACCTTGAAGATCAGTTCCAGAATTAACAATGGTATTATTACTTAAATCAAATATCACTGTTTGAGGCCAAATAACTGAAGCTCCTTGTGAATTTGTAGATGTAATATATAAATAATTAGCATTAGTTCCATCTTTACCATAACTAACTGATTCAACAACTGCTGAAGATGTAACATTCGCAACAACAGTTTTTGTAGTAGGATTATAAACAATAATTTGTCCACCAGTTTGGTCGCCACCAGCAATGACCAAGTTACCATTTGATTCAATATAAGGTGCTTGCTTTAACATATTGGTAGTTACAACAATTGGTGGACTACCAGCAGTTACTGGAATATTCGTAAAGGTACCGGACAACTTTCCTGTAGCATCCATATCATAGACACGAAGATTATCGTAATTAGAACCAGTGGCTGCAATTAATTTCCAACCATCAGTAGTATTTACAATCTGAAATTCTGTTCCAATATTAGTGCCGCCGACAGAAGTTGTTTGTTGCGATGATGGAATTATCAATCCAGTAGCTGGATCTAATTGCCATCTATTAAATTGGTTACCTGCCGAAGCTTCATTTTGTAAGTGCATAAATATAGGGAATACCATTCACCACATAAGTTTGTGCTCCTCCTACATAACCTGCATCTGTGCCAGGAGCAGGATTTATATCTGCATATTGATATTCTTGTACTAATGACCAAGTGCCTCCAGAAAATTTGTAAACATGTGCTATATTGCCATTTGACTCGTAAACATAAGTAACTCCATTTAACACTAAGGTACTCAAAGCTCCTTGTACATAATAAGCATGATTTAAGAAATTTTGAGACAAGGTCAAATTACCTGTAGTTGGATTCATGGTATAAATATCTATACCTAAAGCTCCAGAACGTATGATATAATCAGTACCATTTTGTACTGTATGTAAAAGTTCTCCTTCACACATTACTGTAGTTTGCACCCAAGTAGTTGTAGATGAAAACAAATCAGTTGGATCTAATTGCAAATTTCCTTGATAACC
>JADJVK010000016.1 GCA_016710625.1 Saprospiraceae bacterium
AGAAATGATTCTTTTTCTTATTTTGGACATGCTACTGCCATAAAATCTGTACCTAACAAAGGTGAAATTTCTTGGATTGCTAACAATAGCATTGGTAAAGTGCCAGAGGGTTATTACATTGGATTTGGTAATTATATAGATACATCTTGGATAGATTTAGAGTTTTGGGCATTTCGACGTGAAAATATTCTAATTAAATTTAATCCATACCAAAAAGGTGAGCAAGTTATTTATGATGAAGAAAGGTTCAAATTGGACAGTACGGTTAATTATGCATTTTACCATATGTGGTTTGATGATTTTCATGATGGTAGTTGGCGTTTAGATACCAATCAAAAGAACTTTATAAATGTTTCTTCCATTGACACAGCCAATAAAGTAGTGGAAGGAGAGTTTAAATTACATTTTCTATTATCTAGAAAAAGTACAGTTCCTGGTGTTGTATATTCAGATAGTATTAATTTTAGATGTGGACACTTTAAATCCAAAATTTTTGATTAGCTACTGAATTCAATTAATATTTTTAAAAAAATATTGTAATATAAAGAAATTATTTCATATTTAAGTTCATGAATTTTATATATTTAATACTAAATCTTGTGGTTTATTTTTAAAATATTATTCATATTTTATTTTTCAAATTGTCCAAAAAAAATAGAAAGAATACAAATTCAAATTTATAAATTCATTACTTTGTGTACTGATTAAAAAATCAACATATGAGAATATTTATTTTTCTAATAGTAGCAATTATTGAGTTTCCCTTATTTGGTCAGACTAAAATTGCCTTTGGATCCTGTGGTAATCAGGTTGAACCGCAGCCAATCTTAGATGTTGTATTAAAGCATCATCCAGATTATTTTGTTTATTTGGGTGACAATATCTATTCAGACACCTACAAACCAGAAGTTTTAGAGAAAAACTATGCAATCTTGGGTGAAAAACCTGAATTCCAAAGGTTGAAAAAAGGTGTTAAAAACATATTGGCTACCTGGGATGACCATGATTATGGCTACAATGATATTGGAAGACATTATCCACTAAAAGATGTTTCTAAAAAACTATTTCTAAACTTTTGGGAGGTGCCAAAATCCGATGAAAGGTGGAGCAGAGAGGGCATTTACACTTCAAAATACTTCAAAGAAAATAATAGAATTATACAATTTATCGTATTGGACACCAGATATTTTAGGGATAATCTTCGAATCTATAGAGGAGAAAAAAATAGTGAAGACCGATATTTTTATCCCTTGGATTATTATCCACACAATACGCCAGATTCGACTTTATTGGGAGCTAAACAATGGAAATGGCTTGAACAAGAATTATTGAAACCTGCGGATGTTCGCATTATCTGTAGTAGCACCCAATTCGGTATTGAATTCAATGGTTATGAGGCTTGGGCAAATTTTCCCTATGAACAACAAAAAATGATAGATTTAATTGCGAATACTAAAGCTGCAGGTGTGGTGTTTATTTCTGGAGATGTTCATTATGCTGAGATTTCGGTGATGAAACCAAAAAATACTTATCCACTTTACGATGTGACGGCTAGTGGTATCACCTCTACTTGGCATTTTGCAACTCCCAATAAAAACCGAATAGAAGGACCCGTTATGGAAAATCATTTTGGGATGATAACAATAGATTGGCAACCAAAAGACCCAGTGGTAAAAATGGAAATCTTCGATGTGAATGACAATCAGCGAATAGAATATTCCATTCCATTAAGCACCTTAAATTTTAAATAAAAAAAACATCAGATAGAAACTACCTGATGTTTTTCAAAAAATTATTGGGGAGGCAAATTATTTCTTTAACGCCTCCAACATGGTTTTACCGATATGGGCAGGGGAGTGAACAACGTTTATACCACATTCTGCCATTATTCTCATTTTTGCTTCTGCTGTGTCGTCTGCACCGCCAATGATAGCACCTGCATGACCCATTTTTCTACCTTTTGGCGCAGTCTGACCAGCGATGAACCCAACAACTGGTTTGGTGCCATTTGCTTTAATCCACTTTGCTGCTTCAGCTTCAAGATTTCCGCCTATTTCACCAATCATCACGATTCCGTCTGTCTCATCATCTGCCATTAGCAATTGAACTGCATCTTTAGTGGTAGTTCCGATGATCGGGTCTCCACCGATGCCAATCGCTGTGCTAATGCCCAATCCAGCTTTTACTACTTGATCAGCTGCTTCATAAGTCAGCGTTCCAGACTTTGAAATGATGCCAATTCTACCTTTTTTGAACACAAAACCAGGCATGATACCTACTTTCGCTTCATCAGAAGTAATAACTCCTGGGCAATTTGGACCGATTAAAGTGCAAGGAAACTGAGAAATATAAGCTTTTGCTTTGATCATATCTTGGATAGGAATACCTTCAGTGATACATACGATAACCTTAATCCCTGCCTCTGCTGCTTCCATGATGGCATCTGCAGCAAATGGTGGTGGCACAAAGATGATAGAAGTATCCGCTCCAGCTTTTTTCACAGCTTCTTTCACAGTGTTGAAAACAGGTCTGTCCAAATGCAAAGTTCCTCCTTTTCCGGGAGTAACGCCTCCAACAACTGGAGTGCCGTAAGCAATCATTTGTTCAGCATGGAAAGTACCTTCTTTTCCAGTAAATCCTTGAACGATTATTTTAGAGTTCTTATTGACTAATACTGACATTGGCTAATTTTCTAAATATTGGTTTTGTAATTGTTTATTCTTCCATGATGAAAACATCTTCATCGCTTTTGTGCATATAAAAATGTTCTCTTGCATATTTTTCTTTATTCGCTTCTAAGTCGCTTTTATCTTTCTTAATATCGTCTATTTGTTGCAGATAATAAGCCTTGTCTGTCTCTAATTTATTGATCACACTTTGCAATTTCCACTGGGTGTAGAAATCATTTTTGTCAAAAAATGCCATCCAAACAATAAAAACAAACAAAACTAAGCGATACTTGTTTTGCAGAAAATTGGGTAATTTGTTGTAAATCGATTTAAAAGGATTCATAAAATATCGGTTTTTATTTCCCTAAATTTACTAAAAGTTTTTTGCCCAAATAAATGGCATTTTCGCCCAATTCTTCTTCTATTCGAAGCAATTGGTTGTATTTAGCGATCCTATCAGATCTTGAAGCAGAACCTGTTTTGATTTGTCCAGTATTCAAAGCTACCGCCAAATCCGCAATGGTAGTATCTTCAGTCTCACCTGAACGATGGCTCATAATAGAAGTATAGCCATTTCTCATTGCAAGATTCACCGCATCGATGGTCTCCGTTAAAGAGCCAATTTGGTTCACTTTGATCAAAATAGAATTAGCGATACCTTCGTCAATACCCTTTCTCAATCGCTCTGTATTCGTCACAAACAAATCATCCCCAACCAATTGGATTCTTTTTCCGATAGATTCTGTTAGTTGTTTCCAACCCGTCCAATCATCCTCATGCAATCCATCTTCGATTGACAAAATTGGGTATCTTCTAGACCAATCCGCCCAATAACTCACCATTTCTGATGAAGTCATTTCTCTATTGTCTGATTTATGGAAAATATATCTTTTTTTCTCTTCATTATAAAACTCAGAAGCTGCAGCGTCCATCGCTATCATAATATCTTCACCTGGTCTGTAACCAGCAACTTCGATGGCTTGCAAAATTGTTTCGATGGCTTCTTCGTTGCTTTTGATGTTTGGAGCAAATCCTCCTTCATCACCAACATTGGTAGAATATCCTTTTTTCTTTAGAACTGCTTTCAGATGATGAAAAACTTCTGTTCCCATTCTTAAACCTTCAGAAAAAAACTGTGCTCCCACAGGCATTATCATAAATTCTTGAAAATCAATGCTATTATCTGCATGACTTCCACCATTTAGGATATTCATCATCGGCACAGGGAGAGTGCAAGCATTCACACCACCAACATATCTGTATAAAGGAATTTCCAATTCTTCAGCTGCTGCTTTGGCAACTGCAAGAGAAACGCCCAAAATAGCATTAGCTCCTAGTTTAGATTTGTTTTTTGTACCATCCAAATCAATCATAATCTGATCGATATATCTTTGATCCGTACAATCCAAACCTAAAAGTTCTTCAGTAATTGGCTCAAGGACATTCTGACAAGCTTTCAATACACCTTTTCCCATGTATCTCGTTTTGTCATTATCTCTTAGCTCCACCGCTTCGTGTTTTCCAGTGGAAGCTCCTGATGGCACCGCCGCTCTACCTACACAACCATTTTCAGTGGTTACCTCCACCTCGATGGTCGGATTTCCTCTTGAATCCAGAATTTCTCTGGCATGAATATCAACTATTGTACTCATAAGTACTTGTTTTATTAATTTAAGGCAAAGATATAAAAAATAGGAGGCAAACTTATGCTGGAACTTCTTTTTTTTCGGATAATTAGTTATATTTCAAAAATGAAAATATGTTTCAAAAGCAAGCAGATTGTTTTAAGAAAAATGGGAGGAGGGAATTTGAATGAATAGGAGAATTGTAAAATTAGTAACTTTTAAATTCAATATATCATTGTATATTTATTGAGAAAATTCTAAAATTTATAATTTAGTGAAATATTTATTCCATAATAATCTGCTATTTTCACATCGAAATAACTCCAACCAGAGGACGAATTATCTGTTGTAGTTGAGATATTTATGTTTTTATAAAGTATTTTGTCCTTATAAAAAAAGGTATGCCTTGAATAAATTTCGAATCCAATAAATAAAGATTCGTGTAATCTTTGTTGAACATTCAAACCGATTTTAGGAAAAAAATAAGGTTTATTGTAGGTTTTAATTGTCTGATTGACAATAGAATAATCAATAATTTCAAGTAATGGAACATTTGTAATACGGTAATTATGAATAGTAAACCCATATTCAATTTCAAAACTTGAATTTCTTTTTTTCTTAAGTATTGACTTTCCTAAAACATCTACACTCAATATTCTTACTTTGTCTGTATGACTAAAAGAAAATGTATTAAGACTACTTGAACCGAATATAAAGTAACTATATTTATTAACTACATAATCTAATTGAAGCCCAAGTCTAAATTTGTTATTTATGTTTCTAAAATAACCTAAACCAAAAGTATTGATTTTAGTCAATCTTTCTTCATTCATTGTATTTACACAATTTAAACTCAAGTCATTTTTCTGAGCTTTCAACCAAAATCCCAATAGCAAAAATAGGATGATTATACTGAAATGTTTCATAAATCTGCATATAATAAATTAGAAAATCTATCCAAGAGTTATTATTTAATCCGCCATTTTTTATCCAACATCGGCAAATCCTTTTTGTATTGTTCGACGTCCCATTTTATTTTAAAATAACTTAAATAGGTTGACAAAGGCTCTAGCCCCACCTCTGCTCTTCTTTTATCCACATTATCAGGATCTTCCAAAGGTGAGACAATATATGCTTGAGTTATAGGGTCTTGCTCCACTTGGCTTCCATATATTTGCCTTTTTTGTTGACCCAAAGCAACTCTGTCTTCCAGTAAGGCGAGACTGCTACTTTCTGCTTTCCCATTTTTTACAGCTTCCCGCATCATCGGCAAATACTTTAATTGAGTAGTATGGTCGGCATGCTGAATGACCAAAAACAAAGTACTATTGCCTTCCTCCCCTATTTCTTCTTTTCCTAACCAACCGTATTGGTCCAGTATCGCCGTTACTTTCAATTTATTAGCAGCATCCTGCACAGCCATGATTTTCATAAGGCTTTTCACTTCTTTCGAATTCCAACCATATTTTTCATTTAGCTTACTAAATTCTAATCGATATTTTTGATCCGACACCATTATCGTGTCCAAAATGGCAACTAATGGCTTATTTAAGTTCGCTTCAGCTTTACTTTTATTCGCTTTTATTTTTTCAATCAATAGATTCCATCTTTTGTCACTTTGTAAAGTTTTCAAATCTGGATCATTAGCTATTTGGTTATAATTCTTATAATTGAATTGATCTGTAAGAATATTTAATTGAGAAAATGCACTATCTGGGTTGGAAGCTAAAGACCAATTGCAAGCAGCATTGTACCGATCTCTTAGCTTAATTTTGGAGCCATACAATTCAAAAGCCTTTGAATAATTTTCTGCAGCAATTTTGTAGTTTTTTTGATTATAAAGGGAGTCAGCAGCACTAATTAATTTTGAATATTCTTTTTGTACATCTTGACCAAATGCTAAATTAGTGCAAAGAAATAATACGAGGATGAATGCTTTTTGTAACATATAAAAATGTTTTTTTGAAAATTAAAAATCTGTGTTCAAAAATAAGTTATTTTTTTATAAAAATTGCTTTCTTTATAAAATAATTATTAGCAAAAATAGTTTTTAGAAATAAGCATTAATTTGTAAAATAATTTTATTTAATCTATTTAACTACAATGCAATAAGCTGTTAATTTTTTCGTCATTTTATTTCAAAAAAGTATTTATTTCACCAATACAAACATTTATATAATGCAATCAAATTCGCTATTTTTATTTTTCTTCTTAACTCCATATTTTTGTTTTTCACAAAATCTTGTATCTAATTCGAGTTTTGAAACCGTAACTTTTTATGAAAATAATTTGGATGCGTCAAAATTCGAAAATCGCACTGCTAAGTTTGATAATTGGGAGATTTGGCATGCTGGTACATACTGTAATTGCCAGCATAAATACTTGAAAATCAACAAATATTTGGATTCTTATTGCAAGACAGATCTATACACTCCAAAAGATGGATGTAATATGATGGGGATGATTTATCAGGTATGTAGGACAAACGAAATAGGGCAGGTTACAAAAAATTGCTCTAATTATATTTATACAAAACTAAAACAACCCCTTGATGTAGGGAGCATATATCGAATAAGTGTATGGTTTTATTTGCCATCCGACCAAATAAATGATAAATCACTACCCAATCAAATTGGTATCGCTTTTTATAGAGACAAACCCATTTTTTATAGGGAAGATATGTTTCCAAATCAACCATTTTTGAACTATTCAGTGGAATATAATCGGTGGTTCGAACAGGTTTGGTACATACGACCAACCTGTAATTTGAATTATTTGATGCTGGGTGTTTTTCAAAGTGAAAATTGGGCAGGTAAGATGGGCAGTAAAGTTGAATCCACTTATTATTATATTGATGATATTCATGTTGAAAAAGTGCTATCGGATAGTTTGAATAAAAATATCCCCATCACCTATTGTAAAGAAAAAGAGCATATACCCTATCCAAAAATTACAGAAACCAATTCACTTTCAATTTACTATGAACCCAATAGTGATGTAATTAATGATTCGATGTTTTATGCATTAGATTCCGTAGGAACTTATATGAAAAGATTCCCAAAGAGTATTTTTAATATCGTAGGGCATACGGATGATGTGGGAGTAATCATCAAGAACTTTCCAATGCAAGATGCTTTTCAGTTAGGAATTATTTGGTCAAGAAATTTAAAATCAACCCAATCAGGCTTGTCATTCAAGGGGTTGGAAATAATGACCCAATTTCGAGTGATAAATCTGATGCTGCAAGAAGAGCTGAAAGAAGAGTAGATATATTTTTGTCAAGACAATTGAGTATCGAGAACATTTACTATAGAAATGCCATCAATTATACAAAAAATGAAAAGTTTGATTCTGCTTTTGTTTTTCTTTATGAATGGGCAAAAATGGCACCGAAGAAATCTTGGATTTCCGCTTTATTTGATACCCGATTAGAGCCGCTACATTTTCAAAACCAGTGGGAAAAGTTCAAAGAAAAATTATAAAATCATATAAAAATAATTTTGAATTCAAGTTGGATTCCCTCAAAAATGAGGAAAGCAGATATAGAAATTTGGAATATCATTTAGAGCATTTGACAAGCTTAGTTGGTGAGCAAGATTCCTTTGAGTTTCATTTCCCGATGATTACTCAAAATCAGTGGGACAGCCTTGATAATCAAAATATTAAGTGCTTAAATAATTTATTACAAACGAATCCTATCCCTACTGAAAAAGAATATGGAGAAGAATTGGCTGCTGTCCCTTTTTCAATTTTATCTCACTGTGTTGATGCCCAATTATTACAAAACTACTTACCAAAAATCAAAGAACTTTGTATGAATGGTGAATCCAAATGGATTTATTATGCAACTTTAATGGATAAATTAGATATGATTAAAAACGAACCGCAAGAATTTGGTTATCAGTACGAAAGAATAAAAGGTACAAACTCTTACAAAAAATACAAACATATTGGATTGTCAGAAATGAATAAAAATAGAGAAAAATATGGCTTAGAAATATTAAACAACAAAGAGCTTAATGAAATCAAATCCTTTATTTTTACCCATTTAAAAAATTAATCTCAAATAAATTTATAATGAAATTACCAATATAAGAACTATCAAATCTTTATAATTTTCTATTTGATATTGGTTTGTTATTCATTAATAGGAAGTCAAATAATTGATTTAGGAAATAATTATCAAGATATTTTGGCTAGTAAAAGCACCTTCGAAATAATACTACTATTATTTCTTTTTGGAACTATAGAAACATTGATAGCTCAAAGTCTGATATCAGAAATTGTAACGATAATTGTTATCCAATAAATATAAAAAAACTATGATATATCTTGTTTCAACAATTGCATTTGCATTCATGCATTATGACAACAATGTAAACAATCCATTTTTATTTGTATCAATTCAATTATTACCTGGTTGGTTATTCATTAGCTATTATCAATTGAGTAGAAAAATAAGCATCATTCAAGCAATACTACGAACTAGTTTACTACATATATCAACTAATATTTCGATATTTTTGATTTCAAAACTTCTGTAATTCCCAATAAAAAAGAGGCTGCCTTTTTTAGGAGACAGCCTCTTGTTTTTTATGCTTATACAGGTGTTTTACCTGAAGAATTGTGTTCTATACTTTTACGTCACCTTTTGCTTTCGCAATTACCTCTGCAGCGATACCGTTTGGTGCAGCAGCATAGTGAGAAAATTCCATTGTTGAACTTGCTCTACCTGATGTAATTGTTCTTAACTGAGTAACGTAGCCAAACATTTCAGATAATGGAACTTCTGCTTGTATTGCTACAGCACCACCCATTCTTCCTTCTTGTCCTTTTGGCATACCTCTTCTTCTATTCAAGTCACCAATAACTGGTCCTACATACTCCTCTGGAGTAATAACTTCCAATTTCATTATTGGTTCCATCAAAGTTGGTCCACATTGATTTGCAGCAGCTCTGAAACCTTCCTTTGCACATAATTCGAAGGCAATTGGCTTAGAGTCCACTGAGTGCATTGATCCGTCAAATACTCTTACTTTCATAGAGTCAATTCCATATCCAGCTAAAACACCGTTGCTCATCATTGCTGTGAAACCATCCGTGATTGGCTTGATATAGTTTTTATCGATAGATCCTCCAACGATACCCCACTCAAATTGAAGTTTTTTCTTGCCGCTTTTGAAATCATCGCTTTCTAAGAACGCCTCATCAGCAGGTCCTAAATCGAATTCCATATCTGCAAATAATCCAGATCCCCCAGATTGTTTCTTCAATTTCTCTCTATGAGTAACTTTCTTAGTTAAAGCCTCTTTGTAATTTACTTGAGGAGCTCCTTGGTTACATTCCACTTTGAACTCTCTTCTCAAACGGTCAACAATGATTTCAAGGTGTAATTCACCCATTCCACTGATAACAGTTTGGTTCGTATCTTCGTCGAATTTCACTCTGAAAGTTGGATCCTCTTCTGCTAATTTGTTCAAAGCCATTCCTAACTTATCCAAATCTTTTTGAGTTTTAGGCTCAATAGCAATACCAATTACTGGCTCAGGGAAAACCATACTTTCTAATACGATTGGTTTATCTACATCACATAATGTATCTCCAGTACGTATATCTTTAAATCCAACTGCTGCAGCGATATCACCAGCTTCAACCCTATCAATTGGGTTTTGCTTATTTGCATGCATTTGGTATAAACGAGAAATCCTTTCTTTATTATCACTTCTTGTGTTCAACACATAAGAACCAGCATCCAAGCTACCAGAGTAAACTCTGATGAAACATAGACGACCAACGAAAGGGTCTGTTGCAATTTTGAATGCCAAAGCTGCAAAAGGCTCAGTCACACTTGGTTTTCTCATGATGTCAGCATCCGTTCTTGGATCTGTTCCTTTGATACCTTCAATATCTAATGGAGAAGGTAAATAGTAACAAACTGCATCCAAACATGCCTGAACACCTTTATTTTTGAAAGCTGAACCACACATTACTGGAGTCATTTTCATGTCCATTACTGCAGCTCTTACCGCTTTTCTCATTTCATCAACAGTGATAGAATCTGGATCTTCAAAGAATTTTTCCATCAAAGTATCATCATAAGAAGCTACTTCCTCAACTAATTGAGCTCTAGTTTCATTTACGATTTCAACTAAGTCAGCTGGAATTGGAATAACATCAAATGTCATCCCTTGATCTTTTTCATTCCAAACAATTGCCTGATTCATTACTAAATCAACCACTCCTTTGAAGTTTTCTTCGTTTCCGATTGGCACTTGTAAAGGAATTGCATTTGCTCCTAATTTAGCTTTCATGTCTTTCACAACATTAAAGAAATCAGAACCTGCTCTATCCATTTTATTTACAAAAGCAATACGAGGAACTCTATAGTTGTCTGCAAGACGCCAGTTAGTTTCTGACTGAGGCTCAACACCATCTACAGCAGAAAATAAGAATACTAAACCATCCAATACACGTAATGAACGGTTCACCTCAACTGTAAAGTCAACGTGACCTGGAGTATCGATGATATTGAAATCATACTTTTGTTCGCCTACAGTCCATGTACATTTTGTAGCAGCAGAAGTGATAGTGATACCACGTTCTTGCTCTTGCTCCATCCAGTCCATTGTTGCAGCACCTTCATGTACTTCACCAATTTTATAATTTACACCAGTGTAATATAATACACGTTCTGTGGTTGTGGTTTTACCTGCATCGATGTGAGCAGCAATACCTATATTTCTCGTAAACTTGAGATCCTTGGCCATTGTTTATATAAATGTTAAAGAAATAATCAAATAAAAAGGTTGGCAAAAAACCAACTATAACAAAATAAGAAACAGGCTAAATGAAAATGTAGCCTGTTTCCTTCTAAATCTATAATAAATAGAATATTAGGCTTTGAAGTGAGCAAAAGCACGGTTAGCTTCAGCCATTCTATGAGTGTCCTCCTTACGTTTAACAGCAGCACCTTCATTTTTACTAGCTGCAATGATTTCAGCAGCTAATTTTTCAGCCATTCCTTTACCACTTCTTTTTCTTGCGAAAGAAATCATCCATTTCATTCCAATAGATATTTTCTTTTAGCTCTAATTTCAGTTGGTATTTGGAAAGTTGCTCCTCCAATTCTTCTACTACGAACTTCAACTTGTGGCATTACATTATTTAATGCTTTTTTCCATAATGCATGTTCATCTTCATTAGTTCTGTTTTTCACCAATTCTAATGCATTATAAAACAAAGTAAAGGAAGTACTTTTTTTACCTTCCCACATTAAATTATTTACGAACTGAGTTACCATCGGATCATTATACCGAGGGTCATCCATGATATACCGCTGTTTTGGCTTTCTTTTTCTCATTATTAATGAAAATTATTTTGCAAATTATGTTATTAAAATACCAATTGAATGGTAATATTATTTTTTAGGTCGTTTAGAACCATATTTAGATCTACTTTTCTTACGGTTATTTACCCCCGCAGTATCTAAAGCACCTCTAACGATGGTGTAACGTACACCTGGTAAATCCTTAACACGACCACCTCTTACTAGTACGATAGAGTGCTCTTGCAAGTTATGTCCTTCTCCAGGAATATAGCAAATTACTTCTTTCTTAGTAGTTAAACGAACTTTTGCTACTTTACGTAACGCTGAATTCGGCTTTTTAGGAGTAGTGGTGTAAACACGGGTACAAACACCTCTTCTTTGAGGGCAAGCACTCAATGCCAATGATTTACTTTTAAATTCTTCTACATTTCGTCCTTTACGAACTAATTGATTAATAGTAGGCATAAATTTATTTTATTTTATATGCATTTTCTTATTAAAACCTTTTGATAATTAAGTAATTACAAACTAGCATTATTCTAGTTTTTCAAAAAGCTGTGCAAAGATATATACTTTTACAATAATAGCAAAGTGTTGTTGATAAATAATTTATCATTTTTTTTATTTACTGAATGTTTCTTAATTTTTCAAACTTATATTATTCAAAAGTATATGTGTTACCTTAAGACATTCAATATAAAAATTGCACTCATCAAAAAACAACAGAAAATATATTATTTTTTAATAATGTATAATAAAATATTTGAAAACAATTTTTTTTAAAACATTTTTCTTTTTATAAAATTTAATTAACTTTGTTCAGATTATAAATTTTTGCCTAAAAGATCAGATTGAAAACAATGACCTTCCGAGCTATTCCCAAATAGCTTTTTTATTCTTTTGGTATATTTATAATTAATTTTTGTGGGTTAAATGAAAACAATTAATTGATATGCAATTGAATAACAATTACTTATTATTATTATTATTGTTGCTGTTTGTATTTTCGTGCAAAAGCGACGATAAGAAGGAAAAAAACGAATTAAAAAATGCAAATTTTGTCATTAATGATCAAGATATTAAAAAAGCATTTGATGATTTCGAACCATATACAGATACAATTTCTGTAAAACAAGATGATCAAAAATCATTTAAAGTTCGAGTCGGCGATGAAGTCGTGTTCAAAGATGTTTCAGAGCCTATGAATGCCGTTCATGAAAGAGAATGGGACTTTGATTCAGATTCAGAAGTTGATGATAATGAACAAATTGCAAAATTTAAATTTAAATCTCCGGGCCTTTATGAAGTAAAACTCATTGTCAATGAGAAAATGGTTTCCAAAATGGTTTATGTTTATGATGCTTCCACTAGTAATATAGCTAGTGTCGAAAAAATAGCAGATGTAAATGGAAATCCTTCCAATAATCAATCAGCAAACGTTGCTGAAACAAAGCAAGAGGTTGTGGTTTCGAAGATTAAAAATGAACCACCACCAAGTACAAAACCTATTGAAAATAAAGCATCCAAACAACTACTTGAAGATGCAAAGACAAGAGAAGTGGTGAAATCCGCACCAACTCCTACTAAAGAACCAACTAAAGTTGTTGAAGCACCCAAACCAATTGCAAAACCAACAGTTGTTGCTGAGGCAAAAAAAGAAGTTCCGAAACCAACCCCAATCGTTCAAGCTGAAGTAAAAAAAGAAACACCAAAACCTAATCCTATAGTGAATACTCCCCCACCTACTACTTCTACAAAAAATGCTGAACCTGAGGCTAGGTTAAAATCAGTGGAAAAAGTTGGTGCAAGTTCCAAAAGTAAACCTGAGGAAGATGGTGAATGGGTTGATAAAGCCAATATTTCATTAACTCCGCTCATTAAGTGTAAGTTAGCTGAACTATTTACTTATGCAAATAATAGTGGAAAAGTGAAGGTAATCTTGAGAAACAATCAGAATGGCCAATCTGTAAATACCACAGGTAATGTAAATAAAGGAAAAAGTCAGCTCATCCTAGATGATTTAGATGATATTACTTTGGAGCCGGGAAGCACCTATTCCTTAATCCTCGAACCACAAAATGGCATTAAAATAGAAAATGCAGTTGATCAAAAACCATCTATTAGAGAAAGTCAGAAATTAAAAATAGATTACAAAGGTAATGTATCCATATTTGATTTGAAATTCAGATATTAATTAAAACCCAATAAGAAATAAAACCCAAAGCTTAGTGATTATTTAAACCAAATGAAAGAAAATGAAAACAATTTTTCCAAAAAATGGGATGATGAAACTTATCTGTTTTATCCTCTTAATGCAATTTTATAATTTTGCAAATGCTCAAACTAGTGTAACAATAGAAGGAGTAACTACTACATGTAGTAACACAACCGGAATGTTATTGGTGGAACTGCTCCATTTACTTATGCTTGGACAGTAACTAATGGAACTATTACAAGTAATAATGATATAGTTGAAATCACTGTAACTTCTGGTTCACCTGGAACTATGGAATTGAATGTAATTGTAGATGATGCCAATCCAGACCCTCCAGTTTCAGGTAGTCTAACCGTCACAATTAATCCAGATGTAGAGACACCAATATTTTTATTAGGTCCAACATCGGTCCGTTGTCAAGAAAATAGTAGTGTAACTTATACTGCAACTGCAAATAACAGTACTTCCATTAGTTATAGCCTAACTCCGCCATCAGCTGGTAATATTAATTCATCAAATGGTACAGTAAATTATAATACCAATTTTAATGGACTTGCAACAATAACAGCTACAGCATTAGGCTGCAAAGGTCCAAAATCAGCTACTCACAATGCTACAACAAAAGCATTACCAACAGTTTCTACTGGGTCGAATCAAACAATTTGTCAGAATGGGACAACAAATGGATTGGGTGGAGTGGTAGGAGGATCTGCCACAGGTGGAGTTTGGACATCCGATAGTGGTGGCACTTTCAACCCATCAGATAATACCTTAAATGCGACTTGGACGGCTCCAAATGGTTTTACAGGAACTGCCATGCTAACCTTAACTACTACTGGAATGGATCCTTGTGTTGCAGTTTCAAAAAAAATGAATATTATTGTAATTTCACAACCATCAGCAAGTATATCTTATAACTCAGGGCAACCAATTTGCTCAAATACAGGAAATTACAATCCAACAATAACTGGCACAAATGGAGGAACATTTACTAGTACTCCAAGTGGATTAACCATTTCATCCAATGGAATTATTAATTCAGGAACTAGTTCTCCAGGAACATATACTGTAACTTACACAATTACTGCTAATGGTGGTTGCCCAGTTTTTACAACCACTACAACTGTTGTAATTAGTTCTGTAGGAAATGTAACCATAACTACAGATAAACCAGGCAATACTGTATGTTTTGGTAGCAACATTACATTAACTGCTAGCCCATCGGGAATGCAATATAGCTGGAGTACTGGTGATATTACGAACCCAATAACAAATAATAATTTACCAGTGGGCACCAATAACGTATCTGTAACTGTAACTAATTCAAGTGGTTGTACTCGGATTGGAAATATTAATGTTATTGTAAATGCAATACCACCTGCTCCAAATATTTCAGCAAGTAAGGCAAATCCGTTATGTACTGGAGAGAATGTAAGTTTAATGGCGAATGGTACTGGTAATTTTATATGGACAGGACCAAATGGATTTAATTCGAATCAACAAAATCCAACATTAACGAATTTGACTTTAAATAATGAAGGCACTTATAATTGTAAAATAACAGTAAATAGCTGTACCTCCATTGAAAGTAGTTTATTCTTGGAAGTAAATGAAACGCCCAATATTACAAATATTGTTCAATCGAACTCAATCACAACTTGTGGAGGTTGTGAAGGTGTTATCTCTATTAACGGTTTACAATCCAATACTTTATATACTATTGCCTATAGCAAAAACGGAAATCCTCAACCAGAACAAAGTATTCAAACTAATAATTTGGGAAGTTTATTATTAACCAACCTTTGTAAGGGTGTATATTCCAATTTCAATTTGCGACTAAATGGTTGTAGCAGAAGTAATAACACATCCATCACTTTGAGTGATCCGCCATTGCCATCAATCCCAACTACAAATCAACAGACCAACCGAAGTTTTTGTGCAGATACTTTTCCTATAACATTGAGTGTCAATCCTATATCAGGCATTGAAATGAATTGGTACAAAGATGGTTCATTATTCGTCAGTAATCAAAATTCGTTATCTATCAATGATGCAGGAATATATGAGGTTGAAGCAGTTAATTCAATTTCAAGATGTATAAGTGCCACAAAATTAAGGTTTACGATTGGAAAAGTGCAAAATCCAAATCCACCAACAGTGAATCAATCTGATGTGATAAAATGTCAAAATGAAATACCCGTAACTTTATCAGCAACCCCACCCTCAAATGCTAGTGTATTTTGGTTTAGTCAACCAGCAGGTGGAAGTAGTATTGCAAATGGTAATTCATTACAGCATACAAATTCAATGGTTAACACCTATTTTTACTACGTAGAATCAAAATTAACTACTTCACCACAATGTAAAAGTTTATCAAGAAGTGAAATCAAAGTAACTGTAAATGCAAACCCAATTGCACCTAGCTTACCATTGAATGCTAAAGATACTTCTTATTTTTGTCAGAGTGAAATACCTTCAAATTCGACAATTTCAGTAAATACTACTAATGGAAATTCGATAAATTGGTATCAAACTGCTAGTGGTGGTGTCCCTATTCAAAGTGGGTCAAATGTTTTTATTCATCAAAATAGTTCAGTAGGTGTTTATTCTTATTTTGCTGAAACAGAAAATAATTTAACAGGATGCAAAAGTACCAGTAGAAAAAGAATTGTAGTTGTTGTGAAACCAACTCCACAAATTACTTCAATACCTGATAAAGAATTTTGTGTTGGAGATCAAGTACTTGTAAATTTTGCTTCCAATCCGACTGGTTCTACCTTTACTTGGAAAAATAACAATTCAAAAACTGGTCTTAACTCATTATCTGGAAATGGAAATATTACTTTTTTAGGTGCAACTAATAATACAGCAAATGAAGAAATCTCAACTATTTCAGCTATTCCAACATTGAATGGTTGTGTGGGTGATGAAAGAAACTTTGTGAATTTAATTTTAAATCCTACGCCTCAATTGGTAAAGATTTCTGAATCAACTTGTTCCAATCTTGTTTATAACTTTCCTGATTTTACAATTTCACCACAAATAAATGGAACTCAAAATTATTCTTGGAAAAATTTAAATAATTCAATCCCGGGTCTTGGAGCTAATGGAGTTGGTCAGATTAATCCATTTACAATACCTGACAACAATTCTGGAAATAATATTAATGGATTAATTGAATATCAAGTATTAGTGAAATGTCCCAGCAAAAAAGATACTTTAAAACTTACCATTTTTCCAAAACCAGCCATCAATAATACAATTAACGAAACATCTGGTAGCAATAATAATGACAAAGTAATTTGTGAAAATGATAAAGTAACTATTTCTACTGAAGGTTCGAATAGTGTAAGTCCTTACTCTTATTTTTGGAGTAATAATTCCACAAGTAATATAATAACCGATTTTCCACAAGGACCTGTTAGTGGCTTTACAAACAAAACCTATACCGTTACTGTTACGGACAAAAATAACTGTACGAATGTCACTTCAACAACCATTGAAATCAATAAATATCCAAATGTTGATATTACTCTATTAGATAATTCTGGAGTTGGAACCAATGATAAAATAATTTGCAGTAAGGACAAAATAGACTTAGAAGCCAATGAATCTGGTGGTTCAAGACCTCAATATCAATTTCAATGGAATGTAAATAATTCAACTACTAAAAAAATATCGTTAAACCCAATTATAAGCAATATTCAGCAGGAATTAAGTTATAAAGTGACTCTTACCAATAGTGGATGCAAGGTTGTGGATAGTATAAATGTTACTGTCTTTGGGTTGCCAATTGCAAAATATCAAGTCATTACATCTGAATTGGAGCCAAATACTTGCATTGCTTTTAAGGATTTATCCATTAAAAATGGAGGTTTCAATATCAATAACTGGAAATGGAATTTCCAAAGTGCAAAAAGACCAGTAATTGATACAAATATCAATACTTCGGTTTGTGCTGAATTCAGCAAGCCTGGAAAATATGGTGTATCATTGAAAGTAACAGACATAAATAATTGTATGTCAACCATTAATGATTCGATAAATATTAACAACTCCAATTGTCCAATCAATTTCAGAGACAATTTCCAGACCAAATATTGTTTGGATAAGGCTACAAATACGGTCATCATAAAGTTAGAAATTGAACAAAAAGTTGGATTCACTAGTGAAATGGTTGGAAATTTTGATAATTTGAGTAGTGATTTAACTTGGAAAACCAAACCAATGATTGGTGGCAGTTCTGCAAAAATTTATCCGTTAGAAATTATTGCAACCAAGCAAAGTAATTTTACGATAAGACTAAATATTTCTGATCCAAATAATCCATCTGATGGATGTCGGCAAATCACAATTGCACAAAACATTGATGTTTTTGATGCACCTGAAGGAACAGCTTTTATAAATGATAATGCTATTTGTAAAGGGAACAATAGCTTTGCAAGATTGACTTTCAAAAATGGAGCTGCTCCTTTTAGATTCAAGTTTAATTCAATAGATTCTATTGCAAATGACACTTTTATCGTTTTAGGAATTACGCCAAATGATTATAAAAATGCAACAACTTTTAATCCATGTCTGAGCTATTTAAAAAATGAAAGTACAGGTTGTGAAAATAAAATAATTAATTTTTGTCCATCATTAAAAATAAATCAATTACCCAAAATTGATACCTTGTCAAAAACTTCTTTTTGTCAAAACCAACAAGATTCTAGTACCATAATACATTCAATACCAAATGGTTCGAGCTCTTTTTTATATGAATGGAATTATACAGATAGTAGGATAACAATCAATCCGAAAAACCAGAAAAAGGCATTAATCACATTAGAAAAAGATAAAACCGGGGAAATCCCTATTAAAATAAAAGTAACTGATGTGAAAACTGGTTGCTTCGATACGATGCAAAATACCATTATAATTTCGAAAGGAGAAGCTCCTAAAATTGATACTATATCTAAAATTTTTGCACTTAACAGCGACCCATCTAAAGGATTTGTATTAATTTATCCTGATCCAAATCTTTGTTATTTATGGGAAGAAGATTCGACTGGTAGTTCAGGATTCAAACCTGCAAATTGTAATGATAGTAACGCTAATCCTTATTGTGAGCCGAGTAATAACAATTTAAATCAAAATGCTAAATTTCAGGTAAAAATATGGTTTAAAGTAAATGGTGTTTGCCCAGAATTTAGTACAACTTGTTTCAATACAGCTACTCAATCAAGAAATGCTTCATTCCAACAAAATATTACACTTCCGCTTCAACTAATTTTATTACCCAACCCAAATGATGGCAATTTTTCAATAAAAATGGCGGATGGAATAAAAGGTAATTATCGAACTGCAATCATTGATAATGTTGGTAAAGTTGTTTACAAAACGAACTTGCTAAAGCAATATGACGAGGTGAAAATTGAGATGAATTATGAAATACTACCAACTGGCTTATATCATTTGCAATTAATAGATGAAGAAGGCAACAGTTACTTACTTAAATTTATTGTTCAACATTAAACATAAATAAACCATTATGAAACAATTATTTATATATATCATAATTTCATTTATACCTTTTCTTTTGTTTGCCCAAAAAGCAAATAATTATGATTATAAAGTTAAAAATTTCGAGTCAAGAATAAATGATATCGCCTGTGATGTGAGTAGGAATATTGAAAAACCAACAGGCGAACAACTCAAACAATTAATCAGAAAATCATTGGTTGACTATTATCAAATAGCTAGTCTTCGAGATAAAAATCAAAATGGAATAGTCACACAAGAATCGATAACCAAATACAATGAACTTTTTGATGACAACACAAAAGTCGTTAGCGATATTTCGAGATATAGTGGAATAATTGTCAGTTCTGAATCCTATTCGAGTAGTGTATTTGATTATTTGACTGCAGTTGGTGTCGATTTCGAAATCACATCAGCTGTGCTAGATAAAATCAGGCTGGACAAAGCAGGATACTACAAGGCTGATGTATTGGTTACCAAGATATTATACAATGGTTTAGATAATGACAATTCTCAATTTAGATGTAAAAGTGGTAGAAAATATGATTTAGTAATGAGTTATCGAATAGATAAAGATAACCTTTCTAAAGCATATATTTCGAGTATTTCGGGGAATCTTGTTAAGGATTGTGAGGATGCAAAACCGAAATGGGGCTATTATGGAGGAGGCGATTATTCAAGCATCAGTGCTTCGACCACAGACTATTTCAATAGCAAATTGAACACCTTGAAACTAACTGTAAATCCTGCTTATTCAGCTTGCATTGGACTTTTTTATTTAAAACCATTGACTATTAAAGAAAAAACATTTTTGAAAGTAGGATTCCAACTTGGATATACAAAATTACAATCTTCTATTGATAAATCATCCTATTTGATTTTGAACGACAATCATTCCTTTAATGGATCAAATATTAGTTTAACTAACCCAAATTCAACGACTTATACAACATTTGATAGAATCGTTTCTATTGATAAAAAATTTGTAGAGTCTCATCATTCATTTAATGTGGCAGTTCCTTTGGGGATTCATCACATTTTAAATACAAATAATGATGAGACGTTCAGGATTTCAGTAGATGCCATGATTGTCCCAACTATTCAAGTTTATTCAATTTCAAAATGGAATGGTCGATTGAACTATTATGGCAATTTTAATTTTGGAAACCAAAATTCAGTAACAATACCAAAACAAGACTCCATCAATGGAAATAGTACAGATGAAATAGAATCTGGTCATTTTGGATTAAAAGTGAATGCATATTTTCAAAACGAAGATAAATCGGATAAGTCAGCAGGGCATTTGGTGGAAACACCTTCCCAAATGAAATTAAAATTCCATCCTAGCTTTTTGGTAGCAGTTTCTCCAAATTTTGAATTTATTATAAATAAAGAAATGAGTTTTACTATCTCACCTTCAATATCTTATACATTAAATTCTTTCGTAAAATCAAATGAAAGCAACAAACCAATTTTTGCTGGAGCCCCAACTATTGATGGTGGAATACAGGATAGAATAAATCAAGGCATCAAAAGTACTGTTTTAGAAGATTATTTTAATTCAGTAAAATTATTGAGTTTTGGACTAAGGATTGGCTTAATGTATAATTTAAAGTAAATAATTGAATATGAAAAAGTTAGCTATAATATTTTTATATCTTTTTATATCCAATTTTTTGTATGCAGACATCATCACTTTTGAAATTGGAGTAAAAGACAAAGTTGTAAACAAATGCCCATCCTCAAGTATCACCCTAGAAGTGAGTCAAAATTCATGCACTAGTGCTACTTATCAATGGCAAAAAAAATCTTTTCTGGGTACTTTTACAAATATTACAGGGGCTACGAATAGCACATACTTAATGACTTCAAGTTTTATTTCATCAGAAGCTGCTACTTTTAGAGTTCTAGTTTATATAAATAAATCTGTTTTATGTGCCACCAGCAATGAAATTAGTATTCAATATATAAAACCTCCTACGATATCTATAAAATACAAAAACCAAGGAGGGCAAGTAGATAATTCAACTCTTTGTACAACCGATTCAGTTAGTTGGGTGGTGAGTAAATCAGGCGGTACAAAGCCCTTGACAACAACTTGGAGTATCAGCAATGGTAGTAAAGCAGTCATCATAAAACCAGTTTTAGATACGGTTACAATTTATGGAATATTAAATGGAAATCCAAAAATACAAGTGAGCATAAAGGATTCATTTGGCTGTATATCAAGTACTTCTGCTGCAATGTTCATTAATGGAGCATCCTTAAAATCTATTGATACTTTGCCATCAACGATTTGTGAAGGTACTATCATTAATTTGAAAGCAAAATTAAACAATACACCATCAGGAGCTTTTCCTTTTGCATTTTCTTGGGTAAATTCATCCGCATCTTTTACTGTAAATGCAAACCCGCCACCAAAGGACTCATTGGCAACTTTAACTGCAATTTCAGCAGATACTGCAGCTGTATTATTATTAAAAATATATGACCAAAATACAAACTGTGTAGCCTATTACAATAATAAATTCAAAATACAAAGTGCTGAAAATGTTGACATTCTGCAATCTATAGAAAGCTCAGGAAATTTCAAAAATGATAATATAGTTTGCATCGGAACTACTTTTGATATTGACACAATTGCTAAAATTGGTGTCAATGGGTTTAAAAAATTTGAAATGGCAAGATGGAAACACTCAATTCCCAAGATCTTTTATTCAAAACGATACTTTCAAACAATATTTTATCACAGCAACCAATACTAAAGGTTGTAATGTTTTAGATACCATCAATATTTATGGAAAAGCGAACCCAATAGTTTCTATAAATAATAATGAACCCAGTTTTACAATATGTTTGGGTCAAACTCAAAAATTAATAGCTAGTGGAGCGAATTTTTATGAATGGTCAACTGGTAATAAATTTGAAGAAATTGTTGTAAATCCATCAACTACAACCACTTACAGTGTAACAGGAACAAATTTAAGTGGTTGTTCTGCTACCAAATCTACTCAAGTTGTGGTTAACCCATTGCCCAAAATTACCATAACAAAGAACTCCGTAATTTGTCAAAATACTTCAATCACTTTAAAAGTAACAGGAGGTAATCAGTATTTATGGGAAAATGGAAACACTGATTCACTAAGAACAGTAACTCCCTTAAATTCAACTATTTACAAAGTAACTGTAACAACATTACAAGGATGCTCTGATGATACATTAGTATTAATAAGTGTTGTCCCTAATTTTACTATCACTAATTTTTCTCCTGACATAACCATTTGTCCAGGGTCTTCAGTAAAAATCTATGCAAACGTTTCAGGTTCTGGATATAATTATCAATGGAATACAAATGAAACTAAGGATACTATAACTGTAATGCCAACACAAACAACGACTTATACTGTAACAGTATCTTCTTCAAATGGCTGCACTGCCACAAAGTCTATTACTGTAACTGTAGGTAATAATTTAAATTTCAGTGTTCCTGATGTAACCATTTGTACTGGAAATTCAGCCACATTAAAAGTTAATATTAATGGGTCAGGTTTTAGTTACAAATGGGATAATAACGCTACTTCCGATTCGATTATCGTAAAACCAACTATAACAACTACTTATACTGTAACAGTGACTTCTTCAAATGGGTGTTCGGGAACTCAAAAAGCAACAGTTACTGTCCTTAACAAACTTATTGCAAATGCTGGAGCAGATGTTCATATTTGTAAAGGAAAAACAATTACTATTTCAGCCAGTGGAGGACAAAATTATCAATGGAGTAATGGTGTAAACAATCAAGTTGTATCCATAACCCCTGCCATTACAACAATTTTAGTGGTGACAGTAACAAGTGGTAGTTGTTCAGCAACTGATTCAATAACCATTTTCGTACATGATTATCCAATTGCAAATGCTGGAAAAGATACGACAATTTGTAGCGGTTCAACTATTAATCTCATTGCATCTGGCGGCGATAATTACTCTTGGAGCAATGGAATAAAAACTGCTACCAACTCAATAACTCCTTTAATAACAACAAATTACATAGTAACTGTTAGTAACAACTTTAATTGTAGTTCCACTGATGATGTGGTTGTCAATGTAAATCCAAAACCCAATTTATCTCTATCCAAAGATACCATAATATGTGGTGGTACAACCGTTCAACTTGTTGCAAATGGTGGAAATACTTATAAATGGAGTACTGGAGAAGTTACTAATTCGATTTCAGTCACACCAACAGTCACTACATTTTACACCGTGACTGTTTCTAATAATAATCTATGTTCTGTTATTGGAACGGTAAAAGTTGAGATTGCTGGTAGTCTAGGAAATGTAAGTGTAACTCCGGATCCTACTATTTGCATTGGTATTGGAGTCGGATTGAAAGTAACAGGTGGTTCGACTTATCTTTGGAATACTGGTGCAAAAACTGATTCCATTTTTGTTAACCCAACCAAAGATTCGACTTATACAGTAACGATTTCATCAGGAAATTGCAAGGTTGTAAAAAATATTTTGGTGAAAGTCACCAACAAAATCATTGCAAATGCTGGAGCAGATAAATCAATTTGCATAGGAGAACAAACAACTTTAAATGCTATCGGAGGAGCTGATTATCAATGGAGTACGGGACAAAAATCTGCATCTATAAATGTAAATCCTACCACATCAACAACTTATATTGTTACTGTTTCAAGTGGCTCTAATTGCAAAGATATAGATTCTGTTTTAGTCAAAGTAAATCCATTACCCATTGCAAATGCAGGTAAAGATATTGCTATTTGTAATGGAACTTCAGGTACTTTGGTAGCATCAGGGGGTCTTAATTATAGTTGGTCCACCAATGAAAATAAGGCTGAAATATCTGTATCACCGATTGTTAAAACTACCTATACTGTAACTGTAACTGATTTAAACAATTGTAAATCAACAGATCAAGTGGAGGTTTCTATTAATCCAAGACCAATTGTTAACAAAATAACAGGAGATACTTTAATAAAATGTTCGAGTTCGAAATTATTATATATTGTTGATCATCAAACCACTACAGCACCATTTGCTTACAATTGGGTAATTTCTGATCCAACGGTACTCAATATTCTAAAAAATGGAAGTAAGGATGCGGAGCTCAATACATTAAATAAAGGAACAGCATCATTATTAGTAAAAGTAGTGGATGGCAACAATTGTGAAGGAAGTAAAAACTTAGTTATAAAAGTCGAAGAGCTTTCTAATTTAAAAATTGACACCATCATACATCTCGAATTAGGGCATATATTTTTATACCCTGAAAGTGATTTATGTTTTGAATGGGAATTTGATAATAACGATTCAAATTTTACTAATCCTAAGCCTGCTCCTTGTAATTTAGCTGATGGAAAAACAAATAACAAATTGAATTACTGCGATTTAAACAAAAATTTCAATACCAATAATAAATATAGATTAAAACTATATTCAAAAGATAGTAATGGAAATTGTACGCCAAATAATTGTACTTTTTACGCTATTGACATTAGAAGTATTGACGACGATAATTCGAAAATAACAAATTCAATACAGCTTTATCCAAATCCAAATGATGGTAATCTTAATTTGAATTTCAAAGGGCTGAGCAATAGTTTTTTTAGTGTAAAAGTGATTAATGAGATTGGGATTCTTTGTAAAAATGAGCAAATAAATATTTTGGAAAATGAGGAGACTATAAAGTTGGATTGGCGAGAACTAAATGAAGGTTTGCATTTTATTTTATTACAAGATCAATATGGAAAAGTCTATAAAATACCATTTTTAAAAGCTAATGAATAATCAAATGATTGCCATATTATTATTTGGGTTAGTTGCTTGCAAATCGTTGAAAAATCAATCTCAACAAATTGACAATCAGACATATATCCAAAACTATGACTTGAATTGGATTTTAAAAAACCAAACAACAGATTTTATGATAAAATTTTTCAAATATGGGTTATTAACCAACATCAATACTAATAAAGTTGATATAGAAAGTGTGATGAAATACAAATCACTTTTTTATGATAACGCAAAGCTATTCAATGACTTAGAGAATATTGAAGAGTCAATTTCTATTGATAAATATTGTTCGGTTCTAACTGATTTTTGTTTAGATAAAAAATACGAAATTTATTATAACGAAACCATTACGAATGAATTTATAAATAACCAATTAACGAAAGAAATCAACAATACAAAAATTGAGTCAGATAGTAGCTATAAACTAAAAATACCCTTTGAAAAGTGGACAAATCAATATTTTTCAAAGGAAAAAAGTAACTTTTTAACATTTGAATTTCCCAAAAAAACAAGTTACAACCTTACGATTTATAATAACCCAATCAATCATGAAGTATTTATTATCAATATTGAAAAAAAACAATAATATGAGTAAAATTAATTCTACTTTTTGGTGTAAAAAAAATTTCTATTTCACTAAATATCAAATACTTATACTGGCATTTACTTTTTTTTCAATATGTAATGTCAATAGTCAAAAAAACAATAATGCAATAATAGATGATTTCATCAAAACCATAAATGATAAGAAATGTATTGTGATGAATGTCAAAGATATTGATGTAATCAAACTGAAAAGAGCAACCAGAAAAGCAATGACAAAATATTATACAAACGCCTCTCTTCTAGATAATAATGGGATGGTGACAAGAGAATCTACTCAGAAATTTAAAGAAATGTTTGAAGAAGAGTCCAAATTATTGAGCGATATCACACAAAACACTTACAATATGAACTCAGATGATTATGCCTCCATGGTATTCGAATTTTTCACAAATACTGGAGTAGTTTTTACTTTGTCAAATCCAATGATTAACAAAGTATATGAAAATGAAGGCTATTATTTCACTGAAGTGGAGGTCATAAAAACTGTTCATAATTACCTGAATAACAAAATGGTAATGGAAAAATGCAAGAAGGGAAGACAATTAAAATTAGTTATCACTTTTAGAAGTACGATTTATGATATTGAAAATTCTTTAATACAAAATATCAAAGGAAGTTTGATAAGAGAGTGTAATGACTCCAATCCTGCTTGGGGATGGAATTTGGAAGGTGGTAGTATTTCATTCACATCTGAAAAAAGCGACCAACTCAATCCATTTCCAACCATAAATCCAAAAATGAACAACGGTTTTTTTGCTAAATTAGGTGCTTACTATTATAAATCGATTGGCACTTCTGAAAAACTATGGTTGAAAATGGGGCTACAATCTGGAATTGCTCAGATGGCATCAACGATTGACTCATGTAGTTTTACCATTAATAATACAACAGATGCCTTTGGATCCACTTCCACCAAATATGATAAATTCAATCGAACGACAAATATTGAAACTGAGTTTACAGAAATTTTATCCCTTTTTCAAGTCACTTTACCCCTTGCTCTGAAATATGATATTTACCAAACGGCATCTAAAAAAATGGGGTTAGGCGTCGAACTTGGGGTAAGTGGAACCATCAATTTTAATATAAAAAAATCTTGGAATGGTAGGATTTCGACAAAAGGAACTTACATTATCGGAAATAATTCCTATACAATTCCTACACAAAACGCTGATATTGACAATAATGCTTATGGCTTGAAATCAAATATTTATTTCGATGATGCCAGTAAATTGAGCTCATCCAATGGGACAAAGGCAAGTCTTCCAGCAAATTTTGGCATAAAATTAAATCCAATTATTGCTGCAAATATGAGTCCTTATTTTTATTGGGCGATTTCAGATAAATCTATGTTGCAGATAGGCATTCCAATTTCCTATGCATTTACCAATTTTTTCAAACCATCCAATACCTCAAAAATTCTATTCAACGGTGTTCCAAAAATAGATGGGTCCATGCAAGATAGAATTGATCAAGGATTAGAATCAAGTATGGCAGAAGATTTATTCAAGTCTTCAAAATCATTAAGTATTGGCATTCAGTTTGGCATTTTTACACTCATTAAATAATTTTATATTTCTAATAATCAGCAATTTATGAAAAATAATATTTTACTTTTTATCTTATTTTTTTGTTGGAGCAATATAATTTTAGCTCAAAAATTTAATCGATCCCTCGAATTACCCCTTGCATTTTCTAAACCAGTAGATAATCCAGCTTACTATCTTAGCCCGATCAAACCAGTGGTGGCTTCCACTCCTTGGATAGTCATTTGCGACAGATCGGAGCCAGACTTGACTCAAACATTCTCAAAACCTGACCCAAATAGTCAAAAGATGAAAAACATCGAATGGCTAGAATCTTATTATGTGGTGGATGAAGAAAAAGATTGGGTTCGATTGGTAAAAGGAAGAAGAAAACAAGGGCTAGAATTTTATGATGGAACAGTACAGGATTTTGGTTGGATTATGAAAAAAAATGTGTTGTTGTGGAATAGCTCCCTCCGTGATTCACGTACTGGAATTCACTTAAAAGCATTTTTGCTCAACAAAGCTAAAGAGTTAAAAGACATTTTGAAACTAAAAAATAAAGATGTAGCCAATATTTACAAAGGTCCTGAAACAACTACTACTATTGGTGAAAAACAAATTTATGAGTTCTATTTTGTGTTAAAAAAAGAAAATAACCGCTATTTGCTTTGCAAAAACGAAACTACTGGTGAAGCAATGACAGATGAAATTGTAGGTTGGGTGGAAGAAAGAAGAGCCACAGATTGGAATACTAGAATTTCATTTGAGCCGAATTTCGATCAAAATGCTTTCAAAGAAAGATCCTCTAATAAAGCATTGATGTGTATGGGTTTTGCTGATCAACAATCTGCTAATATATATGTAGAGACGGGAATAATTGATAATGAGAGTGTTATATGGGATAACGACCCCATCCGTTTGTCAGCCGATCAGTTAGCCAAAGAAAATCCAAGAAGATTTAAAGGTGCAGTTGTCCGATTTCCCATGTTGACCAACAACGATAAATCTTTCACCAGTGGCGTTATTGGTGATATTGTCACAAAAAATGCTCAGGTTCAGCAAGGGAAAATCTCGGAAATTTCCTATTCCTCTATGGTCAATACCAATCAAAAAGTCGAAACTGGTAGAAATAACTACAATGTCCTGTTTTTGATAGAAGGAACCAATGGATTGGCAACTTACAATGCTGCAATCATAGAATCCATGAAAAAACTGAAAATTGAAATGAATGATGTGCCCAATTTAAAATTTGGGGCAGCAATTTATAGAGACGTTCCTGAAGCTAAATCAAATAAATTATTGGAAATCAAAAGATTGACTTCCAATATGGACGATGTAATCAGCTTTGTCCAAAATGCTGAATTTGGCAGATGGCACGATAATGACGATTATACGGCACTGAATTATTGTTTACAACAATCGCTTTTGGAAACTGGATTGGATAAATCTCACACCAATATCATTTGTGTTTTAGGTAGTTATGCAGATTTTATTCAAAATAAAGTGAGGCGGACAGATGCTGAAACAGAAAATAGCCAGCAACTTGTAAAAAGAGAAAAAATAGAATCTTTATTAGCAAATGTAAATGCTCATCTGCTTTTCATACAAGTAAAAGCGGAAGATAGCGATGCCAGTGAGAAATTTGCCAGACAAGCTAGGTCTTTTATTTTGGAAGCTGCAAAGTTGCAATATGATGAATACAAAAATGTGAAAACGATGATTCCAAATTTGGTTTTCGGGAATCCCGATATTGCAGATATAGATGAAGGGAATGACATTAGAATTCAAAATGGTCCAAATATTGGTCGGTTGATTAAGCCTGACGTTGGTAAAACGCTATCTAAAGACAAAGTCCAACAAGTTATTGTAGAAACTCTTGTAGAAATCAAAAAATACAATGAGGAAACGATGCACAAAATGTCAAGAATGATAGAAGATGGAGAATCCATTGGAGAAGTAAGTGCAGGTGCTTTTGCTCCTGCAATGGCAAAATTGCTTTATACCTATCTGAAAGACAAAAAAACAAATGCCTATTCGGAAGAAGACGTCAAGAAATTAGTGGATGACAAATATAAATTGTACCAACAAGTCTATTTACCCAAAAAAGCAAAAGGCTCCAGATATGATGCGATGTCCTATGTTTTGTTTATGCCAAAATCGGATTTAGAAGACTATGTTCGACAATTAAAAGGATTGAAAAGAGCATTGAGTGAGACAAATGATGTCAGAAGAGAAACTTTATATAATTTTCTACTTTCTCTGCTTGAAAGATATACTGGTAATAAAAGCATTTCAAAAGATGCAAATAAACTTTCAACCCAAGATTTGAGGGAAATCATGCAAGGATTGAAAACAGAAGGTGGAAAAGGAGGCTTGATGAACTTGACTATCCCTGGTCAAGAAGATTTCAACATTGGGGATGTGAAAGACAAAAGAAAACTGACAGATGAGCAAGTGTTAAACTTCGTTAGGAAAATTAGTGATAAGGCAAATCAAATAGATGATATTTTAGAAAAAGGGGAAGATTATGAATTTAGTTACAAATCTTCTAAAAATAGATATTATTGGATTCCATTAGAAATTACTTTTTAAATGAAAACTAATTTATTCCAAATCAACAATCTAAATTGCAAGTACAACAATGGTCCTACTGTGCTGTATATCAATAATCTAACCATCCCAAAAGGAGAGTTGGTCTTTGTATTGGGAGCTTCAGGAATTGGGAAAAGTACGTTTATAGAAACATTAGGATTGATGAATGATACCATTTACAAAAGTGATGATTCGGCTATTTTATTGTTTCCTAAGGACAATTTGGAGGGAATAGAACTTAAAAATTCTTGGCAAAAAGATGATTTGGAAGTATCCAATTTTAGAAATAAATATTTCAGTTTCATTTTCCAAAGTACCAATTTGATGCCCAATTTCACTGCTGGAGAGAATATGTGTATCAGTCAATTAATTCAAGGAATTTCCTTAAAAGAAGCGAAAAAGCAGGTGCTAGAAGTAATGAAGGATTTGATGCTGGAGGAAGCAATTTTTGATAAAAAAATCATGGAATTGTCTGGTGGACAAAGACAAAGATTAGCTTTTGTGAGAGCAGTCACCTCAGATTATGAAGTGTTATTTGGTGATGAGCCTACTGGGAATTTAGACAAATATACGGCGAAAAAGCTCATGGAAATATTTAGAGTTAATCTAAAAAAATACAATAGATCCGGGATTATTGTTTCTCATGATATTGAGTTAGCCTTGAATTATGCCGATAGAATTATCCTCTTAAGTTCGAATGAAAAAGAAAAATATGGGGAGATTCTACCTCAAAATATTTTAGTAAAACAAGATGAAAAATGGGTACAATTAAGTGGGAAAGAGGTTGATAACCCCTTGTCGCAGATTGAATTAGTATTAGGATTGCATTTATCCATCTTAAATTAACTAGACAAAATGCTGAATTTTTTTAAAAATATTTTTTCTGGAAATACTGATTTTCAAAAACTATTTTTTGCAAATGAATACCAAACCTTATCTGGAAAATCCCACAAAGGTATTTTAACATTGATCCTAATTCTTTTTATTACTTTATTGTCACTAGGATTTGCCCTCGGAAGTTTGAAGTATCTAAAGGAAAGAATGGACGACCCCTATACCAATTGGGTGAATTTACCTGTAACACCCAAAGTGGATAAGGTGGTGAGTAGGATAAAAGAAAATTTTTCACAAAAAGCTGTACTTGACACATTCAATCTGAAAAATATTGATGAATACGATATTGGTTTTGAAAAATTTATTGGCAGCAACCATAAAATCTATAACAATAACCGAGGACGAACTTTTGATCCAAATAGTGATATCCTCAAAAAAATATTAAATCATTCTGACAATAATGTACTTGCAGGAATTTCTTTAAAGGAAAATAGTGATGAAACACTTCCAAATCCTTGTGGGTTGATTGTTACAAAAACTTTTTTAGACTCACTGGAATACGACTATAAAACCACCAAAAAAATACCTATTGCTTACGATGAAAGAAATAATATCATAATTTATTTGGATATCCTCGCTGTTGTGAAAGAGTTGCCTGATTTATGTGATTATTCCATCACCAATAGGATGTACAACTTGTTGACCACCTCCAAAGAAGACACTGGTTTCATGGATAATAATGATGGAATTAAAAATATTTTTTCAATCATTTCTAATGAAAAGAATGTAGATAATTTAAAGTCAAAAATAAAATCATTCAACAATAATGGGTTAATCAATAAAATCGACCAAGAACCCTTCGTAATAGATTCAAAATCTGAGTGTTACAAATACACCTTTGTATTAAATAGTTTTTTGAACAATGATTCCATCCAGCTTATATCTAAAGAAATTTGCACTCAATTGAATGCAACGCCTTTTACCAACTGGGAGTGCAATTCAAAAATGGAAGGATTGGAACATCCCAGTTATTTATCTTTCAACTTTAAAACATTAGACAAAGTAAGAGCATTGAAAGATTATCTGAAAGAAAAATATGATGTGGAATTGAGCATGACCCAAGTGGAAGCGAAAGAGAATTTTGCCTTAGTGAGTAATCTAACTTTCATTATCATCATGGTTCTTTTTGGTTTCAGCATTACTAGTATTGTCTATTACGTTGATAGTCTGTTAAATACACATTTAGAAAAAGTAAAAACCAATCTTGGGACATTCAAAGCTTTTGGGTTGAGTAATGCAGCTTTAATCAGCAATTATATCAAAATTATATTTTCATTTTTATTGATTTCAACGTTGATTTCCTTTGTGGCAGCAACTTTGGTTTCTGTAGTTGGAAAATATATTGGATTGAAAATAGTATTATTTGACTACAGAATATTTGGTGCGATTTTAATTTTATTTATCGTAAGTATCTATAAATCAAGGCAAACCATACAAAAGATATTGGCAAAAACGCCAGGTGATTTGATTTATAATCGTTAGGGTAAGGGGTTTAAAAGCTGTTTTAAATACCCTTCCCTATTTTCCAAAAAGCTCTTGGAAATTAAGTAATGACTCGTTTCTTCATAATTCACTTGTTCGATGCCATTTTCAGATAATTCGTAAATTTTTGCATTCGGATATGCCAAAAGAATAGGTGAATGAGTAGCAATAATAAACTGAGATCGTGCTTCCACCAACCGATGAATCGCTCCCAATGCCCACAATTGCCGATTCGGAGAAAGTGCAGCTTCTGGCTCATCTAAAATATATAGTCCATGGCCCAATAATTTGTTGAGCAAAGTAGAAATAAATGCCTCGCCATGTGATTGTTGGTGCAATGACTTCCCGCCATACCCTCTTACATTACCAATTTCATCCACATTAGAAGCCAAATTATAAAAGGTTTCTGCCCTCAAAAAATAACCATCTGAAGGTCTCTCGAAGCTTCTGATTATTTTAATTTGTTCGAATAAAGGTGAATGTGTTTCATGGGTGGTGAAAATATTATTCACCGTTCCCCCTTCCGCATTAAATCCGTAAGCAACTGCTATTGCTTCTATTAATGTCGATTTCCCAGTCCCATTTTCGCCAATAATAAAAGTTACATCAGGATGAAAATCAATATCTTCCAATTTTTTTATGGCAGGAATAGTAAAAGGATATTCGTTAGGAAAAGCATCAACTTCTCCTTTAAATTGTAGTCTTTTAATATATGGTTTGGCTGCAATCATGGCATAAAAATAGCTGTGAAAAATGAAAATCACAGCTATTTTTGAGAATTAATCCAATACTTCGAAACTTAATTTCAAGTTTACTCTGTATTCTTTCACATTCCCTGCTTCCACAGTTACACTTTGGCTTTGAACAAAAGCAGATTTTATGTTTTTTACTGTTTTCGATGCTTTTGCAACGCCTTTTGCGGTTGCATCTTCCCAACTTTTTTCAGAGCTAGAAAGGATTTCAATAACTTTTAGAATTGCCATAATATTTAGATTTTAGTCTTTAGACGTAGTCTATCATAAACGAATACATTTTTAAAAAATTGTAATTTTGGAAAGATTTTTTAAAAATAATGTGCCTTAAATCTTGGTAAATTGAAAATATAGTTATAATTTTGCGTCGCTTTAATTACAAAAGCAGGGTCTAGTAGCTCAGCTGGATAGAGCAACAGATTTCTAATCTGTAGGTCTCAGGTTCGAATCCTGACTGGATCACTAAAATCGCCACTCCTTGTGGCGATTTTTTTTTGCCTATGTTTTACGTTTATGTTTTAAAAAGCTGCTTAAAAAACTGGTTTTATGTCGGAATGACTTCTGATATAAATAGAAGAATTTCTGATCATAATAAAGGCATGATGCATTTCTGAAAAATCAATTTAATTTTTCTGAAATTTTATCTTCTTTGCGTCTTGGCGACTTTGCGAGATTAAAAAAAATACAACTTATCTTCTTTGTTCCTTAGCTTCTTTACAAGATTTTAAAATATTTAAATAATTTTTCTTTGCGACTTTGCGTCTTTGCGAGAAATAAAAAATTTATTTTCTCATCAAAGCCACAAAATCCTCAAAAAGATACCTTGCATCATGAGGACCAGGACCCGCCTCTGGGTGATATTGCACAGAAAAAGCAGGCTTATTTTTGATTCGAATACCTTCGATAGTATCATCATTCAAATTAACATGGGTAATTTCTACCAAATCACTTTTTTGACGAACCACTTCTGGAGACACCCCAAACCCATGATTTTGACTAGTGATTTCACACTTTTTAGTTGCTAGATTTATTACAGGATGATTGGCTCCCCTATGTCCATTGTGCATTTTGTAAGTGGGAATATCCATTGCCAATGCTAATAATTGATGCCCTAAGCAAATCCCAAACGTTGGGTGGTTTGCAGCCAAGATTGATTTTATGGTTTTGATGGCATAATCCATCGGAGCCGGATCGCCAGGACCATTTGATAGAAAATATCCATCTGGATTCCATTCATTTAAAGCTTCATAAGTGGTGTTGGCAGGAAAAACTTTTAAATAACAATCCTTTTCCACCAAGCAATCCAATATACTTTTTTTACACCCAAAATCCAAAACAGCTACTTTATAAGTCGCTTTTTCATTTCCATAAAAATAAGGAGCAGTAGTACTCACTTTACTTGCCAATTCCAATCCAGACATATCTGGTACTTGATTCAATAGCTTTTTAAGCTCCTCAATATCAGTTATTTCGGAAGAAATAATCGCATTCATCGCACCTTTATCTCTGATATGTCGAACAATTTCTCTTGTATCCAAGTCGCTGATAGCCACCATATTTTCTTGCTCAAAATATTCTTGGATGGAAATATCCGCCATTTGTCTTGAAAATTCATTGGTGAAATTTCTACAAATCAATCCAGAGATTTTCATGGATTTAGATTCTGCGTCAGTTGTTTTTATACCATAATTACCAATATGGACATTGGTCGTAACCAATAATTGACCATAATAGGAAGGATCTGTAAAAGTCTCTTGGTAACCTGTCATTCCAGTATTAAAACAAATTTCACCAGTGGTTGTACCTATTTTACCGGCAGATTTACCGTGGAAAACAGTACCATCTTGAAGAAGCAGTACTGCATTATTTGTATTGGACATAAAAACTATTTATTCTGAAATTGCGATGCAAAAGTAAGCAAATTAATAATTTAAGGTATTCTAATTGGAAATATAAATAAAAAAAATTAACTTTGGTAATTATTATCATGTATAACTTTTTAAATTATGAAACCCTTAAGTGTAACTTCGTTAGGTATTGTTGTATTTTTATTATTACAAAACAATATCTCCGCTACTTCTTTTTTTAATTCCAACTCTTTGAGAAACACTCCATTTTCAATTTCTCATTTTTCATTTTTGCAATCAGACACTTCGATTATTGGAGAAAAGAATGATTTGGAGAATGAAGAAAAAACTAATTCTAGTAATAATCCTACAGATTATGCCGTTGCTTTGGAAAAAACAAAACAAATTCAAGCAATTTATGCAAATGAAAGAGGCGCTAAACTAGATTGGCAAGAGAGAGGTCCCAATAATTTCGGCGGTACGACAAGAGCCATTTTGGTGGATATGAATGACACTTCTGGAAAAACAGTTTTCGCTGGGAGCATGTATGGTGGGTTATGGAAATGTAAGGATATTACTGTTGAGAAAGTAATTTGGGAAAAGGTAAATTTATCAATTTCTAATTTATCAGTTAATGCTCTTGCTCAAGACCTAAAAATCCAAAAACACTTTATTTAGGTAGAGGGGATGGTATCTTATATAATCAATGGGTAGGTTTATTCAAATCAATTGATGGTGGGGAAAATTGGACTTTTCAGACTTCAAGTATTTATAATATTAATAAAATAGTTTTTCATCCTATTACAAATGACATTTATGTTGGTTCTGATCAAGGTTTCTTCCGATCAAAAGATAAGGGTTTAACTTGGATTAAAATTTTAACGAATAAAATTACTGACTTAGAATGTAGTTCTAATGGTTCTATTTATATTACTGTAAAAGATAAAATATATAGATCTACTACTGGTGAATTTAATTCCTTTGAAAATATTACTGCTCAAAATTCGAATTTGTTTGAAGAATGCTATCGAATTGAATTATCTATTTCTAAGAATTTTCCAAATATAATTTATGCAGTTTATGATTCAACATCTACCTATACTAAACTGATAAAAAGTAGTGATGGTGGCAAAAGTTGGAATATAATAAAAACAAAATGGGCTGATAATCAAGATATTTCAAGAGGTTATAGTTTTGCAAATTTAGATATTAATGTTCATCCAAGAGATACTAATATAATATGGGTAGGGAGTTTCGACCTCGAAAGATCGCTAGATGGAGGAAAGAATTTTGTAAGAATTGGTTCAACCTTACCAAATTTTCAAGAATCAATTATATTCAACCCCATCCATTCTAATATAATGTATTTTGGGAATGATAGTGGTATTTTTTATACAAAAAATGGCGAGGATCTTTATGTCCAAATAACTTCTAAAAACAACAACTATAATACAACCGAATTATACAGTTGTGCCATTCATCCTGATACTCTTTCCAATTATATGGTTGCTGGGACAGCATATCAAGGGAATTTCAAACTAAATAATTTTGGGATTAGCAGTGGTGTTTCATTCATAAATGATCTTGGATCTTATTGTTTTATTGATCAAAAAAACCCAAATTATCAACTTGTAAGTTCCACTTTAGGTAATTTCTATTTGTCAAAAGATCATGGAAAACTTATAATGGTCCAGTTGATTTTTATGGTGAATATATAACTCCGGCAGATTATGATCATATCAATGGCACATTATATTTATATACCAATAAAAAAGATATCAATTTTTGGAATGTTAGAAAAAATGAAAATCCCAAAAGTGTATACTTAAAGAATTCTATTTTTAGTGCAGTATCTTTTATAAAATGCGATCCTAACAAATCAGGAAGATTATATTTAGGCTATAATAATGGAAAAATAGAAGTAATTGAGAATGCACAAAATGGGGATACAATTGTAAATAATCAAGCTTTCTCTCCAATTCCTGGATTTAGTAGTATTACATGTATTGACATTGAAGTCGGAAATGAAAACCATATAATCGTTTCAATGACCAATGCTGGATTAGCAAATAATATTTTCGAAAGCATTGATAGAGGAAAAACATGGATTGGTGTGGAAGGAACAGCTGTTGCAAATGAGAAACGATTTCCTGACATGCCTGTAAAATGGGTGATTTTTGCTCCAGGTGATGCCACTAAGGCATTGATTGCGACAGAATTAGGAGTTTGGCATACGGAGAAATTAGATGGTGCAAATACGGAATGGATTCCTCCCTCATCCACCAATGGAATTCCTTTAGTTAAAACAAAAATGATAAAATATAGAAAATCAGATAATTTAATAGTTGCAGCAACATTTGGTAGAGGATTATGGTCCACCAATGCCTTTTCACCATTGATTGTCAAGTTTTTATCAGATAATGTGGCTTATACCAATAAGGCAGTAAGTTTTCAAAACATCACAATAAATGGCAGCTCATACAAGTGGGATTTTGGAGATGGCAATACTTCAACAGCAAAAAATCCATCCTATAAATATAAAAAATCTGGTGTATTCAAGGTGACATTAACAGCAGATGGTGTGAAATCTTATACTAAACAAATCGTTGTTTTACCAAAACTAACAGCCTATCCTTATGAATTTGAGGTTGCTGAAATCAATAGAGACAATGAAAATTCAAATATTGAGTTTGCAATTGACACCAAATCTGGAGCAGAACTCAAAGCAATTGAAAACGGAAACAATAGAAAATATGATTTTAAATTAAATATTGACGACCATTGTAGAAATGAAATTGGGAAGAATACACATTCGATTTTATATTTTCCAAATTATGACTTTACAGAAAATGCAAATTATTCATTATTTATCAAAAGTAAATATAATTTCAATCCTCAAAATGGCGGATTCTATTTTGAATATTCCATCGATAACGGAGAAAATTGGCAGCACCTTGGCGAAAAATCTTTAAATTGGTATAATTCAATAGGGAATGAAAATATCTTTGAAAAAAATCAATCTATTTTTTCAGGGGAAAAGTCTGAATTAACGAATTACCATCTAGATTTAAGCTTCTTATCGGGCAATGAACAGGTTGCGATAAGATTAATCGTTAAATCAGAATTTTTGAGTCAAAATAATTGTTTAGAATTAAGTTCTTTATCACTTTCAAAAAATACGTTGCTCAATAATATTACATTAATAGAAGAAGAACAATTTAAAACGTTCCCAAACCCATTTACAAATAAAATCAATATAACTTCACTGAATCATTTTAAAGGAGAGATAGAAGTGAAATTGTTTAATTTGAATGGAAAATTACAATTAGCTAAATCTTTGACTTTCAACGATTCAAACACAATTGAGTTGAATAATTTGATTTCTGGAGAATATATTTTACAATTGAAAAAAAATGATAAAATCTTATTGAATAAAAAGATTATTTGCATGGAAAAATAATCTTTGAATTTTCAATTTGAAATCTTCATTACTAAAAAATAAAATATTGTAGATATAAATTCCTTAAAATATTATTTAGATTTAATATAAATTTTATCTTTGAATCTATAAATTTTAATTTTACAATAAATGAAAAAACTATTTACATTATTGCTAGGTGCAATAATTATTGCACTTTTATTTTCCAAATTTTCACAAAAGGACAATTTTCAAAATATTAGCACTATCAATTCTGGAAATAGCATTGATACAAAACCTATCGCTGCTACACCGCCTGTAGTTTACAAATTAGAAAAAACAAGTGTTTCTAAGCCATTTGTAAATCACAGCAAAAGTACTTCAGCTCAGAAAAAGAGTGAAATTGGCAGAAAAAGGAGCAGATTAGAAGAAAAAATTGAAGAATCGTTTAAATACGATTTTGATAGAATTAAAAATCCAATTACAGGTACTGTTCCTGAAAATATGATTATTGATGGTTTGGAAGCTACCAGAAAATTGCAACAAATTCATTTCAATAATAGAGAAGATGCTTTGAGATGGAAGGAAAGAGGACCGAATAATGTCGGAGGAAGAACTAGGGTGATTTTAGTGGATGAAAATGACTCCACAAGAAGAACTGTTTTTGCTGGAAGTGTATCTGGTGGATTATGGAAAACTACTGATATTACTGCAGCTAAACCTAATTGGGTAAAAATCAACGATTTTTAGAAAATCTCTCTGTTGGTGCATTAGTTCAAGACCCTAGAGACCCAAAAATAATGTATTTAGGTACAGGAGAGGGTTATCCGAATGCTGATGCAGTGAGAGGTGTTGGTATTTTCAAATCTACTGATGGTGGAAACACTTGGACACTTCTTCCTTCTACTAAAAAATTAAATAATTTTGCTTTTGTTCAAAGATTGGTTTTCAACCCAATTACAAATGCACTTTTTGCTGCAACATCTACTGGCTTATATAGAACCAATGATGGTGGAGTGACTTGGTCAAAAGCTATATTAAGTTCAAAAATATTTGACTTAGAGTGGTCACCTGCTGGATATATGTTAGCATCAAGTGCTTCTTCTATATTTAGATTGACGAATGCTGACTCTACTACATTTACCAATTTAACCAATGGTGCTAATTCTGGTTTTATCAAAAATTTGGCTAGGGTTGAATTCAATGTATGTAAGAATATCCACATGTGATTTATGCTATTGGTGCAGTTGGTAGTGCGGCTTCCAATGTAATGAGAAGTAATGATGAAGGTAAAACATGGGTAATTGGTGAAATCCCTCAAAAACTAAATTTTAATAATGAGTATGAAGAATTTACTAGTGGACAGGCATGGTATGATTTGACTATTTGTGCATCACCAAATGACACTAATATAGTTTGGGCTGGTGGTGTTACCATGTCAAGAAGTACTAATGGAGGAATAACATTTTCGCAAATTGGAAATAATTTACACTCAGACCAACATATCACGATGTTCGATCCGAAAATGGATAGTGTAATGTATGCTGGTAATGATGGTGGAATTTATAGAAGTATTAATGCTAATAAAAATAATATGACATTTGAAGCAAAAGAGGACAATTATATTACCACTCAGTTTTATGCCTGTGCTATGCATCCCGACTCCTTATCTAATTATTTTATTGGAGGAACTCAGGATAATAATTCATTGAAATTGAATGGAGTAGGCATTGCTTCAGCATCAGTAGTCAAAGGTGGGGACGGAATGTTTTGTCATATTGACCAAAAAGATCCAAAATATCAAATGGCTTGCTCACAAAATGCAGTTTATTCTGTTTCCATAAATGGAGGACAAACTTGGGGTGCAGGATTTGATTTTAAAGGTAATTGGGCTGCTGCATCAGATTATGATAATATCAATGGCGTTATGTACACACAATCTAGACTTGGTGATATTTTCGAATGGAAAGTTAGAGCTGGTTTACAACCAAGAAAGATGACAATCAAAGGTGCTAAAGTAAGTATTGAATCAATATTATGTGATCCGAATAAAGGAGGTAGAGTTTATATTGGTTCCGCTGGTGGTAGAATTTCAGTAATTGAAGATGCTTTAAATGGGGATACAATAATAAATGCAACAGCACTTACTAGTTTTGCCTAGTGGTGGTAATGTTTCATGTATAAGTGCTGAAGAGGGCAATGAGAATCACTTGATAGTATGTGTATCAAATACTGGATTGGCAAATAATATTTTTGAAAGCTTTGATAGAGGAAAAACATGGATTGGAGTGGAAGGAACTGGTGTAGCAACAGACAAAAGATTTCCAGATATATCTGTTAAATGGGTGATTTTTGCTCCAGGAGATGCTACAAAAGCAATAATTGCTACTGAATTTGGTGTTTGGAATACTCAAAAATTAGATGGACCCAATACTGTATGGATTCCACCATCACCTATATTCGGTACTCCGTTAGTGAGAACTGAAATGCCACAATATCGAAAATCAGATAATGTTATATTAGCAGGAACTTATGGAAGAGGGCTTTGGACAACTGATGCATTTTCGCCATTAGTACCCAAAATGGCTTTCGAAAAAGTAACTTATTTGAATACACCAGTTAGTTTTCAGAACCAATCCATCAATGCTCAATCTTTGTTATGGGATTTTGGAGATGGAACAACTTCTACAGAAGAAAATCCAGTACATAGCTATTCTAAGATTGGAACTTATCCTGTTAGTTTAAAGGTAAATAATATTTCTAGTATAAGCTCTTATGTTGCAGTACTTCCGGATAGACCTTTACCATATCAAGCTGGCACTATAGATTATGGTGGAAATTTTGAAGGGTTCACTGAGCAATATGCTGTAGATACAAAATCTGGAAGTTCATTTGACAGAGGAAACTCCACACAATCTGGCAAAAGTGGCGTTAAATCAGGAGCAAATGCTTTTGTATTAGGAATCAATGAAACTTATTATCAACCCAATACAGATACTAGATTATATTTATCTAACTTCAATATGAAGGATAATGGAATCTATGAATTTAGTTTTTGGGCAAAACAAAAATTACATGAAGGAACTGATGGATATGTAATTGAATATTCATTGGATAGAGGAATCAGTTGGAAAACATTGGGTACTGCAAAATCTGGTTGGTACACTACCACCAGCACTGGTACAAATTTTCCAGATGGTACACCATTCTTTAGTACAAACCTCAGTAATTATACAAGATTCGCATTAAATATCAGTGATTTAGCTGGAAATGAGAATGTAGCTTTCAGAATTGTTTTCAAATCTGAAGATACTGGTTCACATGCTGGTGTGGCTATAGATGATGTAGAAATCTCAAAATATAGCGGTGAATTATTAACAAAAGTTATAGACCAATCCTTGAAATTCAATTCATCAACTGATTTGATAATCAATTGGAGTACATTACCTGAATATTATTGTTCTAAATTTGAAGTTGAATTGTCAACCAATGGAATTGATTTCAAAACGATAAAGACAGTGAATTCAACAGGATTTTTGACTGCTAATAGACAGAATTATAGCATAAAAGAAATTGCTACAACTTGTGTATATTTTGTAAGAATTAAAGTAATCAATGAAAGTCTATCGGCTGGATATTCTAAGGTTTTCTATACTCCGTTAATGTCGATAAAAAGAGATGAACAATGTGGAAGTGGAATATTTCAGATTTTCCCGAATCCATTTAAAAACTTTATAAATATTTCTTTTACAGAGTTGATAACGAATACCTTTGAAAGTGGAATTATTTGATGATACTGGAAGATTGGTTTATTCAGAAACAGCTGATCTGAAAGATGCTGCTTATTTCACTATTAAAAATTTAGATAATTTACCAAAAGGAGTATATTTCCTAAGGACACAATTTGGGGAAGCGGAAACCCAAACTTATAAATTGATTGGTGGAAACTAAATTTACAAAAAAAGAGTTATGGTGAAAATCATAACTCTTTTTTTTGATTGGAACAATTTTTAAATAAAAATTGAGTTATTCTATAAGTTTAAATTTAAATAAATGAATAAATATTTTTCTCTATTTATCCTTTTCCTTTTTGTAACAGCTGCAAATGGGCAACAAAAAATCGAAAATGCCTTGTTGTGGAAAATCGAAGATCCCAAAAACAAAGAAATCAAATCATACCTTTTTGGAACGATTCACTTAATAGGCAAAAACGATTTTATCCTTCGTGATGAAGTCAAAACGGCTTTAGACAATTGTAAAAGTACCATTTTTGAGCTCAATATGGACGACATGAACGACATGTCGAAAATGATGGGCATCATGATGAAGGCAAATATGAATGGCGATTCCACTCTGAAAGATTTAATCTCAAAAGAAGACTACAACTTAGTAAATGATTTCTTTTCAAAAGAAGGCATCCCGTTGGTCATGTTTGAAAAAATGAAGCCGATGTTTATTTCTTCATTAATTATGGGACCGATGAGTGGGAATGAAAAAGAAGAAATGGTGTCTTATGAAATGGAATTATTAAAAATTGCTAAAGAAAAACAAAAGAAAATAGATGGGCTAGAAACCTTTGAATATCAATTAGGTATTTTCGATATCATCCCTTATTCTCTTCAAGCAAAGCTTTTGGTGGAAGCGGTAAAATCGTCAAAAGATACCACTTCTGATAATCAATTGGTCGATATGATAGCAGCATACAAAAATCAAGATTTACAAAAATTGCAAGTATTGATGAATAGCGATACAAAAGAATTGGGTGATTACACCAAACTATTATTGGATGATCGAAACAAAAATTGGGTGCCCATCATCAAAACGAAAATTGCTGAGCCCACTTTTTTTGCAGTGGGGGCAGGTCATTTGGCTGGTGAAAATGGGGTGATTTCCCTTTTGAGAAAAGCTGGATTAAAGGTTACTCCGGTTATTAAAATTTAATTTCGAATTGATCTCTATCATTCAAAAAGCCAAATTGAGTCCTAAAGTCAGTTTGGCTTTTTTTGTCCAGTTTGATAGTCTTCACCATTTCTTCGTTTTCTATTTCAAAAAGTATATTTCCCGCAAAATCAATAATTTGGCTGTCTCCAGAATATTCTAATTCATTTCCATCCAACCCTACCCTATTGACGCCAACAGTAAAGGATTGATTTTCAATAGCTCTTGCTTTTAATAATGATTTCCAAGCATAAGCTCTTCTCTGGGGCCAATTTGCCACATAAACCAATAAGTCATAATCATCCGTATTTCTACTCCAAACTGGAAATCTTAAATCATAACAAACCAAAGGGCAAATCTTCCAACCTTTCCATTCTATTATCTTTCGTTCTTTGCCTGCTGTGTAATGGGCATCTTCTTTTCCATAACTGAACAAATGTCTTTTATCGTAAGATTCGTAAAATCCATTTGGGTAAACACAATAAAGTCGGTTGTAATAATTCCCCTTTTCTTCGATAATCAAACTTCCGATGAGGAGTGCATTCTTATCATTTGCAATATTACACATCCAATTGAACGTTTCACCGCCTTCATTTTCAGCTAGTTCGCCACATTTCATGCTAAAACCTGTCGAGAACATTTCAGGCAAAATAATCAAATCAGTTGCATCAATTTTGGAATTTATCATTTCCTCTAAATGTGCTAAATTTGATATTTTATCCTCCCATTTCAAATCAGCTTGAATGATAGATACTTTCATATTATGTAGTTTTTATTGTTATTCATAACCATTTTTTATGACAATAGTTGCTCCCCTATTCAAGGATATTTTTAATACATTATTTTCAATCAACTTAACTTTCTCTTGCTCTTTTTGTTCCACAAACCAAGTTTTGAAAGGAAGTTTAAAATAAAAATCTCCGCTACTTTCTGCCGTAAATTGCACATTGTCCAAAGTGCCATTTTCAATCGCTGCACTGACTAAAATTGCACCTTCTGCTCTTAGATTTTCGAAACTCACATTTTTCCAACTTTCAGGAATTGCTGGAAAAACTTCAATCATCCCATCCTGACTTTGAAGTAACATTTCTTGAATACCTGAAGCAAAAGCAAAATTTCCTTCCAGAGTAAACGGTCGATAATTTATTTTACTATATCCTTTTTTGCTCTGATCTCCATTCAGATGAAAACTATTCACCGAACAAAATGCTTCTGCAAATATTTTCAATGCTTTGGCTGCTCCTTCCCCATCCTTTGCTCTTGCTTTCAAATTCCCTAACCAACTAAAACTATATCCAGTCCAATTATCCGTTCCCAATTTATCCAAATAAGCTAAAGAATTTCTTATGGTTTTTTGTTCCTCCAAGTTGTTCATATGCATCAAACCGAGGGGATGAATAGCCATTAAATGAGAAAAATGACGGTGAGACTCCTTCAATGGCTGATCTTTTGCAATCAACAAACCCATTTTGGCATCTATTTCTAATGGTGGAAGCAATTGATAAATGGAGTCAAATCTGATTTTATCTCTATCATATTGCAATTCTTTTGCTAACTCAGCTCCTTTCTCAAAGACAAAATGAATCAATGCATTATCATAATTCGTTGGGGTCTTAAACCATGCATGGATGCTATTGTCATGGATTTCTGGACTAGAGGAAATCGGCAATTGCAGAAAGCCCTCCTTGTTTTTTTGTAAAATCTGTTCCAAAAAACGAGCAGTTTCTTTTATCCAAGGATAACACCTTCTCTCCAAAAATCTTCTATTCTTTGAATATCTCCATTGTAGATAATAATTTTGTGCCAACCAAGCAGCAGTCGTCGGCGACAAAGCATATTGAATCCAGCCACCCATTGGTTCGCCGTTGATGGTCGATACTCCGGGCACATTCAATCCATTCACCCCAAAATACTTTTGAGTATATTTTTGATAGGTATCCCAATTATTATCAAGATGATCCAAAAGGCTATAGGCTTCATTCAAATGGTTGGATTTATAGGCGGGCCAATAGCTCATTTCTGTATTCAGATCATAGTGAAAATCTCCTTTCCAAGGGGGTAGTTTACCATTATCCGCTGTCCAAATAGCTTGCAACGATATTGGGGGACTACCCCTTCTAGCCACCGATCCGAATTTGTACATATCCAAATAATATTGTCTTTCTAGCACCGAATCTGGTAAGTGAATAGCCGACTTTTTCCAAAAATCTGACCACCAATTGGTGTGATCCTTTAGCTCTTTCAAATAACTGTTTGTTACCGAACTAGCCGATTCTAAAACATCGTTTTTAGTGCTATCTCTAATATAAACGATTGCCCAACTTCCTTCATAATTATTGTATTGCAATTTTCGCCATCTGATAATTACCCCATATTTCTTTCCATTCCCAATTTCTTGTTCGTAGTATTTGGTAAATTTCGTTTTTGAAAATTTACCTTTCGGATAGCCCAATCTCGACAAATCATCACCTTCGACAGAGCCACCTGATTTTTGGCTGATACCCACATCATTAGGTGCTATTAAATTTATATTGATAGTATCCACATTTTCTAATCGAAACCAACCAATATCCTTATTGGCATGAACGAAAGTCCTGACATTCACCTTATTGGTGTATTTTACCGTAACTTCACCATTTTGAATATCCAAGGATGAAGAGATGGGTGTTCCCCAATTTTTGCCAATGAATTCAATTGCTGCTCCTGGTAATTTTGTTGGTGCTGGTTCCCTTTCATAAGGCTCATCAAAATATTTTTGAACCAAATTATATTGTTTCTTTTCTACCTGTTCAGCCACCCATTTGTAAGAAAATTCAGGTCGATCAAGCCCTTTCATGGGTCTGGTATCCCAAAGGTCTGCCCTATCCAACGACATTCTGAGGTTGGTATCTTTTTGCCAAACCAAAGCTCCTAAAGTGCCATTTCCGATGGGCAAAGCCTCATCCCATCTTTTGGGCAATCCTGAAAATTGAAGATTATAGGCTGCTTTGGGCAAAAAATTATTAGCTGTTTGCCCAAAAAGGAAGTATGGAAATACGATTAAAAAAATAAGAATTCGCATCATTCAATTCTAAAATTTAGTGCAAGTTAGCCAAATTCTGTTAATGAAATGGAATGGAAAATTAGAAATATTTTTATTTCAAAGGAGCAACGAATGGGAATTTATTGTAAAAAGTGAAAGCAAATTCAAATCAAAACTTATTGTACCACATATTCATAATTATAAAAGTCATCTCGACTAAAACCGATTTTTTCATATAATTTTTGGGCAACAAAATTATCAGTGGCAGTTGATAAAAATATTTTCTTCCGATTCGTCGCTTTTGAGAATTCAATTACTTTTTCAATTAATAGCGTTGCGACGCCCAAATTTCGATAGTCTGAACGGACATATAAATCATTTAAGAGCCAAGTCCGACCCAAACCCACTGATGTGAAAGTTGGATACAATTGGGTAAACCCAACCATTTCATGCTCTTTCTTAGCAAAAAACAGAACACTTTCTTCGAGTTGGAGTCTTTCTGCTAAAAAAGCTTTAGCTGCACCAACATCGCTTTTTTGTTGATAAAATTGCCGATATTCATCCAATAGAACTGCCAATTCGTCAACGTCTGATATTAAAGCTTTACTAATTGTTATCACTTCCTGAAATTTTTCAATTCTTCTTCTCTTACGATATTTTGGACGATTTTTTTCACTTGAGCAGAAAACTCTTTGTTCATAATCCAATGATAATAATTTTTGTCTTTCATCAGGATTTCTTTCACTGGCTGACCAAGATATTTTCCAAAATTAAAAATAATCGTTCCGTCGGTATCCACTTTTAGCCGTTGAGTGGCATCCAACATCTTCAAATCATTGGTAAATTCGTGCAAAACTTTCATGTCATTTTTCACAGGAGCTTCCACTTTCTGACCTTCCTCATCCAACAAATCTACGCCATCATATTTTTCGAGCTGCCCTTTCAGTACATCTATGGTTGCCTTCACATCTGCCAATGCATCGTGAGCATCTTCCAATTCCTTTCCACAATACAATCGATAAGCCGCTTTCAAGGTTCTAGATTCCATTTTGTAAAAAATCCGCTGTACATCTATCAGATTTCGATGCTCCACATCCCAATCGATTCCGACTCTTGCAAATTCTTCCATCAACAATGGAATATCGAATCGGTTACTATTGTAGCCTGCGATGTCTGCATCTCCTATGAAATCGTATATTTTGTTTGCAACCTGCTGAAAAACAGGCTTATTGGCAAGATCCTTCGCTGTGATGCCATGTACATTCTCCGCTTCTTTTGAAATAGGAATTCCGGGATTAATCAATAAAACCAATTCTTCTGGAGCATTATTATTTGCGAAATATTTCACTAATCCTATTTGAATAATCCTGTCTCGGATAACATTCAATCCAGTCGCCTCAACATCGAAAAATACAAGATCCTTTTTTAGGTTGAAATCCATATTATTACTTAAAAGTTTATGAGTTTCAAAGGTAAGGAAAAAATGGATATGAGTTGTTGTTTTTGTAACTCGTACTTTTAAATCCTTGTTGGAAACAAGAAAGGATTCTAAATTAAACGACAAATTTAAAGAAGTAAACGGAGGAAAAAAAACAGTTATTCTTTCACCACTTTCCCACTTTGCACTCCAAACCCCTCCAAATAAACTGACCAGGCATAGATTCCTTTTGGTAAGGATAAGGTATTGATTGCTAATTCCCCAGAGTCAGCAGTGAGTTGATGCTCTTGCACTAACCTACCCATACTATCGAATAATCTGAAGGTGCCTTTTCGCCATGATTGCAAACCCAATACCTCTATTTTCATCATTTCTTGTACTGGATTGGGATATACCTTTACATTGGGTGCAAAATAGAGAATGGGTGTACCAGTAGAAGTGATGGTGTCACAGTAGTTTTCGTAAGGCGTACCAGTTCTGTAATGCGGAAAATGGGGCGTTTGCCAATAATACCAGGTGGTTTTGATGGCTCTTTGCACAAAATCGCAGGCTGCCCCTTTCTCGTCGGGTCTATTGATAACATGTAAGTATCTCGAAGAACCTTGTGTACTAATATAAAGTTTGCAATCAGGTCCATGAAATAAGTTATTAAGATTGGTTGGGAAAAAGTTATTTATTCTATAACCATCCCATTCTCCAATGATGGTCTTGGAGGCTTGAATATCTGTTGCCCACAAATCAAACTGAAAGAGTTTAATTAGATTGGTTACATACAAAAATCTTCCAGATGGGGAAAATGCACAACCACCAGAATATATAGAATCATTTAGGTCTAAATACTTTGCATTTGAAAACTCCCCAGCATTTCTGTCAAAGTCAAAAACTTGAATTCTTTCTGTCATATTATAGGTTGCAAATTTTGTTCCATCTTTAGAAAAGCAATATTGACCAGAGCCGCCACCTTCCCAATCATCAATCTCCCCTAGTTTTTGGGAAGAATATTTATAAATCGTATCTTTCGTAACTAGAATCTTATACCAAGTATTACTATACACTTTCTTTTTTACTATCCACCAATCTTGATTATTAGCATGTTTAGAGGCATATATATTTCCATAAACTAAGGTGTCTTTAAAAATATTTACCCCTTTCTTAATTACTTCTCCTAACCCATTTTGTCTAGTCATATCAATTTCAGAATAATTCAGCCCATCCAATATATATTCATAATCAGTATCAATTTTTATTCTATATTCTGGATTATGGAAAACCAAATAATGATTAGGGGTAGCTGGTTTTGGTAAGCTTAGAAAAGCAAAAAAACCGCCATAATCTCCAATTGAATTACAGTTATTGTCATATCTTTTTCCAGGATTGATTTTATTCCCATTTTTCATTATTTTATCTTGGGTGTTCATGATTTCGCAACCATTGGAATAAAACTGGAGTTGCCCAAGGCTATCTGACATATATAAAGAAGAAGTTGCAAAATCCAAACTCATTTCACCTCTATACTTGTATATGGGGTTATTATTAAAATTAAATTCTGTAATTCCAAATGAGAATCTGTACTTGCATTTACTCCTTTCCAAATAACCAAACATAATCATATTTAGATTGGCCAAAATATTATTACCTAAAAATAATATTGCTATAATAAATTATTTCATCATTTAAGAAAAGATTGGGTAATCTGCAAATGCAAATTACCCAAGTTGATAAAATTATTTCACTACACTAAATTGGAGTGTTTGTACTTTTTGTTTCTTTTCAAGTAATACCATTTGGTACATTCCTGATTGGAAATTGCTCACATCTATGATTGTAGTCCCATTTTCTGTTGATAGTGGGTGAGCAGCAATTTGTTTACCTAAGATATATTGATCACAAAGTGAGCTTACAGAACTTTTTGCATTAGATTTATTTGAAATCATCATATGAATTTTTGAAAGCTAAATGAATTACCAAATTTAACCCAATAATTTAATATTTTCATCCAAAAACAACCTTTTGTAAAAAAGATGACAAATTTGGGGACGTTCATCAAGATTGAAAACATTAAATATATTAAAACATTTCTATCAATAATCAATTTATAGACTATTCTAAAAAGTATAAAATCAACCAATTCGAAAGGAACACTTCTTGTTTCCTTAGGAACATTTAAGTAATATCAAGGAACACTTATTCTTTCCTTAGGAACATTTAAGCGATAGGAAGGAAAATCAACCACTTAGTGCTTAATAGGTTCGTCTTAACAACTAACATCAACCTATTAGTTGTTAATAGGTTCATATTAGCAGCTATTCAATACTGTTTCCTTTATAATAGGTTTGTATTATGAAGTAATCGAAACCATATAGTTCTTAATAGGTTCATCTTAACAACTATTCCCAACTGTTTTCTTTATAATAGGTTGGTTTGAGCGAAAATTAAACCATCCCTACAAACAATTCCTAGCTTTTCGAGTTTAAAAACACAAATTGTGCGGAATGTCTAAAACTGCTATCGACGAATTAAACGAATTATTATCCGTTTTAAAAATCGAAAAAGAAGAAGAGCTTGAATTTTATAGAAAACAAATTCAAAACAAACCCATTGCGGATAGGAAAAAAGAAGGTTATTGTTGGTATCCTTTGCAAGTGATTCAGACTGGATTTGCCATCGGAGATAGGGCTTATATCGTAGTAGAAAGACATCAGGACAAAGACAATGCCCACCAATTCAGGTCTGGAACCACAGTGAATTTCTTTACCCAACAAACAGGTGTGGAAGACCCCACTGAAAGTGGCATTATCAATTATATTGACAAAAATAGGATGAAAATCATCCTGCATAGCAAAGACATTCCAGACTGGATAAACGGTGGAATGATTGGTGTCGATTTGGTTTTTGACGACAGAAGTTATATGGAAATGGAAAAAGCCATCAAAAAAACGATGGATGCAGAAAAAAATCGACTTGCAGAATTGCGGGATAAAATATTGGGATATAAGAAATTAGATTTGCCTTACGATACATTCCATGCCAATATCGCTTCCTTAAATACCAACCAAAATAAAGCAATCCAATATATGCTGTCTGCCCCGGATGTGGCGATTGTTCATGGTCCTCCAGGGACGGGGAAAACCACAACTTTGGTGCAGGCAATTCGGCTTTTATGCCAAAAAGAAAATACTGTTTTGGTAACTGCTCCCAGCAATACAGCCACCGATCTATTGACAGAAAGATTGACGGATCAAGGGTTAAATGTGGTGCGGATTGGCCATATTTCGAGAGTGGATGAAAAGGTTTTGAGCAGAACTTTGGATTATCAAATAAGTCATCATCCTGATAGTAAATCCATCAAAAAGGTGAAGCAGCAAGCTGCGGCAGCTCGACAAAAAGCTAGAAAATACAAAAGATCTTTTGGATATGAAGAAAGACAAGAAAGGGATGCACTATATAAAGAAGCAAGGGAATTGTCGGATTGGGCAAATCAATTGGAAGACCGACTTTTAGACCAAATAATTACTAGTGCTGATGTCATTGCTTGCACTTTGGTGGGAGTGGCACACCCCATCCTGCATAAATATACTTTCAAAACAGTCGTAATTGACGAAGCTGCACAAGCCTTAGAACCAGCCTGTTGGATTGCAATTTCGAAAGCTTCCAAAGTAATCATGACGGGAGACCCCTTACAATTGCCACCCACCGTAAAATCTTATGAGGCACAAAAAAAAGGATTGAATATTACTTTGATGGAAAAATGCCTGAATAGATTGCATACATCACAATTACTCAATGTGCAATATAGAATGCACCATGCTATCATGGATTTTTCAAACCTACAATTTTATAACGGGCAATTATTGGCAGCTGACGAAGTCAAATATCACCAATTGGAAATAACAGATAACCAGCCAGTTATCTATATCGACACGGCAGGTTGTGGCTTCGATGAGCAGTCAGATAAGGAGCAAAAGAGCAAAATGAATCCTGACGAATATGGCATTCTGAGAGAGCATTTATATCAATTAACTGCCGCTTATAATGCCATAGAATTGCCATCCATCGCCATCATTTCCCCTTACCGAGAGCAAGTAAATTATATTTTGGAAGCAATAAGAGAAGACGAAAAACTTGCTGATAAAAATATCGAAGTGAACTCAATCGATGGATTTCAGGGGCAAGAAATGGATGTGGTGTATATCAGTTTGGTCCGATCGAATTCAAAAAATGAAATCGGCTTTTTGCAAGATTATCGAAGAATGAACGTTGCAATGACGAGAGCCAGAAAACAACTCATCGTGGTAGGCGACAGTGCTACCATCGGCAACAATAATTTCTATGCATCATTTTTATCCTATTGCGAAGCAAAAGGCGCCTACAGATCTGCTTGGGAATATATGCAATTGTAAAAAAAATGAACATAATAAAAAAAAAGATGTTTATAGTTTTGTAATTAAGAAGTCATAATTATTTTTGCTTTCAAATGGAAAGAGTTTATTCAATCATATTAGCATGTTTTATGATTATAGCCATCAACTATAGTCAGTTAAAATTTTATGAAAATTTGATTGCTGCCATAGAGGATGTGGAATCCAACGAATCGCAAGATAATAGTGATCCATCCAATGATTATTCGAAGAAATTGAATAATTCATTAACGGAAGAAGAGCATGTCTCCTCTATTCATTCACATCATTTCGATTTCACTTGCTTTAATTTTGCTTTTGAATCAACCTTGAAAAACAACTTTCATTTTGTTGATAATTTATTACACAATCCCTATCCTCTTGGACTTTTTCAACCACCCAAGTCATTTTTAAATGCTTGATTTTTATAACATTACAAACTTTATTTGTTAATAGATTTATTTTATTAATGGGATAATAATGTGCTTAATTCAATAAGCATTTTTTTTATATGTTTTTAAAAGTCAAGATTTCCAACTAGTTTCTAGTTACTTTTTTCAATTTTTATTTTAATCATTTTCATAAGTATTTTTCATAGTTGATCAATACTAGAAATATAAAACTTTTATGGATTTAAAACATATAAAATCTGACTTGCCATCTGGTGTAGTGGTATTCTTAGTGGCATTACCATTGTGTTTAGGAATTTCATTAGCTTCTGGAGCACCCTTTTTTAGCGGAATTATTTCAGGAATTGTTGGTGGAATCGTTATTGGCATATTAAGTGGTTCCAAACTAAGTGTCAGCGGACCAGCCGCTGGATTAGCAGCACTGGTTTTAGCTGCGATAACAAATTTAGGGAATTTTCAACTTTTCTTATGCTCTGTATTGATTGCTGGATTAATCCAAATCGGGCTAAGTTTAGCAAAATTAGGGGGCATTGCCAATTATTTTCCCTCCAGTGTAATCAAAGGAATGTTGACTTCCATTGGTATTTTGATTATTGCAAAACAAATACCACATGCCTTTGGGTACGACAAAGATGAACAAGGACATTTAACAGAATTATTACCATTTGGTGATATTCATGAGATTTTTGACCCTTTGCAACATATTGATTTGGCTGTATTAATGATATGTATCATATCCATTTTAATCATATTAATTTGGGAAAAGCCATTTTTCAAAAAGAGGTTCAAATTCGTACCCGGGGCTTTAGTTGCTGTAATAGTTTCGGTACTCATTAGTGAGCTATTGAAAGCAACAAACAGTACTTTTTTTATCGAATCAGATCATTTAGTTTCAATCAAAATTGCCTCCAATGTTCAAGAGTTTTTAGGCTTTTTCACCTTCCCAGATTTTAGTGGTTTCACGAATAGTAAAGTGATTATTACAGGAATTATGATCGCTATTATTGCTTCTTTAGAAACTTTATTAAGTATTGAAGCTGTGGATAATATTGATCCAGAAAGGAATGTGACCAATACGAATAAAGAGCTTTTTGCACAAGGTATTGGGAATGCAATTTCAGGTCTTATTGGTGGATTGCCCATTACAAGTGTTATCGTTAGGAGTAGTGCCAATATTAATGCAGGTGCAAAATCTAAATTATCAACAGTATTTCATGGGTTGCTACTTTTGATTTGTATTATTGCCATCCCAAGTTTATTAAATAAAATACCTTTATCAGCTCTAGCTGCTATCTTATTGTTAACGGGGTATAAGCTTTGTAAATTATCTGTTTTCAAACAAATGGTACAAAATGGAAAATACCAGTATATTCCGTTCTTTGTCACCGTATTAACAATTCTCATCATTGATTTATTTGGTTTATTACCAGCATTAAAAGGAGAAGGATTATTGATAGGGGTTGTAGCTGGATTATTGGCATCTGTTTTTGCTATCTTGCATGGTAATTTGAAGAATTCTTATTTTTTCCATAAAGAAAAATATCATGATGGAGACATTATAAATATTCATTTATCCGAAGAAGTTTCTTTTTTGAATAAGGCATCCATTAGAGAAACATTAGATCATATTCCGAATAATTCAATAGTAAAAATAGATGCTTCTAATTCAAAGTATATTGATTTTGATGTTTTGGAATTAATCAAAGAATTTAGAGATATCAAAGCTCCTTTAAAAAATCTTCAATGTCAATTCATTGGATTTAAAGAAATATATAAAATTGAAAACAACTTTAATGTAACTTCTTCTCACTAATATTTTTCAACTTAAATTAATTTTAAATTATGCATACTTATAAAAAATTATTAGAAAACAATAAATTATGGGCAAAGAAATCAGTTGAGAATGACCCACAATTTTTTTCTAGATTATCTGAAGTGCAAAACCCAGAATATCTTTGGATTGGGTGTAGCGATAGCCGAGTGCCACCAAACGAAATAACTGGAACCAAACCAGGGGAGGTGTTTATCCATCGTAATATTGCCAATATGGTGGTGCATACCGATTTGAATTTACTTGCTGTTTTGGAATATGCTGTTAATCATTTGAAAGTCAAACACATCATAGTTTGTGGCCATTATGGATGTGGAGGGGTGAAAGCAGCGATGACGAATAATAATTTTGGCATCATAAATAAATGGATTAGAAATATTAAAGATGTTTTCAGAATTCATAGATCCGAAATTAACAATTTAAAAGAGGAAGATAAGCTGAATAGATTGATAGAACTCAATGTTATTGAGCAAGTTACGAATTTAGCAAAAACGAGTATCATCCAAAAATGTTGGAAAGAAGAACAAAGACCTTATCTACATGGCTGGGTATATGGATTGAAAGATGGAATCATAAACCCTGTTTTTGAAATGGGTTATGAGGATCATTTAGATCCAATTTATGAGTTTGATGATTTATAATATCAATCTGAAGAGGGTGCCTATTTCATTGTGCACCCTCTTTTTTTTATGGTAAAATTTATTGAATGTAAATTTCTCAATTCTGTATTTAACAAATAATTGACAATAATTAATTTTTATTAACATTTGATGCACCTACCTTTGCAAATTATTTTGTGATAATATGCGGTTTATAAAATTATTGGTTTTTATTATTCTTACCTCTTTACTGGCGAAAGGCTCAGTGAGTGGATCGAATATTAGATTCTTTCAGAATGATTCGCAGTTATCGATATATTCAGATTTAGAAATTTCTGACAATTCAGCTTCTCTTTCAATAGATAAATTCACTGATGATTTTAATAATGAATTTGAAGATGACGATGATGATTTAAGCAACGGTACTTTTTTTCTGCCGAGCTATGATTATCAAATCTTAAAAAAAGAAAATCCTAAATTTTCTTTTACCCAGAAACTTAAATCTAGAGCAAAGATCAAATTATATTTGATGCATTGCTGTTTTAAATACCACTGCTAATTTCCATCCATTTTTATTGCTTTTTCACAAAAGCAAATCTTCTATTATTTATTTTTTTGATGGTTTGAAATTTTTCAAAAGAGAGATTTCATTTTAATTATTTTATTATGATTAATAAAAAATTAGTTGCACCAAAGGATGGTCTTGTTGGTCTTAAAGAGAATTTTAAAACTGATGCAATATCAGGTTTCATAGTATTTTTATTAGCATTACCTTTAAGTTTAGGTATTGCAAAAGCATCTGATTTCCCACCATTGATGGGATTAATAACTGCCATAATAGGTGGTTTGGTTATTAGTTTTTTTTCTGGTTCATTACTTACGATTAAAGGTCCTGCTGCTGGACTAATTGTGATTATTGTTGGGGCTGTTGCAGAATTTGGTGGTGGTGAACAAGGTTGGCACTTAGCTTTAGGAGCAATTGTTGTAGCAGGTGTTATCCAGATAATTTTCGGATTATTAAAATTAGGTAAGCTAGTTGATATTTTCCCCTTATCGGCAGTTCATGGTATGTTAGCTGCTATTGGAATAATTATTATACTCAAACAATTTCCAGTTTTATTAGATGTAGATCCATCCTTATCAAGAAGGTAAGTCACCTTTCAGAATTGATTGCAAGTATCCCCTTATTTTTACAACACATTGATATTAAAGCAACTTTAATTGGAGTTGTATGCTTTATAATAATGATGTTTTGGAACACATTGCCAATACTATGGTTAAGAAAAGTCCCTGCCCCATTAGTTGTATTATTGGTATCAATCCCTTCAGAATTAATTATGGATTTTCAACATACAGAACCTACTTATGCTTTAGTTCATATTGGAAATTTAATTGAAAATATAAAAGTAAATGTAAGTTTTGATGGATTTGCACAAACAGGTATTTTCATTAAATATGTTATCATGTTTGCATTAGTCGGGTCTTTAGAATCATTATTGACAGTGAAGGCAATTGATATGTTAGATCATTATAGAAGGCGTTCAAATGCAAATAAAGATATCATCGCTGTAGGAATAGGAAATATAATTGCAGGTATTTTTGGAGGATTACCAATGATATCAGAAGTAGCACGTAGTTCTGCAAATGTGAATAATGGCGCAAAGACAAGATGGTCAAACTTCTTTCATGGATTTTTTTATATTGATATTTGTAGTATTTCGCTTCACATCTTATTGAATTGATTCCTAATACTGCATTAGCAGCAATGTTAATAACTGTTGGGTATAAATTAGCACATCCAAAGGAATTTATCCATATTTTCCAAATTGGAAAAGAACAACTAGCTATATTTTTAGTTACTATTTTTTTCACACTATATGAAGATTTATTAGTAGGTATTGCAGCAGGAATCTTATTGAAAATAATAATACATTTATTTAATGGTGCATCATTTAGTTCTTTATTTAAAATTCCAGCTCAAGTTTCATTTAATGATAATGATTATCTAATTGAAATAGATAAATCAGTAATTTTTACTAATTATATTGGTTTGAAAAATAAATTAGAAGCTATTCCACAAGGGGTGAATATTACAATTGATTTTAGCAATACTAAATTGATAGACCATTCAGTAATGGAAAATATTCACCATTTCGAGCATGATTATAAAGCTCATGGAGGAGTGTGAATTTAACTGGACTTGAAGATCACAAACCTTTATCTAAACATAATCTAGCAGCAAGAAAGAAGGTATTAAATAATTGATTATGAAACAGTTAATAATTTTATTTACTTTTTCTATCTTGATTGTAAATATTTGTCATGGACAACAAAATTTCTTAATGTTGTGAGTTCAGATATTACACCAAAGCATAAATTGTTTTTTCAACAGCATTAAATTTTATTCAAAATTCAGTTCAAAGTAATACAACATTAAGTTATGGATTAGGACACAATTTTGAAATAGGTGTAAATTATTTTGGATTAAATTTTAATAGATTAGATAATTACAATCTAGAAAAAGTTGCAAGTGAAGCTCCTTACAATTATTTCGGCATGATTAATCTACAAAAAAGATTTGATGTAAATGACCAATTTGGATTTTCAATAGGTTTACAACAAGGGATTACGACTACTTCAAATATACATTTCGGGGGTAATTATTATTCAAATTTTATTTATAAAATAATAGTTTAGGATTGAAATGTATTGGAGGTTTTTATTATGCGATGAATTCTTTATATGGTGAAGGAGATAGATTTTTTAACAAAGGAATTGGTATTCAAGCAGGATTTGAGAAAAGTATAATTAAAGATAAATGGACATTCCAAACAGATTTTATAAGTGGAAAACATTCTTTAGGAGAAATGGTCATTGGAACAGCATTTTATGCTACAAAAAAGTGGGTATTATCTTTTGGTTATCAAATTCCTAATATTCAAAGTCAAAGCCAAAAAGGGTTTGTTTTTGAATTAACTTTTATTCCATCTGAAAATTAAAAAAATATGAAAAAAATATTTTTTATATACATGCTATTTTTTATTATCCTCAATATTAAAGCTCAAACAAATCCTTTGCACCAATATACTCAAAATGCAAATGCATGGCTAATGTATTTTGGCGACCACAAAGTAGCAGATAAATGGGGAATACATCTTGAAGCTCAACTTAGGAGAAACGTATTATTTTCTAATCCACAACAACTTTTGTTAAGAACAGGAATAAACTATCATATCGACAATCAAATAATGGCATCGATTGGTTACTGTTTCGTTGAAACTTATCCTTATGGAGCTTTTCCGGTGAAAGTAAAATATCCAGAAAATAGGATTTGGGAGCAAATTCAAATCAAAACTCAATTATCAAACATTGAATGGGTAAGTAGATTTAGATTGGAACAAAGATTATCAAATCTTCCTGTTCTGAACACCTCCACTAATGTTTTTGAACCTGGAGATGAAAATTATACCAATAGATTCAGACTATTAAATCGATTTTCAATTCCTTTTAAAGGGAAAAAAATTGAAGATAAATCCTTTTATTTATCTGCTTACGATGAATTTTTTATCAATTTCGGAAAAAATGTTGCATCAAATCTATTCGATCAAAATAGAGCTTACATTGCTTTAGGCTATAAATTTCCAAATGTCGGTAGATTTGAAATTGGTTATCTGTATCAAACAATTCAAAAACCAGATGGTATAAAAATAGAACAGAACAATACCTTACAAATAGGACTGAGTTCAACTATAAACTTTTATAAATCTAAAAAATAATTCTTTTAAATGAATAACGATAAAATGAAAGTATTTGATTTGGATCATAGTATTCATGAAATCAAACATTACCTCCCAAGTCAAATGACTTTGAAGGATTTTGTGCATCACAATACTTTACATCCCTTTCAAAATGAAAAATTTTATGAAGGAATTTTTCGTGCTTCGAAAATATTTGGATATAAAGTTACACTCCAATTAAATGATTATAGGAGGCTTTTCAAACTGAACAGAATCAAAAGAAATGTAATTGAAAGAGTCATCATCAATAGAAAAGGTAGTGCAAATCTAGAATACTGGTTAAATAATGTACTCACCAAATCATATGATGAAAATAAAAATCCAAGAATCGGGAAGCTTCGTGATAACTGGAAAAGAGTTTATAAAATAGACATTGACTTATTAGTTCACCCATTACTTTACAGAATTCTTTGTGCTTATTTGGATCAAGGAATATCTCTTTGGAACTTTCCTGATTCAGATAAAGGCTTTTTGGAAATTATCAGGTCTATGGAAAAAAATAGTGCTGCCAGTTTCTTCAGAACCAATAAAGTACGTCAATTATTGTTTGATACAAATGTTACAATTGAACGTTTATTGTCAAGAATAGTTGGTGATGAAAATTATTATGAGCAATATTTGTTCGACTTGTGTTTTAGTCATAGAGGCTGGTGTGGAATGGTCTCTGTTATAGAAGATAATCCAAATGCCCTATTAATTAAAAAGTCGATAACGCTTAAAGAGTTAATTCATTTTGAGTTGTTGATGGAATTAGACATGTTGGATTTGGAGTTGGGAAAAGATTGGAAACCTTTGGCAGAAAACAAAATTGAACCACATATCGATATTCTTGCACCAACTGAGCTTACTGAATTAGATATTGTCTTGAAAATATGGCAAGATGCATTCGAATGGAGCTATTACGATGATGTGTTTAGTGGTATAAATGCCAATATATCCAAGCCAAAAGCAATCGATCAAAAAAGTAAATTTCAAGCCGTTTTTTGTATCGATGAAAGAGAATGTTCCATCAGAAGACATATTGAATATGTTGCTCCCGAATGTAAAACATTGGGGGCACCTGGTTTCTTTGGTGTAGAATTTTATTTTAAGCAACAAGGTGCTAAATTTATTGACAAATTATGTCCAGCTCCTGTTACTCCAAAATTTTTAATCAAAGAATATGATGTTGAAGAGCATCGTCATGAAGATGTGATTTTTTCTGAAAATTCTCACAAAATGGTGAAAGGATTTTTTGCAACTTTTGCTTTAGGGTTTCTTTCCTTAATCAAAATGTTTCAAACTACATTCAGACCAAAAATGAGTCCTTCCATCTCTGATGCATTTTCACATATGGATAAATATGGGAAATTAACCGTTGAAAATCAGAACTTAACGGACATCGAAGATGGATTACAAGTTGGTTTCACGGTGGATGAAATGACCACTAGAGTTGAAAATTTTCTTAGAGGAATTGGCTTGGTGGACAAATTTTCAGATTTGGTGTATATCGTCTCTCATGGTAGTAGTAGTGCAAATAATCCACATCACGGAGCTCATGATTGTGGGGCTTGTAGTGGAAGACCCGGATGTGTAAATGCAAGAGTGTTTTGCATTATGGCGAATCATCCAAAAGTAAGAGCAAAACTAAGTTCCAATGGAATTCATATTCCTGATAGTACCATTTTTATTGCAGCAATGCACGATACAGCTAGTGATCTAATTGGCTATTATGATGATGAAAATTTGACTGGAGCACATTTGAAATTGCACAATGACGTAAAGGAAAATTTTGAAGCAGCTTTAGATTTGAATGCAAAAGAAAGATCTCGACGATTTGCTTCCATCAATACCTTACAAGATATTAAGAAAGTTAGAAAAGCAATAGAAGATAGATCTGTTTCATTGTTCGAACCTCGTCCTGAGTTAGGACATGGAACCAACACCTTAGCCATCATTGGAAGAAGGTCCTTGACAAGAGGATTGTTTTTGGATAGAAGAGCTTTCTTAAATTCTTATGATTATCGTACCGATTTAGAGGGTAAATATTTAGCTAATGTAATGGCTCCAATTGGGGTCGTTTGTGGTGGTATCAATTTAGAATATTACTTTTCTAGAGTAGATAATCTCAAATTGGGCTGCGGAACCAAGTTGCCCCATAATGTGATGGGATTGGTTGGTGTAGCGAATAGTAGTGATGGGGATTTACGACCTGGTCTGCCTTGGCAAATGATTGAGCCCCATGATCCTGTTAGACTTTTAGTACTTGTAGAACATTTCCCAGAAGTGGTTCTAAAAGTGATTCAATCAAATCCAGCGATGTATGAATGGTACAAAAATGAATGGGTGCATATAGCAGCTTTTCATCCTGAAACAAAGCAATTTTACTATTTCAAAGATGAACAATTCTTGTCACATCATGCAGAACCATCTGATTTAGTGGCTGTTGAGAATGTACACCACATCTTTGAGGAAGCACCTGAAATGATTACTAATCATATCACTCATGCAACTTTTGAAAATTTACCTATTTATCAAATTGAAAATAATATAGAATGCAATTAGTAATTATCACCTTTTTCTTATTACCATTGCTAGGCTTTCTATTGAGTTTGGCATTCAAAAATCATCAAGAAAAACAAATCTCTGGAGTCGCTATTGCTACCTCAGGATTGCATATGATTTTTACGATAAGTTTTTTTATTTATTGGTTGACTCAAGGAAGTCCGACTATCAATATTCATTTATTGACCATTTACAAATCAGAGGAATTTAAATTTGGTTTTGATTTGTTTTATGATAAAGTATCTGCTGTATATTCTATTGTAACCTCCATTATTTTCTTTATTGTTAGTATTTTCAGCAAAACCTATATGCATAGAGAAAGTGGTTTCAAGCGGTTTTTTAATCACTATCTCTTATTTTATACTGGAATTAATTTATTGATTATTTCAGGGAATTTCGAGTTCTTATTCGTAGGTTGGGAAATTGTTGGAATAACTTCGTTCTTATTAATAGCATTTTATAGAGAAAGATATCTTCCTGTTCGAAATGCTATGAAAGTATTGTCCTTTTATCGACTCGGTGATGTTGCATTGGTAGGTGCTATTTGGTTTTGCCATCACTTATTCGAAACCAATATTACTTTTTTTGAATTAGGCGATACGCCACTTTTATATGATGCCACCCATCATCATCCAATACAGGGAATTATTATTTCACTATTATTCATCCAAGCTACTGCTGTAAAATCTGCTCAACTACCCTATTCTAGTTGGTTGCCAAGAGCAATGGAAGGACCAACGGTTTCTAGTGCGGTATTTTATGGTTCTTTATCAGTGCATATTGGCGTTTTTCTTCTGTTAAGAACTTATCCTATTTGGGCAAATGTCGATGCTGCAAAGTTTATTATCATTTTTGTTGGTCTAATTACAGCTACAATTAGCTCATTTATTGGGAAAGTGCAACCAACTGCAAAAACTCAAATTGCTTATTCATCTATTTCTCAGATTGGTTTAATTTTTATCGAAATTGGTTTAGGTTGGCATACTTTAGCTTTGGTACATTTTGCTGCAAATGCATTTTTGAGAACATACCAATTATTGGTATCTCCATCCATCATGAGCTATTTGATTCATGAGCAATTTTTCAAATACGATCCGAATAAAAAACAAGTATTTAGCTTTTTGCCACCAAAATTATATAATACCTTATATATGCTTTCTGTGAAAGAATTCAATTTAGATTTTATTTGGTATCAATATATCTGGTTGAAATTCAAAAAGTTCGGAAAGTCGTTCCATTTCCTTAGAAGCAAGATTGCAGAAGTCACCTTTTTCATATTAATGCTAATTGGCGTATTATTTTATCTAATATTTCCAATTGATGGTATTCAAAAATATGAATTTGTTTCATGGATTTATAGTGCAATCGCCTTAATTCTCATTCTAATTGCTTGGACGGAAAGAGTTTCATCAGTACGGTCTTGGGTATATATCGCCATAAGTCAAGTATTTTTTATGCTCTCCATTGTTCAGCAACATAGTTTTGAATTGATTCATATTTTATTTTATTTAAGTGGTACATTAGGATCCTTTATTGTTGGTATTTGGTGTCTAAAAAGAGTTAAATCTGAAAATAATAATATTAGTTTAAACGAATTTCATGGTCATATTTATGAGCATCCAAAAATTGCATTGCTATTTTTATTGTGTGCTTTGACGATGATTGGATTCCCAATTTCTCCTACTTTCCTAGGTTTGGATATAATGTTTTCAGATATTGAACTTGAGCATAGATTTTTATTGATTACCAGCTCTTTAACATTTATCTTTTTAGAATTGAGTGTTTTAAGAATTTATGCAAGAATTTTCCTAGGAATGCATTTAAAAACTTATCATGAAGTAGCATTTAGAAACTCCTAATTATTTGATAATCAAATAATTTAAAGTACCTTTATGAATCACAAAAAATGCAGCTTGAATTATCAATCTGCATTTTTTTTCAACTTATCAATATCTAAATTAATTAAATATTGATTTTAATTTGTACATTAAATATGTAGTATTAAATTTACGTTTTAAATAACAATTAAATACTTATTTAGCTATGAACAAATTAACACAAATTGGATTGTTTATTATCAGTTTAGCTCTTTTCAATATTGGCTGTGCTTCTTTAACTGGTTTTCAGGATGGAAAAACAATTGGAAAAGAAAATGGGGAAGTAATGGCAAGTTTAAATTTTTCGCAAAGCCCTGATTTAGTAAAGTTAGATGATAATGCAGACACAACAAATTCTATTCCTTTCTTAACATTCCCAAATATCGAAGTGAGTGGCAGATATGGTATAATCGATGAATTAGATATCAACTTAAAAGTAAATACGAATTTCAATGTTTCATTAGGTGCCAAATACCAATTCTTAGGAAATAAATCGTCAGAATTTGCTCTAGCTACTGGTATAGACATCGCTACCTTTGGTCTTATTGGAGGTTTATGGAATGTTCAAATCCCTGTTTATGGTAGTTATCATCCCAAAAACAATATTTCTGTATATGTAAGTCCAAGATATGTTTAACAATTCTCTCAGTTTGGAGGATTATCAGGTTGGAACTATTTAGGTGGTAATTTTGGTGCATTGTTTGGCAAAAAAAATAAATTTGGATTTGATGTAGGCTATTACAAAGTAGGTACAAATACAACAGGCAGATTTGGAATGTTTACATTTGGAGTTGGTGGAAAATTTGCTTTTGGTAGCAATTTCCCTGAATATGAAACGAAGTACTAAACCAAATTTATACTTTGTAAAATTGGATTTCAAGAGCTGTCTTTTACATTTTTGAAATTTTCTAAAATTAAAATGCGATATTTGCTGCTGGTAAATGTCCATTCATGACTATTCAAAAAAATTGTTTTTTAAGGTTTCAACAAGATATTTCAAAGATTGAATTACCCCAAAAATTCACTTTCCCATTCTATTTTGAGCCACATGAGCTAACCAAAATAGCTGCTAATGAATTGCAACAATACCTTGAAAATCAATCCGATTGGTCACACAATTTTGGATTGAATAGTGATCAGGAAGGGTTGGTGATTGGTAAAATGTTTGGAGTCCTCGTTGTTCAAAATGAAGAGAACGAATTGGGCTATTTAGCTGCTTTTTCTGGAAAATTAGCCGACAAAAATCATCATTCCTTTTTCGTTCCTCCCGTTTTTGATATGCTGGATGAAAATGGGTTTTACAAAAAAGGGGAAGCCATTTTGAACCAATACAATCGGGAAATCGCCCAACTGGAGCAAGAAACAGCATACTTGAATTGCGTTGAAAAACTGAATACAATTAAACAAAATTCGGAACAAGCAATTCAAGAACAAAAATTTATCAATAAAGCTGCAAAAATAAATCGAGGAGCTCAAAGAGAAGAAGCTCAACTTACCATGAGCCCCTCCGAGTACGAATCTTTCCTTCAAAAGCTTGGCAATGAAAGCCTTAAAGAAGGAATCCTATTGAAACAAATGACACAACATTTCCAACATCTACTCCTTGCTGCTGAATTGGAATTGAAAAAATATACAGATAAAATAAATGGACTCAAAGAAATCCGCAAACAAAAATCTGCTTTGCTCCAACAACAGCTCTTCGAACAATATGCTTTTCTGAATCAATATGGTCAGAAAAAAAGCATTGGTGCTATTTTCGATGGCAACCCTCCTGCAGGAGCTGGAGAATGTGCTGGACCAAAAATGCTCCAATATGCTTTTATGCACCAGCTGAAACCCATCGCTTTTGCAGAATTTTGGTGGGGACAATCTCCAAAATCCGAAATAAGAAAACATAGACAATTCTATCCAGCTTGTAAAGGGAAATGCGAACCCATCCTGAATTTTATGTTGGAAGGCATTCCGATGGATGATAACCCCTTCAAAATCAATCCTGCAGCTGGAAAAGATATTGACCTAATCTTTGAAGATGATTATTTAGCAGTTGTCAACAAACCTGCCGAGTTTCTTTCTGTGCCAGGTAAAGAAATCAATGATTCTGTGTTTGCAAGAGTAAAAAAGTGGTACCCAAATGCAACAGGTCCGTTGATTGTGCATCGCTTAGATATGTCCACTTCTGGCTTATTATTGATAGCAAAAACGACAGAAATCTATGTCGCCCTTCAGGCACAATTCATCAAAAGAACCATAAAAAAAAGGTATGTAGCTTTGCTGGATGGGAACATTGAGGGCAATGAAGGCGTCATTGATTTGCCATTACGGCTTGATATAGATAATCGCCCCCATCAAGTTGTTTGCTACGAACATGGTAAGGCTGCTCAAACCATTTGGAAAGTAATTGCCAGAAAAAACAACCAAACCCTAGTTCATTTTTTTCCCATAACTGGCAGAACCCACCAACTCAGGGTGCATGCAGCCCATCCTTTGGGATTGAATACGCCCATTGTTGGAGATGATCTTTATGGCTCCAAAACCAACCGACTTTGTTTGCATGCTGCCGAAATCACGTTTTTCCATCCTATCAAAAAAGAAAATGTAACGATAGAGTTGGCTTCAGATTTTGAGGATTAGATTTGTAGAGTTAAAATTTTATTAGTGTTTTTTTAAATAAAAAAATATTTCTTCCATAGTTAAATAGCTCAATTTTGGATATAATTAATAGCTGGTTGTTGTAATTTTGGGCAAAAAATAGATTTACATGAATCTTTTCTAACTTATTTTTACTCACCTTCCCGATTGAATCCAATTGGATTCCTTTTTGATTGTGGACTAATCAGATATTCCAAAGTTTGATAAATTTCCTGAAATTTTCCATCATAATCTTTTTCCATAACTTCTAATTTCTTGAGTAATTCATCATAATTTACAGCTAATTTCCTTAATGCTACAAAAGTTCTCATAATTGCAATATTCATTTCTATTGCTTTTGAGCTTTTCAAAACACTTGATAACATTGCCACTCCTGTTTCAGTAAATGCAAATGGTTTAGCTCCTCCAAAATAGCTTTTAGATGGTATCACATTTTGTGATACCACTTCATCAATCTCATCTTCGGAGAGTTCAAACATAAAATCTTCTGGAAAACGATTCATATTTCTTTTTACAGCTTGCTTTAATACTCTTGTCTCAACACTATATAACTCGGCAAGATGGAGATCTAAAATTACTCTTTCATCTCTTAATACAATTATACTTCTAAGTACTTTGTCGTTTGGAATAAGATCATTTTTTTTAATCATTAAACAAAAATAAACGAAAAAGTAGTTATTAAAAAATAAAGTTTGATAAATTAAAACAATTCAAAACAAGCTCATCTTTATTATATTATAGTCCAGTTTTTAAATATTAATACTAATCAATACTCATATGTGAACTCAAAAGAAGCTGAAACCAATGCTGAAAAATTTCAAAAAACTACTATTTAATTATTATTTCATACTGTATATCAATAGATTAAATATAATCATCATATTTTAAGATACAATTTATAGTAGTCATCTTATCAAAATAAAATTTAAAGCAATCAGAGAAAGTAGTGATAGTCCCGTAAACTCACTCCACTTCCTCTGCTGCTTCCATAATATAGGGCAAATAATTTGGGTCCGTATTATTCAACCGAAGTATCCCTTTGAAAGTCATTCTTTTATCCGTCTGATAGGCTTTGTTGTTTTGGTTTTTGAGATGAATTTCAACCACCGACTCCACTCCTGCTTTTCCACAAAAAAAACAAGAAGCATAAGGATTCGCAGATAGCACCAACAAATCTGCCTCCCCAATCTCCTCTATCGGAATGATAAATCCAGATAAAGTCACCGATTTCGCATTCATCATCTTTAAAGAATCATTAAAAATGGGAAATGGAATGGTTTGTTGCAATGAATCAACCATCTTATTTTCAAAACTAATCTTCGACAATAAAGTCCAATCAATCAATTGATGACTAACATCTACCTTCTTTGTTTGGTGGTCTGTTGGTTGTTTGCAACTCACAATTGAAATCAGTAATAGCAATTGGAAAAAATATAAATAGCTTTTCATATTTATTTAAATTACCACAAAGATAGTGGTGGATAACATTTGCTCATCTAATTCCATTAAAAATTCAACACCAATTTCAGGCTGATATTTCTGCCCATATTGAATACTCCTACCCGACCCGTCGCAGGGTTTTGTGGGGCGTATTTCAATCTACTCAAATGGCTTTGGTATGCAGTATTTGCTAAATTTTCACCACTGACATAGCAACTAAAGGCATCTTTTCTTTTGAAAACTGAAAAATTCGCCCCAAATCCAGCACTCCATAAGGAATAGGCTGGAGTGGAAGTCTCTGTTTCGTATGCACTGAAAACTTGCTTTTGATTAAAAAAATAATCCACACCAATTTTAAAATAAGCATTTGAAATCCAGCTATTTACTTTTCCAAACTCTGTTTTTATCTCTCCTCTATATTTTGCAGCTGGGATAAATGGCAAATAACGAGTACTATCTGTTTGGTTATTTTGAGTGGCTTGGACGAATGAAAAAGAATTTTCAAGATGCAACCAATCGAAAGGATGCGGATGGAAATCTAGGTAGAATTCAGTTCCCAATAGCGTTGCATTTCCTTTCGTAAATTGAAATCCTGGAGCAGGATCTGAAGGGTCAGGGATGCTATCAAAACCAGCTTGGTTTTTCAGTTTTTCAGTAAAAATGTAATTTGAAATGAAATTGACAAATGGGGTGATTTCAAAGGATAAGTGATCCGAATTGTAGAAATAAGCTATATCCAATTGATGACTAATCTCAGAATGCAAATTGGCGTTTCCAATCTCATAGCGAAAAGTCCCTTCATGCCGACCATTGGAGGCTAATTCGGACAAATTGGGTGCTCTAAATCCCCTTGAAATATTTGCTTTTAAAGTGGATTGTGCATTTATTTGGTAGGAGCCACCAATACTTCCAGAAATGCCATTGTAATTTTGTGCAAGACTTTTGAATTTCTGAATATTGGGGGCATTCGTGTTTTGTGAGGGCAATCCCAAAGAATCCAAATTAAGTGCTTCTGAATGAATTGAACGATTATCCCACCTAATTCCACTTGCAATTGTCAATTTATCGAATGTTTTTTGGGTAAACAAAAATCCACCAATATCCCATAACTGGTAGGCAGGAATCAAAAATTCTAATCCACTGTTTCGGTTAGTTTGGTACATTCCTCCCAGACCAATAGTTGTTTCCCAACCATTTACTTTTTGAAAATTATATCTAAAATTGTAGTTGAAAGTTTTCAAATCAAAGTACAATGCAATATCATTTGGATTTGTTATGTCTCCAAATTCCTTTCTTTTATTCTGCTGAAAAGCCAAATCTGCCTGAAAAGTTCCTTTATCCAATATAAAATAATTATTGGATGCCACTCTAAAATGTTGAATCTCTTGGTGTGGAAAACCTGTTTTATAGCTGCTCAAATCTGCATCTGAAGCCGTTTTCGTATTTCCGAGAGCATCCAAAAAAGTAAATTTCCCAAGGCTGTCCCGCTCTCCCTCCACCAAATTGATTAAGGTATTATAACTGCTGATGGTCAAATGAGTATGCCCCCAATTTTTATTGATACCAAGCATCAAACTCCCATCATACTCCTTAAATCCTGAATTATAGACTTTCCCATCCAATGGATTTTGGTAATTGCAAACTAGTTTATTACTCAATCTTCCGACCCATTGAATCCCATTTTTGTTGCCAATATTCGACAAAGAATAGCCAATTAAATTGTTGTTGGTTTGATAATTGGTGAGCAATTGGGATTTGATGACTCCATTGACTGGTGCTTTCGGTGCAATAAAATTCAACACTCCTGCAATACCATCCGAACCATACATCAAACTACCCGGTCCCTTAACGATTTCGACTTTATCAATGCTGTATTCATCCATTTCGATGCCATGTTCGTCACCCCACTGCTGTCCTTCTTGTCGAATGCCATTATTTAATGTAATCACTCTATTGTAGCCCATACCCCGAATGATGGGTTTCGAAATAGCGGCTCCTGTGGTGATTTGGCTAACACCTGGAATATTCTTTAGTGCATCTATCAGATTGCTTGCACTTCCTTGATTGAGCATAGTTTTATCCATCGATTTGATAATGATTGGGCTCAATTTCAATTCTGTTGATCGAGTTACGCCAGTTACCACCACTTCAGTTAGCTCTTTATGGGCTTCCAATAATTGAAAATTTAAAATAGTATCTTTCTGAATTTGAATACTTTGTATAATAGATTTGTACCCAACATAACTCACTTCAAATAAATAATTTCCATTTCTCAAATTTTTCATTTGATATTTCCCCTCAGAATTTGTCACCGTACCAGATTTCAAATCAGGAAAATAAATGGAAGCACCAATCAGAAACTCACCTGTAACTTCATCTTTGATGATTCCTGAAATATTATATTGTGCAAATAAATTGGGGGCAAAAATTAAAAATATACCGATTAATAGATTTTTCATTTAAAAAAAATAAATACACCAATTCATTAAATGCAAGTAAAGCATTTAAAAATTGATTGGATTAAAAAATAAAATACTGGTTAAGAATAAATGCTCAACCTGAAAAAATCTAAATAACGGGTGGACCTCTAAGCAGAAATTGAATAATAGTGCCAAAAGCACCAATTCTTGTTTTGAAATGAAACTTTTTTTGAGAAAATACAATACGATCTAAATGGAAAATTTTGAATGGTACAAAATCAATAAGCTGTAAGGTAGAAAATGTAAAGTCGCATAATTGGCAATGATGTCCAGCAAATTCTTGGTCATGAAAATGCTTTTCATTTTTCGACTCACATCTTGCAATTGGCTCAGAATGATGCAAATAGGAATGTAAAAGCTGTGTAGTAATAGCTTGAAAGAAGATTGCTAGCACTACATAAGCGATAACTTTTCTACTCCTATTTTTAATTTTTAATACCAATTTCAAATTTAATTGAACTCAAAATTAGCAAAAAAATACTAAATTTTAGTCTTAATGGAAAAATTAAAACTACTTACATCCGATGACCATATCACAGGGCAAGGATAAATCAATAACTTTTTCCTAAAATAAGATAGGCTTCTTAAGTTATTGTTACCTCTTTTTAAATTAATATTTCAATAAGATTTGTATGAATAATTCAAATAATCAATGAAATACGTAGTGACCAAACCTTCAGCTACATTAGCTTTTGGAGTCACTACGTTGGTTGAATCTGAATACGATGAATCCACATAACTACCTTTAATTATTTCAATAAATTAATTGCACTATTTCTTCCAAGGTAAATTGTTAACTCTATTACCTATTTCTTTTCCAAATCTAAAACCTTCTTCACAATCCATTCGCCAGTGTACGCCCAAAGGAATTCTTGAGAAAGCATTCTCTTCGCCCATATCATAAAAAGAAACAAATGTCCGAGGCGTTCCGATAAAATCTGTTCTGTCTTTGTGGCAATTATCAGTCATACTATAATTATAACCAAAGATACTGGATAAAGTCTCTGCAGCAGCACCACTAAAAGTTGAATGGCCAGAAGGATAAGCAGGGAAAGTTGGTGTAAGATTCGTTAAATTTGAATAAGGGTCAGATAAATTTGTTTGCCAAGTAGGGTTTATAAATTTACGAATATAAGTTACTGGTCTTTCTAAATTATAAACAAATTTTGAATGCCAACAACCTACCCCTGCATCATTAATTGCCATACCTACTTTTGCACAAGTATAAATTGCTGTTTCTAAATTGCTTTTTTCATTTTGAAATACTTGGCTTGCGATAGCAATCCACCTTGAAGGAGGACCAAAAGTAATATTAGTTAAGTCATCGCTCCAAAACTCTCCCTTCCATTTATCTTCATAGGTAAGTGAAGGGGTATTGAATGACATTACTTCAACAGCTTGTACATAATAAGGAGAACCAACTTCTTCGCTATATTCAGCTCTTGGCTTTTTACATAATTTCGAACCCTCTGTAGTCAAAGTATAGGCTCTAACTTTTCCCCAGTATGGAAAAGTTGCTTGTTCATTCGCTTCGTCAAATGGTCTCCAATCTCCAGCTTTTTTATATGCTACTTTCCAATCATAACCTTTAGTTGGGTCTTTATAAGCATCATGACCGTAAGTATCCGTTTTACTCCATTCCCAGATAGCATTTGCAACAGCTTCTCCATGAGCTCTTGATCTATCAAAAACATCTTTATTTTCAGTTGCACTGAAAGCATTTTCATTTTTCACTTTGAATTGATCAATTTTGATAAATAGCTCGGGTTTTACTTCTGGGAAAAACTTTGCCATCAAAAAAGCATAAGAAGCATTTACAACAGTAGGCCAGTGATATTCTACTCCTGAACTTACTTTAGGGATAGACAATCCTGGCATTTCATTTTGTAGTGAATTAAAATCAGGCATTCCTGAAACACAAGCTTCATAAGCAGAAAGCCCTAATAGAGACAATGCTCTTGGAGCAGGACCAGGACGATATCCTTTAGCATATCTTTCTATTTCTAAAAAAAGATCATTCCAACCAACTACTACTTTGCTATCATAGTTCGCTACTTTTTTTTCATTTAAAGGATCCGAATTGTTATAATTTTTACAAGAAGGTACGAATATGGCAATTGATAATAAAAATATAAACAGTTTGGGTAATCGCAATTTTAATTTCATGGCAATAAATATTTTTTTATAATTTGTAAATTTAGGTATGTTAAATTAAGTAAAAAAATAATGCAAAGAAATGATTTACAACAAAGTATCATTTTCATTCCACATTAATTAATTTATCATAATTGTTTACAAATCTATGTTAGTTTTCAACTAAATCATAGCAAAAAACTAAAACTAATAATATTATAATGTTTTGAAATTATTAAAAAAAAATACAATCTTTCCAATCCCTGTATTGATGAATATTTATAGGATTTTTATAAATCTTTTACTATATCATGGAAAAATGAAATAGGAGATTGGTTAAGGAAAAATGCCCAATCTGAAAAATCTAAATATTTGGAATCCCAAAATGCAATATTTTAGTTTTGATATTAGATTGTTTTTGTGAAAATAAAATACGATCCAAATTATATTTTGGAATTGCAATAAATCAATAAACAATAAAATACTAAATTTTTGCTTCTATTGTAAAATTAAAACTTCTTCCATCAGATGACCAAATTCCAGGACCAGGATAGAACAAAGGTCTTTTCGTAAAATAAGATAGATTTCCTAAATTATTGATGCCACATTTGAATTTAATATTTCTATTCAATTTGTATGAAAAATTCAAATCTGCTATAAAATAAGATGGAACTAAGCCTTTAGCACCATTTGCTGTCGGCGTCACTACATTGGTAGGGTCGGAAAATGATTGATCCACATAACTTCCCAAAAAGGAAGCGACAAACGATCTGTAGTAAATATTTAAACCATTTCTGCTGATGATATGAGGAACACTTTCTATCTCATTACCACTAATATCCTGATTGGATGCCCCATTTGCAATAGCTGCATTTTGATAAACGCCCTTCATATAACTATTTGAGGTAAAAATCGTTAAAAACAAATGATTGGAAAGCTTCGTGTTCCATTCAATTAATGCCTCTATTCCGCTAGTATTACTATTGCCAATATTTGTTTTATAAATCAAATTTTGCCCATTTTCATTTATTACAAAATTTCCTAATCGATTGTTATACTGCATGAAAAAACCAGTCAAATCATATTTCAAACCCTCAATTATTTGTCCGCTAATACCTAATTCTGCATTGTAGCCAAAAGCATTTTTTAAGTCTTTGTTTGCTTTCTCAAGTACAGAGCCGGGAATAATATCTTTGAATAATACTGGACGATATGCCTGCGAAAATCCAGCATTGATATCCATTTTGTTCAGCTTGTATTTAGCATTGATACCCAAAACTGGGACACTATGTTGTATCGTATTAGGAATTCCAGCTGGGTCTAATGATAAAATGGTTCCCGACATTTTTGAAGTCCCATTTTCATATCTAAATCCTGCTGCAACTGTAAAATCTTTATTCAAATAAATCATATTTTCAATAGCTACAGCAATACTTTGGCTTTTGAAATGCAAATTTCTGCCCCAATCACCAATGATGGAAAGATCATAATCGGTGCCAGTTGTCCCCTTCCCTCTTTGCAAACGGTTCAAATCATTATTAAAATAGCGAATTCCAACTGTCATCGTGTTTTTAAAATTACCTAAAAAATAATTTTTCAATACTCTCAATTCAGTAGTTTTCGAATTGAATTTATCGACATCTACTATTCTATTTTTGTATTGATTTGTCGCTGGGTCTATCACATCTGGAATATTTGCAAAAGCATCTATTTGCACAGAATTTCTAGTGCCGAACACACCTGAAACTATCCAATTGAGCTGGAAGTCTTTGGAGAAATTGTAGCTAAAATTCAATGAAGGAATATACAATTCTGGTGAAAAATAATTTCTAGCCCTAGTGCTCATTCTTGGATTAGCTTGGAACATACTATCTGTGAGTGGTCCAGGAATTTGATACAAATAAGTACTTCTTCCCAATTCTGCCTTTAAGGATGCTTTTGAATTAAAATCATAATTCAAACTCAAAAATTGTGCATTCGATTTTGATTTTGAATTTTGGCGAAATCCATCGGCACTTCTGTTGAATATATAACCATAATAAGTCAATTTTCCTACTTTACCACCCATTGCATTGTAGGTACTTGCCACTCCGTATGAAGCCACAGTATTGATGGATTCAAAACTTGCTCTTTTGGTGGTGTCCCCAGTTTTAGTGATATAATTGACCATCCCACCGAACTCTGCTCCATATTGCATGGAAGCAGTTCCCTTCACTAGCTCAACCCTTTGTATGGATTCCAATGGTGCTGAGTAGTGACTAGCAGGATACCCATAAATATCTGAATTGATAATAACCCCATTTTGTCGGATATTGAATTCCCAACTTCTATGTGGGTCCAATCCTCTATTTGCAATATTGATTTGATTGCCAGACCCATCCATATCGTACACAAAAGTACCTGGTATCTTTGCAAAGATTTGTCTCCCTATTTTATCAGAAAAATTAGTTGCTTGATTATCTATTTGAATCACATTATTTTTTATTCCATTGATAATAAAAGTGTTTTTGACCAATGGCAATTTAGTGATTTGATTGTTTTCCCTAATTGCTCTAATTATAAATTCGTCTAAACGAACAATTTTTAAAGTATCAGTATTTGTTTGTGCTTTTGAGATATTTAAAATTGTTGTAAAACAAATAAAATAGATTATTAGCTTTTTCATTATTTAATATCTTTTAACCCTTTAATTACTTTAATGAGGCTATCATTTCTAAATTCTGCATTAAAAACAATATTTCCAATTGAATCGTAAGAGGTAAATGATCCATTAAATTTTCCGTGGTTAAATTGGATTATATCTTTTATTTTGCCATTCTCAAACCATAGTGTATCAGATAAATATCTTTCACCTTTAGTATAGTATTGAACCTCCATTAATTTCCCACTTTCATAATAATATTCTGTTTTGCCATCTTGGATTCCATTTGAAAACATTTTTTTAGAAACCAATTTACCATTTTGACTATAATCTAGCATCTCCCCTTCAATCTTTTCATCTATCAAATAATACTTACTTCGTAATGCTCCATTTGGATAATATTTATTAGTTTCTTTTTTAGGATGACAACTAACAAATAAAATAATAAAAATTGAAAAAATTAATCTAGACATAATTAGTGATTACAAAAAAGGAGAAACAAAAACTGCTTCTCCTTTTTAATATTTATAAAATTCTTATTTTATTTCTTCCAAGGTAAATTATTGACTTTATTTCCAATTTTTTTACCAAATTTCACGCCTTCTTCACTATCCATTCTCCAGTGAACTCCTAATGGAATTCTAGAAAAACCATTCTCATCCGCCATTTCATAAAATGAATTAAATGTTCTAGGTGTACCAAAAAATTCAGATCTGTTTTTATGGCAATTATCCGTCATAGAATAATTATAGCCATAAATACTTGACAAAGCTTCAGCAGCAGCACCTCCGAAAGTAGCATGACCTGAAGGGAATGCTGGGAATGATGGGTAATATTAGTATTATTAGTAGTTTCTAGTGGGTTTGATAAATTAGTAATCCAATCTGGTTTAATGTGATTTCTGATATAAGTAAATGGCCTTTCTACATTATATACATATTTTGAAAACCAACAACCAACACCAGCATCATTTATTGCTAAACCAACCTTTGCATTTGCATATACAACTGTTTCTAAATTGCTATTTTCATTTTGATATACTTGATTTGCAATAGCAATCCATCTTGATGGAGGGCTAAAAGTCAATTCAGTCAAATCATCGCTCCAAAACTCCCCAATCCATTTTGATTCATAGGGTTGTTGTGGTGTATTGTGAGACATAACTTCTAAGGCTTGAGCATAATAATTTGAAGTTGTTGCAGTACTATATGGTGTATATGGTTTGCTACATAATTTATCAGCATCTGATTTTAGAGTATATGATCTTACTTTTCCCCAATAAGGAAACATTGCTCTACCACCTACTTCATCTAAAGGTTTCCAATCTCCTTCTTTCTTATATGCAACTTTCCAATCATAACCTTTAAATGGATCTTTGTAAGCATCATGACCATAAGTATCAGTTTTGCTCCATTCCCAAATAGCACTTGCTACTGCTTCTCCATGAGCTCTTGAACGATCAAAAACAACTTTATTCACAGTAGCACTATAGTTATTCTCATTTTTTACTTTCAATTGATCTATTTTAATAAATAATTCAGGTTTCACTTCAGGGAAATAATTTTGCCATTAAAAAACCATAAGAAGCATTAACTACAGTTGGCCAATGATATTCCAAACCTGAACTTGCAGATGGAATAGTTAATCCTGGCATTTCATTTTGTAGTGAGTTAAAATCTGGCATTGCAACTGATAATAAAAATAAAAACAGTTTGGGTAATCGTAATATAAAATTCATGGTTTAAAAATATGTTTTATAATTTGTAAATTAAGTGTGCAAAATTAAGTGAAAATTAGATATAAATCAATGTTTTAATTAGATTGAATCATACATTATACTTATTAAACATTTATTAAAATAGCCCACAAAATTATGCCAGTTTATGATGTTGTTAAAAGCTTTTTCTATTTTTAATTAAATTCTAATTTCTATTATAATTTACAATTTGATATTTTTCTTTTCATAAACTTGGATTTACATAAAATCATATTTATAACTATCTGTTTATCTTTTATTTATACTATATTTAAAATTAATTATATGAAATCAAAATATTATTTTATCATAAAATCAATTTCAATTATTTTTTAATAATTTTAAACTTTTAAGAAAAAAAACTTAATTTTGGCTATCATATTCCAATATATTGGAAATATAAAATAAAAAATTCCAAATAAATGGATGATAATTTTGGAAAAAATTTAAGAAAATTAAGAAAAAAGAAAAACCTTACGCTATTAGAGCTGGGGAATATACTTAATATTAGTAAAAGTGCCCTGTCTGATTATGAAAATGGTAAATCAACTCCTTCCTTAACAATATTAGACCACATTAGTAAGTTTTTTGGAAAAAATATTAATGAATTAACAAGTGAAAATATAGATACAACTGAAGGAAATAGTGAACTGCATTCTTATCAATCCTCTGAAACAAATGCCAATTATTATGATTTTGAAAATAAATTATTGCAGCAGCAAATTTCCAATTTAGAAATGCAAATTCAATTGATCAAACAATTATTGGAAAGTAAAGATGCACATATTCAGGCATTGAATTTGCAAATAAAACTATTAGAAGAAAAATTAAAAACTAAGTATTAATTAATGATTCAAGGTTTTGGGTTCTCTCAGAATTTCAAGATTAAATTGTTGGGTAGCCATTTCTTTTAAAGCAAGAATTGATTCTTGAGTTTGTTCGATAGTTTCTGATTCTCCGTTTAATTTTTTTAGTAAATTAAGTATTTGAGTTTGGGTTTTCAATAATACACTCAAGGTTATTTGATTGGAAACTATGTGTTTCTGATTATTAATTATCGAAATTTGGTTATTGACAATAATTTCCTGATTGTTGATGATAATGCCTAAGTTTTTGGTCAAAACCTCCATATTTTCAAAATTATGTTGGCTATTATCAATCAAAATTTGGTGGTTATCCATCATTTTTAATTGAATTGACTTCAGAAAGTCTTGTTCCACCTTCATTAACTCAACAATTTTGTCAATATTTTCCATATATTTGGAATTTTTAAGATAATTTGTATAGTAATAGTAAAGTTATAATACTTTTGTAAAAAAAACTAAAATCTTGTTGAAATTAAAAAAATTTCCATATTTATATGCTCTATTTCTGATAGTGGTGCTTAGTTTTTGGTTCGTTTTTATGTTCCAAAACAACTTGTTTTATTTGTTCAAAGAGAAAGTAGCGGTCTTTTCCACAATGATTTTTGGATCTTTCATTGCTGGTTCGAGCCCTGAGGGAGTGCTTCCATTGCCTACCCAATTTTCACTCTATTTTTAAATATTGAGCCCAAAATAGCGTCAAATTTTGCTTTCGCTATTCAAAGCATTGGGATGACAGCTGCTAGTTTGCTCATTCTCAACATGAAAATGAAAATTGATTGGCAATATGTGAAATATGTGATTATTGGAGGATTGCCAGGGTTAGTCTTTGGCACTTTTCAAATTGTTCCATTGATTTCACCACCCCTTGCAAAATTATTTTTTGTTTCCTTGTGGCTGAGCTTCGGCATCATACTTTGGCGACATAATCAAATGAAGCATAAAATAAAATTTGAATTTCTGCAACAATTAAAAAGTTCTGATATTGGACTCCTAATCATTTTTGGATTTATAGGCGGAATCATTTCCTCCATTTTTGGGACTGGCATCAATATTTTCACCTTTTGTTTGATGATCACCTACTATAAAATTGACGAAAAAATTGCTACTCCATCCTCCATTCTCATTATGACCATTGAGACAATATTTGGTTTATTTTTACACACCAATTTAGTCAATGATTTCAAAAAAGAGTCCTTCGAAATGTGGTTGGTTTGTGTACCTGTTGTGGTTTTTTTCGCTCCGTTAGGTTCATTTGTCATGAATAAAATGAGTAGCCATCTTATAGCGAAATTCCTATCTATTATACTTTGTATTCAATTCATTGGGGCAATAATAGTGATTAGACCCAGCTTTATATTATCTGTAATATCTGTTGCTGTTATATTATTTGGATTTTTAATTTTCAACTACATAACTCAATTGGGCGATATCAGATTTTATGGAAAAAAAAGCAATCCATAAGACAATAATTTAATAATGATAAATCCAATATTTTTAATAAAAAAGCTACATTTACCCTATAAAACTAGTTTGAAATGAAAAAACTTTTGATCCTTTTATGTTTTATTTCCTTTAAATTATCTGCTCAGTTAGGCTATTATCCATCTAATGGTGGCGTAGGGGCAGGAATGGGAAATTGTATGGTGGCTGATCAGAGTTATGCATCCATTTTTGGAAATCAAGCTGGGTTGGCTTTTTTAAAACAACCATCCATTTCATTATATGGAGAAAGAAGGTATTTTTTGAGTGCCCTCAATGGTTTTGGTTCTGGATATGCTCATCCAACTAATTCTGGAACTTTTTTGATAAAAGCACAATATTTTGGCTATAATGCCTACAACGAACAACAAATTGGGGTAGGATATGCAAGAAAGTTTTTAGACAATCTATCTGTTGGCATACAAATTAACTATCAAGGGTTTAACATACAGGATTATGGTAGCAAAGGCACTTTTTCATTTGAAGCTGGGTTGCAATATCTCATAAATAATAATTTTGCAATTGGTTTTCAAATCATTAACCCTATCGCTGTGAAAATAACAGAAAATGATTATTTGCAATCAGTTTATAAAACAGGGTTATCTTGGAAAGCTTCTAAGCTATTGACTATCAATACAGAAGTTGAAAAAAGCCAAAATTTTGATTTGAGATTTAAAGGTGGTATTAATTATAAAATAATGGATCAATTTTATTTGAGAACAGGTATCAAAACAAATCCAACAGAATATTGCTTTGGTGCGGGATTCATTGTTTCTCAAAAATTTCTATTTGATATTGCAGGCACTTACCACCAAATTTTAGGAATTTCACCCACTTTAGGCGTAAATTATCAATTCTAACAATGGAAAAAATAGTAATTGTTGCTGCCACAGGGTTTGAGGTAGCTCCACTTTTGCAATTTTTGCAAAAATATAATACAGGGCAACCCTTTCATTTTCAATTCAATAACAAAGAAATAAAAGTACTAATCACAGGAGCTGGAATTACTTTTACAGCTTTTGCTTTGGGAAAATTTTATGCAACTAATAAAGTGGATTGGGCGATAAACATGGGTATTGCTGGTTCATTTCGTAAAGATTGGGAATTGGGTAAGGTGGTGAATGTGATCGAAGATCGATTTGGTGATTTTGGTGTGGAATTAGCTGATGGCAATTTTTCAAGCATATTTGAATTAGATTGGATGGACAAAGATCAATTCCCATTTGAAAATGGAATCCTCAAAAACAAATTGAGTTTACCAGACCTCCATACTGCTAGAGGCTTGACAGTCAACAAAGTACATGGATCAGAAGCAACTATTAAAAAACTAAATATCCATGAGTTTGATATAGAAAGTATGGAAGGAGCTGCCTTTTTCTATGCTTCATTCCTCGAAAAAATCCCTTGTTATCAAATCAGATCCATATCCAACTATGTTGAAAACAGAAATAAATCCAATTGGGAAATCGGATTAGCAATTGAAAATTTGAATATGATTATGATAGATTTTTTATCAAAATAAATCTTTTCCTAAAATATCTCAGGAACAATTAAATGATCCGCTACATCTTCGGCTTCTTTTTCTCTGCCATTGATATCTTCATAAAACATTGCTGTACAGGCACTCATATATGGTACTAGCCAAAATAAACCAATAAATAAGGTAAAAATGCAAAGGATGAATAATCCTGCAAAACGTAGGTGCATCCTAAAAAGCTTAAATTTATGACCATCCATCATTTCTTTACTTTTATTCAACACCTCCATTACATCCAAATTTGGATGATCGGCAAGTACGTAAAATGCCATTGCATAACAATAAGTTAAGTAAATTCCAGGAATAATGAAAAGTAGAAAACCAAGTATTATAATCAAACCACCTAAAATAGATAAACCTAATGATTTACCAAAATTATTAAACCCTTTAAAAATATAATCTAAATCAATTTCAGTATTTCTAACCAATGCTAATGAAAAAATAGATATTCCAAGATTAAATGGTCCTGCAATAAAAATAAAAGCAAATGGTATAATATTAAAAAATGATTGAATTAATCCAGAAACAAAAAAAGTACCTATTGCCAATCCCCATTTTCCATCTAGCGATTGCCTTGCCATTTTCATCAAATCTGTATTTCTTGTGTTCATATAAGAATCTTTTGATTTAAATAATTTTCAAAAATAATATTATTTCTCAAAATAAAAAATTAAACTTTCCATTCTTGCAAATCAGGTTCGATATAAATCCATTTCACTTCTGGGTTATTTTTCCTAATATCTTTCTCGAAATTATTAATCATATTACTGATTTCTAAAGCGGTCAAGTTGGGTTTGCATTTGATTTTCAAACACATCAAGACTTCTCCTGGACCTTGTTGTATGGTTATCAAATTTATCAATTGGTGGATTTCTGGATGGTCTTCAATGATGGATTTTACAGAAAGATTTATGTTTTCATCGGCACTTTCCCCAATTAAAAGGGATTTTACTTCCACCGATAAAAAGATGGCAACAGCAATCAAAACAATTCCAATAGCCAATGATCCTAAAGCATCATATCTTCCATCTCCAGTATAATAAGCTGTCATCAAAGCAGTTATAGCCAATATCAACCCAAATACTGCTGCTGAATTTTCACCGAATATTACAACTAAATCACTGTCTTTTGTATTTCTCAAATATTGAAAAAAGCCAGAACTTCCCCTTCTTTTATTCAATTCAATGATGTTGGAATAGGTGGCATAACCCTCCAACAACAAAGAAAAAACTAAAATTCCAATTCCCCATTCGATATGATCCACAGGTTCTGGGTGTTGAAATTTATGAACTCCTTCATAAATTGAAAACATTCCACCAATTGAAAATAGGAGCATCGCCACCATAAATGACCAAAAATATACCGCTCTCCCATACCCTAATGGGTGCTTTTTATTTGCAGGTCGGTTGGCTTGTTTCACCCCCATCAGTAACAATCCTTGATTGGCACAATCTGCAAATGAGTGGATTGTTTCCGCTAACATGGAGCCAGATTTGGTCATAAAAGCAGCAAATCCTTTTGATGTTGCTATTAATAAATTGACAATCAAACTTTGAATAATATGTGAAGTGCTATGTTTTGCCATTCAATTTTATTTAAGGACACAAAATTAAGCATTAATCTCTATTTTTGTTTTCAAAACTAATGAATATGAAAATCTGGGTACTTTTAATAAATTTGTTTTTATTCATAAATACGACTTTTTGCCAAAATCAGAGCAAATTAATCACCTATGAGGTCTTTGAAAATGGAAAACTGCAAACTAACAATACGATCCAAATTGTTAGCTCCCCACAATCTTCAAAAATCATTAATAAAAACACAGCAGATTTACTATCAATAGATTACAAAAATAAAAAACCATCAAAACAGGAATTTTTAATAATAAAAATTACACAGTCTTGACTCCTTTCGATTCATTAATAAAACCTGAAATCACGAATATGAAAGATACGATTTTGGGCTATATATGTACAAAATATAATTACGATTTGTTTTCGAATAGAATTGAAGTGTGGGTTACAAATTCAACAACTTTTAAAGGTTGTCCATCCATTTCATTTGTGCCAACAGATGGGCTAGTTTTGAAATATGTACAGAATGGTAATAGAACCATAGTGGCTAAAAAAATAGAAGACACAAAGGAAAACACTTCCTACGATGTTGAAAACCAGAATATTGTAGATAACCCTACTTTTTTAGCAGCACAAATCAATTCGAGATATACCACCATTCCTATCTTTCAAAAAGAGCAAATTAATTTTGAAAAAATAACTATTTCAAACCAAACAGATTCAATCAATAAAACATATCGATTTTCGAATGGAAATATCATATTAAAGAAAATTAACATCCCAAAAGAGAAAGGAAACTATTTTTTGAAATTGAGGGAATGGTCGAACGGGGATGCATATGATAGAGTTGGATCAGTATTTACAATACCAAACAAAGGCACATCTATGATGGATGCTTTTAAAAATGGATTGGACAAGCTGCCATTTATTGTTGATAATAATAGTGAAAAATACCAAGGTGTGATTGCAAATGAAAATTATGTTCCTGCTATGGAATTAATGCGATTTTTCACTCCATTTGGCGTCAGTCATTTCAATAATAAACGAATCATTGCGGGTTACCAATGGAGTGATTCCGTTATTTACAAACAAGATGTTACTGATTTGATTACATCCGACGAAAGTGAAATGTGGATTGGAGTTTTTATTGGCAATTATGACAAAGGAGGACACAAAGTGAGCTTAGATCTCCAGTTTTACCCAGAGCCAGAACTCCCAAACACCCAAAAATGGGCTTTACCTATGTTTAATACTGTGAATATTATGGAAGCATCTGGACAAAATTATGGTAAACTATTCCAAAACGACACCCTAGAAATGAATTTTACGATTCCCGACTCCGTTTCAAATTTAGAATTAATCTTCACCACTACTGGGCATGGTGGCTGGGAAAATGGGGACGAATTCGTCCCAAAGGAAAATCAAATTATCCTGGATAATCAGCCCATATTCCAACATACTCCTTGGCGATCCGATTGCGGCACCTATCGTTTGCACAACCCAGCATCTGGTAATTTCCCCAATGGTATGTCTTCCAGTGATTATAGCAGATCCAACTGGTGTCCAGGGGCTTTGACACCTCCTTTTAGGATTCCATTAAAGAATCTAAAAGCAGGAAACCACCATTTAAAAGTCATCATTGACCAAGGAAAAAACGAAGGTTCAAGTTTCAGTCATTGGTGTATTTCTGGAGTGCTTATTGGCAACAAAAAATAGAAAAATCTATAAACAAATACAAGTTAAATTCTTAATGCTATAACTTTTTGAAAATATGGCATTTGCAAGAAAAGATATAAAAATAGTAGAGTAATTAATCAACAAATTTTGAAAAAAAAAGAATTGTTGAACCCACTAATTAATGCTTAAAATCGTAATTGTTAAATTATTATTTTTAATTATATCACAAATTAATTTAGCAAAATGAAAGTTAAGCTTTTACTTAGTATTTTATCAATTTCAATTTTGGGGCTAATGGCTTTCATAAAACCTGAGAAAGACTTAAAACCCAAACCCCCAACAGACTGTGAAACATTAACAGGTATAAACAAAATAATTTGTTTGGCTGATGCCTTTAAAGCTACACTTTCTGCTTCTCAATTGGCAACAGTCCAACTAAGTTATTCCTTAACGGATGCAGCAAAATGGTCCAACTTACCACAATCTTTATCCAAAAATCGAGTAGGAATTCAATTCGGCACCTTAAATGCAACACAATTAGCTGCAGCGAAAGATCTTTTGAAAGCAATTACTGGCACTGCAGCTAATGAAGGCTTTGCTGAATTAAATGCTCTGTTGGCAGCAGATGATTATTTGAATGGTTTGGGCGGTGGTTCTGGTTATGGTGCTGGAAATTATTATATGGCTTTTTTGGGAACACCTTCCACAACTGATTTATTCGAAATACAATTTGGTGGTCATCACCATACTGTTTCCAATACTTACTATAATGGCAAAATAATTGGTGCAACTCCGGCCTTTCGTGCAGCCGAGCCATCTGGTACATTTACTCAATCGGGTACCACTTATCAACCAATTTTACAAGAAAAAGCTGCTTTTGCAGCAATTATTGCAAGTTTTTCGAGTGCTGATGCTGCAATTGCTAAGTCGTCAATGACTTTTAATGACATAGTTTTAGGTCCTGGGAAAGACAACCAATTTACTACCACTAAGTTGGGTATTAAAGTTGGGAATTTAACAGCGGCACAAAAAACTTTGGTTTTAAATGCCATTAAAACTTATACGAATGACCTTAATGCAGACGATGAAGCATTGATTTTAGGAAGATACCAAGCTGAGTTGGATGAGACTTATGTCGTTTACTCAGGTACTGGAACAATGGAAACAAAAGGGGATTATTTCAGAATTGATGGACCAAGTGTTTGGATAGAGTACAATACACAAGGTGGTATCATTATCAAATCTGAAAATCATCCACATTCTGTTTGGCGTGACCGAAAAGGTGATTATGATTATGGAAAAACAACTTCTATAAATCCTATTTCAAGCTTCGAAGGTAAGTTTAATATTTTTCCAAATCCTGTTGTTGATAATTCTACGATTGAATTGAGTTTGGATCAACCAGCTTTTGTAACCATCAGTTTAACAGACATGAATGGAAGAAAGTTAATAACCGATCTTAAAAACAATTTTAGCAATGGTAATCATCAAGTTACATTGAACACAAATAGCTTACCTTCTGGAAGTTATAATTGCACTCTGGAAGTCAAAACGAATGAAGGAATAAAGGTTAAAACAAAAAAACTGACAAAAATTTAGTATTATCATTCTTTAAACTTTGCTAGAACTTCAAAAATCTAGCAAAGTTTTTTTTCATATTAAAAAATATCTATGAGAAAAGCACTTTTCCTTATTTTACTTTTTCTCCCGATTTTTTCTAAGGCACACCCGATGCCAAATTCTGTTGTTACTTTAAAATTTAATGAACAAAATATTGTGGCAACTCTTTTGTTGCCCCTTACGGAGTTGGAATCAGCCATTGGTAAACCACTGAATGATAGCACCAAAATTAATGATGAAAATTATCAGCAAGAGTTAAAAGAATATATTCAAAAACACTTAAAAATACAAGGTGAAAATGGTCAATTTTGGAAAATAGATATTCATGAAATCAATTTTGAATCTACAAAGCAACCAGAAACCAACATTGATTATAATGAATTATCTATCAACATATTGCTAACACCACCAAGTAATGTTAATTATCGAAAATTTACACTATTTTATGATATCATTTTACACCAAGTATTTACACATTCTGCTTTGCTTAAAATAGAACAGGATTGGAAAAATGGAATAATTACTGAATCAAAACCCTTAGAAATTGGCGTAATTGCATGGGATATTCAAAGTAATACACTTTTACCAATGCAAATTAATTTAGAGGAAGGAAGCCTCTGGAAAGGATTCAAATCTATGTTTTCATTAGGAATGAAGCATATTTGGGAGGGAACAGATCATTTGCTATTTTTATTCGTTCTGCTTTTGCCCTCTCCCCTTTCTGAAGAAAAAAGAAAATGGGCAAAATATATTGGCTTGAAATCAAGCCTTTTAAAACTTTTCCGCATAATCACCGCTTTTACAATTGGGCACTCGATTACTTTAATATTCGGAACTTTAGGTTGGATTAATTTTTCAACCCGATGGATTGAAATTTTGATAACAATATCAATCTTAATCTCTGCCCTTAATGCTTTATTTCCAATTTTTTATAACAGAGAAATTTATATTGCTGGAGGATTTGGACTAATTCATGGTTTAGCATTTTCCAACACATTGGCAAACTTGGAGCTGACCTCCACACAAATGGGTTTAAGTATTTTAGGATTTAATCTTGGAATAGAAGCAATGCAACTATTCATCATGAGTTTGGTGTTGCCTTGTTTGTTGGTTATTTGCAGGATTAGTTTATCAACTTATAAAAAAGTTAGGTTAGTGGGTGTTGCAATTGCTATAGTTTCTGCTTTAGCATGGTTGGTTCAAAGAGTAACAAATAATTCAAACTTTATAACAAATTATATTGATAGAGCTTCCGAATATTTAATACTTATTATTTCATTATTAATCATTTTTACAATCTGGATTTGGATAAAAAATCTAAAACAAATTCCATTAAATGAAAAATTTCAATCCTAATAATAATAAATGTTTATAATTAATGCAAAACAAATACAATATTACAAGTCATTAATATTCAATACATTCTACTAAAAATAGGACATTAATAAAGAAATAAAGTTTTATATTTTGTGCAAAAAAATTCTAAAAAGGAATTTGAGATTATATTAATAAATGCTAAAATCTATAGTAATATTTAATATAAAATCTTAAATATTTATTGTTTGTTTCATAAAGTGAATAACCATTTTTATGATTATTTAATAATAAATTATTGATTCTATAATTCACCCCTAATGCAATATTGAGTTTCGGATTGAAGGAAAAATCACCTTGCAAAAATGAACTAACACCAAATCGTTGAATGGCATCAGTATTATTATTCACAATATTTTTGATACTAAATTTATACAATATCTCCTCTTTTGTTTCACTAACCAGTTCCAAAACTGATGATTCATAACTCGATTTTGCATATAAGGATGACGAAAATTCTAATCCAGTCAGTAATGGAAAAAAGATTATTGAATTTGTAGCTTACATTTATTGGGAAAACCAAATCAAAAGTAAAATACTTTACCCCTTTATCTGGTTTAGTATAATTATTTACTGTCTTATATTCTTAGAAAAGTAGTAGTATATTTTTTGTTTTTGAATAGTATCTATAAATTTAATTTCACCTAAACTATTAATTGGAATATTCTCTGAAAAAGCAACAAATTTACTCATATTCAATCCTACACCGTAATTCAATATCCACTTTTTTGATATTTGAGTTGATTTAGAAAATCCAAATGCAAAATTGTATTTGTTTTTGATAGTGGTTACATTTTTCTCTATATAACTTCTAGTTGTTTTTTCTTCAAGAGTATCATTGATATTTTTAATATAATAATATAAAAAAGAATTGTTTGATTCAGCTTTTGTGAAAATATTATCTCCAATGGAGAACCAAATATTTTTGGTTTGGGCAAAAACTATTTGACTAAAAATAACAAATAGTGTTACAATAAGGTGTTGTTTTTTCATGATTATTAATTTTAATGTTTTTAATTACTTAATTATTTACGTTATATTTTGCTTTTTTTGATCCACTATACAGGTCATATCTCAATAATTTACAATCCAAAGACCCATTCATGGTTGAAATTCGCTTTGAGGCATGTAGCCCAATACATTTGATTGCCTGAAGATCAGATGAAATAATCCAAGCAGTGTAGCCTTGATATGTTTTTTTGAGTTGGTCGCCCATTATTTTGTACATTTCCTCGTTTTCAGACTCTCTCAATCGTTCATTGTAAGGTGGATTCATTACAATCATCCCACTTTCAAATGGTGGGTGGCTATCTTCAAAACTCACATGTTTCAGGCTAATCTGATCTTCAAGTCCTAATGAAACGAGGTTTTTTCGAGTAGCTATAAGTGCATTTCTATCTCTATCGCTTCCCACTATTGGAGTACTTAGCGGTGTTACTGCCTCATAAGCCTCCTTTTTAAGCCGTATCCAAAGGTCTTTATCAAAATCCATCCAATATTGAAAAGTAAAGTGGCGTCTCATAATTTGTGGTGGAGTGTTGGTTGCCATCATTGCAGCTTCGGTGAGGAAAGTCCCTGAGCCACACATTGGGTCGTATAAAGGTGTCTGCTTATCCCAACCAGTCAATTTCAAAATTCCTGCCGCCAACACTTCACTCAATGGTGCTTCTACTGCAGCTTCTCTATAGCCTCTCTTAAACAATGGTTCACCAGAACTATCCAAAGAAACCGTACAATGGTCTTTTGACAAATGGATATTTACTTGCAAGGTGGGTCGAAAAGTATCCACACTGGGTCTGATACCATATTTATCTCTAAAATAATCGACAATTGCATCTTTTGCTTTCAATGCCACATAATGAGAATGCGTTGAAAAAGAAGTACATACGATGGCATCCACTGCCAAAGTATCTTCTTTATTCATGAATTTATCCCATTCTATTAGTCTAATCTGGTCATAATATGCTTTTTCGTTATAAGCATCAAAGGAGGCAATGGGTACTAAAATCCGCATCGCTGTTCGCAATAGCAAATTCGCTTTGTACATCGTCTCAATAGTGCCTCTAAACTCGACTGCTCGATAACCTAACTCGATATCTTCTCCTCCAATAGATGCAATCTCATCCGCCAACACTTGTTCCAAACCCATCAGGGTTTTGGCAACCATATTAAATTTGTCCATTATCTTAAAAATATCCCTAAAGGTATTACATACAGTCCATCAAAAATTAATTCATCTAAAATAATTATCTTTTTTCAAAAAAAATAATTTTTAAAAAGCTACTGCTCAACATATTATAGTTTTTGAAATATATAATTGATTTTTTGGCACACATTTGGTTTATTGATAATATGTATTGCAGTCACCATTAAGTATTCAACGGCAATATTTTTTGAACTGTACTTGAGAAAACGTACTACTACACGTAGCCCTCTTTCGTCCAAAAACCGATTTAAATTTTGAACAAAGAGGGCTTTTTTTTTATTCCATTGCGGGCATATGATAGGTTGCCCATTCTTCTTTACTTGGTCCATAAACTCCCGGCACTTTACAACCATTTTGGCGCATCAAAATACTCAATTGGCCTCTATGATGGGCTTGATGACGAATTAAAATAGACAAAGTACTTCCTTTAGTCCATAATTCACCATACATTTCAATTTTCTCAGTCAAAGAAGCATCTACCCAGTTTTCCTCGACTTGTTTTAAAATTTCACTACTTAATTTTTCATAAGTTTCTATAATTTCTTTCATCGTGGAAGGAGGTGCTGCATGATCGTCCGGACCATCAATTTCCAACCCAGTTTTGTTCAACATTTCAGATAAAGTGATGGTGATATGCCATGATAAACGAGCAATGGTTCGAACATTTTCGTTATCTTTATTTGCTAAAATATTATCAGGAATATTCCTAAAATATCCTAAAGTTTGTTCAGATTCATATTTCCAATCCGTCAAAAAATCTTCAACTTTCCTATACATAAAATTTATTTTTTTATTTAAGGTAAATATAATATAATTTTGCAAAATAAAACAGACATTATTTGAGAACATTTATATACATTTTCTTGCTGATGAGTTATACTGCTCATTTGCAATCAACCAATACAAAATTAATATTCAAAGGTTATTTTTCTGGAATTGATGAGGCACAGTTGCTGAACAAAATTAAAAATAACGCAACGGAGTATGAAATTCCAACTTATTCAAAATCAGCTTATTCGGAAAAGGCAAAAGAAAATACCGTTCTATTTTGGCACAAGTATGCTTTAAAAATTGCTGCGGATTACAATAGGCCAGTGAAATCGAAGGATGGAAAAACCTACCCTGTGGCTGATAGAGCAAATCCTTATCAGTACCCAAAATTTCCATATGCTAGTCCGCCCTACACAGCAAGAATGTTGGCATATTTATCTGTTACCTTGCATGATGTACATTTATTCATTGAGCAAAATGTCAACAGCCTTCAGATTATTCAAAAATCAAAAGGAACTGAAATTGCAATGGATGTTGCTGCCTCCAAATTATTGGTTTACTTTTTTCCTTGCGAAACGGAAAATATTGAAAAAGAGCTGGTTAGAAAATTATCTTCCAATAAAATAGAAGATAAAAATGCTTATTTGGTTGGCTTGGTCTTTGCCAATGAAATCATTTCCAAAGCTAAATTGGATAATTTTGAAAATAATAATGATTTAATTGTTGAAAAGTATGTTTATCCTAAATCTGTAAATTTTGAATCATGGACAAGTCTTGACAATCCTTCAAGACCCCCTCTTTTACCAAAATTTGGATTAGTAAAAACATGGCACTTGAATGCTGAAAATATCGAAAGTGTCCGACCATCTCCTCCGCCAATTATTGGTAGTGAGCAATTTATGAAAGATTTGTATGAGCTAAAATCGTATAGCAAATCGATGACGAGGGCACAAACTGAAATTGCAAACTTTTGGGCAGATGGACCTGGAAGCCCCACCCCACCAGGTCATTGGAACACCATCGTAATGGAGTTGATGGCACAAAAAAAGATGGATCAAAAAACGCAATTAGAAATTTTTGCTATGCTCAATACTGCTTTGATGGATGCAGCAATTTGTTGTTGGCAAACCAAATACTACTACAATTATCCACGACCCAATCAAATAGACCCATCTATTAAAACAATTTTAGGCGTTCCAAATTTTCCAAGTTACACCTCTGGACACTCTACCTTTTCAGGTGCTGCGGCGACGGTGTTAAGTGCCTATTTCAAAAATGAGCAATCCCTATTGGAAAAATACGCCAAAAATGCATCTGAATCCAGAATTTATGGCTGCATCCACTACCGATTTGATTGTGAAGCTGGATTGGAGTGTGGTAAAAAAATCGGAGAAATTGTGTTACTGAAAATGAAAAATAAAGTTGTGGGGAAGAATTGTTGTGGGAAAGTTGTGGAGTTGTAAGCCAGAGTGTCCGAGTAGTGCGAGTTTAAGATTTTACATTAAGTTAAAATCCTGTAAATAAAAATTTCCAATAAACCGAATCTCGAATTTACCAAATAAACCGAATCACCAAATTGTAGAATTTACCAAATAAACACATCAACAACTCTTACAAATCTATCAACTCCTACAACTCCAACAATCTTATCCAAATGTTATTAAAGAATTTATTAATTTGTTTGATATAATATTTTCTAATTTATTTATAAATAGACATATTATTGCTATTCCAAAAGCTAAATTTATCCGCAAAATAATTGAATTTTTCTTTTATAACTTAAACACATCATAATTAATATATCATAAATTTACTTATTTCAGAAAATGTCAAACCACTCAATTTTAAATCATGATATATTTTTCTAAACTTTTCGGTACAAATAAAATCGCAAAAAATAAATGAATAAAACAAATCAATATTGTAACCGTCATCTGTTAAAATTAATTCTCTACATTCTACATATTTAATCTGCTTAACTTTTTCTAAATAGTCAGCATGATCGACGATTGGTATTGGAATATATGAGTCTTCTTTATTCTTTTTATAAACATAAGTTGTCTTTTGGTAGTCAATATAATCTTCTAATCTCTTTTTCATAACTAAATAATTTGTTTCGTACCAATTCTTCTTATGTATATATTGTAAAGGATACAATGAATGTTCCGGAAGGTTGATTGCATTCAACAAATTCATTGCCCTTTCATTAAAAACATAACCCATTACAATTAATTGCATAATATCTTTAGGTTTTCTTATCTCTTCTGAAAACATTTAATTTAGGAATTATAGCGTCCATATTCGGCTCTTTCAGTATAAATTATCACACATCCCATAGATATAACTTAAGTGTGTCATTTGAGGATTATAATCCTTATCGTCTACAATATTTAGTATTGTAAAGCTTAGGTCAGACAATTTATAATGCTTCATCATTTAATTTTTTCCAATTATAACTTTTCACATTCCACTCCAAAATGATCCAGCGTAACTGTCCATTCATAGAGACCAGAAGGAAATTAGTAATATCTATCTTTCGATTTCTTCTTTGAACCTAGATTCTTTCTCATATTTCTTTACCTGTAGTATCAAAACATTCTAAAAACTCCCCAATCCCATGTTTGCTTAATCCTAATATTTCAATTTTTGAAATTATCTGTTGCTGGGTTTGGATAAACCCCCCAACACTTCTGGTGTGAAGTAAATTATTGGTTTACTATCTGTAGTCAATGTATCACAATAATTTTCCATAGGGGTTCCTGTCCTAAAGTAGCTGGAAATTTCGCGTTTCTCTGAATTAAATCGAATTAGTTACAGTAGCTCTTTGACTAAAATTGACATTCAATTCCTTTATTATCAGGAGTAGTTAATAACATGTAAATATCTTGTCGATCCACCTGTATTTATATATAATTTACAATCTGGACATGGAATATCCGTATTAGATAGCTGGTGTCAAATTTTTTATTCTAGAAACCCATCCCATTCTCTACTTTGGTTTTGTATTTTGAATATTATTCTGTTCTAAATCAAATTGGAAAACTTTAAATGTATTTGACACATAAAGAAATCTTCCCGATGGTGAAAAGGCACATCCTCCTACTTGGATACTATCTTGTAAGTCTAAATAGATTGGATTGCTTAATTCTCCTGTAGAACGATCAAAATCAAATGCTAGTACTTGTTCTGTCAATTGTAATGCCAAATCCTTTCCATTCTTTGAAAAACAATATTGTCCCGATCCACTCCCTTTGTGTCGACTTACCTATATTTTGCTTTGATACCATCGTATCGTATCTTTTGTTACTAATATTTTATGCCATGTATTGCTGTGTGATTTTTTGGCTAGTATCTGCCAATCATTGTTATTACTATGTTTTGTTGCTGA
>JADJVK010000017.1 GCA_016710625.1 Saprospiraceae bacterium
GAACATTTGAACTATCCCATTTGTGTTTTTAAGCTTACAGATGGTACTTATTCTGCATTATTAATGGAATGTACTCACAATGGTTGTGAATTGCAGAATCAAGGTAATTACTTGGTTTGCCCCTGTCATGGGAGTGAATTTTTCTAATAAGGGAGTAGTTCAAAATCCTCCAGCTGAATCCAATTTGATTTCTTACACAATTACAACAGATAATGAAAACATTTTTATCAATTTATAAACCCCTAATGTTACTTTTTTTATTGTCAAATTCAATATTGAAAGTTCAGGCTCAAGACACTACGAAGCTCAACAATTATGTAAGAGCAGACACCATAAATCAAAGAATGAATATGGATGCCATCTTTAATCGTCCATTTTTGGCGATAGGGAAGTCTCCAATTGCCATTGGTGGGTATATAGAGACAAATGTAGAATATGCAAAAACGGATGGTGTCTCTGATGGCTTCAATTTCCAAATGAGGAGATTGACCTTGTTCTTTTCGAGTACGATAACTAAGAATATCAAATTTTTATCAGAATTGGAATTCGAAGATGGTACTAGAGAAATAAATATTGAATCGGCATTAATGGATATGGAATTTCACCCCATGTTTAATCTTAGAGGGGGTATTGTCCTTAATCCTATCGGAGCATACAATCAAAATCACGACGGACCAAGATGGGATTTCATTGATCGACCCATCTCTATGACAGAAATTGTACCTTCCACATTGTCAAACGTTGGTTTCGGCTTTCATGGAAAGTATTTTATACACAATTGGAGCATCGGGTATGAAACCTATTTAACAAATGGCTTTGATGATAAATTAATCCTCAACGAATCAAATAGGACTTCCTTTCATGAAGCAAAAGAAAATGCAAATAAATTCGAAAAGCAGTAGTGGACTGCCAACATTTCACTGGAAAGATTGCTTGAGAAATAGAAAATATTGGAGAAATTGGGATTTCTTATTTGACGGGTGTTTATAATACTTGGAAAAAAGATGGGCTTATCCTCGAAAATAAACGAAGTGCAAGTTTGTTTGCTGTTGATTTTAATACTTCTGTATTCAATAACAAAATTTCTATCAATGGGGAAGTTGTCAAAGCATTTGTAGAGTTGCCCGAGAATTATGTGCAAACCTATGGGTCAAGACAATTAGGAGGTTATTGCGATATTATTGCAACTGTTTTACAAAGAAAAATATTGGGTTGGAATAATGCAAAATTAAATATAGGTATCCGTTTTGATTATGCAGATTTCAATCAGAATAAATTTAAGTTATCGAATGAAAAGATCTTTGATGATACTTGGGTTTTTACGCCATCAATAGCTTTCAGACCTTATGGTACTACCGTCATTCGTCTCAATTACAAATATCAATTAACTAGAGATATTGTTGGTAATGAGCCATCTAAATTAGGAGCAATCCAATTTGGATTATCAACTTATTTTAATAAAATCCAAATAAGTTTTTCAATTCTTGCTCATAAATTAGGTTTAGTTCATAATTTATGAGCAATCCTCCTTTCCTCTTGTATCTTCTTAAGGAATCAATAAGCATTCCTTACCAATGCTTTATCATTGCTAAGGAAACAATAAGTCTTCCCTTTATAATACTTAAGTATTCCTTAGAAACAACAAGTTTTATTAAGGAACACTTATTGAATGGGAAGGAACATTTGTGCATTCCTAGGAAGCGATTCAGATTCCTTTTCCTTTTTATGTTGAATTAAGGAACAGGAACCTATTGGTAACCAATAGGTTGATTTTCTTAAATTTTGTTAAATTTATTAAAGGTGATAATAAATATAAAATATTTATGTTTTTATATTTATTAATAAATTTAAAACACATATAACATGTCAAGAAGAAAGAAAATCAATTCTCATTATGATGAAGCGATTGCAAGAAGTGCTGCAATGAAATCCATTAGTGCTAATTTGGATTTAGGCAATGGTCTTACCTTAGAAACTTACGAAAATGCAATTAAAGATTTGAGGGATAAGCTGAATGAATACAATACCCATTTATCCCTAGTTGATGAACTAAGAAACAATGTACTAGAAAGTGAAAAGTCTTTGAAAGATTTGTCAGATAGAATGTTGAGTGGGGTGGCTTCAAAATATGGAAGGAACTCCGAAGAATACGAAAAAGCAGGTGGCACGAAAAAGATAAATCGTGCTCAACCCAAAAGAAAAGTTTCTGATGTGGCATAAATATAAGTTTTTAGTGTGAGTTGCAACCTTTCGATAAGTTCGGAAGGGTGTTTTTTTTTGTAGTTTAATGAAAAATATTATAAAAATATTTAAAATGTGATGCAGCGTTTTACTACATAATTGGATAAAGAAATTAAACTTACTTACATGGATTCATTATAATTGACAAACAAATGTATATTAATTGACTAAAAGTAGTTTTGAAATGTACAATTTATGACAGAACACTATTATTAAATTGAGTTTATCACGAATCACATTAATTTTGGAACAGTCGTTTATAAGTATTTTGATTGTTACCTTTATTACTAAAAAAGTGCAAAAGTGTACTTTCCCATCCGGATGGTTCTATTACGAATTCCATCACTAACACATATTTATAAATTATAATTGATATAGATTTTCCATTGAAAATCTAAATTTTTAAAAATTTTAAAGTAAAAAAAATGAAAAAAACATTTTGGATAGTAAATTCAATTTTACTTTCTTTTTTAATTCAAATTAAAAGTTATTCTCAAAATATTGCTTATTGTGGAGTAGTTGATGTTGAGCCAATTAATATGGCAAATATATCTTCTACGATATTGAATAATGCACCAATATTAAATGTAGGAATAAATTACTTTATCGTAAAAGATAGTCTTACAGGTTCGATGCCGAATTCTACTTTTAACATAAATGATGAAATAGCGTATGCAAATAATAAATTTGCAGATGCTAAAATTCACTTTTATTTATGTAAAACTATAATTATTGAAAGTTCTAAGTCAAAGTTTATTACACTACAAAATAATTGGGAAGCTTTATATTATAAACTAAAAGGTAATAGTAATGACCTTTATAGTACTAATGATAAAATAAATGTTTATCATGTAAATTCAATTAATAATGGGGCATTTTCAGGGTTTGCAAGATTTAAGTACTCAACAACCAAATAATTTGCTTGTTGTTTCTGATGACTATTTACCTCAAAAATCCGTTCTAACTCATGAATTAGGCCACTATTTTGGGCTGCCACATACTTTTAATGGAAGTATTCCTTCAATTGATAGAATACCTTATGTTTCTGAACCTGGTATATCCTTTGTTACTCAAAATGGAATAACCTACAATTTAGGTGATGGTATTGACGATACACCTTCTGATCCAGGAATTGATGTCTGTTGGGGATTAATTAATTCATCATCTTGTACAGCAGCATGTAGTAGAGGTGATTTGGGCAATGTACCATATGATGTAATACATGAACCAGCAAATATTATGTCATATAGATGTCAAGAAACATTTTCAGCTGGTCAGAATAACGTGATTAGAGCAAATGCTGTTTCATCTAGGGTTCTAGTAACTTTTAATTCTAATAGTGAAACTTGTAAAGATTATGGAAATATTAATATGCAATGTGGTGTTTTAGGTAATTTAAGTAAGATTCCTGTAAAATCAGCAGATGTAAATATTTCAATACCAACTACAAGTATCAGTTGTAATAGAACTACTGATGCTGCTGGAAAATATCTTACAAGTAATTGTATTTCAATTGGTACTAATCAAATAATGAAGAACACTCCAGCAAAAAATGGAACTCTTACTTTATATGCTTCTAGAAATGGGATTAGTACACAGGATTTAGTTGATATAAATAGACATGTACTTCTAATTCAACTATTACAAAATCCATACTCATGGATAGCTGCGGATGTAAATTACGATGGAAAAGTATCCACTGCTGATATGGTAAAAATCAGGAAAGTACTCTTACAAATACCTAATGAAGAGAACTTTGATAATTGGGCTTCTCCTGATTTGTTCCCCAGACTGGTATCATTCTGATCCAAATTTTACAGCAACTTTTAATGACTTACAAACTTTTGGAAAAGGTCCATTCATGTCTAGTTGGAAAGAGAATCAAAATTCTTCAAGAGCTTATAAAGCAGATGCCAATGACAATAGGAAAAAAAGTTTTATGGATTTGGATGAGTGATATAGAATCCCAATAATTCGGCTATTTCTTTAGATGAGAATTGGTCATTTACTGGCATAAAAACGGGAGATGTAAATTGTACAGCGAAAGTGGATGCTTTATTGAATGAAGATGATGAAAGGCTTCAAATAAATATTCTTCCGCATTTGTGCATCATAACAGGTGACACAGCCACTTTTTCACTAAAAGCAACAACGAATCAATCATTAGTCGCATACCAAACTGAATTTGCATTTAATAATTTAGCAACTCCATTGGCATTGCCCAATGGTGATGGAAATCCAATCAATATTTTCAATATCAATTCTGGTCAATTGATTGGGAATCCTGGAGAATTTTATAATATTTTAACAACTAATAATTCGAAAAAACTAAAAGTATCTTGGATGAATGATGTGTTAAATCAAACGAATCTTATTAATGGAGTAAGTATATTACAATTTGATATAAGTGCTAATCAAAATGTTTGTGATATTAGTCAATTGCTATCAACGAACGGAGAAATAGCAACACAATTATATGGACTTACTGGTAAATTAAATAATGTAAACTTAGTACTAGAAAGGGTAGATATTCAAAGTCGAAGTGCATCAAATTTCGAAAAATCCGAAATCAATATCAATCCTAACCCATTCAAAGACGAATTAAACTTTACTTTTAGTAATGAAAAAGAACAAAAAATCGCTATTGTTTTATACAATTCATTAGGACAAGAATTAAATAAAGTAGAAAAAACTTTTCCAATAGGGATAAATAGTTATACTTTTAGTAATCTTAGTAAATTACCAAAAGGACAAATTCATTATAGAATGATAAAGGATAACAAAAGTACTAGCGGTACAGTAATTCATGATTAATTGACTAATATGGGGTGAAATAAACTTTTACCCCATATTTTAACATTCAAACAAATGATTAAATTTTCAATTGTATTCATCTTTTCCATTTTTTACAATTTGGTCATGCTCAAAAATGTACTATATGTAAATAGTAAGGCAACCAATGGCAAACAAGATGGTAGTAGCTGGTCAGATGCCTTTACAAATCTGCAAGATGCCCTTAAAAATAAGAATGCGGATACAATATATTTAGCAGAAGGAGTTTATTATCCTTCAGTAAATAATGATAGGAGTGAGTCATTTGATATTTCGCATAATATTTAATTAAAGGGGGCTTTGGAATGGAAAAATAATGTATTTGTCTGTAATCTCGATAAATATTTTACAATATTATCAGGTGATATTGGCAATCTACAAGACACTACTGATAATTCAAATCATATTCTGACATACAAGCCCAATAAAAAAGAAATTTCAATAAACGGATTGCAAGTAGAAAATAGCAATTGTATTATGGAATCAGCTACCAATAACAGGGGGGGTATGTTTGTGGATAATATAAATGCAGTAAATGACATTAAAATCAATATCAATCAATGTGTATTCAAACGAAATATTGCGTCATCTGGCGGTGCCATTTACTTCAACAATAGTAAGTCGAACAATCAATACTTCCAAACATTCAAAACACTGTTTTTAAAAAAAATACTTCGGGTTATTCAGGTGGTGGAGCAATTTATCTTTCTAATATAATTAATAAATTATCAGATACGATTCTAATATCAAATTGTCAATTTAATGAAAATTTTTCTTATGAATTTGGAGGAGGCATCAAATTAATAGATATGGTAGGGATCGTATTACTAAAAAACAATTATTTTGAACAGAATCAAGCAACAGAAGGGGGATGTTTTTGGGTTTTTATCAATAATAATATTAATTCAAAAATAGTTATTGATTCTTGCCACATGCAGCAAAACATATCAGGAGGTGGAAATTGTTCTATATATAAAATAAACAAGCAAATAGAACATGATAGCCCTACTAATAAATGTATTCAACAGTACATTCCATAATAATACAATTACAGCTAATGTTGGCGGAGCTTGAAGTTTATTCTTATATTGGTTATAGTAGTTTAAATATTAACAATTGTAAATTTGATAAAATAAAAGTCAGAATGATGGAGGCGTTCTCAATATAGAAAATGGGTATGAATTTGATATTAATATAGATAACAGTATTTTTTCTAATAATAGTTGTTATTTTAATGATGGTTATGGTGTCATGTATTACAGATCAAATTTAGTACCAAATGTAATTGATAAATCTAGAATAAACATCAATAATTCCTTATTTATCAATAATAAAGACTGTTTTGGATTTGTAAATGGTATAATCAGACAATAGATACAAAAATATACAATTGCACTTTTTTTAACAATGGTCAATTTCCATTTGGAAAGACATATGATAAAAATTCTGATTACATCACAAAATATAATACTTTAAAGTTTTATAACACTATTTTATGGGAAAGAGCACCAATTGAGAATATGTTTTATAATGGAGATTATAAAAACCCCTCTATAATAGATTATAATTTCTATAATTGCTTAATTAATACTCCAGAATTGAATTACAACAATTACAATGCAGATTTTGGAGGAAATATTTTGCTAAAATACCCCCAATTTAAAGACACTACTAAAAACGACTTTTCCTTATTTCCTTGTTCTCCTGTCATCAATAAAGGAGATCGAAAATATATATTGATAGCCTCGGAATCAGTTACGATTGAGAAGAAACCCAAGAATCTATCTAGATAGTGTGGATATTGGTGCTTACAGTCAATCAAAATGTACAGTAGATAATACTGAATTAGATAATAATGCAGCTCTTGAATTAATTCCTAATTGGGTAACATCAGGGGCAACTATTCAAATACGTCTAAAAGAATCAACAGCCATTGAAAACTATCATTTATCAATCTATGATATTGGTGGGCAACTTATTTCCACTATTCCATTAAATAACTACTTGACTTTTGAAGCACCCAAACAAAAAGGATTTTATATTGTGCAGCTCCGAACTATCGGAGGAAATCAGAATAGATTAGTTGGTGTTGGGAAATTGGTAGTTTTAGATTAACTAGAAAAAGTAAAATATTCATGAAATATTTAATCCTTTTATTATTATTTATTTCCCAAATCATCAATGCACAGTCCATTTTATTATATCAGCAAGCTATAAAAGGGGGCAAAGAAGATGGAAGCAGTTGGCAGAATGCAGCTAAGGACTTAGCAAAGGTAATGCGGCTATCAATAAATGGGGATCAAATATGGGTGGCTAAAGGAACGTATTATCCAACGATTGACAATAGTAGAGATAGCTCTTTTATACTAAAAAAAGGGGTTAAAATATTTGGGGGATTTAAAGGAAATGAAATAAATTTATTTGAAAGAGATTATAAAAACAATATTTCATATCTAAGTGGTGATATTGGTATAAAAGGCGATAGTTTAGACAATTGTTTCAATGTAATTAAGGCAATTGATTGTGATTCAACAACAACTTTAGATGGCTTTAGTATTTCATTTGGGATTGCAAATGATTCAAATAAATTTCCAGTATCTCCTAAAAATGCAGGTGGTGGTATTTATATTGAATCAAAAATTTTCGATAATATTTTACTTAAAAATTTGGTAATATCTAGGAATAGTGCAAATAAAGGAGGTGGTATATATTCAAACCAACCATTATATATTGAAAATATTGCATTTTCCAACAATTTTGCTGATTATCAAGGAGGGGGAATATTTTTAACTGTTAGTAATTCAATTAACTATATAAACAATTGTATATTTAATGACAATAAAAACAGATTTCAAGGAGGAGCAATTTATTTCGAAGGTGATAAAAATAAATATAATATTAATGGTTCAACTTTCGAAAAAAATTTAAGTGTAAATCCAGATGGTATGGCAATTTTTTTAAATTGTTTAAGTGATACAATTATTATAAAAAGTTCAAAATTCAATAATCATTTTAGTAGCCTTAATGGGATTTTGATAAATATTATAACTAAACAAGATAACAGTCATTTATATCTTGAATTAGATAGTTGTACTTTTTTAAATAATATTGTAAAATCTTCAATTTTAGGATTTTATTATGAAAATGGAAATTACAACTTGGTTTTCAATAATTTAATCTTTGAAAATAATAAAACAGGTTCTGGATGTTTAGATTTATACTTTATTAAATCAGATGGATTTATTAAATTAAAAAATTCAAAATTTTTATCTAATAAAGGAATTTACCCAAACATTTCTTGTATTAATTATCATAGTAAAAATATGACAAATGTGCAAAAAAATTCTATTGATATATCTAATTCATTATTTGCATTAAATGATGGAGCTTTTACAATGATGAATCCAAGTGGAATATCCATTGGAAATATTACAAATTGTACATTTTTTAATAATGGTCAATATCCCTTTCTCAAAGAAGATGTAAATAAATTAAATGGTACAACTGTAAATAAGATGTACTTGAAAAATTCAATTATTTGGGAGACCTACCTCCCAGATGTAGTTAGAAAAAGTTATTATATATTTTGGCAAAATAGTATTAATGATGGAATATATTTAGAAGATTACTATTTGAATAATTGTTTTTTAAGTTGTAAAGATAGTTGCCGAAATTTTTATAATCCAACTGGAGATAATTGTAATAATATGGTTTTCAATATTTACCCCCAATTCAAAGACACTACTAAAAATGACTTTTCTCTTTTACCTTGCTCTCCCCTCATCAATAAAGGAGATCGAAAATATATTGATAGCCTTGGCATCGGCTACGACTTAGCAGGAAATCCAAGAATTTATCAAGATAGTGTGGATATCGGTGCTTATGAAAGTCAATCAAAATGTACAGTAGATAATACTGAATTTGATAATAATACAGCTCTTGAATTAATTCCTAATTTGGTGACATCTGGGGCAACGGTTCAAATACGACTAAATGAAACAACTACAATTGAAAACCATCAGTTATCTATCTATGATATTGGTGGGCAACTTATTTCCACTATGCCATTAAATAACAATTTGACTTTTGAAGCACCCAAACAAAAAGGATTTTATATTGTGCAATTATTAATAGAAAAAAGAATAGAGGGTATTGGGAAGTTGGTAGTGGTGGAGTAATAAAAAAACCCTTGCAGATGCGATGATCTGCAAGGATAAAAAATCTACTCTTTAATTATATTTACATTCGATTCTTCAAATTTTAAAACCCTGACTTCGGTTCTTCTGTTGGATTGGTGCTCTTGCTCCGAGCATTTTACGCCATCCGCACAATGGTTGGTCAATTGAGATTCTCCATAACCTCCTGCTCTCAATCTCGAACCTGCAATTCCTCTCGATACGATATATTCTACCGCCGATTGGGCACGGTTCTGTGATAACGTTTGATTGTATTGATTATTGCCCCTGCTATCCGTATGTGAAGCTAACTCAATCTCCAAAGATGGATATTGATTCATCAAATTCACCACCTTATCTAACACTACTCTTGCATCTGGACGGATATTGTATTTGTTGTAATCATAATAAATATCCTTTAATGTGATAACCGCTCCTTGCTTGATCTCTGTTCCCTCGAAAGTTTTCACAGGCTCCAATTCGATCACCTGAGTAACAGAAGCTGGATTGTCGCAGCTTGGAGACACAAATGATTTGGTCTGAGCAGCAAAACCATCTTTTAGGACCGTTATTTTGTAATTGCAACTGCATTCCATCGAAATCTCACTTTCGCCCGAATTTGAAATGATCGTTTCAGTAGCATTGTTGCCACATTGCTTTTCTATTTTCACACTGGCATTCGGCACCAATTGTTGACTCGGTCTTGATTTTATCACCAATTTGGATACCGTTTTCACTGGAGCCAATCTCGTTAATGGCACTTTATATTCAGGTGTAGTTGCCAGCTCTAAGCCAGAAACTTTAATTTCTTTGGGCTGATAACCCGCCTTGCTCACCAAAATAGTATATAATTGCCCATTGTCAGGAGTGATTATCAAAAAGTCATCCGTATTCGTCAAGGTGTTGTTGTTCGCTGCTGCTGCTATCGCTGGCTTGCTAATCATTTGATTATTAGCCGCATCGATAGCAATAATCTTGCATTTGGGCAAATTGATATTTTGTTTTTTGAATACATAAATGTCATCTCCACCCTTTCCACCAGGTCTGTTTGAGCTCATGTAACCAAAAGTGCCATTCTCATATTCTGCATACCCAAAGTCATCATAAGGGGAGTTGATGGTCTCGTTTAGTCGAGTAATAGCGGATAAGTCTGCAAGATTCACCTTGTAGATATCCAACTTTTGGCTTCCTTCATGTCCGTCAGAAGAGAAAAATAATTCATTATTTTCTGAAAGGAAAGGAAAAACCTCATTTCCTTTGAATTCACATTTGCCCCTAAATTCACTGGAGCACCCCAGTTGCCATTTTTTTCTTTCGTACTCATCCAAATATCCATCCCTCCGATTGAACCAGGTCGATTAGATGAAAAATAGAGTTTTTGCCCATCAGGACTCAATGTAGGGTGAGCAGTAGAATATTCTTTGCTATTAAAAGGCACTTCTCCGTCGTTCAACCACTCTCCATTATCGTATTTGAGTTTGTAAATCTTCAAATCTTTCACCCCCATTCTGCTCTTTCCGATTTTGGTGGTTCGAGTAAAATAAAGTGAATTATTATTGGATAAAGTAGCTACACCGTCATGATGTCTGCCATTTACATCCCCAATCAATTCGGTTACTTTGCCAGAATTGATATCGCAATAATATAGATTAGTGTAGTTGTCATCCGTTCTTTTGTCTTTGCACTTACAACTGTTGTCTCTAGTGGAAGTAAAAAGAATGCCTTGTTTGTATCGAATTGGGCTGAAATCAAGATATTCCGAATTGACAATATCTAAATTTTTTAATTGATAATTTTGTGCAAAAAGCCCTGTAAAAGAAAGACTTAGGCACATTATTAATATAAATTTAAAATTCATTTTTTAAAATTATTGCTATTTAAAAATATCTGATAGAGTTAACAATTTCATTGTCGTTGCATTTGAATTGGTACTCCAACATCACTTCCCAACTACCAGCAGTAGATTTTTTTAAAGGGGAAGAGGTGAAATCATAAGCAAATCCTGCTCTGATTTTTTTGTTCAATTGCAACATCACCAATCCGTCGAAACTGTCCAATGCTCTCCAGTTTGCTCCCACACTGATTTTTTGGAAGAACAAAAAGTTTGCTCCCAAATCAACTGATGCAGGAATGGATGGACCAAAACTGATCAATGCCATTGGCACTAAAGTCACATTGTTGGTCAAAGGCACATTCGCTCCTCCAGATATAAAGTAGGATCTAAAATCTCTATTCGATAAAGTATTTCCTACATTTCGATAAAGTGTGTTTTTGAACAAACGAGGAACGGAAAACCCGAAAAAGAATTTTCTGTGTTGCAAATACAAACCAGCTCCTGCATTTCCACCCACTTTATTGCTAGCTCCGCTACCGATTATTTGATCATTCACTGAGTTCGGGTCTGCTTTCGACCAATCTAATGAGGTGTGCTCAATTTCTCCTTGCAGCCCTAGACTCAAAGTCATGCCGTACCCAATTTTCATTCGGTAAGCATAAGAAATAGCAGCAAAATTAGAGCTAGTAAACCCAAGTCTATCATTAGTTAAGTACAAACCGACACCTGCTTTATCATTCATGATAGGCATGTGCCCATAGATAGAACCAGTTCGAGGAGCTCCAGGAATTCCTGACCATTGGTTGCGATAAATAGCGCCCAAAACGCCATTTCCTAAGCTTCCAGCTACGGCAGGGTTATAAGCTAATTTGTGATAGGCATAATGGGTGAATTGAACCTCTTGTTGACCAAAGGCATTCAGTCCCAATGCTATGAATATGATTAAAAGAATATTATTTTTCATTTTAATAATTTTATTATTTAATTAAATGGCTGTTAATTAATCTCTTACGATGGTTACATAACCCACTTTGCATTTTGAGTCCGAAGGCTTCAATTTGTAAGTGTAGTAATATGTTCCTGCTGGAAGTAAGTCCCCATTGTAAGTACCTTTCCATTTGTTTTTATAATTTCTTTCATTATAAACCACTGAGCCCCATCTATTATAAACAGTCAATTCACTTTCAGGATAACTATCTGCACAAGGGATGATTAAAACATCATTTTCATCATCATCATTAGGAGTGATGATATTTGGAATATTACAATCATCAACGTTATCGTTATTCACATCAAGCACTACTTCCGCAGTTTTGAAGATATCTGGACAGTCAGCATAAGCTAATTTGTATGTAAATTTATCCGCACCTTTGTAGCCATTGTTTGGTTTGTAAGTGAATTCACCATTTGTTGAAATAGTCACTGTTCCATTTTGAGGAGCAGTAGCTACAGCAACTATCCAATTGAATGCATTGCTATAAGCATCGTTTAAAGTAACATTGGATGTCAAACTGCCATTGATGGCAACTCTATAACTATCATTAACTGCATTAAAATCAGCATTTAACGGAATCGCCTTTAGTTTTACTTGCAGAGGATCCGATAAAGTCGATTTGCAGCCATTATAGAAAATCTGTACGAAATAAGGGCTGATTGCCTTTGTATTATTTGCATTGATAACCAATGATTTGCTATTTTTACTCAAAGTATCTCCAGAAGCATTGTACCATACAAAATTAGTAGATGGATAATTGCTCTGTGCATACAGAATGATATCGCTATTTGTACAAACATCTTCACTATTAGTTAAGGTCGGTTTGTCTAAAACTAAATTACATTCAGTATCTCTAAAGTCTGGAATACCATCTTTATCAAAATCAGGTGTTTTTGATTTGTTGCCCTCTTTTGGTTGACCAAATGGATTTACAATTGGTTTGCCAGTGCCAACTTGCCCATCATTGTCTGGGTCGGAGAATCCAGCTTCTATCACGTCTTTGATGCCGTCGTTATCGCTATCTGCATCATGCCAATCAGGAATTCCATCTCCATCCGTATCGGTTGGTTTGTTTGTTGCTGTTAATGGATTTCCTTTAGAATCAGCAGTCGCAACTCCATCGCCATTTACTTTTGGTTTTCCTGTACCAATGATACCATCGTTATCGTCGTCTGGTAAGCTAGCTTCTGCTACGTCATTGATACCATCGTTGTCGCTATCTAAATCGTGCCAATCTGGAACGCCATCTCCATCGTAATCTTTTGGATAACCGATAGGTTTGTTGCCGTTAAGAGCTGGGCTGATGATGGATGGTAAACCATTTGCATCAACAGGGTTGGTGCCGTTCACATCTATTCTTCCATCATTATTCAAATCAGCCAATTCGTAACCATAATCTGCTTCTCTTAAGTCATAAATTCCATCATTATCACTATCTAAATCATCATGATCTGGAACAGAATCACCGTCAGTATCAATAGGTGTAATTTTTGAGCCTGCGGTTAAGCTATTCACATCTTTATCAATTGGATCGTACAAGCCATTGATTCCGAAAACACTAGGAGCACCATCAATGACTCCATTTCTATCTATATCTGGTTGGTTATGTCCTGCTTCATCCAAATCCGTAATGCCATCATTATCACTATCTAAGTCCAAATGATCTGGTATATTATCCCCATCAGTATCGTAACTTGCATTGATAATATCGCAAATACCATCATTATTTCCATCCACACATCCTTGTAGGCTGCCATTGTAATCATTGATCGCATCTTTATAGTTGGGAATGCCGTCCAAATCATCATCTCCTGATGGATCCAAACCGCTAGGAAGACAAGAAAATCCTTTTCCTAAATTGCAAAATTCTTGCACATCACTTACTCCATCATTATCGTCATCTAAATCCACATCGTCCGTAATGCCATCTTTATCAGTGTCAATGCTATATTGGATAACACCAATTTTGCCACAGCCACAGAATTTATTTCTGGACATTCTTCAAACTCTAACTTATATGTGAATTGATCATTTCCATTGTAATTTGCATTTGGAACATAACTAAAAGTACCATTTGGATTCAAAGTTAAATTTCCTTTTGTTGGCGCAGTTACTAGGGCTGCTTTCCATTTTACATTCGAAATCAAATCATTCGGAACTACTGAATTTGATAAAATTCTATTGGTAGCCACTCTGAATGTATCATTTACTGCAGTCATTTGAGCACCAGCAGGTAAAGATTTTATTTTGACCTCCAAAGGATCAGAAACATTGGATTTACAACCATTATAAGTGATGTAAACCGAGAATGGGCTGATTGCTTTTACGTCTTTTGCATTGATAACCAATTTGTTAATAGCTGTTTTAGAAAGGGTGTCACTATTTTTATTCAACCAAATGAACTGTGCTCCTAAATAATTGCTTTGAGCAATCAATTCAATATTTGCATTCGGACAAACAGCATCAATATTGTTTAAAGCTGGCTTGTCTAAGGTCAAATTACATTGTATATCTCTAAAATCTGGAATACCATCTTTGTCATAATCTGGTGTAATTGACTTGAAATTGTCTTTTGGCTGACCGAAAGGGTTCACCACTGGTTTTCCAGTGCCTACTTGCCCATCTTTATCTGGGTCAGCAAATCCAGCTTCGATTACGTCAGGAATACCATCATTATCGCTATCTGCATCGTGCCAATCTGGAATGCCATCGTTATCCGTATCGGTTGGGTTGTTAGTGCTACCTAATGGATTGCCTTTTGCATCCGCTGTAGCTACTCCATCCCCATTCACCTTTGGTTTTCCTGTGCCAATGATTCCGTCGTTATCATCATCTGGTAAGCTAGCTTCAGCAACATCGTTGATACCATCGTTGTCGCTATCCAAGTCGTGCCAATCTGGGATGCCATCATTGTCAAAATCTTTTGGATAACCAATTGGTTGATTGGTATTGGTTGGGCTGATAATAATTGCTAGACCATTTGCATCAACAGGTAAACTAGTAGAAATATCTATTCTACCATCATTGTTTTTATCCACGATTTCATAGCCGTAATCTGCCTCTCTCAAGTCAAAAATTCCGTCATTATCACTGTCTAAATCGTCATGGTCAGGAATGCCATCGCCGTCAGTATCCCAAGGAATTATTTTAGAACCAGCAGTAAGGCTGCTAGTGTCGATATCTATTGGATCATACAATCCATTTTTGCCAAAAACAATTGGCAAACCATCGATTACTCCATTTCTATCCACATCAGGTTGGTTATGTCCAGCCTCATCTAAGTCGGTGATTCCGTCATTATCGCTATCTAAGTCCAAATGATCGGGAATATTATCGCCGTCCGTATCGTAAATAGCTAAAATGACATCACAGATGCCATCATTATTTGCATCAATACAACCAGAACCAACGTTTGTAGTTCCATTAAATGCATCCTTATAATTTGGAATTCTATCCAAATCATCATCTGCCGATGGGTCGCTAGAATTTGGTAAGCAAGTGAATTTTTTTCCTAGGTTACAAAATTCTTGTACATCACTCACTCCGTCGTTGTCATCATCCAAGTCAACAACATCAGGAATTCCATCTTTATCCGTATCGATAGGTGCTGCACTACAATCTTTTGCAACTGTAATAGTTAATTTATCTAATATTTTTTGGCTGCTGCCTAAATATGCCCAATAATCCAACATTTTATCGTTACCGAAGTTACCCATGTAAGTATAAGGCATATTGGTAGATTGTGGATTTCCAGCTGTTCCACCGCCACTTACGCCTCCACCGATGGAAGAATGGTCATAATAAATGATACTCTCTGGAGCCTCTGGTCCATTTAGTCTAGTAATCAAAGTACCACCAGGGTTGTTTTCGATGTCATTCATCATCACATGAATTTCCCCACTTCTCAATGAAAACTTATAATTGAAATCGAATTTTGAGCTCAAATTAACATAATTGCCATTGCCCAATTTTCCGTCCCAAAATATTTTATTATCGCCTTTATTGATAAGAACCACTAAGTTTACGTCCTCAGGATCTGTAAAATCTCCATCGTTATTCAAATCCAAGGATAGTAACCCTGTTCCAGACATATTTGAAGTGAAAACGAAATTTCCACCTTTTTCTATTTCAATTGTATTTATATCACAATTAGAATTCAAAGAATGTAATTCCAATTTTGAGAAATTTGCAATACCTTCTGGCTCAGCATTTTTCAACCAAGTGGAATAAGTGTCATTTCTGAAAATATCAGTAACCAAAGCTGTAGTCGGTAGATCGTCACTCGGTGGGTTGATGAAAATTTTATTATTTATAAATTCCATCGTATCCCTTGCCTGTGGCTCATAAAGATAATTGCCACCAGCCACCATTTCAGATAGATTTGCCGTTCTTTTGTAATTTGCATTTGCCAAAGACTTATATAATGGTTGTCTTTTATCATTCGTCAAACCTACATTATTCGAAACCAAAGGGAATCCCCAAGGATCTACATTGGTGAAGTCGATTTGATACAAAACCCCATCCTTGGTTTGGATATAAAACGAAGGGGATGCATTATTTCCATTATTATTGATAATACAATTCAAATCTTGAGAAAAAACTCTACCTTTTAGCAAAGTTGAGCCAGTTTCATTTCCAGCCGCATTTTGAGAAATGGTAATATCCCATGCTAAGACAACTCTTCGGATGGTTGCAGGCTGATCTGCTGCTCTTGTCCAAGGTTGACCAACATCCAAATTATTGAAAGCTTTAAAATCAAGACTATATACAAAATCCGGATATGAAATGTGTACAGAATAAACACCTTCTTCAGTAGCCGGCACCACACCCGGTTTGTAACCAGTTCCCATAAGGGTTCCGCCACCTGTAGGACCTCCATCTTCTTCTACGTTATTATTGATAATTCCGGGTCCATTTGCATCGTCGAATGTTGCCACTAAGGCTCCTGATGGTGCATACACTTTAATGAATCCACCTTTCAAGCCCACATGACTTGCTCCTACATTGATGAACTCGCCTTGTTTTGCATATACTTTTAATTGTTGAGCAAACAATGGGTCATAGGCATATAAGAATAATCGCTTACCAGGTTTTTTATTAATATCTTTTGACCCTTCAGCAAAAACTTGAAGGGAAGAAATCAATAAAATGAAGGTAAGTAATTGACTTAGTAACCTGAACTTTCTTGTAAAATTTACTAATAATGTCATATAAAATTTTGTTTGATAATTTGAATAGCCTTTGGTTTTATAGTTAATATTAAGATTTGCAGTTATTTATTTACTTAGTTGTAAGCAATAATATTACCAGTTTTTCCAATTTGTAACATGTAATTTTTTAATGGTTTAAATATGTTATAATAAAAAATATAAGGATAAATTTTATTGTAATATATTCTGATATGATTATCAGATGGGTATGAATATAATAAAGAAAGTAGATGTAAATTTTGTGTGATGATTATTTTATTGAATTATTTCATTTATTTTATCGAATAAGATATAACATAATGTACACAATTTGAGTGAATTATGATTGATTAAAATAGCAATTCGTTAAAAGGATAGCTTTAAAATTGATTTTTAAAATACAATATTTTTAATATTGAGATTTTAATAGATTGGTATATATGTAGAAATTAATATTGAATTTTCTTTTATTACAATGTTTAATAACATTGGTAATAAAAAAAGGCAATCTCGAATTCAATCGAAATTGCCTTTTTAAAAATTGATAAAAAATCTATTTATTGATTAATATTTTCTTGCTCAAAGTTCCTTCTTTACTATTGATCTTAACAATATAAGTTCCTCCATTATAATTACTTATATCTATTTGATTTTTTTCTGATAAAGAATTATTGTAAATTTCTTTTCCATTTATATCAAAAATGTTGATGGAAGCATTTGTAATCGATGCATCTACAGTTACATTTAAAATATCTTTAGCAGGAATTGGGAAAACAGATACTTTACTTTCTAAAAGTGCATCAAAAGTAGCAGTAGGTTTTGCCAAAATTACTTTTTTAGCTAATGTGATCGCATTGTCTCCAGATGTGCCACCATTGCCATTCGCTAATAAAGAACTACCATAGAATTTTATACTATCACCAGCAGCTGTTGCAGGCGATGTCCAATTAAATACCCATGTTGCTTTTCCGCCACTATAAGATTTAGCAGAAGATTGGCGAACATATTGTTTTCCACCTGATGTAGTAAGATTTGTTCCTGATCCTGCAGCTAATGTTCCACATTTCACATTTAACCCATCCAAACAAGTTAATTCATAACCTCCTCTAACTGCAGTTGTGCTATTGGATGTGAAAGTTATGGTATATAAAGTAGAAGGCAAAACAGTATCAGGTAATCCAACCAATTGGATGGTTCCTTGATAACTTCCACCAGAGTGACATCCTGAAGTAGTGCTACAAGTTTGCTCTCCAGGTCCTCCTGTTTTTGCAACCGGCGGGTTGCTGGGGTCTTTCATAGAAAGATTTGATATGGCTAAACCGATTGTCAGTAAAAACAAGGCATAGATAAGTTTAGTCTTTTTCATTTCAATAAGAGAATTTGATTTAATAAAATTAATAATTGTATGACAAACATACGTTATTAAAGAAAAATTGGTGGGGAAATTACAGATTAAATTATATTTGCATCAAATTAATTTTTGACTATGTTTGAAAGTTTAAATGAGCGGCTTGATTCCGCCTTCAAAGTTCTGAAAGGAGAAAATGTTTTGACGGAACTTAACATTGCGGAATCAATAAAAGAAGTTAGGAGAGCATTAGTTGCTGCCGATGTAAATTATAAGATTGCAAAGGAATTCACTGATAAGATAAAAGAAAAGGCACTTGGTACTGAAAATGTATTAAAAGCAGTGAAACCAGGGGAGTTGATGGTCAAAATTGTGCATGACCAATTGGTGGATTTGATGGGAGGACAAACGGTTGGCATAAACATTAAAGGGAATCCAGCTGTTGTGTTGATATCTGGTTTGCAAGGTAGTGGAAAGACAACTTTTACAGGAAAACTTGCCCTTTACCTCAAAACCAAAAGAGCCAAAAAAGTCTTATTGGTAGCTTGTGACGTGTACAGACCTGCTGCAATTGACCAAATCTCTGTTTTAGCAGAGCAGACTGGAGTAGAGGTATATAAGGAGGTTTTGAATAAAAATCCAGTTGAAATATCACAGAATGCCATCAAATATGCGAAGCAAAAAGGGATAGACGTAGTGATCGTGGATACTGCTGGACGTTTGGCAGTGGACGAAGAAATGATGGTGGAGATTCAAAACATCAAAAATGCTATCAATCCGACTGAAACCTTGTTTGTGGTGGATTCGATGACAGGACAAGATGCGGTGAATACGGCTCAAGCATTCAACGAAAGAATCAATTTCGATGGAGTTGTTTTGACCAAATTGGATGGAGATACTAGAGGTGGAGCAGCACTTTCCATTAAATATACGGTAGGGAAGCCCATAAAATTTGTTAGTACTGGCGAAAAAATGGATGCTTTGGATTTGTTTTATCCAGATCGTTTGGCACAGCGAATTTTAGGGATGGGGGATATCGTTTCCTTCGTAGAAAAGGCACAGGAGCAATTTGATGAGAAAGAAGCAAAAAGGATTGAGAAAAGAATTAGAAAAAATCAATTCGATTTTGAAGACTTTTTGAGCCAAATCAACCAAATTAAAAAAATGGGGGATTTGAAAAGCTTAATCAATATGTTGCCGGGGATGAATAAAATGACTCAGAACTTGGATATTGACGAAAAAGCATTTACCAAAGTGGAGTCCATTATTTTTTCAATGACTTTGGAAGAAAGAAGAAACCCGGATATCATTACTTTGAAAAGAAAGCAAAGAATTGCAAAAGGTTGTGGCAGATCAATGGATGACATCAATGCCTTCATGAAACAATTCGAGCAAATGAGAAAAATGATGCATTCTTTTGCAACTGGAAAAGGAATTCCGGGAATGATGCCTCCTGGAGGAATGGGTGGTTTTAGAAAATAATAGATAAAAATAGCTGAAAAATGATCGATGTAATTTTAGGTCTTCAATGGGGAGATGAAGGGAAAGGAAAAATTGTAGATTTTCTTGCGGAAAAATACGATATAATTGCAAGATTCCAAGGGGGACCGAATGCTGGGCACACTCTAATTTTAGATGGTAAAAAGTATGTGCTTCATACGGTGCCATCTGGTATTTTTAGAGAAAACCAATTGAATTTGATTGGTAATGGGGTGGTAATCGACCCAATTACTTTAAAAAAGGAGCTAGAAAACTTAGATCATGCAGGAGTAAGCTATCAAAAAAGATTGTTACTTTCCAAAAAAGCACATCTTATTATCCCAACCCATCGCTATCTGGATGCAGCCTCCGAAGCATCGAAGGGCAAAGAGAAAATTGGTAGCACATTGAAAGGAATCGGTCCTACTTATATGGATAAAACAGGCAGAAATGGTCTGAGAGTAGGTGATTTGATGTTGCCGAATTTCAAAGAAAAATATGAAAGTCTGAAGGCGAAGCATATCAAATTATTAGAGCAATTCGCTACAGTCCACTTTGATTTGGCTGGGGAAGAGCAAAAATGGATGGAGAGCATCGAGACTATCAAGCAATTGCAATTGGTGGATGGTGAGTATTTTATAAACAATGCTTTGGCTGAAGGTAAAAAAGTATTAGCAGAAGGTGCTCAAGGCTCGATGTTAGATATTGACTTCGGCACTTATCCATTTGTTACATCTTCCAATACCATTACAGCTGGTGTTTGTAGTGGTTTAGGCGTAGCTCCCCACAAAATTGGGGGAAGTCATAGGAATCATGAAAGCTTATTGCACTAGAGTTGGTAGCGGTCCTTTCCCAACCGAATTGCACGATGTGGAAGGTGAATACCTTAGAAAAGTGGGTCACGAATTTGGGGCAACTACTGGAAGACCAAGAAGATGTGGATGGATTGATATTCCACAATTGAAATATACTATCATGCTCAATGGCGTTACTCAAATTGCCATCACCAAAATTGATGTATTGAACGACATGGAATTCATTTCTGCTGGAACTCATTATGAATATGATGGAAAAGAAACCGATGAGCTACCATTTGATTTAACAACTGAAAAAGTGAATCCAGTCTATCATGTGTATCAAGGTTGGAAACAAGATACAGGAGTGGAATCCGAATTTGAATGTTTGCCAGAAGCTTTGAAAGCCTACACCATGTCTTTAGAATCTTTGCTAAAGACGCCGATAACGATGATTTCCACAGGTCCAGAAAGGGAAAGATTGGTGTTGAGAAACAAAAATTAATGCTGATAATTTAAGCCAAAACATTCATTGCTCCAGTAATAATTGGAGAAGAAACGGGGACTGGACCTAATAAAGTAGCCGTCAATCCAGCTACCATAGAGGTTACTCTTGCTAAGAGGTCTGCCCCCAACCAAAACGGTTAAATTTCCAGAAATGATGAAAGCTGGTCCTGAATTAAAGAATGGACCAGCCACCATATCTCCCACACAAGCTGCTGGCAGACCACCAATCAATACTTGAAAATTTCCGGGAGGAAGAACTGTGTCACCTGTTGCCGTTAGGCTTCCTACTGTTGCTGCTGGTAATGGCATTTTTTTTATGTGAAGTTAAAGGAATGCATTTAATTTTGAAAGAAATTTGTAATAAATTTAAAAATTAAACACATTCGCCAAAGCACAATTTGAAAATGAATTGGCAGAAACTACTGGATTGTCGCTAGATCTGTAGGCAATTCCATAGCCGCCACTATTCGTTATCGAAAGATTTGTAAAGCTACCTTTACTCAATATTGCAGTGCAACTCGTTCTTCTTCCAATCGTTAAGGCGGATTTGAAAGTGGCACATGATCCGGCTACAGACCCTGCTCCATCTATGTTGCAATAGTTCATAACATGCTCTACACTAGAACTATTCACTCTAACTCCTTCCCACTGCCCTGCCACATTGGGCACAGTTCCTGAGATAGAAATAGGTTGAGTCGGCGTTCCATTAGCTATCAAAACAGCTGCTGGAACCTCGGTGCTAGCCGTTCCGACCACCATCAAAGTACTTGGCAAAAATTCTAATTTTGTTCCAGGTCGCAACTCTAGTCTTTTTTTAATAATCAGGCCTTTTAGTCTATAAGGTACATCTTGTTTATTCCAAATTGCAGATTCATCAAGCTGGTATGATAAAGTATGCAATTCAACAAATTTATTGGTATTATTGGCTAAAATATTGTTGCTATCCAGAGACTGAATGGTATTGAGGTGTAAAAAAATCGGAGCATTAGAGTTGTCAGATATGGTGTTGTTTGAGAATTTGGTAAATAATGTGCTAGAGCTATTGCAATAAACCCCATAGCCTTTATTGTTGGTAATGAGGCAGTTAGATATGCTCGGCTTTTGATTTACAATGCTACTCATCACTATCGCACCATCCACTGTACTACCAGCATCTCTGATGGTAACATATTCCCAGATGTTTTCTGAGCTAGAGGAGTTCAGCAGCACCCCTTTCCAAGTCCCTTTGGTGGGAGTAATTCCTTCTAAAATTATGGGTTGATCTTTGGTGCCAATCATTTTAACAGCAGCCGAACCCGTAATATTGAATGAAGCATTTGCCCCATCGAATTGGATCGTAACATTTTTGCCGACATTCACAATGCCGCTACTAAAATTCACCTGTATTTTTACGATATAATCAACTGGTAATCCTCTATCTGGCCAGTCACCAACGGGAACATCGGAGCTAGAGGCGATGGTTAAGATAGTTTGTGGTGTCGTATCTTTAGCTGGATCACAGCTCGTCATAAGCAATGAAGCTACGAATAATAATAGTAGTAATTGTTTCATTTCAATTGATTTTGGATGTATAAAAAAGAATTGGGGTTATAAAACTTTTTCAAAAATTATCATTTGGTTTATTGAGGCTACTTTTAGCATCAATCTATAAAAATTATTTTTTATTCGTTACAAAGATAATTTGATAATTATAGTATGTCAATTACATGAATGTACCATATTTTAAAGCAAAAATCTAACAAATAGAAGTGTGTAGAATTGTTTAATTATTTGTGGAAAATGTGATGTGGATATTGAATGGATTTGTTATTTTTGTATGAATATTTGTAAATTTATTTATAGGCGAAATAAATGCAAGTTTATTGTTTATTGAATGGTAACTTGCGTTTATATTTTGTTATGCATAAGAAAAATAAATATGACCAAAGAATTTGTTTTAAATATAATTCAACAATCCAGAGAAGATACAAGGATATTTTTGACTGAATTTGTGAAAAGACTTGATTTCAGCAAAGAAGAACATCGGTTCCTATACGACCAAACAATGATAAGAATCTTTGGAAAAAACTTGATAGGGTTTTCACACACTTTGGAAGATCAAGTTTTAGATTTTACCAGAGTTCGTAAATGTTGTTGCAAAGGCACTTTATTTAATAATATTTCTGAATTAATATATCCACCAGCAAGAAACACAAAAATTGGTCGAGCTAATCTAGACAATGAAACGGTATTTTATTGTTCAAATGATCCTGGAACTTCAATTTTGAAGTCAGACCAAAATTAGGCGATTGGATTGCGACAACAACTTTTAGAAATGAAAAGAAATCTATGAGAAGTGTTGTACTGGGTGCAGATACAAATAAACTGACAGAATTTAACAACCTTCCTCCTTATTTGCAGGGTGTTCATGATTTTTTAAATGATATATTTGTTGAAGAAATTAAAGAAGGACAAGAATACAATTATTATAAAACTGCATCAATTTGTAAAAGCATGATTGGGAATACCAATTCAATTCTTTATCCTAGTTTTGCTTCTAAACTTAAAGGTTGGAACTATGTGTTTTCAGTGAATGAATTTAATGAAAGTTTTAAATTTGTTGAATCTAGAATACAAGAAGTAACTGAATTCAAATCACCTTTTGAATTTAAAGTAAAATGTTTATACCGAGCAATTTCAGTTGATAAATTCAAAGATTTAAAATGGGAAAAGTCTACTCCGGAATGTAAAGGGCATAATATTGATGACATGATATATGAATAAATTCCTATGCATAACAAGCAACAAGACGATCATGCCTCCTAACGACGGCACGTCACTTGTCGCCGAACCATTACCAGTAACCTTATGAAAAACGCACCATACATATTGACAATTTGGAATTCTGACATTTACTTTTTCTTGTAACCAAAATGACAAGAAAGAAAAAACGTATAACGAAAATCGAGAGTTAGTTTCAAATCCAGAAGGAAAAACCAAAGACAGTGTATCAATATCTGACAATGAAACAAATTGTAATTTTAATAAAATCATTACAGACCCAAAGACCCCTAAATTAGCAATAAAATTGTTTAACAATGACGCTAAATATTCAGAAGAACCACTTTCATACTTTGACAAATTAAAAAATAGTGATAAAGAAACAAGAGAATTTTATTTTAGAGTACTTACAAATTCTTATAAAAATGCTGACGGAGCTTATGCCGAAGGAATTGGGAATTTAGGAAAGAATTTATTGAAAACAATCCAAAACAATTTGCAACATTTTTTGATAACAAACGTGTTTTAATGATGCTGACCTAGAAATTTGGGCCTAAAATAGCATTATTGGAATTTGAAATAATAGACGAAAACATTGAAACAGGAAAAGGCGAATCACTTGTAAATGATTATTGTAAGACATTAATAAAAAATAGTGAAAAATATACAGAAACACAAAAGGAAACTATTGAGAAATTTTGTAAATTATTGAAAAACGAATGGGGAGACTTTTTGAAACATAATGATTAAAAACGGCTACAGCTAACTAGAGTTTGTGAAAATGGGGGCACAAGTACTAAATTTGAACATCAGTCCCGATTGTTCGGGATTCATATTTCCCACAGTTGGCAAGCCCCAATATGTTATCATCTATAAAAATGTATGAATTGAAAACAGCCCTACAAAGGAAATTGATAACTGAGAAATTTCTCAGAGAAATAGGCATACCGTTTATCGAACATTTACCTACGATTGAAGAAGAGTCAGAGACGGTACTTCGAACAGCTCAAGAAATTGCTGAAAGAATAATTATTCTATCCTATTTATGCTACATTGGTGAAGTTGAAGAAGACAAGCTAGATGTTGTAAAGTATTTGAAAAAAGAGAAACTTTGGGATTCTGTCACTCCAATCGAAAAAAAACAATTTTTAACAACCTCAAAATTTGAGCAGCAAGAACTGATTAATATTTCTTGGAAAGCAGAATGTATTTGGATTTTACTTTGGACGATTAAAAAAATTGAAGTACTTGAAATGCCAACAGATGAAATTCAGATTGAAGATTTTATTGAGTTGTTACCTGATTTTATGGAAACCACTAAGCATTTCATTGAAACATCTCAACTAAGGTACAAATCCGAAATTCTTGATCAATCAGACCTTCTTTACAGATTGCATTGGGCTGCAAAAAACGATAAATCGCATGAATTATCAATCAACCGAAGTATAATTCAAGAAAGGCATTATGCAATAAATTGGGTAACTTGCTACGAAAATTTAAATTGGGATGAAATAACAGTAGATACTTAAAATAATACAGATGATAACAATGCACTGGACCTGAAGACTCCCTATCGGCTGTCCTTCGTCAGTGCTAAACGTTAGCTGTAAGCTTAAAAACACCATAAACAATGAGATGGACAATAATATATATCGCTTTACTAGGGCTGACAGCATGTAACAATCAAACTATCAATAAACAAATCGTTACAGCAAGCAATGACTCAATTAATTCAATTAAGACCATTCAATATTCCGAAAATGAACTTTTTCGTTACTTGATAGTATTGGCAATTTAAATCAAGATAGCTGGACAAAAAAACTCAAATTTATAGTTGATTCAATTTTACACAATCAAATTAAACTTAACAACAAATTAAGTCCGACAGATTTTAATGAATTAAAGTAACTGTTAATGAGGGTGTAATAAATCTGGATTTAGCAAAAGAATTTTCCTTCAACTTGAAATAGACAGTAGCTTTACTGCAAATTTGGAGAAAAATAAATTACCCATTAACTTTTACTCATTTGACAACAATCATAAGGACTTTAATGAATTGCAATTTTGATTGGTTATGACGATGGACTATCTTGGAATAATGATGTTTACTTTTTCAAATCAGACAAGGTCATTGCAAAACACAAAATTTTCCACCGTTATGGACTTGAACTTAAACACTTCAAAAACGAACTTAATGAAACAATTATCTATTATAAGGTAAATTATGGTAGCGGAACAGGTATATGGTGGCACCAATTTAATTTTTACCGATATGAAAAAGATGAGCTTTTGCCGACATTAACTGAAATCGAAAATATAAATCTTCAATTTCCTTGGAGCATAAGGGCATATCGGATTGAAACAACAATTCTAGACATGATACCATTGAAAATAAAATTTGTGTTTAACAATCAGTTTACTGACACATTAGGAAATCAAATTGATTTTATCAACGACTCGACAGAAATAAAATACAAATTTGACATAAATAAGAAAATTTACGAACCCCAGTTTCGTGATATTAAACTCAACGAGCTGAAACTATTAACGTATTTTCTAGCAGACAATGAATTACTTTTCGTTAATATTAATTACAACCTTTTCAAAAAGGAATTAAACAGTAATGACCAAGTAAAACGAAAAGCTATTTTGGACTATTTGAATGAATTAAAAAATGGACTTAATAGAAGATGAAAAAGAAAGCCGAATAGCTAACATAGGTAACTGTTGCACAATCAAAACATCTGGGTTAAGGGATGCTTTTTATTCCAAATTGAAAAATGATACCTTTGGAAATAAACTACAAGGTGTTTTTTTGTATAAATTTGACCCACATTATTTTCTAAATAATGGGTAGATATTTTGGATAAAAGGCTTTGAGATTTGAGTTGTGGAGTATTTGGAATACTTTAACCCAAATAAGCCCAAAAACATAGTTGGTGATAAATTTATTGAGGACTTTTTAAAATGAAATTAAAATAGAAATGAGAGGACAAGCAATCATTTTATTCGCTTTTTTGATAACTCAAGTAGCATTTGGCCAAAAAAATAAAACTAATAATCAAAAGGAGATTCAAACAGTGCTACAAACTTTTATGGAATGCCTAGTTCAAAGATAGCACCAAATTTTATGCTCTTTTTCATACTGATCCAGTTGTTTGGGTTGGAGTTACTCACCAAAAATCTTATGCTGCAGAACTGAAAAAAGACAGCACTTCAAAAGACAATTTTAGAGCAACCTACAAATCTTTTTATAGACATTATTACACCAAAGCAATAGAAGAAAAGTTCTCAAATATTAAAGTATTGGAAAATGGGTATATTGCTACGGTTATGTTTGATTATAGTTTTTGGGAAAATGGTAAGAAAACAAATTGGGGAAAAGAAAATTGGGCAATGATAAAGACAAACGGTCAATGGAAAATCACCGCTGTAAACTTTTCCATTGAAGAGGAGTCAATAAACCCAGAACAAAAGCAAAAAAGTAAACTCTAATCTACCATTCATTTAAAAAAAGATTTAACGGGCTTGACCAATTAAGATCTTTAGCAATCATTTTAGAATTCTTAGTTCAAAAAAACCTTTTGAAATGAGATATTGTAATGGACTTTTGTCAATATTATATTTTCTGATTCTTATTTTTTGTAATCAAGCTATTGCTCAAAATAATATATCAAAGGAAATTCTTTGGACAACAGATTGGAGTCCAAATGGAAAATATATAGCAATAGGAGGTAATGTAGATTCATTGAAAATATATAATAAAAAGCTAGAATTATTCAAATCGTATCCTATAAAAAACACGATAACTCGAGTAAAGTGGCATCCAACAAAAAATATTATTGCTGTAGCAACACAAATGTCTGACGAAAAATCATTTATTCTTAATTTGGAAACAAATGAGAAAATTGAATTAAATGACATCTCACCAGATGGAGCAAGAGGAGTAGATTGGAACTATACAGGTGAATATTTAGGTATTGCAGACAATGACGGACAAATATTGATTTATGATATTAAAGGCAAATTAATCAGAAAATTTATTAACGAAAATACCAAAAGTATTACAGCTATTGAATGGCATCCCAAAAAAAATATATTTATTACCGTTTCCGACAAAATACGATTTTTCGACTTTGAAGGCAATTTGCTAAAAACGATAAAACATAGATCGGAAGATGTATTGTTGCTAAGTATTGCTTGGCATAAGTCAGGCAATTTTTTTGTAACTGGTGATTATGGTGACAAAAAAGACAAATCGTTATTGCAATATTGGAATGAAAAAGGCGAACTCGTAAAATCAATTGACATTAGCAAAGGCGAATACAGAAATTTGGCTTGGAATAAAAAAGGCGACAGGCTAGCATCAGCTAGCGACGCATTAAGAATATGGAACACAAAAGGAAACCTCATTTCAGAAGGTAAATCCAAAGACTACTTATGGGGAGTTTCGTGGAATGAAAAAGGAGATAGAATCATTACATCAAGTTTGGAACAAAGAATAATACTTTGGAATAATAATGCAAAAAGAATTAAGACAATCGAATAATATAGTATTGTGGCTGAAATAAGTAACCCTCCCCAAAAAGTATAAAAATTCATCTTTTTTCCCCAAATAACTTAAAAACAAACTATACAATTTTTTTGTGGATAGCCAAGGTTACGGCTTCTCTACCACTCGACACATGCAATTTTTCGTAAATAGAAGAGACGTGTTTTCTGATCGTATTAGTTGAAATATTTAATAAATCTGCTATTCCTTTGTAAGTATATCCATTCACCAAGCTTCTTAATACTTCCTTTTCCCTATCCGATAAATTGTATTGATTTTCGTTTGCTCTCTGGAAACTCATCAACACTTTTTGTGCAATGGTGGGCGAAAAAGCGGTGCCACCGTCTAATACATCGGAAACATATTGCAAAAACTTTTCTGGAGAAGATTTTTTTAACACATACCCATTTGCTCCTGCACATAAACAATCAAATAATTTGTCACTTTCATCAAAAACAGTGTACATCAGTATTTTGGTATCTTTGTTGATTCTCTTGATAATTGGGACTACTTCCGTTCCTTTTCTGCCGGGCATATCGATATCTAAAATCACTAAATCAGGCTTGTAAGAGGCAATATCCTGCTCTATCGTATTTGCGTCGTTGAAAACAGCAATTACTTTATATTGTTGATTGGTTTGCAGTAATAATTCTAGACTGCTTCTCAGCGAATTATTGTCTTCATAAATAATAATATTTTTCATTGGTTAGCGATTTAGCTGATGCAAGTTGAGCATTTATTTTTAATAAAACTATCACATATTCGTACCATTTTTCAAGGGCAAATTAATATAGATTTTTGTGCCAATTCCGATTTCTGAGTCAATTTTAATACTCCCATTTTTATAGGATTGAGCTCTTTGAATGAGGTTTTTTACCCCATTTCGATCGCCATTCAAAGCTTTTTCTACATCAAATCCAGTTCCATCATCAATAATGGATAACAACAATTGATGGGGTTGCATTTCTATAGTAAGTTGCACTTTTTTTGCAGCTGAATATTTTGCAATATTCGTACAAGCCTCTTTGCATAACAAATAAAGATCTCTACGAAGTTGTGTATCAAAATGTTGTTGGTGCAAATTGGGGAATTTAATTTCGTAATTGATGCCCGAAGCATCCAATAATTCAGAAACTGTATTTCTGATTCTACTAAAAGTGGCATCGAAGTTGTCAAATTTTGGATTGTTACTCCAAATAATATCGTCGATACTCTCACCAGCTTCTAGAGCAGTTTTGCTAATTTGCTCCAATAATTGTGTTGTTGATTCTTGTTGATTAGTTTTCACTAAAGCGATATTACTCAACATTGATATGCTGCTGATAGAGCTACCCAATTGGTCATGCAAATCTCTTGAAATATTATTTCGAACAGTTTGTAATTTTTTTAATTGCAAGAATCTATTTCTGAAAATTAAATAAATAATTGATAAGGGCAACAATATGAGCAAAACTAAAAACCAAGTGGTCTGCCAAAAGGCTGGCAAGATTTCAAATTGGCAAATAGCAATATTTTGGGAAGCCGACTTTTGAGCATTTTGTGATTTGACTTTAAAAGTATATTTTCCAGGGCTTAATTCTAAGAAATTGAGCACGTTATTTTTTTGAAAGGGACTCCAAACGGTACTATTGTCTTTTGATATAGAAAATGAAAATTCATTGATATCTTCATTCAAATAAGAATCCGAAGAAACCACAAAAGAAATATTGTTTTGGTTAGGGTTTAATTTTATCGCTTCATTTTCAGTTAAATATCTTTTTTCACCATTGATAATTAAGTTGTTTATCAATACATTATGTGTGAAATCGAGGCTGGTATCCTTATAGTAGAAAAGGGTTAAGTTGGATGCATTGGTAGCACATGACCATCCGTTTTTCAAAGAAACAACTTGATTGGAGCAGGTGACTTTTGTGTTGGTTCTTTCATCGACGATATTCATTTCTTTGTCATCAAGATAAATGCTTTTCAGACCTGTAGATGTAGAGATATACAATTTGTTTTTAGTTTCACTTATATTCCAGATGTCAGAATATCGAACATCATCTGAAATGGCTTTTTTGGCAAACCATTTATTTTCAATTCTTGAATATTTGTATATATATTTTTCGGAGGAGGTTACCCAAATATTATTCAAACTATCCGTGATAATTGACCGAAATCTAGTGATGGGTTGGAAATTATAGCTTTTTTCAAGATCGTATGTTTTATATAATTCTAGATGATTGTCGATTAATGAATATTCATAAATTAGATTATTCATTGTGATTACCCAAAAATGGTTGTTATGATCGATGGTGATATTTTTAAAAAATTGATTGAAGTTTTTAATAAAATTGACTTTGAGTTTTTTATCAAAAAAAGAAAACTATCCTTTTGAAAATAAATATCATTTCCGAAATTATATAATCTAATGTTTTGAAAATCAGTGAATTTTTGTATCGATTGCTTATTGATTAAAATATCATTTTTGATTTTATATTTGAATAATCCTCCCTCTTCCACAGCATACAATTGATCTTTGTCAGGTAAAATAAAATCTGATATTAAGGGATTCCCATTTTCCAGATTTATTCGATTTATTGAATTCTTGCTAAGTCGATTGATTCCTTTTCCATTTAGAATATAAAATGAATTGGTGTAATCATCAGCAAACAGAGATTTCGAATTATTGGAAAAGAGCCCATTATGGATGGTATAAATTTGATTGTTATTTTTAGTCACTTTGCACAAACCTGGATAGTAGGAGAGCCAAAGATTTTGTTCTCTATCTGCATAAATATTTGTAATCCAGAGGGATGGAATTCCTGATTTCTCATCATAATAGTGAATCGTCCCATCCTTATCGACTTTTATTAGATTTTTATAGGGAGAGGTCAACCAAAAATTATCGTTTTCATCCTTCAAAAATTCAAAAATCTTTGACTTTGCTATTTTGATTTTACAAATAGGTGTTATTTCATATATCGGTTGATTGTTTTTTTTGGATAAAAAATTGAATTTTTCAATGCCATTTTCATAAGTAAAGAAATAAAATTCTCCTTTCGATTTTATTATTTTTAAGGCAGGTATCTTTAATTCAAAGGTTTTGTTTTCTTTAAAATCAAATAATATAATATTTTTATCGTATGTGTAAGATATTGCTAAAGAATCATTTACGAATATTAAGCTGCTTCTGTTTTCGATGTTTTTGATCAATGGAGAATTGACTATTCTCACAAAAGAGTCATTTTTTAGGATAAAAATCCCGTCATGTGTCAAAAAATGAATTTTATTTTTGCTGTTTGCCTCACATGCAATTAGGCTTTTTAGCTCGTTTTTTACCCAATTTACTTTTTTGATTGAGTCATGTACGATTTGACGAATGCCATTTTTTGATAAGACCAATAATTTATTATCAATTTCAACTATTTTAGTAAAAACATTATTGGAATCTACTTTTTGTTTCGTGGTTTCTATGAAGGATTTTCCATTATACTTGATGACAGCATTTTTTTCTACAAACCAAATAAAACCATTATGGTCTTGTAAAATATTGCCATTCAAATGAATAGGTGCATTTTCTTCAGCATTATATATTTTTACTGGAAGTGATTGTCCATTAATTTGAAAATAGAAAAATAGGGCAAAAAAGGTTGATAATACCCCTTTCATTTGTTTGTCGTTTTATTTGATTTATGGAATTTGAGTTTATATTTAACTAGCGAATTTTGCCTCCATTTCTTTTTTATATTTCCCTTTTGATTTTCTTATTTTACAGCTAACTACCTTATATTCAGGACATTTTGCCTCCGAACAATGTTCATCAGAAGTGATGTTGTTCAACATGATTTCTGGAAAATGAAAGGTAGAACTTAATATGCCAGGTAGCACCTCATCCGTAATTTTTGCTTTAATATCTACTTTTCCTCTTGGGCTTTCCACACAAACGAAATCACCATCATTAATCAGCTCTTTGGCAGCATCTGCTGGATTGATTAGTAATACATCTTCTGTCAAAATCGCAACATTTCCAGTCCTTCTGGTCATGGTTCCACAGTTGTAATGCTCTAATTCTCTGTTTGTTGTGATAATGTATGGATAATCTTTTCCATAGGTTTCTATTTCATGAGATTCTACAAAATCAAAATTAGCAAAGCTCCCTTTACCTCTTGTGAATGTTTCGGTATGTAACAATTTTGTGTCTTCACCATCAGGTTTTACGGGCCATTGTAAGCCCATAGTGCCCAACCTATCCCAAGTAACACCTGCAAAAAATGGAACTATCTGCGAAATTTCCTTCAACATAGTATCGGCTGAATAAGCAGGTTGAGCATATCCCATTCTGTTCATCACTTCAATGATTTGAACGCCATCTGGCATGGTGCCTTCGATGGGCTCCACTATTTTATTCACTTTCTGAATCCTTCTTTCTCCATTTGTAAATGTTCCCTCTTTCTCCAAAAAGGAGGAGGAAGGTAAAATTACTGTGGCATATTTACTGGTCTCCGTCATGAAAATTTCAGAAACAATCAATAAATCCAAATTTGTTAATGCTTTTATGACTTTTTGTGTATTCGGATCGGTCTGCACCACATCTTCCCCAATTATCCACAATGCTTTCAAATCACCAGCAATGGCTGCATCAAACATTTCAGGAATTTTATAACCAATCTTACTAGGAACTTTTGCTCCATAAAATGCATTGTACCGTTGATTGATTTCTGGGTTTGTAACATCCAGATAGCCAGCACCTTGGTGTGGTTGTGCCCCCATGTCAGCAGCTCCTTGCACATTGTTTTGACCCCTAAGTGGATTCATTCCTACTCCTTTCCTTCCCACATTTCCAGTCAGCAAAATCAAATCTGCAATCAACTGAATCGCAAAAGTGCCTTGAGAATGCTCCGTTACACCTAATCCATGAAATTCCATAGCTGCTTTTGCAGAGCCGTAGGCAACCGAAGCTTTTTTAACTAAATCCTTCGAAACACCAGTTATTTTAGACAATTCATCCATGTCTAAAGCCAATATTTGATTTTTGAAATCCAAATATCCTTCAGTTCTTGTGTCAACAAAGGATTGATTCACAAGGTTTTCTGTGATAATATAATAAAGCATCATATTTAATAATGCCACATTTGTCCCAGGTCTTAATTGCAAAAAATAGGTAGCATACGAAGCAAGTTCAGTTCTTCTCGGGTCAATAACGATGCTAGTCACTCCTTTCATGAACTTTTGCTTCATTTTAGCTCCAGTCACTGGATGAGCATCTGTCGGGTTTGCACCAATGACCAATATACAATCGGTATAATCCAAATCCTCTATCGAATTTGTTGCCGCTCCAGTGCCGAATGCTCTTTGCATTCCTAATGCAGTCGGGGAGTGACAAACCCTTGCACAACAGTCAATATTATTCGTGCCTATGACAACTCTTATAAATTTTTGCATCAAATAATTTTCCTCATTTGGCGTCCTTGCAGAAGAAATTCCAGCAATAGCATCTGCTCCAAAGTTCTGCTTGATACTGGTCAACTTGTCCACAATAAAACTATAGGCTTCCTCCCAACTAACTGGAACGAACTCCCCATTTTTCTTAATCAGTGGTGATTTTAATCGATCTGGATGATTATAAAATTTGAAAGCATAACGTCCTTTCAAACATGTATGACCTTGATTGACTTCTGCATCATACGGAGCTTGGATGGACAAAATTTCTCCATTACTCACAGATACTTCTAGATTGCAACCAACACCACAATAGGTGCAGGTTGTCTGAATTTTTTTGTCTCCATGAACTGATTTGGATTGGAAAACATCTGAAATAGCAGAAGTTGGGCATGCCTGAGCACAAGCCCCACAGCTCACACAATCCGATTCGAAAAAAGTTTGATTGCTACTCTTAATAATATGATTGTCAAATCCTCTTCCCGACATATTCAGCACAAATTGCCCTTGTACTTCATCACAAGCCCTCACACAGCGATAGCAATTAATACATTTGGAAAGATCGGAAGTCATGTAAGGATGCGACAAATCTTTTTTTCTGTCCAGGTGATTTTTTCCAGCAGGATATCGAACCTTTCTAATTCCAACTTGTGCTGCAACGTCTTGTAATTCACAATTTCCATTCACCTCACAAGTCAGGCAGTCCATCGGATGGTCGGTCAAGACCAGTTCAATAATATTTTTTCGAAGTTTTTGAACACTTTGAGAATCTGTATAAATATATTGACCTGTACCCACTGGAGTGTGGCAAGATGCAACCGTTCTGGTTGGACCATCTTGAGCCAAAGCAACTTCCACACTACATACCCGACATGAACCAAAAGGCTCTAGGTTTGGGGCATCACAAAGAGTGGGGATGGCATTCCTTTTTTCTTTAATTCTTCTGACGAAATTTAAAATAGTTTCCCCATTTTGATATTCGTAAGGTCGATTATTGATATAGGCTACTTGGCTCATTCTTAATTATTTGGTTGAAAAAACAGCATGATAGATAAATTCTAACAAAAATTTATCCAATAATTTTACATAAAGATATTGGTTTAAAGATAATTTTTAAAATAAAATATGGTAATAAATGATTTTGGAAGGACTAATGAAATATAAAACTGTAAATTTGTAAAAACAATGGAAAAAATGAAGTATTTATATATTGGCTTTTTCATAATTATTTTTCAATTTATCTCTTTTTCGCAATCCAATCAATTATTTGATGATAAGGTGGTGAATGAAATATATGTTGAAATTCCAACCGATACTTTAGCCAAAATTTATTCCAACCCACTCTCTGAAAATTATTCAAATGCAACTTTTGTATTTGGAAAAGACACCATCAAGAATGTTGGATTTAGATTAAGAGGGAATTCATCGAGATATTCTAAGAAAAAGTCTTTTAAAATAAGCTTTAATGAATTTGTTAGTGGCACAAAATATCAAGGTGTCAAAAAAATCAATTTAAATGGGCAGCACAATGACCCATCATTGATTCGGGAAAAGTTGTTTTATGATACTTGGAAAAAAGCTGGTTTCCCTGAGAGAAGAAGTGCTTTTGTTAGGGTTTTTATTAATAAAAAATACTATGGTTTATATACTTTGTTGGAAGAATATGATAAAGATTGGTTGACTAGGGTTTTTGGTGAAAATGATGGCAATTTATATAAATGTACATATCCTGCTGATTTGAAATATATCAATGAAGATCAGAATTCCTATAAAAAACTATTTAATACCACCACTACGGGAGGAAGGGTTTATGATTTGAAAACAAATGAAACAGCGGATGATTATACCGATTTAGTAAAATTGATTGCAACTGCTAATATACCTATTAATCAAGCATTTGCGGATTCAATTCAAAAAGTTTTGGATATCAATTGGATGCTCAAAGCTTTTGCTATGGATGTGGCGATGGGAAATTGGGATGATTTTTTCTACAATAAAAATAACTATTTTTTATACTATGCAGCAGATCATAAATTCAAATTTATAACCTATGATACGGATAATACAGCAGGAATTGATTTCGTAAATGTGGATTGGGCAACGAGAAATTGTTTGAATTGGTACCAAAATAGTATTCCATTACCGCCAAAATTAATGAGTGTGCCTTCATTTAAATTACAATTTGCAAAATATTTAGATACAATTGCTAGAAATCTGATTGCTCCAAGTGTCATTTTTCCCAAAATAGATTCTATGAAAACTTTGATAAGATCCTCCGTTTTGCAAGATTCTTTTAGAAGATTGGATTATGGTTTTGATAGTCTAGCTTTTGAGAAAAGTTTTGTTGGGAAGGTAATCAGCTTCGCACCTTATGGTGTAAAACCATTTTTTGAAACAAGATACAATAAGATTTTAGAGCAGCTTTCGGTTATTTTAAGTTTGGAAAATGATTTGGAGCATCAAGAAAATGAGGTGAAAATCTATCCCAACCCAACAAATGATTTTTTGTATTTTAATTCAAGTCAAAAAAATATTTTCAATAATTATTTATAATGAAATGGGGCAAGAAATTAAAAGAGTAAATTCAGTAAGTGAAAATAAAATAGATTTAAGCAATTTAAAATCAGGATTATATATAATTAAATTTTTAAATATGAATAATGAAAAAATAGTGAAAAAGGTGCTGAAAAATTAAAAATTATTATAATATAGGAATTTGTCATTGAGTTATTTATATATTTAATTATATTTGCATGTATAAAGCGATTTGAGTAACAAAAACTGATAAAAAAAATTACCGATTTATGAGAAGTATCTCACTGATTATTGTATTTATTTTCATTCAATGTAGTAATCTATTTTCCCAAAATACTATTGAAAATTTAAAGCTGATAGAAAAATTTGAAATCTATTTCGAGTCAAATAAATATCAGTTGGCTTCTGATGCACCTTCCGTTCTTAATAGGGCAGAAAAACTTTACAATCAAAATACAAAAAGAAAAATTAGAATCACAGCACAAACAGATGGTGTTGGGAAAGATAATAGCAACTATATTTTGAGTGATAAAAGAGCAAATTCTGTAAAATATTATTTTTTAGAGCATGGCATTCCAAGTGATGCAATATCAATTACCACAATGGGTAAAGATTTTCCTGTTGCGAATAACGATAAGGAAGATGGTAGAAAAATAAATAGAAGAGCAACCATTGAAGTCTATGAGCCAACGTATGAAACCGTTTATCCTAGCGGATCATCTGGAGGAAATACAGAAAATGTGATCATTGAAAAACAAATGGAATTAGCGAAAGCTAAAGAAGTTTTGGTGGAGAAAAAATCAAAAGTTGATAAGGAAAAAGAAGAGCTTGCAAATAAACAAATGCAGCTGGAAAAGATAAAAGCTGAGTTGGCAGAAAAACAAAGATTATTAGATTTGGAAAAAGAAGAAATTACTAAAAAAGAATCTAATATCGAACGAACTAATGCTGAAATCAGTGAAAAACAAGTGGTTGTAAAGCAGGCAAAAGAAGAATTGGTGATGGCTGTTGAAAAAACAAAGGAGGAAATTGCTATGAAGCAACAGCTTCTTGAAAAAGCAAAGATGGCTATCAACGAAAATTCTTCAGAAACAATTACTTCTACAAAAACAGAGGTGAAAACCAAAGTTACGACTCCAGAACCAAAAGTTGTAACTGTTGAAAAAACGACATCTATTGATAAGCCATTAGCAGAAGCTCCAAAAGAAAAAATGGTGGAAAAGCCAGTGGTAGTGGAGAAAACAAAGGAAATAGTTGCAGAAAAGAAAATAGAAACACCAGTTGTTACTGAAAAGCCTACGCCTCAACCTGTAGATGTGTCTCCAGCCATTAGAGCCAGAATTACCAATATCGAAACAGGAAGTGGTGTAAAATCAACGATATATTATTTTAATGATAGCGGAACAGAAGAGTCTATCGAAACGGATGAAGCTGGATATTTTGAAATTCCTGGAAAAGATGGCGACAGCAAAGCATTGGAAGTATATTCCAAAGGTTTCTTTTATCAATCGGTTGATTCTAAGGTAGCTAAGTCGAATGCAGTTCAATCCGTTCGTATCAAACCATTAACTATTGGCTCATCTTATGTAATCAGCAATTTATATTTCAAGCCGGATATGGCTGTTTTGGTAGAAACTTCAAAGCCACAATTGACAAAAGTTTTGCGATTCATGAAAGTGAATGATGGTATTTCAATTGAGCTTGGTGGGCATGTGAATGCTCCAGGAATTGAGCCAAAAAAATTACCGAAATCTGAATTCGAATTGTCTGTGAATAGAGCAAAATTTGTCCACGACTATTTGTTGAATAATGACGTGAACTCTAGCAATATTACTTTTAAAGGCTACGGAAATACGAAGATGAAAAACCCAACTGCAAGAGCTTATTCTAATGAAGAATTGGAAAATATGAGGGTGGAGATTAAGGTGTTGAAGTTGTAAAGGGTGTTAAGTTTGATTTGTTGGATCGTTGATAATTCGGGGTTGATCCGAAGTTCCGATAATTCGGAACGGGAGTTGATTCCGGATTTTAGTTCCGAATTTTTCGGAAGTTCGAAATGTGATTGGAATTGTAAAAGATGTTTAATTGAAAATATAATTGGATTTGTGGGGAAGGGATTAAAAAATGCAGAATTGGAGTTTCCAGTTCTGCATTTTTATTTGTACCAATCTGTATTACAATAAATTATAAAACAATATTTACCATTTTCTTTGGAACGACAATTACTTTTTTGATTTCATTACCTTCCACCCATTTTTGAACTACTTCCATAGCTAAAGCTGCTTTCTCTACCTCACTTGGCGTCGCATTTGCTGGGAAAGTTGCTTCACCTCTTCTTTTTCCATTGATAGCAACAGTATAAGTGAAAGCATCTTCTTCCAAATAGGCTTCGTTTACCACAGGATAAGCAGCTTCTAAATTGGAAGTTGTGTTGCCCATTAATTCCCACAATTCTTCAGAAATATGTGGAGCAAAAGGCGAAATCAACAAGGCAAATTGCGATAAAATTTCGTGGTTTTTGCAATTGATAGATTTTAAATCATTGCAACAAATCATCATAGCACTAACACATGTATTGAATGACAATTTTTCAATGTCTTCTCTTACCTTTTTTATGCAAGTATGCAATATTTTCAACTCTGCTTTGCTTGGAGCGTCTTTGCTAAAATCAACTAGCTGATTGTCAACGACATACAAACTCCAAAATCTTCTTAGGAATCTACTTACACCATCAATACTCTTTGTATCCCATGGTTTGGATTGCTCAATGGGTCCCAAAAACATCTCATACATCCTGAAACAATCTGCACCATATTCTTCCACCACATCATCTGGATTTACGACATTGTATTTGGATTTGGACATTTTTTCCACTTCGTAAGTCAATTGAGTAAATTGCTCCCCTTTGTCATCCGTAACCCAATCAATCTCATTATCTATATCAATTCCTTCAAATCTATTGTCATTTTTGATAATTTCTAAATAGTCTTTTTTGAACAATCTATCTTTATCATCAGCAAATTGAATTTGAATATGCAATTTTCTTGTTCCTCCATCCCCTTTTTTTATGTGGATAAATAAAGATCTTCCCTGTATCATCCCTTGATTTACCAATCTCAAATAGGGCTCGATGGTAGGCACTTTTCCTAAATCATATAAAAACTTGTGCCAACAACGGCTATACATCAAATGCCCAACGGCATGTTCCGTACCACCAATATACAAATCCACCTGTTTCCAATAGTCGAGTGCCTGCTTGCTGGCAAACTCATCATCATTGTTGGCATCCATATACCGTAGGTAATACCAAGAAGAGCCTGCAAATCCAGGCATCGTATCGGTATCTCTTGTATGCCCATTTTTTAATTCTACCCATTCTTTCACCCTCGAAAGTGGCGATTGTGCACCACTAGCTGGTTTAAAATCATCCAAATCTGGCAATTCCAATGGTAAATTTGGGTCAGCATAAGCGACTCCGTCTTTGTCGTAAGTGATAGGGAAAGGCTCTCCCCAATATCTTTGTCGGCTAAAATTGGCGTCTCTTAATTTGTAATTGACCCTTCTTTTTCCCAAACCACTTTCATCAATTTTTTGAATAGCCAATCCAATCGCTTCTTTTACAGATTTGCCATTCAAAAAGTCGGAATTAATCATTTTGCCTACCTTATCCTGCAAACTTGCATTGGGAAAATCAGATTTGTCCACCACTTCGATGATGTCTAACCCGAATTTTTTTGCAAAGGCATTGTCTCTTTCATCATCGGATGGCACAGCCATAATAGCCCCTGTTCCATAGTCTAACAACACATATTCCGCAATCCAAATAGGTATTTTGTTGCCAGAAAATGGATGAACACAATATGCTCCTGTGAAAGCACCAGTCACCGTTTTAGACTCAGACATCCTATCCCTATCCGATCTGGTTTGCACATAATTCAGATATTTTTGGATATTTTCTTTTTCAGAACTAGTCGTAATTTCTTGCACCAAAGGGTGCTCTGGAGCCATCACCATAAAAGTGGCACCAAAAATAGTGTCGGGACGAGTAGTAAAAATTTCTAATTTTTGATCATGATTTTCGATATCGAAAAATACGGTAGTACCCTCACTTTTTCCAATCCAGTTTTTCTGCATGGCTTTCATCGCATCGCTCCAATCCAATGTATCCAAGTCATTCAACAACCTTTCTGCATAAGCTGTGATTCTTAGACTCCATTGTAGCATCGCTTTTTTCACAACAGGATGTCCCCCTCTTTCCGAAACGCCGTCTTTTACTTCATCATTAGCCAAAACCGTTCCCAAAGCCTCACACCACCATACATAGCTGGTTTTTCTATAAGCTAAACGATAATTCATCAACACATCATCCTTCATTTTTGGTGAAAATGATGACCATTCAGCTGCTGTAAAGGTATTTTCTTGGTTGTTATGAGCATTGATTTTTAGATTCCCATTTTCTTCGAAATGCTTGATTAATGCACTAATGGGTAAAGCCTTATTGGCATCCAAATCGTAATAATGATCAAATAACTGAAGAAAAATCCATTGTGTCCATTTATAATAGGTTGGATCACAAGTACTTACTTGTCTGTCCCAATCAAAGCAAAATCCCAAATTATCCAATTGCTTTCGATATCTTTCTACGTTAGTAACAGTAGAATCAGCTGGATGAACCCCAGTTTGTATGGCATATTGCTCAGCTGGAAGCCCAAAAGCATCATATCCCATTGGATGAAGCACATTGAATCCATTGAGCCTTTTGTATCTAGAATAAATATCCGAAGCGATATAACCTAATGGGTGACCAACATGCAGACCTGCTCCAGACGGATATGGAAACATATCCAGCACAAAATATTTTGGTCTATCAGATTGATTACTAACTTGGTAGGATTTCAAATCTTTCCATCGTTGTTGCCATTTTCGTTCAATTTCTCTCGGATTGTATTCCATAATATTGCAATATTTTTTAATATCAATAAATCGTGGCACAAAAATCCATCAATTTTAGCACTTATGCAAAAAACTTGTCGGTTATTAAAACCAAAAACAATATAAAATTTGAAAATAGTAGTTGAAAACAACAAATTTCAGATGAAAATTTGCTGCATTTGTAAAGTGTCGTAGAATTACTACCTTTGCGGCTGAAGTAACAATAAATTATAATTATTGATGAATTCATTTTTTGGCGATAAATTATCATCTAGGCAAATATTAATTTTTTTATTCAGCATCTGCTTTCTGGGTGGATTTTTGGGTAATGTGATAATTTATGGGCTATTGAGTTATAATCATTTAGATATGAATAGCTTAATTCAGGATTTGAATGAAAATAGCGATATTTCTCATAGAAAATATATTTCAAATATATTGGCAATCAATCATTTATCAACATTTTTATTGCCTGTTTTAGTCTTGCTAAGTTTGCTGTATTACAATAAATGGACCTCAATAGTAAAATTAACGACACCCAAAAACATTGGATTGCTCATTTTAGGTGTTTTTTGGTTGTTGCTTTCCTATCCTTTTATTGAGTGGTTATATACTGTAAATAAGCGATTCCCTTGCCGCAATGGATGAATACGATGGAAGATTCCACCAACGAAATTGTGATAAATTTATTAGGGACACCAGACATCGGACTATTGTTTTTAAATTTATTGGTGATGGCAATTTTGCCTGCCTTGGGAGAAGAGCTAGTTTTTCGTGGGGTAGTGCAACCAAATCTCATAAAGATGGTGAGCAATTACCATATTGCTATATGGATTACTGCTTTCATTTTTAGTGCAATTCATATGCAGTTTCAGGGATTTCTACCAAGAATGGTTTTGGGAGCTTTGTTGGGATATTTGAGTTTTTGGTCCAAAAATCTTTGGTTTCCCATTATTGCTCATTTCTTTAACAATGCAATTCAAGTGGTTGCTTTTTTTATTGTAAAAAAAAATAATTTAGAAATAGATTTAAATAATAATTTTGAATTTCCTATTTATATTTTAATAATTTCATTAATTTTATTTTTGGGAATAGGGTGGTACTTTTACCGTTATTTTCTTCAAAACACTGAAGTTGAAATTGAATAATTAGTTTATGCAAGAAGGATTGGCAAAAAGAGCTGGTACTGGAGTAATATTCGTCCTTGTGATGCTCTTTGGGCTTTATGGAGGGAGATATTCATTTGTTGCACTTTTTACCGTTGTGACTAGCCTTTGCCTATGGGAGTTCCTTAGCCTTTGTTTGCATAATGAATCCAAAATTGATTTTTACAGAAAAATAATTGGAGTTGTTTTTGGGATGCTTCCGTTTGCTTTAGTGTCGATTTTGCAGCTGCAAACCTCTAGTGACTATATCAAACTTGGCATAGTTGTTCTTTTCCCCATCATATTCCTGACCTTTATTTTCGAACTTTTTGCGGATTCCAAACGCCCTTTTTTGAATATCGCCATTTTGATATTAGGGGCAATTTATATCGGCACTCCATTTTCACTATTATGTTATATCGCCTTTTATGAAGAATACTTTTATGCCAATACCGTTTTTGGCTTGTTAGTACTGACTTGGGCAAATGATACAGGTGCCTATTTAGCTGGTTCTAAATTCGGAAAACACAAGCTTTTCCCTCGTATTTCACCCAAAAAATCATGGGAAGGTGCTATCGGCGGATTTATCGTTACCCTCTTAATTGCTTGGCTTATCAGCTATTATTTTAGAGAATTGAACTGGTGGAACTGGACAGTTATCGCCATGATTGTTTCAGTTTTTGGTCCACTTGGAGATTTGGTGGAGTCCATGTTGAAAAGAAGTATTGATGTGAAAGACTCTGGGAATCTGCTACCCGGTCATGGTGGATTTTTAGATCGATTCGATGCCTTCATTTTCATGATGCCTTATGTGGCAGCTTATATCATTTGGGTTAGAGGATAAATAATTTCCATGAAAACCATTTCTAAATATTCAGCAATAAAAATTTCAGAGAACCTCCTACAAAATATAGATGAATATTTGGTGGTGGAAGAGTCGTTATTAATCAACATCAATGGCAACCCATTTACATTGACGATGCGATCTCCCGGTTTTGAAAAAGAACTAACCATTGGTTTGTTATTTACAGAAAAAATTATTGAAAAAAATACGCTATACGAATATTTTGTAGTCGAAAAAAGAAATGGCATCATCACTGCAGTCAATGTTTTAATTGATAAAATTTATTTGAAAAAAGAATTGTTGGATAAGCGAAACTTGCTTTCAGTTTCGTCCTGCGGAATCTGTGGGAAAACCGAACTAAATGACCAACTAGATTGCCAAAATCCTATTGAATCCAATCTGCAAATTACTGCTACTCAGCTTTTACTTTTTTTTGATATCATGAAAAAAAATCAAGTGCTTTTCAGTAATACTAGTGGTTGTCATGCAGCAGCATTGATGGATGTGGAAGGAAATTTAATTGCTATTATGGAAGATATTGGCAGACATAATGCGGTGGATAAAGTAATTGGGGACACAATAATTCGAGGAATTGAAAAAAATGATTTAATTTTACTGGTCAGTGGTCGAGTTTCTTACGAGATTGTAACAAAATCCTACATTGCTGGTTTTCCTATTTTGGCTGCCATTTCTGCTCCATCTTCGTTGGCTGTAGATTTATCGGCAGATATGGGGATAACACTTTTGGGTTTTTGTCGAGAGAACAGAGTTACTTGCTATACTCATAATGAACGAATAATCATATAGTTATGTCAAAGAATTTAAGTGAATTATCAGGAAGAAAAGGATTGGTAGATAATCTTTTTGAAAGAATCGGAGAATTATCTAAAGATAATGGTTCGCCATCCACCACTGATTTGGAAACTTTAGCGAATGAATTTCTGATAGGGAAAGCCAATACCTATGGCACCATGTCGTTTTATGATTTTACGAAGCCAGAAAATAAAAACAAAAAAGTATATATCTGCAATGGTTCTGCCTGTCTTTGTGCTGGAAAACAGCCTGCTGTCAAAGAAAAATTATTAGAATTCTATCCTGAAAATGAAATTGGACACATGACATGTTTGGGAAGGTGTCATGAAAATGCCGCTTTTAATATTGATGGCAACAATTACTCTGGTAATGATATTCAGCATATCAATGAAATTAGCAGATACCAACAAAAAACACATGAAAAATATAAGGTAGGGGGCAATAAAATGGTGCTTACCCAGCCTGACAAAGGCATTAGCCATTTTGTGGATTTGCTAAAAAAAGCGATACAGACACCCAAAGAAACCTTGTTAGCAGATTTGAAATTATCGGGATTAAGAGGAAGGGGTGGAGCAGGATTTCCAATGGCGATGAAATGGGAATTTTGTATGAAAGAGGAAAATGATACAAAATTTATTATCTGCAATGCGGATGAAGGTGACCCTGGAGCATATTCTGACCGATATTTATTGGAGCAAGCTCCCTTTTCAGTTTTGTTTGGTATGATGGTTGGTGGATTTATTATGGGAGCAAAATGGGGTGTTGTGTACATCCGAGCTGAATATCCGGAGGCGACCAACATAACTCAAGAAGCCATTGACACTTTAAGAGATTTGAAATTATTAGGAACGAATATATTAGATAGTGGTTTTGATTTTGATTTTAAAATCATCAAAGCTCAAGGTGCATATATCTGTGGCGAGGAAACAGCATTGATCAATTCCATCGAAGGGCAAAGACCAGAGGTGAGAACCAGACCACCATTTCCTGCTCAGAAAGGGTTGTTCAATAAGCCAACCACCGTCAATAATGTTGAAACTTTAGCATCCGTAATGTGGATTGTTGAAAACGGTGGTGCAGCCTACAAGAAATTGGGAACAGAGAAATCCAGTGGCACAAAGTTGGTTTCCTTGGACTCGTTTTTTAAAAATCCTGGAATTTATGAGGTAGAAATGGGAACTCCTCTATCGACTGTCATCAATGAAATGGGGGGAGGATTCAAAGAGCCTGTCAAAGCGATGCATATTGGCGGACCATTAGGTGGCATTGTCCCAGTAAGCAAAATAGATTCCTTAAATATTGATTTTGAATCTTTTGCACAAAGTGGCTTCATGTTGGGTCATGCTTCAGTAGTTTGTATTCCATCGAAATTTCCAATGATTCAATATTTGGAGCATTTAATGGAATTTGCAGCTTATGAGAGCTGTGGAAAATGTTTCCCTTGCAGATTAGGAACCACTAGGGGACAGGAATTATTCCATAAAGCCATTCATGAAAACTACAAAATCAACAAAGAATTACTATTTGATTTGTTAGATGCCCTCCAAAAAGGTTCCCTCTGTGCCCATGGCGGCGGAATTCCATTACCTGTTAGAAATGCTTTTGAATTTTTTGGGGAGGAATTAGCAGATTATATGGAGTAAGGAGTTGTTGGAGTTGATTTAGTTGTAGGAGATGTGGTAGTTGTTGGAGTTGATTTATTTGTTATAGTTGTAATATTTGTTTAAGTTGTTGCTATTGTGGCTTCATTTAAATTGTTTTTAAGTAATAAATCATTTATTATGAATTTATTATAGGAGTAATTTGAAAACTAACTCAATTAAAAATTACCCCAAATTTCAAATATAATATCATTGTTTTTTGTTTGATTGCTATATATGTTCTTTCTTAAAAAGTAATCTTTTATCCAATAAATAAGGTGGTTTATTGACATTGAAATTTAATTTAATTGAAAATATCCTTTTGATTTGTGATAATATGAAAGTAGCTAATGTATTGATAATTAGTATGCTGTAGTATTGATATATGAGATTTTAACTTATTTTTGTTCATGTTTTTCCTAGCTTGATCTAAAAATATGATTTATGAAAGGTTCATTTCTTCTAATACTTCTTTTTCAATCGGTCATGAGTTTTGCACAACAGAAAATTGTTGCAAAGATAAAAGTAGATAGTGTAGATAGAGAATTTATTGTTGTGAAACCAAGTGGGGCGGCTCCTGTTGGCGGATATCCTGTTGTTTTTATGTTTCATGGAACCAGTGGGGATGGAGAAAAATTTTATAATATTTCGGGTTGGAAGGAAAAAGGAGAAGCTGAAAAATTTATTACTATTTTTCCATCTTCGCTAGCTTATTGTGTTCTAAATGAGGCGGGGCAGAAAATATATACCACTAAATGGAATTGTGCAGATTTGGTTGAAAACCAATGTAAGGATCTAAACCAGGATTTGAAAGACGATGTGAAATTTGTCAGAAAAATGGTGGATACCATCAAAGCTACTTTCAATGTAAATCCCAAAAAGTTTTTTGCCTCTGGATTTTCGAATGGCTCTGTATTTACGTTTAAATTGGCGATGGATGCCCCAGATATTTTTGAAGCAGTAGCCACAGCTTCAGGTCCATTGTTGAGTTTGGATTCCTTGAAGCCAGCGAAGACGGTAAGGATTTGGAATACTTTAGGGACGGACGACCCTTTGTTTGAAGACTATTTAGGAGTTTCTCCCCTTCCTTTCGGTGGTGATTCGATTCTAACTTATTACAATTCCTTAATTAATAGAGTTTTAGGTTGCGAAGGGCTGTCAAATAATTACAATAAGTTTTATTCTCCCATTACAAACACTTTTGTCTATCAAACACCCTTAGCAGGAAATCCAAATACTATATACATGTTTACATTGATGAAAGGATTAACCCATGAATATCCAAATGGTGTCAATTATCCAATAGTGGGTGCAGATATTTTTTGGAATTTTTTCAATAAAACACTCATTTTAGAAAATTCAGATATCTCTACAAATTCCATATTAAAATGTTATCCCAATCCATCTCAAAATGAAATATATCTAGAATTCGGCAGCTCGGTAGAGGGTGAAAGTGTTGATATTCAAGTTGTTGATGTTTTTGGCAAATTGGTTTTTAGCCAAAAAAATATCAACCACCACCTATTTATATTAAAGAAAGAGAGCATAGGAATTGGTGTTTTTGGAGTTAAATGTACCATTGGGAACAAAGTTTTTTCAAATAAAATTATTTTCAATTAAATATTTTTTTCAAATCCCCTCCCGTTCCGAATTATCGGAATTTCGGGACCCCCGAATTCACCGAATTCTCCAAATCAACAACTTAACAAATCCTCAAATCAACCAACTCAATCAACTCAATCAACTACCATTTTCCCTTGTGTCAATATGCCATTCTTATCGGTTATTTTGAAGAAATAAAGCCCATTTTGCAATTGATTTCTTTTGAAATTCAATCGATTATCTGTGAATTTCTCCTTTCTGAGTTGTCTTCCTTGTAGGTCGTATAGCTCAAATACTTTTTCGTCAATGTTGTTTCCTTCCCATTCAATTACCGTTTCTTGAGAGAATGGATTTGGGTAAATTCTTAAATTCGATGTGTTGATTTCTGGAATTTCAGTGATGGTTATAAAATTTTTGCCAATTGTATGTATGGTAGTATTGGTGAGAATTGGGCTGTTATAATCGAAATAAATAGCCGCTCTGTTTTTGATTTCAGTACCCAGAGGTAAGTCTTTCCTTTGAGCAATCGTAAATTTCACAAAGCCAATACTTCCTGATTTATTTATGTTGCTATCGGGCAAAGCAATGGCACTAAATAGAAATTCTATAATTCCGTTATCAAAAATTCGATAACTGTATGGATGGCTGCTAGCTCCACCTACAAAAGAAGTTGGATCCAAATGTGTAGATAAGGTATCGTGGATTCTCACAGTGAATGCCGTGTCCGTCCCCGTATTTTGAAATCGAATCAAATATTCAATCTGTTGATTTTGTTCTACGAAATGGGATTTGCCATACCCTGTCGGAAACCCTTGTTTGTCATTCGGGTCATAACTTCCTCTATTTTGCTGACAATCAATATCAATGAAAGGGTCGGCATCATCTTGATGAAATTGATTCACAAAACCCAAACTAACGGGTCCTACCCCACAATTTTCAATGGTAACCGATGGTTTACTGCTGCCGGGGTGACCCACACTTTGAGCGGCTTCTAATCGGTAAGTTCTGCCAAAAACGGGCATATTGAATCGAAGGGACTCATTTGCACCCAACTGAAATGGTTTTTGCATCATGATAATTTCGTCTTCCACCACAATGTATTCGCTTTGTTGCAACATGGGGCTATTGCTTGCATTTTTAATTTCAAATTGAATGGAATCTCCCAAACATTGTCCACTTACTCTGATGCGACTGCCGTCCCATCCATTGGTGGGTAAGCAAAGGGAGTCTGGAAAAATATGTGCTTCTGTGCAATGAGTTTGTCCAAGTAAAGTGGAATCGCAATCCAAATAGGTAACTATTTGAAAATCACCACAATCACTAATTGGGATGTCCCCCAAATCATAGCGTAATATATTGCCTAGTTGGCTACTCAGTGGTCTGGTGCTCGACACATATTTCAGCCACTTATCCAATTTTACCTCTACATAGGCATCTTTTGCTACGGCAGTTCCTTGGTTGCAATAATGCACGGAATAGGTATTGTTAAAGCATCTTCTTAAAATGGGAGTGGAAATATCTACTTCTAAATAAGGGCATTCAACTATTGTTTGCAAACCTATATCAATTTTTACTGTATCAAAATACTTCAAGTGATTAATTTCTATTGAATCTAAACATAATTTTATATAATTTGAATATGGTTTTTTTGACTTTGTAGAATATATTTTCCAGTATCAAGGTTTCCAAAATTTTATCTTTTGAGCTACTAAAATAGCTTTTTTATTATTTTTATCAGCTATTTCAATAACTCGATTTGGTCTAAATGATTCATTTGGAGAATATTGACAATTAAGATCATCGTCATTGAAAAATCTTGTTTGTATTTCATTTGATTGCAAAGTACAATACAAAGTAGTTTTGCAACAACTCCATTTTTTACCATATCTATCAGAATAGAACCCTGTGATAATTAGATAATCATCATAATATTTTAGTCTAAAATTGGATTGATTTTAAGAATATCTTTATTATAACCTGAATAAATAATATCTTGGTTTTTATCAAGTATTATTATATATGGAATTTTACCAATATAATTATAAAATGTATTTAAAGCTATAAACGTATAATCATTTGTTTTTCTTACAATTGACCACGATGAAATTATTGGATTAACATTATGGGGCAAATTTTTAGTAAAAATTATATTACCATTTTTATCTAATTTTGAAATATATAATTTATCATCTTCATTTGAAAAAATTATATGAATAGTTGAATCTTGTTCAACAAAAAAAGTTTAAAATTGCATTTATTTTACTATTAGATTTTGGTGAAAATAATTATTATTCCATATTAATTGACCATTATAATTAAATTTTGCAATTCCCTCTACATAATTTGAATCTTTTAGGACTATTACATCATTTGTTTGAAATTTAATAAAATCAAAATAAAATAAACCATTATTGAAGCCATAAATCTGATTTATTTTTTCACCATTTTTGCCAATTGAAAATATTGTATCTGGATAAATATATGGGCATATATTAAATTGATTGTCATCGTAAATTATATTTTTTGATAATTTACATTTGTTATATTCTTTTAATAAACTAACTAAGCCATTATTATCAAGTTTATATAACTGAGCTTTATCTTCAGTTTGTGAATATAATAATATTTGGTGTTCATTATCAATAAATCTATATTTTGTTGCAAAACCTTTATTATTAAATAATTTCTTTTTACTAATTTGATTACCTAAATTATCTAATTCAATTAAATAAATTATTGAATCGGTTGATGTGTATTCGTATGAAATTATTCCTATATTATTATTGAATTTGAATGATGTTAACATAAGTTTTTCATTTCCAAAATCCTTCACCCACCCCTGTCCATTCGAAACGGAAATGCCTATAAACCAAAGGCACAGAACTAATAAGATGCTTTTTGAAATGCTAGTGAATGAGCTATTATTTTTCATATTTTAGGTGTTTATTTACTTTTTAATTGAATTTGATTCAAAGTTAAGATTGCCTATTGCGGCAAACAATAACAAATAAAAGCATTTGTCAATAAATAATTATTAATAAATTAATTTAAATAATTAAAATACAATAGCTTATATAATTTATTTGTCAATAAAAAGCTTTTAATTATTTTATAATTTTTAGCAATAATTTTATAAATTTGTTATCAAATTTAATATAGAATTGAAATTTACAACAATAACAGCCAAAATGATCAAAAATTCACAGTTAATTGGGCTTTTTGCCGCCCTCACCAAAGAGGAACTTCGGGAGTTATCCAAATGGCTCGATTCTCCTTTCCACAACCAAAGAGCAGATGTGGTGCTACTTTTTCAGTATCTCAAGAAGCATTTGCACAATGAGCATAAATTACTGCCAAATATTATTTGGGAAAATATTGCCCCAAATGTGGCTTATGACAATAAATTGCTTCGATATACTATGTCTTTTTTGCTCCAACAACTTTTGGACTTTTTAGCTTATCGACAATGGGCTAGAGACCCTTTAGCACAAAATTTAGCATTGGTGAAGTCGCTTCGCCAACATAGAACCAACAAACATTTCTATAAATATTTTGAAAGTGCCAGTGAGCAATTGGAAAATCAAACCCTCCGAGATGCAGCTTATTACTACCATTCGTATCATTTGAATTACGAAAAATATGAATACGAAATAAGCCAAAATAGAAACACAGCACAAGAATTTACGAAGTTTTCAGGCCAGCTCACTTTGTATTTTGTCATCAGTTTATTGAAACAACGCTGTGCCGTATTTTCTCACAAAGCCATGTCGGCAGCAATTGACGAATCGGATATTCCCGATGAAATGTTAGAGACTTTGTCGGCAAAATATATGCAAACTTCACCAGTAGTATTCTTGTATTTTTCGATATATAATTTGCTAAAAAGTTTCGACGAAAAAGTTTATGCCGATGTGAAGTCCAATTTGCCTTTGCAATTGAAATTTTTTCCAGCAAATGAGCAAAGAGATTTGATTTTATTGACCATCAATTTTTGTATAAGATTGTGGAATAGTGGCAAACCACATTTTCTAAAAGAAGCTGTCGATTGGTACCAAATTGGGTTGGATTCAAAGGCTTTGTTCGAAAATGGGGTTTTGTCCAGATTTACCTTCAAAAATGTGATTGTAGCGGCGATAGTGATGCAAGATTTCATAAAAGCGGAGCATTTTGTGCAGATTTATAACCAGTTTTTAGAAGATAAATATCGAGAAAGTACGGTGAATTACTGCCTTGCCCTCATTTATTTTCGGCAATCTGAATACACAAAAGCGATGAAACTATTACAAAAAGCTGATTTTGATGACATTTTGCACAATTTGGATGCCCGAAGAATGCTCCTCAGAATCTATTATGATTTGGATGAAATGGATGCTTTACTTTCTCATATTGATAGTTTCAAAATTTTCCTGAAACGCCAAAAAAATATCGGTTATCATGGCGTTAACTACTTGAATTTGATCAATTACACCTCCAAAATCATCAAAACTAACGGAAACAAAAAAAGTTTAGAAAAAATTAAAACTGATATTATGAATGAGAAAAATGTAGCAGAAAAAGAGTGGCTACTCGAAATTTGTTAAAATTCAAAGTTGTTATTCATGAACAAAGTTCATAAAAGCTACAATTCTCATTTTTCTTCTAAACTAATAAATCCCAAATAGGTGGTCAAAAGCATTAAAAAGTGTTGGATTGATTTTTTTGAATCTTTCACCAAAAACGAAATAATAGGTGGCTAATATTGCATCATGCTCTAAATAAGGAAGCCCAATGGTCGCTTCTATATCGCTTAATTTGAAACCACTAATTTCAATACCTTTTTCTATATCTGCTTCATATACAATAGGATAGTGCTTTAAAGGATAGGTTTGTTTATATACCTTGTAATATTCGTACAATACAGGATTGAATAAACGAACTGGCTCAATGGTGCTCCTCAAAATCAACTCTGCATCGAACAAAAGGCAGCCATCTTCTTCATAAATTTCACTGGCATGAAAGTGCTCTGAATATTGAGGGCTCGGAAACCTATGTTGATAAACAATTACTTTTTCGTATTTAGGGAATAAGAATTTGTCCAAATTGAGGGTTAGTAAAGTGGCTTGAGCACTCACACAGAATTTTATATCTTCAGGAATTTCTTCCTCAAATCCTCCCATTCCAGAAAAATCATTCCCAATCATAAATAAATAAATCCTTTTTCTGTACAAAGCTTTTTTATAAGCAGGTAAAGCTTCATAAATTGTTGAGTTCGTATATAGCCTTTTGCGAAATTCCTCTGAAAGTTCAGGTGTGTTTCTTACATACATCCACCAATCAATTTGGGGACTAAGTATAAATGTCACGACGACCCCAATCACACAAGGAATAATATATATTGCATAATTTTCATCAATCTTCCAGGTACAATATAAGAAATAAGCACCCAAAAACAGGAAAAAGGATAGTGCAATTCTTGAGGGTAATGACATATTCATATATAGAAGAATTGATCAAATTGAATAATCCGTTTATAAAAAACGAAAATTACGTCAGTTTTAATGTTATTAATGATAAAAATCACATTTTTTAACAATATTTTAAGATATTCAATATTTTTGAAGCAGAATATTATCGTATATTTGCCTGCCAAATCCAAAAATAATATCTTTAATTAAACAATTTTGGTTATTTTTGTATTGTAATATTACTTCTGAAACATATTTTTTTTTATTATTTCACAACTACCTTTTAATTTACTTTTTTTTTAAATTCATATTTAAATTATCTATGAAACGTAAATTTTTTATACAAATTTTTAGTGTTGCTTTATTATTCATTAGTTCATTATCCCTATTCGGGCAAAATAGTGTCCGACCATTAGCAAAAAAGCTTTACGAAATCAAACAGCATGCTAGATCAACTGGAAAATTTGATAAGTTATTCAATGAATCCACTCAGAATTCTAGATCAAAAGCTATCTCAGAAGTTGTTTCGAATGCTCAATTATTAACTTTGAATAGCGATAATTTAGCTGAATTAATCAAAGGTAATAATGAAGTTCTTGAGCTAACCATACCATTTAATGGGAGACCAGTTACAGTTGAAATGTTTCAAAAATCTGTTTTTAGTGATGGGTTTACTTACCAAACTAGTTCTACATTTGATAAAAAATTTACAATTAGTGGCTCTAAATTTTATAGAGGAATAGTAAAAGGCAATGAAAATGCAATCGTTGCAATGAGCTTTTTTCAATAATGATGTGATGGGAATGATATCAAGTAATGATGGAAATTATGTATTAGGTAAATTGGAATATGAAGGAAATAAATCTGAATATATATTTTATAATGATAATGAGTTAATTGTAAAAAATGGTACTGAATGTCATTTTGATGATTTAATTGAAAATCAGAAAAAAATGAACGATGTAATTGAGAATTCTAATAATAGAGTAGATAATTGTGTTGATTTATACTTGGAATGTGATTTTGCATTATATAAGAATAAAGGAAATAGTGTAGCAAATACAGTAAACTGGATTGCTGGTGCTTTTAATAATGTAAGTACTTTATTTGATAATGAGCAAGTTTCTACTGCACTACAAGATGTTTTTGTTTGGACAACTCAAGATCCTTTTTCAACAACTAATTCTAGTACTGCATTATCACAATTTAGGTCACTTCGTACAACTTTTAATGGAGATTTAGCTCAATTATGTTCTTTAGCTGGAGGAAGTTTAGGAGGAATAGCATACTTAAGTGGACTTTGTAATTCGCTTAAATATTCTTTTGCTGGTATTAATTCATCTTATAATACAGTTCCAACATATTCTTGGACAATAATGGTGATGACTCATGAAATTGGACATAATATGAGTTCAAACCATACTCATTGGTGTGGTTGGCCTGGAGGTGCTATTGACAATTGTTATGCTACAGAGGGTGGTTGTTCACCTGGACCAGCTCCAACAAATGGTGGTACAATTATGAGTTATTGCCATTTGACTTCATATGGAATTAACTTAGCTAATGGATTTGGTCCATTGCCAGGTAATAAAATTAGAAATTATGTTGCAGCATCATCTTGTTTAGGTTCTTGTACTGGTGGTGGTGGAAATGTGGATCCTTGCGACCCACCTACAAATATAAAAGCAACAAATATTACTACTGTTTCAGCTTTAATTTCATGGGATGCTCCATCTGGATCTAATGTTACAAGTTACACATTACAATATAAATTAAGTACATCTTCTACTTGGAATACTATTACAGGTATAACAAATACGAGTTATACAATTGTAGGTTTGAGTCCTCTTCAAACTTATAATTATAGAATTTTGACAATTTGTCCAAACCAAATGTCTTCTTATTCTGCAACATTAAGTTTTACTACTTTAGGTAATTGTGGTGTACCATTGATTTCATCTGCAATTGCTTTAAATTCTACTTCTGAATATTTGCAATGGGAAGAAATTTATGGTATTACTAATTATGTTTTACAATATAGAAAATATAATAGCTCTACTTGGACTGAAATTGGACCATTGACTCAACCAGAATATACTTTAACTAATTTAATTCCAAATACTGATTATATTTATAGAATAAAGACTATATGTTCAAATGCAAACCCTGGGATATCTTCTAATTTTTACTTTACCACTCCTGATGGTTGTGCTCAAGCAGATAGTTTAACTATATCAGCAATAACTTCTAATTCAGCATTGGCAACTTGGACTCTAAATTCAAACTTATATAAATTTTTATTTCAATATAAACAATCAACTTCCTCAAATTGGACTTCTGTCATAGTTTTAACATTAAATTATTCAATGACTAATCTTTTATCTAGTACTGAATACGATACTAGAGTTCAAAGAATTTGTGGTTTGGATTCTTCAATTTTTACTCCAATTGTTAAGTTTAAAACAAGCAATATTAATGGTTGCGGTACTCCAAATTCAGTCATTGTAAATAATATAACAGGAAATGAAGCTACAGTATCTTGGGCAGGGGTATCCAATGCAAATTCATACGAAGTTCATTATAAGAAAAATACTGAGACAAATTGGACAATTGTTACTTCTAACTCAACAAGTGTTTCTTTGACTAATTTATCTGGAAATACCTTGTATAATGTAAAAGTAAGAGCAGTTTGTGCCTCTGGAAATTCAGACTTTAGTTATCAAGTTGATTTTACAACTTTAAATAACTTACCTTGCTCTATTCCAACCAATTTGACAGCAACAAATATTACTGCAAATTCTGCAATAGTGAATTGGGGCGTAGTTCCTGGGGCATTGTCTTACAAATTACAATATAGACCAGAAACTTCTTCTAATTGGACAACAGTTTCAAATATAACTACAAATTCACAACAGTTGAACTCATTGGTTGGCGGTATGACATATTACTACAAAGTGAGATCTATCTGTTTGAATGATAGTTCTGATTATTCTAGCGAAGCAGTATTTACAACCAATGGTAGTGTTGTTTGCGGAACACCAAGCAATTTATCAGCAACCAATATTACAACCACTACTGCTCAATTGAATTGGACAGGTAATGCACCATCTTACAAAATTCAGTACAGAAAAACTGGTACTGTTATTTGGACTTACGTTACGACTAATACTTTGAATATAACAATAAATAATCTGACACCAGCAACTGAATACGATTACAGAGTTCAAGCAATTTGTGTTTTTGGTGCATCAAATTATAGTAATGTTTCGAAGTTTACTACTTTAAATGATGATAATGCACCATGTGATAAGCCAACGAATCTTTCAGCATCTAATATTACAAATTCAAGTGCTAAAATAAATTGGAATGCAGTTACAGGAGCTAGTTCATATAAAATTAGTTATGTTGGAATAAATAATGATACACAGTTAAAGTCTTCTACATCAACTACAAATAGTGTGAGTTTATCCAATTTAGTTGTAGCAACTAATTATAAATTATGGATAAATACACTTTGTGGAAGTAAATTAAGTGCAACTTCAGATACTTTATATTTCAGCACATTAAATCCATGTGGACCAGTTACAGGTTTGAAAAATGATATTATTTCTTCAACAAAAGCGAAATTGACTTGGGATTCTATTTCAGGTTCACCTGTAAAAGAATGGACAGTTAGATATAAATTAAAAGGAGATTCTGTTTGGACATCGGCTAGTCCAGTAAAAGTTAATTCTATTTTATTAACTGGTTTGAAAGCAGATAGCACATATAATTGGCAACTAAGATCAGATTGTAACGAAGGAAGCTCAATTTATAAAGATACGGTTTCGTTCAAATTGAATCCTCCTTGTGATGAACCAAAAGATTTGAAAGCAGAAAATATTAATTCAACTAGTGCATTATTAACATGGACGGGTGGGTCATCCAATATTTTACTACTATATAAGAGAAGTACAGATTTAAATTGGACAAGTATTAATACAAGTGGAAATAGCTATCAATTAAGTGGTTTGTCACAAGGTGTTAGTTATAATGCAAGAGTTCAATCAATTTGTGTGATAGATTCAACAAATTTTGCTGGACCAATTACGTTTACCACCACTTCTGATTCAGATTGTTTGCCACCAACGACTGTTACAGTAAGCAAAATTGGTACTTCTACTGCATTTGTTAGTTGGACTAAAATGCCAAAATCTTCTTTCTATAATATTCAATATAGAAAAGTTGGAAATACAAATTGGTTAACAAATCTTGCATTTTCAAATAGCTATACTTTATCTGGTCTTTCTCAAAGTACAGAGTACGAAGTAAGGGTAAATTCAGTTTGTGCTGGAAATAAAACTTCAGTATATTCAGGTATTGTGAACTTTACCACATTGGCAAGTACTTTTGTAAATACAAGTGCTTCATGGTCTATTTTACCAAATCCAACAACTGGAATTGCTATTGTTGAATTGTTGAATGCTCCTGATGTAAGTAATGCAATTATTGATGTAGTAGATTTAGATGGCAGATTAATTAGTCATAATAAATTGCTAAATGATCAAAGATCTATAACATTAGATTTGTCAAGTTTGACTTCAGGAATGTATTTGATAAGAACTATTTACAATGAAAAAGTTGAGACTTATAAATTGATAAAAGAGTAAATTTTATTCAATATTTAAAAAGCCGCTTTCATTAATTTGGAAGCGGCTTTTTTAGTTTTTTGTCCTTTTTTTTAAATTTTCATCCCCAAAATGAAATAATATTTATATTTAATCTAAATAAAGTTTGTTTTTCAAAACAAAATTCATACTAAATGGTTATTTTTGCAGTGCAATTTAGAAGCAATATAAATAAAATGAGCAAAAAGTTAATCTATCTTGATAATAACTCCACTACGCCTTGCGACCCAAGAGTAGTAGAGACGATGATACCTTATTTCTTCGAAAAATTTGGCAATGCAGCTAGTCGAAGCCACCAATATACGCACGAGAACAAGTTGCAGAATTGATCAAAGCCGACTCGAAAAGAAATTATTTTCACTTCTGGGGCAACTGAGTCGAATAATTTGGCTTTGAAAGGGGTATTTGATATGTATGCTTCGAAAGGAAATCATATTATCACCGCTACAACAGAACATAAGGCTATTTTAGATACCTGCAAACATCTGGAGAAGTAGGGTGCTGAAGTTACTTATTTGAAAGTAAACAATGAAGGATTAGTTGACTTAGTGGAATTGGAAAATTCAATTAAACCATCGACTATTTTAGTCTCAATAATGTGGGCAAATAATGAAACTGGAGTAATTCAAGATATGGCTTCTATTGGTGCGATTTGTGCTAAAAAAGGAGTGCTTTTCCATAGCGATGCAACTCAAGCAGTTGGAAAAATAAAAACACATCCTAGAGAATTAGGTGTTCATTTAATGTCATTTTCAGCACATAAAATGTATGGTCCTAAAGGGGTAGGTGCTTTATATGTAAGTAGAAAGAATCCTAGAGTGAAAGTTACTGCCCAAATGGATGGTGGCGGACACGAAAGAGGGATGCGATCTGGTACCTTAAATGTAGCAGGTATTGTTGGTTTCGGGAAAGCGGCTGAAATTGCCAGGCTAGAAATGGCGCAAGATGCTGCAAGAATTTCTGTATTACGAGATCAATTGCAAGCTGGCTTATGTGAAATGGAAGAAACTTATGTAAATGGCAATCAGGCAAGTAGAATGCCTCATGTCACCAACATTTCTTTCAAACATGTGGAAGGTGAAGGTCTTATGATGACTTTCAATCAAAATATTGCTGTATCATCAGGTTCTGCATGTACGTCTGCTTCATTGGAACCATCTTATGTTCTAGTGGCGTTAGGACTGGGAGATGATTTGGCACATTCCAGCATACGATTTAGCTTGGGAAGATTTACAACTGATAAAGAAGTGGAGGATACAATTGCTCTAGTTTCGAAAGGAGTGAATCACATGAGAGATTTAAGCCCAATTTGGGAAATGTATAAAGAAGGAATTGATTTGACTACTGTTGTTTGGTCAGAACATTAATCCTTAATCATTGATAATCTTTTAATCATAGAAAAATAGTTGTAGTATGGCATATTCAGAAAAAGTCTTAGATCATTTTCAACATCCAAAAAATGTAGGAACTCTAGACAAATCTAAAAAGAATGTTGGCACAGGGTTAGTGGGTGCACCAGAATGTGGCGACGTAATGCGTTTGCAAATTGAAGTAGATGAGGCATCTAATACCATAGTGGACGCCAAGTTCAAAACCTTTGGTTGTGGCTCAGCGATCGCTTCTTCTTCTTTGGCTACTGAATGGTTGAAAGGAAAAAACTTAGACCAAGCCTTAGCTATTGATAATATGGATATTGTCGAAGAATTAGCATTGCCTCCAGTGAAAATTCACTGCTCTGTTTTGGCAGAAGATGCGATCAAAGCTGCAATAAAGGATTATCAAACCAAGAATGGCTTATTAGCAGAAGCTACTGCTTAAACTTTAATGCCAAAGGAATGATAAAAGTTGCTGAATCGGCTAAAGAAAAAATCACTGAAATTCGCACTTCGGGGAAAACTTCACTGAAGACTATTTTGTGCGCGTAAGCGTCGTTAGCGGTGGTTGTTCGGGTCTTTCGTATAAGATGGACTTTGATAATGAATCTAGGCCAAATGATCAGGTCTTTGTGGACAATGACGTAAAGGTGGTCACTGATTTGAAGAGTTTTCTTTACTTGTTCAATACCATTTTGGAATTCTCCGGAGGACTTGATGGAAAGGGCTTTGTTTTCAACAATCCCAATGCTAGCAGAACCTGTGGCTGCGGGGAGAGTTTTGCAGTTTAGTTTCTATGATGAGGGGGTTTGCTATCTACATCATCAACTACTTTTCGCTCTCCAATTTGTTGTCTCCACATTGCGTAATATAGCCCCTTTCTCGTCAAAAGCAGTGCTCGTGCGATCCTGTTTCGACAATTTCCCCTTTTTCTAATACGAATATGGTATCAGCATGCATTATCGTACTCAATCTGTGAGCAATTAGAATGGTAATTTGGTCCCCTAATTTTGAAATTTCTTTTATCGTATTCGTAATTTCTTCTTCTGTGATACTATCTAATGCAGACGTTGCTTCATCAAAAATTAGCAATCTTGGTTTTCTTAGTAAAGCCCTTGCTATTGATAATCTTTGTTTTTCCCCACCAGATAATTTCAATCCACCTTCCCCAATAATTGAGTTCAATCCATTTTCTGCCTTTTTTAGAATATTGTAGCAAGCTGCTTTTTCTAATACATTATTCATGTCCTCATCAGTCGCAGAGGGATATACAAAGGCAAGATTTTCTCTAATGGTTCCCGCAAAAAGCTGGGTATCTTGAGTGACAAAACCAATCTGATTTCTTAGTTCTTCAAAATTGATTTGATTTTCTGCCACGCCATTATATTTTATAGAACCTCCTTGTGGCTGATATAATCCAACCAATAATTTAACTAAAGTTGTTTTACCTGACCCTGAAGGACCCACAAAAGCAATTGTCTTGCCTCTTTTGGTGCTGAAATTGATTTCATTCAAGGCATTATATTGTGCTGTATGGTGCTTGAATGTTACATTTTCAAAGGCTAAATTTTCTAAAACTCCGAAATCAACAGGATGATCTGGTTTGGGTTCAGGTTGCTTTTGCATCAAATTGTGGAAATTCAATAAAGAAGCTTCTGCCTCACGGTAAGAGATAATGATATTTCCAATTTCTTGCAATGGACCAAAAATGAAAAATGAAAAGAATTGAAGTGTAATTAATTCTTTTACTTCCACAAATTTTCCAAAAACTAAATACATTAATGTAAAAAGAATGACTTGTCGCAATAAATTCACAAAAGTTCCTTGTATGAAACTCAAAGTTCTGATGCTTTTTACTTTTCTAAGTTCTAACCCAAGAATTTTGTAAGTATTTGAATTTAAACGATTTATTTCTTGTGAGGTAAGCCCTAAGCTTTTTATTAATTCTATATTTCTTAAAGATTCTGTTGTCGTACCTGCTAATGCTGTAGTTTCTCTTACAATATTTTTTTGGATGGACTTTATTCTTTTACTCAGTACATTTGTCAGCCAACTTAATAAAAAGATGCCGACAATATAGGTGGGAACAATCGCCCAGTGTTTGCTGAAAGCATACACTGAAACGAAAACGACACCAACTAAAATACCAAATACTACATTAATAAAAGCAGAAATAAACTTTTCAGTGTCAGTTCTAACTTTGGTAAGAATACTCAAGGTTTCCCCACTTCTTTGATCTTCAAATTCTTTGAATGGCAGTTTCATTGAATGCTCCAAACCATCAGTAAATATTTTAGCACCAAATTTTTGGATAATTACATTGGTAAAATAGTCTTGAAAGGCTTTTGCAATCCTACTTATCATCGCCACACCAATGCTCAAAGACAGCCAATACATTGTTTTTGATAGGAAATCATTGAGTTGATATTGGTCTCTTTTATAGGCTAAATCTATAATGTTTCCAAAAATAATCGGATCCATTAAAGAGAAAACTTGATTGATGGCAGCAAGACCCAATGCTAAAAGTACCAATAATTTATATGGCTTTAAATATTGTATTAATAATTTCATATAGAATGTAAAAATGAAAAAAGACCTAATAATTTAGGTCTTGGATTGCTTATAACAAAAGAATTTAGATTAAGTTTTTCTATTTTTCTTTTTAGCCGCAGGAAATAAAATATTATTTAAAATTAATCTGTAATCCAGGGGAGTTTGGATGCAAATTTAAGTCTGTCGGAGGATCACCCACATAGTGTCGATAATCTTCTGGGTCATGCCCGCCATAATAGGAAAACATTCCTTGCCCATAAGTGCCATGTAAATATCGAATTTCCCCATATGGTTTATTTTCGCCTAGTACTAATACGGATGGCTTCACATAATCTTTTAGAAATGCCGTTGCCTGTCCCATAAAGCCCTTCACCGTTCTTGTCTGACATTGAGTCAGCATCGTAGGAATTGGATCCCATTTTGCGGAAAAATCAAATAAGGTGAAATAATCTTGTAAAGGGTGTATTGGGTCTTTTAAAATTGTTATCAATAGTAGAGTGTTCGTAAATCATCGGGTCTTTCATCAAATTGAAATTTTGAAAAGCCAAACATTTACTAAAATCTAATTTGCTTTGTGCGGCTGGATCAGAGGGGTCTCCATCAATAACTGTTTCGCAAATATCTATTCCTTCAGCAGCTAAAGCCATATCGTAAGTATCAGTAGCTGAGCACATTGCAAACATGAAGCCGCCACCACCAACGAACTCTTTTATTCTTTTTGCCACTGCCAATTTCATCTGTGATACTTTGTTGTATCCTAACCTTTTAGCTCTAGCCTCCTCTTTTTTCTGATTGTCTCTATACCAAGGTGCATTGTGATAGTTGGCATAAAATTTTCCATATTGCCCAGTAAAATCTTCATGATGCAAATGCACCCAATCATATTTGGAAATTTTGTCATCTAATACTTCTTCGTCATAAATTTTATCATAAGGTATTTCAGCATAGGTCAATACCATTGTTACTGCATCATCCCAAGGCTGCACGGTTTCTCCTTTTTCATTCACATCTGGGGTGTAAACTGCAATTAAAGGAGCTTTTTCGAGTTTGATATCATCCATGTTAATTTCTGGATTCGAAATCTCATTCAAAATATTAGCAAAAGCTGCATCGGGAATCACTTCGTAAGTTACTCCCCTCACTTGGCATTCTTTTTCAAACACTTTTGAATAGGGAAAAGCAAAACTTCCTCCTCTATAATTCAACAGCCAATGTGCATCTATTACATTTTGTTTTAATACCCAATAGGTTATGCCATAAGCCTTTAAATGATCTTTCTGTTTTTCATCCATTGGCAATAAAATAAATGATGCCAAAACTGATTTTGTAGAAAGAATCAACAATAGAACTATAAATAAAAATTTATTCATTCTTAAATTTGATTTAATTACATTTTAACGCAAAAATGAGCGAAATAGTTATTTTTCACTAAATATTAATCACATAATTGTAATATAAACGACTAATAATAATTTAATAGTGTAAATAATTTAAAAGTATCTTATTTTTGAAGGCTAAAAACATTCAAATATGTTAAAATCAATTCTTTTATATTTCAGTATCCTAGTTCCTTTTTTGCTTCAAGCTCAAAAGGAAAGCGATAATATCGTCCCGAACCAACTAATTGTACAATTTAGAGATGCAGAAAATGCTAATTATTGGCTTCGAAATCAGGAACGAAATGCTTCAAAAGTGGCTTTGAATAGAATATTATCCACTGGCTTGAATATCTATTTGTTTGATACAGAAGATATTGAAGCTGCTAAAAAGCAGTTTGAATCCTCTCCTAGTGTTTTATTTGTTCAAAACAATCATATTTTAAAAGAAAGAGGTCCGTTAAACCCGAATGATTCTTTATTTAATCTACAAGGTTATTTGAGATTGGTGAAAGCCAATGAAGTGTGGGCTACAACTACTGGAGGGAAAACAGCTTGTGGGGACGAAATAGTAGTCGCAGTGAGTGAAGGGAACTGTTTAGATTATAATCACCCCGATTTGATTAATAATATTTATATAAATAAAAAAGAGGTACCTGATGACAATATCGATAATGATGGAAATGGGTATGTGGATGATTATTATGGAATTAGTTTAATAACCTACAATGGGAATATTACTTGTTCTTCTAATCTTCATGCAACAAAGGTTTGCGGGATTATTGGTGCAAAAGGAAACAATACAAAAGGTGTGAGTGGCGTAAATTGGAATGTGAAAATGCTATTTATAAGAGATTCTGGAAAAGAAGATAAGGTGATTGAATCCTATGAGTATATCAGATCGCTCAGAAAAAAATATAATGATTCGAATGGAAAAGAGGGAGCTTTTGTATGTGTAACCAATTTTTCAGCAGGGATTGAAGAGCAGTATGCTAACCAGCATCCAATATGGTGTTCAATGTATGATTCATTGGGTAAGCAAGGAATTGTAAATATTTCTGCTGCATCTAACTATTTAATTGATGTTGAAAAAAGTGGAGATATACCAAGTCTTTGTACTAGTGAATATTTATTGGCAGTGACGAACACAGATATTAATGATAATTTATTTGCATCGTCTGGTTTCAAATCAATCGATTTAAGTGCACCTGGGCAGCAAAATTTCAATATATTGCCCAATAATTTATATGGAACCTCTTCATCGGGCACTTCATTTGCCTCTCCTGTAGTTGCAGGAGCTGCTGCTTTATTATTTAGTGCACCTTATGATCGATTTTGTACCTTAATCAAGGAAAATCCAATTGAAGCAGGTAGGGTAGTAATCAATGCAATAAAATCAGGTGTGGATTTAGTGAAGGATTTGAAAGATGTTACCGTAACTGGTGGAAGATTAAATATTCAAAAATCATTCGAAATAATAACCAATAAGTATGCTGATGGGTTGGTTTTTCCTCCCAAAATCAACAATATTTATCCCAATCCTACCTTGAATTTACTATACATGACTACAGATTTCTTTGAAAATGAAACCTACACTGTCTATGTTTATGACGAAATAGGAAGGCTAGTCTATCAAGAAAGTAGATTAGCTTCTAAAATAGAAGAAGAATTGGACTTTTCAGAACTTACAACTGGGATTTACTTTTTGAAAATTGCAAATGAAAAAGGAAATCAAATTACTAAATTTATTAAAATGTAGTTATTGATTTCTTTCCCAAACAATGATATTTTTCTCTCCAGTTGGTTTGTAGGTAGTTGCAGCAACGTCCCAAACATAGTTTGTAGGAGTATTGTTTTTAATATCCGCAAAACCAACAGGATGGTAGGTTTTCATCACAACATTATTATACCAATCAAAAATAGGCTGTCTAGCTTCTTTCACTAACCAAGAATATGGATGATTGACAAAAACAATATATTTTGGCTTGGTTTTGTCAAAATCTGAAATCATTTCTTGCTGAAAGCCAGGTCCTCTTACCACATCTGACATGAAAAATCCAGGGAAAACATGTCTGGTTGGACTTTTCTTCCCTAAGTACATAAATAACTGTGGCTCAGAGCCTAGCACACCAATTTCATCAGATGGCACCATTTTCTTTTTAGATATTTTGCAATAACATCCATCTCTGGAAATGGGTTGTCACCATAAGTTGCATGTAATACTTTAGTATAATTCGGGTGAAAATAATATTCATTCCTTTGATTAATCGAAATTATGAATAAGATGATAAAGAGCCACACAGCTCCCATTGCCACCATTTTATTTTCAAACAAACTTGATGCAGCAAATAAAGCAGCTACTGCTATTGCAACTCCCTGGCATGAAATGAATCCAATAATGAGCATAGAATCTCAAACCGGGAACAACCGATAAACATGCACCTAAAATGACTAATAAAATAGTACCTTTTTGACTCCAGCTCCATTTTTTTATGGCGAATATAACTACTGTACCAAGTATTCCTAAAATATACCAAAGGGAGTAGTTCGCCCACTGAACCTTTAATTGTCCATTCAGCAATTGTTTGCCAAAATCCCAAGGAATGGCACTTACATAATTTTTGGATAAGTTACCATCCAGTACCAACATTCTGTCCATGCCCCTTTCATCACAGCAATTCCAAGCAATAGTAGGACTGGTATAGCAGCTCCAACTCCCCAAGTGAGCACATCTTTGAAAAAAGTTTTTATATTCTTTTCTTGAAGGTAAGCCATCAGTATTGGGAAAGCGATAGCAGGAATAAAAAATAAGGCATTGGGCTTCGTCATCAAGGCAAATCCTAAGAAAAAACCTGACACCAATAAAGATATCAATCTAGATTTTGGAGAAATTATTTCCTGATTTTTCTGAAAATAAACTTTTGAGATTAAGAAAAAGGAAATAGCTATATAAAAAGTGATAAAATGCTCTGCTTGAATAGTATATCCAGATGCTTCTGGAGCTAGTGATAGCAAGCTATAAAGCACTGCACCAACCAATCCAGCAATTGGATTCATCAATCTTCTAAGCCAATAAAAGATAAAGAAGCTGGTAAAGAAATTCATGATAAAAAACCCAGCATGTAATCCTTTTACTGAAGTGCCTGAAAACCATTCCATTATGGCATAACTTGCAAACAATCCTGGAGGCTTTTTGTTCGTAAAAGTCAATATAAGGTGTCTTCCCTTCATTCAAAAGTTGCCCATAATAGCTATAAGCACCTTCATCTCTTTCATAAGGGATTTCTAAGAAATTGAGTCGAATGACAAACATTAAAATCAATAAAGCAGCTGTAAGGATTGTGTATAATAGTGTACTATTACTTTTAGAGGATTCAATTGTATTTACAGTTTCCTTTTTTTCTTCAATTTTAGTTGCTTTTGCTATTGGTTTCTTTGCCATATTTCAAGAATTTATTAGACAACGAAAGTACAATTTATTTTGAAAAAATGGTTAATTCTCAAGTTTTTTCAAATTTTTGAATGATTAAATTAATAAAGGCCAATTTCACAAAAACAAAAAAAGCACCTAACTCAATCTGAATTAGGTGCTTTTAATTTTGAAACTTAAAATAGTTTATTTACCCATTTTACTTTGTAAACGGATAATATATTTTTCTATATCTCTACCATCTGATGATCTAAGATATTCATTTTTAACATCTTGATATGCTTTCATCGCTAAATCATTTTTGTTTTGCTTTTCGTAAAACAAACCTAATTTTTTCAACATATATGGAGTCACCACATCATTTGGTGTTTCAGCAGCAGCTTTTTTGTAGTTTTTCTCTGCTTCGTCCATTTTGTTTTGCTCAGCATAAGCATCTCCTAAAGCACTGTATTTCACAGCAGGAATTATTGTTCCAGATGGAGAATAATCCTCTAAATATTTTACAGCATTTTCGAAATCGCCCATATTTAAATAGCAGATTCCAGCATAATATTTTGCAGTATTTCCAGCAGGTGTTCCGCCATAGTTATTGATGATGTCAATAAAACCAGAATATCCACCACCAGGATTAGTCAAAGCCAACTGAAATGAGTCTTTTTCGAACATCAATTCTGCTTGGAACATTTGGTCAACTGCTCTTTGTTGTTTAGGTCCTTTGATTAGATTGTTATAACCGAACCATCCTCCTACAACTAAAATAAGTCCACCAACAACTCCCAAAATAAGATTACGGTTGTGATCCCAAAAGCTAGTTGCTTTCTCTTTCACTTCACCTAAATCTACAATCGGTTCATCGTCATATTGCTCTTCTACTGGTTGTCTTACAGTTTGGTCTTGTTGACCTTTATTAAAACGGTTAGTTTGATAAAACTTTTTTGCCATTTTGTTTAAAATATAAATCGTTTTTTAAAAATTTTCGCAAATATAGTGAAAATTAATAATAGAAAAAATAAAAATTAAATAGGGCACACAAATTTTGTTGTACGCCCCATTCTATAATTTGTTGCTTTTAGTTATTTTTTTTAACTAAAAACAATTAATCTTTCATGTATGGATAATCTTCTTGTACGTAATTGTCTGTATATAACCAACTTGCATCTGGCAATGGAGAACTTTCTGCAAAAGCAACTGCCTCATCCATTTCCAATTTAATTTTATCCTTCAATTCCTCGATTTCAGTCTCTGATGCAATTTTTTGCTCGATTATTCTTTTCTCTATTACTTTTACTGGGTCTATTTCCATATAAGCTTTCACTTCCTCTTTACTCCTGTAATTTCCAGGGTCAGAAACTGAATGCCCTTTATATCTATATGTTTTTATTTCAAGGAAATATGGACCTTTTCCAGCTCTGATATGTTCAGCTGCCCTAGCAATTGCTTCATGAACCGATTGAGGATCCATCCCATTTACTGCTTCACTTGGCATATCAAAGGATGAACCAATTTTGTACATATCTACCACATTACTAGTTCTTTCTACAGATGTTCCCATAGCATAACCGTTGTTTTCAACGATATAAAGCACTGGCAATTTCCAAGTCATAGCCATATTATATGCTTCGTATAGAGCACCTTGTCTAGCTGCGCCATCTCCAAACATTGTGACACATAGCTTGTCCGTTCCTCTATATTTTTCTGCAAAGGCAATCCCTGTTCCAATCGGAATTTGGGCACCTACAATACCATTTCCACCAAAAAAGCGATGTTCTGCTGAGAAAAAGTGCATGGAGCCTCCTTTTCCTTTCACACAACCTGTAGCTTTTCCATATAATTCTGCCATACATTCTTTGCTACTCATCCCTCTACTCAAAGCAATTCCATGTTGGCGATATGCCGTTACCACAGCATCGTCTGTACGAAGGGCACTTAACATGCCTGCCGCAATAGCTTCTTGACCTATATATACATGACAAAAACCTCTAATTTTCTGATTGCCATAAGCTTCTAAGGTTTTTTCTTCAAATTTTCTGATACGAAACATTGTTTCGAACCAATTGAGATACATTGCTTTATCAAATTTTTCTTTTGATTTCGCTTTGCTTTTGCTCTTTTTGCTATCAGAACTTTGTTGCTCAGAACTTGGTCCAGCATTCGTAGTTACAATTGAATCTAAAATATCAGTAGTTAAATCCATTCTAATTGCTTTTATTTGTTGATATTTTGAAATGTGGAATAAATCAAATTAATCCACACATATTCTGCAAAGATATTATAAAAGTTGGATAATTTTACGGTTCAATCTTCAAGTAAATAAAAAATTGTATTTAGAAAATATCCATATTACCAATTTTAGGAATTACGATTCCTGCAAAATAAGTTGTTCTCCTAAAGTTAACTGCCTTACTGGTTTAAATGGTATGGGCAAAACGAGTATTTTAGAAGCCATCTATTATTTATGTATGGGCAAAAGTCATTCCAATGCTTTAGATGTCCAAATAGTTAAGGAAGGATTGGATTTTTTTAGAATTGATAGCAATTGGAAAAAGAAAGAGCAACTATTTCATGTGGTATATAAAGTGCCGATAAAAAAGAAAAAAGTACTGGAGATCAATGGGAACACCTGTTGGCAGATTGGCTGATCATATCGGAAATTTTCCTGTAGTGATGATTACGCCTGAAGAAACACTTTTGGCAACAGAGGGTAGTGAAGTGCGAAGAAAATATATGGATGCAACTTTGTCTCAAGTTAATCAGTTGTATCTCAAGAATTTACTAGCTTACAATAAGATTTTGGACCAAAGAAATGCATTGTTGAAACAACCTGGAAATTCGGATTTAAATGCACTTCTGGAAATTTATGACTTACAATTGGTGAAATATGGTTCCGTAATTCATCAGGAGCGTCAACAGTTTATTCTTGAAATTACCACCTTGTTTTTGCCAATATATGAAGCAATTTCTGGAAAAAAAGAAATAGCACAGCTGAAATATGTTTCAAAATTGATAGAAACAGATTTTGATATCTTACTCAAAAATGCAAGAAGTAAAGATATTTTATTGCAAAGAACGAATGTAGGAATCCATAAAGATGATTTGGATTTTGAAATAAATGGAAGACCCCTTAAAAAGTTTGCTTCACAAGGACAATTGAAATCCTTTGTTTTGGCATTGAAAATTGCACAATTTGAATATTTGATGATTCAAAAAGGAGTGGCTCCCATCCTGTTACTCGACGATATTTTTGACCGTTTGGATCAAACAAGGATTTCCTTTTTGCTGCAAAAAATTGAAACTTTTCCATCCACTCAAATCTTTATTACCGATACTGATTCGAGCAGAACACAACAAATTCTTCAATCGCACCATATTGAATTTAAGCACTTTGTGATTGACAATGGGATGATTGTGTAGTTTATTTTATTTTTCCCATATTCCAATACAAACTCAAAGCTTCTTTTTTCTGATTATCTAATCGGTAACTAATATTTTCTTTGAAATAAGTAAGAATATCAAAATTGGGCACCACTAATTTTTTAACTAATTCATTTATTTTACTAATGCCTAATTCGAAAGCCTTGTTCATGGTCTCAATGGTTTGTCTTTCAATCTTTTGAGTAGTTATCCAAGCTGCAAAAACAAAAGGAAGTCCCGTCATTTCTTTCCAAATATTAGATAAATCATAGGCATATTTGTACTTATTTTCAAGCCCAATAGATTTATCACCGATGACCAATGCGGCTTCGTTTGCTTTTAATTCGACATTCGATATTTCAATATTATTGATAAAAGTAGGAGATATTTTCCAATAAAATTCACATAAAATCCTTGTTAGAATTGCAGAAGTTCTGGAATGATTATCCAAAAAAATGGAGTTCACTTCATCTATAACAGTATTGCTAAAAAGCATAACTGTTTTCACAAAACCATCAGAACCAATACAATAGTCTGTAATAATTGATGCATTTGGAATGGATGGAATCATTGCCACAGGCACTAATCCAATAGTGCTAGTGCCATTCAAAAGGCTAACTGCACAATTGGAGGGGTTTTCTAGTTTTATGTTAAACATGGTCTGATCCAAACCCAATAATTCTAAACCATATAGTAGTGGTTTGGTATTCAAATAACTTACTGCTGTCAAATTTATTTTCTCGTCCATACCTTCTTTTCAATCAAAAATTACTTATTTCTACAATATCAAACAGCAATATTAAAATAAAGTTAAGTCTTTCATTCTATCTTTGCAGGAATTATTGTGTATGGAGAAAAGTTTTATTAGAAAGATTGCGATTTTGCTGGATTTGAGCCAGCAACAAGTGGAACAGACACTTAATTTATTGTCAGATGGAGCCACAATACCTTTTATTTCCCGATATCGAAAAGAACAAACAGGATCGTTGGATGAGGTGGTGATAGCTGAGATTCAATCCTATCATCAGAAATTATTAGATCTTGAAAAGCGAAAATTAACGATAATTGAAGCTATTGCGGAGCAAGGAAAACTGACAGAGGAGCTCAAAAATAAAATTTTAGCATCTGAATTGATTTCCGAATTGGAAGATTTGTATCTACCCTACAAGAAAAAGCGGAAGACAAGAGCAATGATTGCCAAAGAATTTGGCTTGGAGCCCTTGGCACATTGGTTGTTATCGCAGACCAATAAATCTATTGAAATTGAAGCAGAAAAATATATTTCTGAGCAAGTTAAAGATGCCGAAGCAGCTTTGCAAGGAGCAAGGGATATAATTGCTGAAATGGTGAATGAGGATGAATTGAGTAGGCAGAAAATTAGAAATCTGTTTGAAAGAGAAGCAGTTATTGTTTCTAAAGTGGCAAAAGGAAAAGATGAAGAAGGGAAACAATACAAGGATTATTTTGAATTTAATGAGTTATTGAAAAAATGCCCATCGCATCGTTTATTAGCAATTTTGAGGGGAGAAACGGAAGGGTTTTTAAGAGTAGAAGTCGCTCCTGAAGAAGAAAAAGCGATTTTTATATTAGAAAATTTATTTCTTACTGCTAAAAATGAATCGAGCCAACAAGTAAAATTAGCAATTGAAGATGCCTATAAAAGATTGTTGCAACCATCCATTGAAACGGAAACTAGAAATATAGCAAAAGAAAAGGCTGATATTGAAGCAATTAGAGTTTTTGGTACGAACCTAAGACAATTGTTGTTAGCAGCACCGCTTGGTCAAAAAAGAGTTTTGGCAATTGACCCTGGATTTAGAACTGGTTGCAAGGTGGTTTGTTTGGATGAAAACGGTAACCTGCTGCATAAAACAACTATTTTCCCCCATCCACCACAAAATGATGTGAAAGAAGCAACTTACAAAGTTGAAAACCTAGTACATCAATATGAAATTGATGCTATTGCGATTGGAAATGGAACTGCTGGTAGAGAATCTATGGACTGGTTGAAAAGTACTCCAATTGCTAATCATGTTCAACTTTTTATGGTGAATGAAAGTGGAGCCTCCATTTATTCAGCATCAGCCGTTGCAAGAGAAGAGTTTCCAGAGGAGGATGTTACAGTGAGGGGTTCAATATCAATTGGTAGAAGGCTTGCTGACCCATTAGCTGAATTGGTGAAAATTGACCCAAAATCAATTGGTGTTGGGCAATATCAACATGATGTGAATCAGATTTTGCTGAAAGGAGCTTTGGATCGGGAAGTGGAAAGCTGTGTGAATAGTGTGGGTGTCAATATCAATACAGCCAGCAAGCATTTGTTGACTTATGTTTCTGGTTTGGGACCCGTTTTAGCTCAAAATATAGTAAATTATCGAAGTGAAAATGGTGCTTTTAGCCAACGTTCAGAATTGAAAAAAGTACCTAGGATGGGCGAAAAAGCTTTCGAACAATGTGCTGGTTTCTTGAGAATTCGGGATGGGAAAAATATATTGGACAATACTGGAGTACATCCTGAGCGGTATGATTTGGTGAAAAATATTGCGAAAGATGTAGGAACAGATGTCGCTAATCTGGTGAATGATAAGAAATTGCGACAACAGATTGATTTGAAAAAATATGTATCAAAAGAGGTGGGATTGCCAACCTTACAAGATATTTTAAAAGAATTAGACAAACCTGGGTTGGACCCTAGAGGGGAGGCGAAAGCCTTCGAATTTGGAAATGTCAAATCGATGGATGACCTACAAATAGGCATGGTTTTACCAGGGATAGTGACGAATATTACAAATTTTGGAGCTTTTGTAGATATTGGTATCAAACAAGATGGAATGGTGCATATTTCAAAAATAACCCATAAATTCATCAAAGATCCTGCTGAAGTTTTAAAATTAAATCAACAAGTTGACGTTAAAGTAATGGAGGTCGATATTGCCAGAAAAAGAGTAAATTTATCAATAAAAGATGTATAGATTTTTATTCCTAATTGTTTTGTTTTTAGCAGCTTGTGTGCAACCGAAAGAAGGGTGTACAGATATTTCTGCTTCAAATTATAACGCAGCAGCTGATGTGGATTGTTGTGCAAAAATTGGAGCAACCTGCTGTTGCACATACCCACAACTTCGATTGGAGATTTACAATTTTTCGGATACAAATAAATACTTACAACAGTTTTTTAGGGATAAAAACGACCATATTTTTTCTTTGGAGAAGTCCTATTTTTATCTGTCAGATATCAAATTGTACGACCAAAATGGTCAAGCTTTTGTCACCACCGATACTGTGGGTATATTTCCAGTGGGAAGTAATTCGACGACTTCAGAAATTAAATTAAATAATATTTATAGAGTATTTCCATCAAAAAATAGCAGTTTTACGGGTTTGGATGGGAGGACTTTCAGAAAGTATGGCACTTTTACTAAAATCAGTTTTGTTTTGGGAGTGATGGATGATTTAGTAACGAATGATGCTTCAAAATTAGACCCCAATAAACCCTTGGGTTTGAATACAGATACCCTTTGGACTGCACAAAATGGGTATGTTCACTATGGTATCCAAATCAAACAAGATACTGGTGTGAATGAGCAAATTAGACTTGATGCTACTGGCAATTCTGCTAGAAAAAATGTAACTTTACCTTTCAAATACAACCTGAATACAAAAGAAAGTTTTGATGTTTTAGTTAAAATGAAGATAGACTATAATAAATGGTTTGACGGAGTCGATATTAAAGCAGATAAACAAACTATTTTGGATAAATTAGGGGTTAATATCGTGAATTCATTTTCAATAATCGAATAATTGAGTTATGAGGAATTTAGTATTTTTTATATTGGGTATTGTTTTAATCTTTTCAAGTTGCGACAAAACTACTACTCCTACACCAACACCAACCAATACTAAGTTGAACCTTGTTTTTAATGGAAAATATAATGGAGCAGATTTGGTGATGGGGAAAAGCTATAGTTTTAAAGATACCTTTAATATTAGTTTTTTTTATACAACATTAATTTTAACCAATATAAAGTTGGTGAATGAAACAAACGATACAATAAGTTTAAGTGATGCTAGTTTTGTAAATTTGTCAAAGGAAAGTGCAGAAACTGCTAGTAAATGAGATACGAATGTATATAATGGCATAAAAGCTGGAAATTATAAATCAATTTTATTCAATTTAGGCGTAGCTCCTGCTGCAAATGCGAAATTGCCATCGGAATATAAAGTAGCGCCATTATCTGAAGAAGAGAATTATTGGGTGGCTTGGAATAGCTTTATTTTCACAAAAACGGAAGGTTCACTTTTGAATAGTTCAAATAAATATGTGAGTCCTTTTGTATATCATACTGGTGGTAATGCTGCCTTGAGAAGTTTTACTTTTAATAAATCCTTCACCATAAATGAAAATACAATATTGAAATTTGAGGTAGATTACAAGAAAGTATTATTTGATAAAAATGGAGTTGCCTTGGATGTGTTGAATAACCAATCCTCACATAAGCCTGGAGATGAGCCAATTAACAATTTTTTAATGGACAATTTCAAAAATGCTTTAACCATTCTTTAGTATGAAGCAATTTTTAATAGTACTTTTTCTTTTTTCGTTATTGTTTAGCTGTAAGAAAGACGAACGACCTTATGTTCCAACCCCAGTTGTTATCAAAAAACCTAATAAGATTTACGCCGATATGATTATCCCAGCTGATAATCCTATCACAGAAGAGGGCGTTTTATTAGGAAGAAGGTTGTTTTATGATCCGATTTTATCAAGTGACAGTACAATGGGATGTTTTTCTTGCCACAAACAAGAGTTTGCCTTTACCGATGGGTTGGCAATGAGTAAAGGTGTAACAGGGGAATTCGGAAAGAGAAGCTCCATGAGTTTGGTGGATGTAGGTTTTTTTGACAATAGTTTGTTTTGGGATGGAAGGTCACCAGTACTTGAAGATCAGGCACTTCGCCCTGTAGAAGACCCAATTGAACTGCACCAGAAGTGGCCAAATATAGTAGTGAAGCTGAAAAGACATCCAACCTATCCTGATTATTTCAGAAAAGCATTTGGAATAAAATACACTTCCGAAATTACTAAAGAATTGGCTGCAAAAGCGATTGCACAATTTGAAAGAACAATTGTTAGTACTGGTGTCACCAAATATGACCAATATAGAAATGGAAATGTAGATGTCTTTGATGATGATGAATTGGATGGTTATTATTTGTTTTTTAATGCAAGCTCTTTTTTACCAGATGCACAGTGTGGTCATTGTCATAGTGGTGCTTTACTTTCAGATAATCGATATTTGAATAATGGAATTGACACTGTAGTCACTTTGGAGGATTTTAAAGACAAAGGATATGGCGTCACTACTGGTAATGTCAATGACAATGGAAGATTTAGGGTGCCAACTTTAAGAAATGTAATGTTGACAGCGCCTTATATGCACGATGGAAGGTTTAAAACCATAGATGAGGTGATGGATCATTATATAAGTGGTGGGCATTATGCTACAAATGTGGACCCAATTATGAATCAATTGAGAGCACAAAAAAAGATTTCTAAAATACAACGTAATCAAGTTATTGCTTTTTTGAAAACCCTTACGGATACTGCATTAATCAATAACCCAGCCTACAAAAACCCATTCAAATAACAGATGAAGTATCTAATTTTGCTCCTTTTATTTGCTTCATTCCAAATGAATGCCCAGTTTGACAGACATTTCAATTTAATCATTGGAAATGGCTGGAGTGGAAGATACGAACCTGATAATGGGACTAATGGATCAGATATAAAATTCAATCGGGTTTTTAGAAGTAGTTTTATGACTGGAATTGGGTTTAACTTCGATTTTATAAAAAGATCGAGTTTTGAAACCAATTTAGTTTTCCAGCAAAGTGGGACTATGAACCAGATAGAAATCAACAATGTAGTTGTCAATAGCACAAGACTTTCAGCATTCAGTGTTCAACTTGCTTTAGCCTATAAATATGCATGGATCAAAAAAAAGCATTTTTCTCTATTGAGTAAAACTGGATTTATCACTGCTTTTCCAATATTATTTGCATTGGAGGAAAAATCTGGTAGCTTTCAAAATAACCACGAATTTCCAGCAAGTAGTTTGATAGATAGGGTTGTATATTTTCCCTATTATATTGGAATTTCTACAAAATTTCGAGATTTTGAGCTGGGGTTAACCTATGCTTATTGTCCTTCATCAGACATAAATAAATCATTTGGTAGGTTTAGTTTTATAGACAGTCAATCGTTTTTGACGAATTTGCAATTAGAGTTGAGTTATCGGATTTATTAGGTGAAATATGAGATTGATTATATGTTTTTTATTACTTCTTTTTTATAATACTTTGATTGCACAAAGTAAAAAAAGTATATATCTTAATATCAGTTATGGATTAAGTGGAAATAAAAATGTTTATTATTTTAATGGGTTATCTGAATTAGGATGCGATAGATATTTTAACTCCCATAGAAAAAGTTTAACAACTGGTATCGGTTATAATCTTCCTATTGGAAGTAATTTTAGTTTTGATGGAAATGTAATATTTGGGTTAACTGGGTTTAAGAGAATATTAAAGAATGTAGATACATTAGTATCAAAAAAAGAGTATTCTGTTCTATCCTTAATGACTTCATTATCAGCTATGTGTAAAATTATAAAAGTTGATAAAGTTGCAATTTGTTTGAAAGGAGGCATTACATTATACCATCCATTAAAAGTTTATTTAGAAGAAGCTGATGGAAGAACAAATAGTGAAAAGCTTATTATAAATAATAACTTTTTTGAATATTCAAAAATTAACTTTCTTCTAAATACTGGAGTTAGTTTTTTGGTAAATAACTACAGATTTTCAATGATTTATTGCTTTGTTCCAACCTTTGAAAATTCATTTTTTGATAAGAGGAATCTATTTAATAATTTGCAATTAGAGTTGAGTTATAGGATTTATTAAACGTAAGAAGCTAAATATTTAAATTTTTTTGGCACCAATTTTATCCTAGAATTACATTATCAATTGTACTAAAGCAGCTGTTAAAGATATTATAGCGTTAAGAAAAGTATTAAATAAACTTATTAAATAATATAACTTATGAAAAATTTATTGATTGCTATTGCATTTCTATGTTCCGCTTATTTGCATGCTCAAAAAACAGACACTACCAAATATAATTATTCCAATTTTAGATGCTATGATATTAGTTATCGTGCTTTGAATTTGACTTTGAATGGTGGAATGAATTACTCTGGAGTGAATAGTTATTTAGTTGATTTTCAAGGAAATGGGGATTTTAGTCTAGGTTATAATAAATATGTCAACAAACCATTGTTTCAAAAAAATACAACAATATTTGTGAATAGTGCATTTGATTATAATAAGTATGAAACTCAGATCATACCTCAAATTGTAACTACTACTAAGAATTCACAGTATTTTTATACTTTATACAGCAATACCAACAGGTATTACAACACAAAAGGTAGGTATTTCGAAGTTAGCCCAGAATTAGTAATTTCAAATCAATCTGATAACACAAAGAATGATTTGTCCAATACTAGTAATCAGCATTTTAATTTTAATGTAAAAGTAGATTTAGGATATGGTATAGGTAGGATTGATCCAATCACACAAGTTTTTGCTGCAAAATTTATCTATGATGACCTGAGAAAAGAGGGCGTTTTGAAAGATAAAGTTTCTGAAAGTCAATTATTTGAATTAGCAAGTGAGATGACAAAAATGCAAAATTTGCGATTTTTGGATAGCAGAAGAAGAAATGTAAAACAAATAATTACTTTAAATAAATTGCTGAATAGTCAATTGAATTTGAGTGAAGAGGAAAAATATATTACCAGTTCTGTTTTAATGGATAATTGGTTTTTTGCAGGATTGAATGCGAGAAATTCTGGCAAAAGGCATTCTTTTAAGATGAGTCCCTTTTATAATTATTCCTATTTGAATGGAAATAAAAGCGATCAAATTGGTATGAATTTATCTTATAACTTCGATCATGAAAAACCAATCAATCAATATTTTCAATTTTTTCAGAATTATAGTGTTGGATTGTCACCTAGTTCTAAACCTTTATTAAATATAAAACCTAATTTTAATTTAGATATATTATTTAATGCAAAAGTCGGTTTTGGTTATTATCCAAGTTCTAGAACATCTATTGAGACTTATGTAACCATTTCTGATTTTGTTAAAAATAATTTAGATATCCTTAATAAAAGTGATTATTTAAATTTCGGACTCTATACTAAAGTTAATTACTTCATTAACTATAATACTAAACTTTTTGCTACATTGAATTATTACGGTGTTTATAAAAATAATAACTTTAATAACTTTAATTTCAATTTTGGAATTTTGCATTCTTTCTTTTAAAAAGCTATATTTTTTAAGTGAATTTTTAGTAGAATTTTATTGGAAGAAAGTATATGTATTTGATAACTAATTGCATTATGTAATATAAATTATAGATTTTTTTTCAGAGTTATTTGTTTTATAAAATTTCATGCTGTTTAATATATTGGAAAAGTTCGATTTTGGCATTGAAATCAAAATGGATTATATTTGTATAAAATTTGATAATGGATAATTTAGTTAATAGAATTACAATTGACAATAATATTTGCAATGGTAAGCCAATCATTCGAGGAAAACGAATTACAGTTCAGACCATTTTGGAATTCTTAAGTGCAGGAGATTCAAAGGAAGAAATATTAAATCAGTATCCATCCTTAGTTTCTGAGGATATTGATGCTTGTTTAAGATATGCAGCTATTTTAATGAGTCACCAATATTCTACTAGATTAATAGCATAATGGCAAAATATTTAATTGATGCTAATTTGCCTTACTACTTTGGATTGTGGAATAATTCAGATTTTAAACATGTGAAAGATCTAAATGATACTTGGAGTGATGATGAAATTTGGAATTATGCTAAAAATAATAATTTAATAATCATTACAAAAGATACAGATTTTTCAAATAAAGTAATGCTAAAAGGTGCACCACCTAAAGTAATACATCTGAGAATTGGAAATCTCAAAATTAAAGATTTTCATAGGTTATTATCAAATGATTGGGAATTTATCATTGATGTTATTAAAGACAGTAGTTTAGTAAATGTTTATATTGATAGAATAGAATCTATAAAATAGACAGATTTAAAATAAAGGAAATTTAATTTAAAATATTCAATTATAAGTGTTTAGTGAAAATTCATTAAAATTTATATAAAATTTAATTTCTTTTCACTCCACACCCCAATTTATAGGAATTTGCCCATTTTTTTCTAAATATTCGTTGGTTTTGGAGAAATGTTTGCAGCCAAAGAAGGCACCACCAGCAAGTGGGGAAGGATGGGCAGCTTCTAAAACCAAATGTTTGTTGGTATCAATCAGCTCTTTTTTTGCTTTTGCAAAATTGCCCCAAAGCAAGAAAACTAATCCAGTTTTTTCGGTTGATAACTTTTGAATGACTGCATCCGTGAAGGATTGCCAGCCAATATTTTTGTGGGAACTTGCCATAGATGCCTCCACCGTTAGCATCGCATTTAATAAAAAAACACCTTGCTTCGCCCATCCAGTTAAATCTCCATGCAGCGGAATAGGCAACCCAATATCGGATTGGATTTCTTTGTAAATATTTTTTAGAGAAGCGGGAATTGCCACATTTTTAGAAACAGAAAAAGATAATCCCATTGCCTGTCCAACGCCATGATAGGGGTCTTGCCCCAAGATGATTACCTTCACTTGATCGAATGGAGTCGTGTTGAATGCATTAAATATTTGGTTGCCAGGAGGATAGATGATTTTATTTTGTGCCTTTTCCCTTTTTAGAAATTCAACTATTTGTAGAAAATAAGGCTTTTCAAATTCTTCCAATAACTCTTTTTTCCAGCTTGCTTCTATTTGCACCATTTTTTTTGAAATTGTTTAGTGGCAAGATATTTTGAATTTTACTTTTTGTTTGGGCGACTCATTATCATTCGTTCGGAGGGCTGCGATTTTTTTAACCACCTCCATGCCGCTAGTCAACTCCCCAAAAACGGTGTAATTCCCATCCAGATTGGCAGCACCACCGATGGTTTCGAAGGTGGAGATTTGTTGAGGCGTATATTTGCCCAATTTTACCAAATCTTGTAAATCATCACTCAAATACTTTCTCCCTTTCACAATATAAAACTCTGTTGGCGAAGAATTTTTTTGTGGATTATTCTCATCATAATGAGCCATCGCCAATGCACCAGATTGATGAAAATGATGTGCTTTTACTCCGTTAGGTACTAAGAAATTAGTCTTTTTGCATCTAAATCGCCCCCTTGTATCATGAAACTACTGACAATTCTATAGAACTCTGGGCTGTCGTAATGCCCTGATTTAATGGTTCTTATGAAGTTTGCTCTATGTAGTGGTGTGTCTTCATAAAGCTTCAATTCTATTTTTCCAAAATCAGTAGTAATGGTCACATTTTTTTCAGGATTTTGAGCACCATATTCCAATAAAGTCTTTTCCACTTGATCATTTTGAATATTCAAATCTGTTTTACAAGCAGCCAAAATTGACAATATAAGTAGTCCAAAATATTTCATTTCTTTTTTTTACAAATGTATGAAATGTATTTAATAAAATGATAATGTAAAGTTTTCGGTTTCTTCTATTAAATTTGTAAAAAAATAACAATATGAAAAAATTATTTATTCTAATCCTATTTACTATGATAGAAATCAACTTAAATGCCCAATCTTGCTGTGGTAGCACGACTACTTTTGCTTCAAATGATGGCAATATGGCTGTTTTTGTGGGCGATAAAAATTTTAGAGATATACATCAATCTCCGGCAGTTTATGTGCATCATTCAATGGTGGGAGGAGCGATGATTACTTTCAAAACCAACGAAAAGGATGCAAATGCCTATTTGATTAAAGCAAAAAAAATAACGAATAAATGGTTGTTTGTGTATCAAGAATGGTGGGGATTGAATGACAATATCAAAAAGCAAGCAGATGCATTTTATAATGACTTGGGAGGTGCCGTGAATGTTTTAGCGATAGATATGTATGATGGAAAATTGGCGACCACCCCAGATGTGGCTGGAAAATATATGCAAGAAGCTAAGGAAGATCGATTGGAAGCCATCATGAAAGGTGCTATTGATTATGTGGGCAAAAAGGCAAAAATTGCAAGTGTTGGTTGGTGTTTTGGTGGTGGGTTGTCGTTAAAATCAGCGATATTGGAAGGTAAGCAAGCCGTTGGATGTGTGATGTATTACGGAATGCCAGTACAAGATGTGGAAAAATTAAAAACATTGCAAACTGATGTTTTAGGGCACTTTGCTACTGAAGAATGGATATCCAAAAAGGTCATTGAAGAATTTGCTGCAAATATGAAATCGGCAAATAAAGTGTTAGAATACAAAATTTACGATGCTCCTCATGCTTTTGCAAACCCAAGTAATCAGAAATTCAACAAGGAGTTTGCAGACGATGCTTTCAAAAAATCGATTGCTTATTTCAAAAAGAAATTCGGATTAAAATAAGTGTAATAATTGCTGGGTTGGGTCAAAAGTGAAATTATAACTTGTTGATAATCCTCTCATTGCATTTAGAAATGCTATTTTTTGAAAAAAAGATATATTGTTAATAGAAATGTCTGTTTCATGAATTATTTTGTTCTGAAGCAGACATTTTCTTTTCACACCGTCCAATAAATGTAGTTTTGGTGTAAACCAGTCTCTCCCATCAAAAAATGCAAAATTTGCATAAGAACTATCTGTTAATAGTCCTTTTTTGCAAATAATAATTTCATCAGCATCCTTTTGATTTTGTAAAATTGTTTCAAATGCGGACCTGTCAGAATATTTGTAAGGATATTGAAAATCAGCCTGTTCGATTAATTTTATGGTTTTTGGATGCTTGATTTCGTACTTTTCATATTCAATTTTATGAATAACATCGCTATAGGTGATGCGACATTTCCAAAAACTGTTGTCAGTGATTTCATCTAGTTGAATAAGTTCGTCTAGAGGAATTGCATTGTGAAGATTTAAGCATTCTTGTCTGGTTTTATCCATTCTTTTTTGGTGAAATGCTAATAAAAGAGGTGTTCTGTTTTTTATACAGATGGTTTCGAAATAGGTATTTTTCATGATTTTGGAATATAGATTTTTTGAATTAATTCTTGATACTCATCAGCTGCATTACTTAGGAAAGTGATGCCTCCACCACTTTTGAAATAGAGTTTTCCATTACTGTTTTCAATGAAACGTATCATAACTGCGGAGTCAACTGTACTGCCATCAAAATAGCCAAAAACTCCTGTATAAAATCCTCTATCCATTCCGTTGTAAGTATGAAATTCAGCTGCATCTATGATTTCTAATGTTTTCTTTTTGGGTGCACCACTGATTGAACCAGCTGGTAACATTTGGAATAGAATTGTCCCGATCTTATTTTTCCAATCATCGGATAATTGACCACAAATTTCAGAACTCATTTGTAGGATTGCATTTCCATCGTGTTTTTCTATTTTTTCAATATATCGAAATTTGGATACCCAAACCTTTTCAGCAACTATTCCTACATCATTCCTAATCAAATCAACGATAGTATGATGTTCATAAAGCTCTTTTTTGTTATCGAGTAAATAGGATTCGGCATTGGGTAAATTTGCATCAATTGTGCCTTTCATAGGATTGGATTTCAAAATGCCATTGGTGTCGATTGTAATGAAAGTCTCTGGAGAAAAGCAAGTGAAATAATTGGGAATCAATAATTTGTATTTGGCGGAAGCCATTTTGTATAATGCTTCTAATGACAAATTAGTTTCTATTGGAGTCGCCGCAGTTAAATTGCATAGTAAACTATTACCAAATTTCAGGGCACTATGTACAATATTAAATGCTGTTTGAAAACTTGAATAGGATATTGGGTGGATTGTAAAATGATAATTTTCGTCAATTACATTTGAAGGCGTAGTTTCTGGATGTAGTTCATAGCGTATTCCTTCCTTTTGAACATCCTCCTCTGATAGTATTAAGATTTTATTTAATTTGTAATCAACTATAAATAAAAAGGGTGTGCCTTCACTGCCTAATTCATTCATTCTTTTCTCCCCTTCAATTTTATCTATATAATTCAACATCATTATACAATTGTGATTGTTTCCCAGTCATTTTGAATTACAAATTCTATCAAACCTTGAGTCTTTTCTACTGATATTTTCTCATCATTCACCAAAATATTTTTGTAAGTATCAAAGCCAATTAATAAGACTTTTTGAATATAATTTTGGTTCCAATTTCCTTCTTTTTTTCTAGAAATAGTTATGGTTGATTCTTTTACGCTATATAAATACGTAGTATATGCAAAATCAGTATTTAAATATCCATATCCTTCGCCATCATCCTCATATAAGTAACTTTCAATGTTCTTTTTTCCAAAATAAATATTCAATTTCATTTCCTGAATTTCTTCACCAGCATGTTGCCTAACAGGTAATATTGGAATAACGGCTCCAGCTCTTACGAAAACCGGAATATTATCTAAACTTATTTCAACACTCTTTTCTTCATTGCCGCTGTATTTTTGGTTGGTATAAATATCATACCAATCGCCAGCTGGAAAATGAATGATTTGATTTTCTTGATTGGATTCTAAAATTGGCGAAACAAGCAGATGATCTCCAAAAATAAAATCTCTTTCTGTCGTAATAGAATGTTTATTCCATGGAAATTCTAAAAATAAGGGCTTAATAATTGGCGTTCCGTTTTTACAATAATGATAAAAAGCAGTATAAATAACTCCCAATAATTGATACCGCATATTAATTGCGGACTTCAAATATTTAGTTGTTTCGTTGCCAAATGACCACGGCTCCCTATCGATTCTATTTTTTGATTCTGAGGCTAAAATGGTGAGTAAATCAACTTCGCTGCTGCCATGGTCTTTATTTCCCATAAAGTGAGTTCTCATAAATGTATGAAATACAGCCAATTGCATCCATCTAATCATGAGTTCAGCATCTGGCTGATCCACAAAACCACCAATATCGCTTCCTGCAAATGAATATCCACTCATCGCCAATCTTTGCATCTGTATATTTGCCAAACGAAGGTGTTCCCAACTAGCTACATTGTCGCCCGTCCAAATTGCTGCATAACGTTGCCCACCTGAAAAGTTGGATCTAGTCAGTAAAAAGGGTCTTTTATTGGGATTTAGTTTTTCCATTCCTTCCCAACTTGCTTTCGCCATCATCATCCCATAAATATTGTGGGCTTTGGAATGATTGGTCGTATATCCTTCATAATGATGGATAACTTCATTTGGGAAAAGTGAGGTTGTCCACTTTGAAAACGGCAGGTTCATTCATGTCATTCCAAAATCCTGATATTCCATGAGTTATATACAATTCTTCGTAGCATTTTCCCCACCATTTTCTAACTTCAGGATGTGTAAAATCTGGAAAAACACAGGATGTGGGCCATACTGGACCCACCATAAGTTGCCCATTACTTCTTCTACAAAAAGCATTTTGTTGCAAGCCAGATTCAAAGATAGTGTAATTTTTTTCGACTTTAATTCCTGGGTCTATCATCGCAATAGTCTGAAAACCAATGGTTTTTAAGTAGTCGATTTTCTTTTTTGGGTCTGGAAAATATGTTTTATTCCAAGTGAAACATTTATATTCCTCCATGTAATCGATATCCAAATAGATGGCATCACAAGGAATTTGTTCTTCTCTAAATTTTTCAGCAACTTCCAACACTCTACTTTCAGGGAAATAACTCCATCTACATTGGTGATAACCGAGTGCCCAAATAGGAGGAAGTGCCGCTAAACCAGTTAATTGTGTATAGTTTTGAATGACTTCAATTTGGTTTTTGCCGCCAATAAAATAATAATTTAATTCCCCGCCATCTGCTGAATATTTCAACACTTCTGGATTGGTGGCACCAAAATCAAAATGAGAACGATAGGTATTATCGAAAAAAAAGCCAAAGGTTGCATTGAACTTTTGGCTTATAAAAAAAGGAATGGATCTATAAAGTTCATCCGTTTTGTCATGGAACCCAAAAGCATCCGTACACCAATTTGTGTATTTATAGCCATTGAGGCAAAGGTTTCCAGTTTTATCACCCAACCCAAAATAGTAGGTCTCTGGCGTAATTTCCAAATTGGTAGAGCAAGAATAGTAGCCTTTATGAATACTATATTTTAAATTATATGGTTGGTGGCTATTTTGAACAATTAATTGATTTTGGTTATCCAAAATTGTTATTTTTAAGTCTTCTTTTCGAACACATATTTGATATTCCTGAAGTGTAACTCTATACAAATCAGCCTCATCTGTCAATTTATAAGTAACATCAGATTGATGTAATATAAAATCTTCATCAATGGAATACGAAAATTCTGGCTCAGGGTCAAAGGTGTTTTTAAGCCGAAAATTAAAAATTTGCTCATTGATGAAGGTAATATCCAATGAAAAATCATTATCCTTTAAAAATGAAATTTTATTTTCTTGAGCAGAAACAGAAGTGATTTTTTGAGGAGTCACTTCGGAATTAACATCTGGGAATCGGTCAAAGCCTTCTGTTTTGTCAATAGGAATGGATGTTGGAAGATATTGAGCTTGGATACAAAGCCATTTGCCTCTTTGATTCACTTTTTGAACCACCAAATCTTTAGATTTGAAGGCATCCGTCATAATTTTTTCATCCTCTTGCAAAAATCCAGAAAACAAAATAGTCGTTCCATATCTAACTTTTTGCATTAATAAATCTAGATTTTCCAGAAACACATTCCTATTAATATTGGCTAAAATAATATAATAGCCATCACCTGTTACTGACTCCAAAGTGCCATGAATTGCCGTGACATTGGTCACTCCATTCATTTCATTATGTTCAATGGTGTTTTCATAAGCTGGGAATTCATGATCCACGGCGTCAATCCATGTTGCACCTAGTTTTGATGCAACCATCGCTAGGATTCCTGTACCACAGCCATAATCTAAGACTTTTTTATTTTTCAAATCCAGCGATTTCATCCCTTGAATCATCATATAGGTTGTCTCATGATGCCCAGTTCCGAATGCCATTTTGGGTGCTATTGTCAATTCAATTGGAAATTCTGGATAATGTGGATGAAATTCAGCTCTGATGGCACAAAAATCATCAATCAAAATGGGTTGAAAATTGGATTCCCACACTTCGTTCCAATTCTGACCTAAGATGACTTCTTTCTCGAATGTAACTCCATAACTCATGGATAAAAGTTGGATGGCGGTATCAATTTCTGAAGTTAGCTCTTTTTCTGGAATATATGCTGAAAATCCATTTTCTGTATCTTCAAAAGTATCAAAAGGAAATTCCCCAACTTGAGCAATCAATTCATCTTTTAAATCTTCAGATGCAACAAAAGTATATTTTAGATAATTCATTCTCCCTTAATGGTTGGGTTTTATTCGCCAACTTTTGCAAATATAAGGAATCTTTGGTTTCTATAATTGTTGCATTCCTATTTGTTTGTTTTTGTGTAGATGAACTTGTTTAATTGTCGAATTTCTATTGTTGTTTGCAATAAGTTATTCCATCATCACTTTTTTGATTTCATAGCTTTTATCGTCCAAATTGGTTATTTTTATTAATAATATTGAGGTGTTTAAAAGGTTGCCATTTTGTAATTTATGATCCCAAGAAAACTGTTTGGATGCCTGCTGTGATAAGAGTAGATTTCCAGATAGGTTATAAATTTCGATCTGACTATTTTCTGGTAAATTGCTCATATTCAGAGTGCTATGTTTGCTTGGGAAATAAGGGTTAGGGTGAATCAAAACATTGGATAGATTGTTCGAAACGAATTCTGTTTTGAAATTGTCTGCTACTATGGGTCTGTTTTTGAAATCTAACAAGTAAGTTGGGTAGCCATTGTTAATGCCATTTTCATTTTTGACTTGATATGCATTATTCACCCTCAATTTTATCACACATTCACTCGGAATAAGTCCTTTGCTCCCTGCTCCCAATGGTTTTAATGCTTTGAGTGGCAATGGGATACTCGTCCAAGTGGTGGATTTTAAGGCGGATGCAACTTTAGCTTTCACATTACTACTAAAAGCATCTCTTAATAATTCGCAAGAATCGTAAGTTTGATTAGTGACATATATAAAATGCTGACCACCAGCAAAATAGTTATAAGCACTACCTTTTGGTAAAGTGTCTCCAGTAAATAAAGTTCCATTAGGATTCCAAAGCATATCTCCGCCAATCTGGTTTTCTTTTTTACAAATGGTATCGTACTTTTCTGAATAGCAGGAATTTTCACCGAAATAAATATTGAGTCTTTTTCCTGTTTCGATATCAACAGCATATCCTGGGAACCATCCCATGCCATACAATGGTTTGCCATTTGCATCTACAGCACCATCTGGGTCGGGTTTACCATCCCCATTTTGGTCGTTTTTGCCAACTGAAAAATCTCCTCTTAATTCAAATTGTGATGGAAATTTCCCATCGGGGTTGGGTTTAGTTTCTAAGCCCATAAAGAAAAAAGTTGAAAGATTATTTGATATCGGTTTTTGTGTAAAAAACCGATTTGCTGTTTCTACTATCACACATCTGCTCCATTTGGTTTTGTCTGGTGTAAATACAATATCTACATTATTTAATGTGGAGAGGGGAGCTCTAGAAACAGGGGCATAAACCGTATCAAATTGCCAACTAGATATAATCTTTGGAAACAAATAACTGTTATATTTAAACCCGTAATAATCCATTAAACTATATGGATAGAAAAAATTATTTTCTTTGAAAAAGGATAAATTTTTATCATAAATAGTGTCTTTTTTATTAAATAAAGCAAGGGAGCTATTCGTTATTTTCCCATTTGGAGTATTAACGAATCCATTTCCTACTGCTTCGTACCAATTAAAAGGATAGCTATTATAGGATGTGAAGGATCCAACAAAACCATTGGAGTTTAGACTAGGCTTTTCCCCTGGCTCTGGTAATTGATTCATACTGAGTAGGAAACCATATTTGTCAATCAATTCTTCATTAAAATCTTGAATCGAGTTTTTAGAAATTATTTCTGTCAAGTTTTGTAGGTCAGTTAGTTTCCAGGTCGCCCCATCAGCAATAATAGTATCAGAAAGATTGTCATCAATTCTGGGGAATTGAAAGAAGGATATTTCAAATGGCTGTAATTATTGTATTTCAAAATCGAATCCTTCATAGTAGGAAGAACTTGCAAATAATTGCCTCCATTACCAACTCCTTCGAGCCTCGTAACGATTGGATTTTGAATATTATTCAATGATTTTGGTATTGTTACCTTATATATTTTTTTGTTTCTTGATCCTTCCAAAAACTGTTTACTTTGCCCTTTGCCAATCAACTCATTGAAATCCATATAGTTATTGTAGGCATATGCAATGGCAGTAAAATAATATGTTTTTCCATTTTCGAATCGGTGTCCTGTAAATGCATCTGTCGTTAACTCGAATTTGTCTGGAATTCCTTGATTATTGGCATTTAGCATATAAGTTGATTTGTTCCAAGTTGTTGGATTTAATACGGTTCCATAACTTGGTTTGTAGGCAAAGATATCCTTAATTTGGTTCGATATATCAGCCTGAAAAACTTCTTTTACTGAGTTTGTATTCGTTAATGTATATAAATCTTTAAAAAGCAAATTGGTATCTAAGATTTGGTAAACTCTATAACCTTCAAATCGAAAAAAGGAATCCTGATTGACAATTTCGTTATTTACCAAACTACTCTTGTATTTCAAATTGAAATTATTAGAAATTAAGTCGTTGATAAATGTAAAATTTATAGATAAAATATTGGGAGAAATTTTTAAGGTTGGGGCATCTGGACCTTTGTCGAAATTGTTTTTAAAATTAAAATTTCTATCAAAAAACTGCTGAATTTTGTCATCTACAGCTCTAATTTCATCAAGGCATGGGTTTGGATATTGGATGTTTGGTGCATATACCACACTATAGGTCAAATCAATGACTTGCCCTGGGTAGGTGTCAAATGGTCCAATGGATTGAATGGAGCGAATATCGAAACCACTAAATGTTAAGTTTGCCAAGGACCATTCCTTTGGTTTACAAGGTTCGCCAGTGAATACAAAATTCACGTATTCAGTACTTTGTGTATTATATGCTATAGAACCTTTAGTATATTTTTCTCCATTTCTCCATTTGCCAGAAATATAATTATAGAAATGATCAATCAAATATGGAGCATCATCATTTCCATTCCAATTTTCTTGTGGATTGGTGTAATATGTAAAAGAGGTTAATTTCCCATCAGATAAAGTATCTCCAGTATGATTTATCGTATCTGAAATTATCAGTAGGTTACTATGATAAAGCATATCAATGCCAACCATCGGAATATCATTACAGAAGGTAGCCGTTGTATTGCATGTGCAATCACTATATCCATCTAAGGCATCTCCATTATAAACATACATCAAATTTCTAAGTGTATCATATCCAATCTTATCATCTAAGGAGCAACCTAAATCAGGATCAGACCATAAAGCAACATAGCTATTGGTTAAAATAGATTTTCTATTAATGATTCTTTGGTTATAGAAAGAGGCATTATTAATAGCTTCATCATCAGAAAGAAAAGCATATGCCATATTTTGAATTTCTAATCCAATTGGCTCCGAAAAATTAGAATTCGTATGAATATTTCCATTGTCATTCGTTATCCAGAAAATCATTTGATCAGCATAATTATTCGAACGGTTTTCTAAAATAGGATAATCGCCATCGATTGGGTCATATTTGTCATCGCCATTTTCATCAAAAAAGGTGCTAAACCTTGGTTTGTCACTGGTAAATCAAAGGAATATTTATTTTTGAAATATGGATTTCCTTTCGATGGCCAAAATTTTATATTGTCTGAGATAGCGGTAATTTCATAAGGTTTCCCAGCGTTTTTAGCTGTTTGATAAGCTTTTTGGTGTTGCTGTATTTCTTTTCCATAAACTTCAAAATGTTTGTCCCAATGGTTACAAGTTGATTTTTGAGTTGTCCCATCATTTTCATCCAAAGGTCCGGGCCAAAAATCAATCCCAGATGACCTAAATGTTCCTGCTGCAATTTTAATATTTCCAGTTGCATCTTTCCCACCAAACCATAATGATGTTGAATAAAAAAGAGCAGTATATGTTTGTTTGCTACCAGCTTTTAAAACAAAATAACCTCCTTTTTCAAGTTCCTTATCCCACCACATATCACCACCACCCAATAATTTTGCTCTTACATTATTAATATTCAGTTCAGTTTGTGATTGGCTAGTTTCGCAATCTCCACTAATCAGAGGCTTTACATTTTTTATCATATGCGATTTTGCTTCACTTTTTGGATAGAACCCTCCTAATAGCGATAAACAAATAATAAACTGATAAATATGCTTTTTCATTGGCGTTTACTTTTTAATAGTTATGAATCAATTGGTTAGTAAGTTATTCCACCATCACTTTTTTGATTTCATAGCTTTTATCGTCCAAATTGGTAATTTTAATTAATAAAATTGTGGTGTTTAAAAGGTTGCCATTTTGTAATTTATGATCCCAAGAAAACTGTTTGGATATCTGTTGTGATAATAGTAGATTTCCAGATAGGTTATAAATTTCGATCTGACTATTTTCTGGTAAATTGTTCATATTCAGAGTGCTATGTTTGCTTGGAAAATAAGGATTTGGGTGAATCAAAACATTGGATAGATTGTTTGAAACGAATTCTGTTTTGAAATTGTCTGCTTCAATTGGGCTGTTTTTGAAATCTATCAAGTAGGTAGGGTAGCCATTATTTATACCTTTTTCATATTTGACTTGGTATGCATTATCCACCCTCAATTTTATCACACATTCACTCGGAATAAGTCCTTTGCTCCCTGCTCCCAAAGGTTTCAATGCTTTGAGTGGCATTGGGATACTCGTCCAAGTATTTTTCTTTAACTGCATTGCCTTGATTGATTTATTATTAATCAAAAAAGTTTTTCTGATAGTCTCACAAGAATCATAGGTTTGATTAGTGACATATATAAAATGTTGACCACCAGCAAAATAGCTGTAAGCACTTCCATTAGGCAAAGTGTCTCCAGTAAATAAATTTCCATTGGGATTCCAAAGCATATCTCCGCCAATCTGGTTTACTTTTTTACAAATGGAATCGTACTTTTCTGAATAACAAGAATTTTCACCGAAATAAATATTGAGTCTTTTTCCTGTTTCGATATCAACAGCATAACCTGGGAACCATCCCATGCCATACAATGGTTTGCCATTTGCATCTACAGCACCATCTGGATCGGGTTTACCATCCCCATTTTGGTCGTTTTTGCCAACGGAAAAATCTCCTCTTAAATCAAATTGTGATGGAAATTTTCCGTCGGGGTTGGGTTTCGTTTCTAAACCCAAATAATATTTTGATAATGAACTATTTGTATTCATTTTACTCGTATAAAAAGTGTTAGCAGTTTCTACTATCACACATCTACTCCACTTGGATTTGTCAGGTGTTAATACAATATCTACATTATTTAATTTTGATATTGGAGCTCTTGAGATAGATCCAAAAGTGTTTTCAAGCATCCATCCAGTAGTGAAATATGGTAGATTATTGTTGTTAACAACATATCCTCTAAAATTCATTAAACCAAATGGATAAAATAAATTATTCGATTTTGTATAAGCTAAATATGGATCAATAAATGGATCGTTTTCAACATTAAAGAACTTTAAAGTGGGTGAATTAATCTTGCCATTATTTGTATTTACAAACCCATCTCCAATTGATTCATACCAATTGAATGGCAAAGAATTATAGCTTATTTTAACCCCTCTAAATCCATTGTTTGAATTGGAGAAGACAAATTCCCCTGGCTCGATTGCCTGCTCAACTCTTAAAATTATGCCAAAACTATCCAACAATTCTTCATTGAATTCTGCAATTCTATTTTTTGCAATGATAGAATTATTATTGGTCAAGTCAGTCAATTTCCATCTTGTAGCCGATGATAATATGGTGTCATTCAAGGTGCTATCTACTATTGATATTTGAAATTGTTTGCCATTACATTTCTCAGGGTCGATAATTAGCAGCTGCAAAGGAGAAGTACTAAGATTGTAAGCCACTTTACCGTCATTGGTGTTTTTTAATATAGATTCTCTCACAGTTGATGAAATTTGAAGGATATTGCTCCCTGTTCCTTCTCCTTCTAATCGAGTGACGATGGGCTCAACCAAATATTTTTCCCCTCTTTGCGGCGATACAGCATAGACTTTTATATTTCTTGAACCTTCGAAATATTGCTGCCTTTGGCCATAGTTTTCTACAGTATTAAACTCTTCATAATTATTGTAATCGTAAGCAACGACAGAATAATAATAGGTTTTACCATTTTCCAGTTTTTTTCCTGTAAAAGCATCATAACTTATTGTAAATGATTGTGGAATACCATTGTTACTGGAGTTTTGGACGTATGGTATTTTATTCCATGAGTTAGGCTGACCATTCGAGGACAAATTCGGAGTGAAGGAGTAAATGTTTTTAATACCATTTTTTAAATCACATTGAAATATCTCTTTTGATTTGTTTGGATTCTTTAAATCAACTATACATTTTCTTTTAGTTGAAATACTCGATATCCTTCAAAACGATAATATGGATCAATAGCTTCTTTGGGTGCATATTTACAATAGACTAAATGATCTAAATTTTGATTGTTAGAATATTCGTTATTGAAAAAACTAAAAGTGATGGATTGATTTTTTGGTAGGGTTATCAAATCTGGGGCATCTGGTCCAGGACAAATATCACAATGATATTTTCCAAAAAGTTCATCAAAAAATATTTGAACTCGATCATCTGCATCCCTTAAAGCATTCAAACAAGGCTTTGGATGATTTACTTTTGGAGCAAAAACAACTGCATAAGATATTTCATTTGTTTGACCAGGAAGTATGGAAAATGGACCAGTTGTTTGTATAGTTCTAAAGTCTTGGCCTGGAAAACCTAAGCTTGCCATAGACCATCCAGATGGGTTGCAGGGTTCATCAGTAAAAACATAATTTACGAAACTTGTACTACTTGGATTGAAACCTAATCCACCATAAGTGTATTTTGTACCATCCTTCCATCTTCCAGATAAATAATTATAATAATCTTGTGAAGTAGTTGGATCACTAAATTGAGGTTCAATACTTTTAGCGAAATAAGTAAATGAAGTCATCTTTCCATCAACAGTATCAATTGGATTTCCAATTGAATCAAATTGAAATACTTTTCCGCCATTTAAGATATCAATTCCCACCATTGGAATTTCATTACAATAAGTTGGAGTGGTGCCACAATTACAACCAGATGATCCATCTACTGCATCCCCGTTATAAACATACATTAGACTCCTAGTAGTATCACAACCTATCATATCATCAGAACCACAGCCTAAATCTGGATCTGTCCATATTCCTAAATATGCATCTCTAGTTAAAGTTGTTCCCTTATAGATCATTTTTGAACTATATAAAGTTGTATTATTTATGACATAATCGTTTATCAAAAAAGCATAAGCCATATTCTGTATTTCAATTTGTAATGCTTCACTTCCTTTTGATAAAGTATGTACATTACCATTATCATTGATGATCCAAAACACCATCTGATCAGCATAATAATTATTGTTTCTTAAGCCTGACAAAATCGGATAATCTCCATTTAATGGATTATAAGTATCATCACCATCTAAATCAAAAAATGGGGCTAATCCACCACCATTTACAGGTAATTTAAATCCATTCATTTTTTCAAAAAATGGATTTCCTTTGCTGGGCCAAGCTTTTACATCATCAGGTACATCTTTTTCTAAATAGCTAGTCCCATTCTTTATTGAAGAATCATAATTATTTATATGAGCTTTGATATTAGAACCAAATACCGTAAAATGTCGATCCCAATTATTGCAATTTACTAAATCAGTTATTCCATCAATAGGATCAAGAGGTCCAGACCAAAAATCCGTTCCATTATTTCTATACGTTGAAGCAGCTAATTTAATATTTCCCACTTTATCTCTTCCTCCAATCCACAACCCACCTGCAAACAAAGCAGAAACTTCAGGCTGTCCAGCTTTTGTTTTAGGAATTACATATTTTTGCAACAGACTTTCCATCCCACCACATATCACCACCTCCCAAAAGCCTAGCTCTTACATTGTTGATATTCAAGTCTGTTTGAGATTGGCTCGGATTACAAGGGGATAATAAGTTTAGTTTTACTTTTGGGTTGTTTTTGGAATGAGCAAAAAGTAAAAACGGAAGATGAATAACAATGAGTAGTAAAAATATTGGTTTCATATATTAAAATTAAGTGTTTAATAATATTCAAAGTTATTAAATTTGTAGGTCTGATTTTTTTAAATCCGATTAATTGTCGCCAATTATACATTTTAAAATGAAAAATATACAAGATTTTTTATCAAAATATGACTTTGCTGGTTCAATTGTGCTTTTAGAAGGAAAAAGAAATGTCCTCCTTGAAGACCAGCCAAAACTAGTCGCTTTGGGAATATTATTAGCATCTCAATCAAAACATATACTTTTTAGAAGTGGTAATGCTGATGGAGCTGATAAATATTTTGCTCAAGGAGTGAGTGAAGTCAATGCCAATAGATTACAAGTGATCACCCCTTACGATGGCCATCGCAAAAAAGATAATCTAGCTTATGATACAATTTCATTAGATTCCATTAATCTAGCGGAAGAACCAGAAGTGGTTTATCAATCAAAAGCTAATAAAAAAACAGAAAAGTTGATAGATAAATATGTGGCTGGAGATCGCAATCAATTCGCCATCAAAGCAGCATATATCATTAGAGACACCATCAAAGCTATTGGAACGGATGATATTCCAGCCGCTTCATTTGGCTTTTTTTATGACGATTTGAAAAATCCTATGTCTGGTGGGACAGGTCATACAATGCAGGTATGTTTGGATAACCAAATTCCAATTCTGGATCAAAAAGAATGGTTTGATTGGTTGTAAAAAAAAAATCAATTCTCAAAAATAGATGTTTGTGCTAAATCACTATTATTTTTTTCTACAATTACCCCTGGAATATGTTCTTCAGTGGGTAAAAGTCGTTTGATGATTCTCGATTTATAAATATATTTTTGAGTGTTGGCATCTATAATTCCATACATATCAATAGGGTCAATCCGAACTTTATCATGGACGTGAATGATTTGTCCATCACCTATTAGCATTCCAACATGAATTATGGTACCTCTTTCATCATCGAAAAAAACCAAATCTCCTAATTGTGCATTGGTATAAAATTCAACATTTTCACCATTTTTCACTTGTTCGAAATGATATCTTGGGATATAGATTCCCATCAATCGATACACCATTTGAACGAGAGCAGAAGCATCAATACCAAAAGGTGATTTTCCACCAAATAAGTAGGGGCTATTTAGATATTTTAGAACGAGTTTTTGTGCTAACTTACTATTAGGATCTGTCTTTTCTGGATTTACAATACTCCCATTATAAAAGAATTTTTTAATGCCATGCTTAAAACTCATGCCATCATATTGGAATAAATTCGAGCCAATGAGAACTGGAATATTTTCATTTTCTACAGTGATAATATTCACCAAATCTAAGCAATAATTAGCTTTCAAATTTGCTTTTTCTAACTCAAAATCCTTTAATTGTGCAGCTATCACCCAACCTTCATGGTGATCAATGATGGAACGAATATAATACCAGCTTTCATGTACCGTTAGCACCATTACAATTTCTCCAAATAACAGTTGAGATGTCATCAAACTGTCTTCAGAAGCGTCTTTTCTGACACAAACTAGGCTTAGTTCACAAATTTTAAAATTCATTTTTATAAATTGGAAAGCAAAAATACTAAAAAATGGGATTATCCGTTCCTATTAAAATTTGTTTTTTGACTAGCCACCAACTACCTTTGTGTGTTTTTTGAAAGAATTTCATAATATGAAGCATATTTTTAGCTTAATTTTTAGCATTTTTATTACTGTTTCCATTTTCGGACAGGATAAACATTTTAGTCAATTTTATGCCACTCCGATGGCTTTAAATCCTGCAATGAGTGGGTTGTTTGATGGGAGATATCGGATTGGGGTGAACTATAGAGATCAAGGAAGAGGAAGTTTGGATTATCCATTCCGTACTTTTGCTGGCTCCTTTGATTTGAAATTTGATTTTCCTCGTCAATCTCAATATAAAGATTCTTATGGAGTAGGCTTGCTATTTTATACTGATAGAGTTTCAGGTTTTGAGTTTAATACGACCAATTTGAGTGTGTCAGGAGCTTATCATAAAGCTTTGAACCCAGAGAGTAACCAATATTTATCCCTTGGTTTTCAAGGTGGTGTAATCCAAAGATCAGTAACTTACGACAATTTCATTTTTCAAGATCAGTTCAATGGAACTACAGGATATACCTACAATACTAGAGAGCCTTTGCCCGATAATTCGAGAGCTTTTGCCGACTTTTCGGTAGGATTGCAATATACGGTAGCCCCAACCAATAAATTTGGATATTATATAGGTGCAACTATGCAACACATAGGAGCTCCAAGAATTTCATTGAAAGAATATAGTAATGTAGACTTGAATAAAATGTATCGATTGTATTCAGGATATGCTGGGTTTAATATTCCAGTAGGATATAATTTGCAGTTGGCACCAAAGGTGTTTGTCGCTGCTCAGGGTCCACATCTTGAAATGATTGGGGGCAATAATTTTAGATTTTTAATTGATGAAAAAACGGCATTGATTGCAGGACCTTGGATAAGATTTGTACGAAATGACAAAACTGTCAACCCATATTCTTTCTCAGATTTTATTGGATTGATTGGCTTGGAATACAATAAAATTAATTTATCTATTAGCTACGACCACAGCTTCACAGCTTACAGAAGTAAATTTGGGGCAATGGAATTGACAATTAGTTATATCGGTAGTTATGATAATGACGATGATTTTTGTCCAAGATTTTAATTGGTTGGGATTCCCACCAAATTCAAATATAAATCGTAATAAAAATCATGTTTCAAGATTATACCAATATTTCTATTTTTCCGACAACAACGGCTGATGTTTAAGCAAACTTGATTGCAGCTTTGCTTTGTGGTTTAATCTTGTCATTAATTTATCGTTTCACCTATAAAGGTCCCTCTTATTCGGTTTCATTTGTGAATGCTTTGGTCATTCTGACCATTATTTCCGCATTGGTTATTTTGGTGATTGGAAATAATTTAGCTAGAGCCTTTGGTTTGGTTGGTGCCATGAGCATCATCCGTTTTCGAACTGCCGTCAGAGATACCATGGATATGGTGTATATTTTTCTTTCTTTGGCGATAGGGATGGCTTGTGGTATTGGCTTGAATGTCATTGCATTGTTAGGTGTTGTGGTGTCAGGTATAATAATTATTGTGATGTCATTGACACATTTTGGTGCTCCTAGAAGAAGAATGCACTTATTACAAATTGCATATGATTCGAATATTACACCCACCAAAGATTTTGAGAAAATTCTCAGTGAATACTGTAGAAATGTAAAATTGGTAAATTTGAAAAAAGACACAAGAGGCCATTTAGAAGCCTATTACCAAATTTTATTCAAAAAGCACAATTCCACTCTTGATTTCACTAATAAATTGAGTGAAGTAGCCGCAGTGAAAAATGTAAGAGTTTTCTTTGATGAAGATGATATGAATTCACCAACATTATAAATTGATTTTATAACAGTTTATAGAAAATTTTTCAATCTATGTTATGGAATAAAGTTTGGACATTTTCAAAAGGGTTGGAAGTTTCTCAATTGCAATTGTCTGAAAAAGAAGTGCTTACTCCTAAAGTAGATGAGTTATTGATTAAGGTGTTTTCCTATGGAGTCAATAGTTTTGATATTTTTTGGTTAAAATCAAATGTATATTTTCCCTATGGGTTTGAGTTTTGTGGAGAAGTTATTGAAGTGGGCAATCCTCATTCAAAATTCCAAATCGGAGACATTTTGATTGGAATATCTAATGCACAAAAACAAGATCGAAATTGTGCAGAATGGTGCATAGCAAACGAAAACCATTGCATCCATTTACCCAATCACCTAACATTTCAGCAAGGTGCTGCTTTACCTTTTTCTGGAATAGCAGCATTGCAATTGATTGAGCAAGTGGATTTTACCCATAAAAAAGTATTGATAATTGGTGCAACTGGCGGCATAGGTCATTTATTTACCCAGCTGTGTGCCACCAAAACCCAGCAAATAACGGTGGTTTGTAAACCAGCTCATCGAGATTTTTTATCGAAAATAGGTATTCACCATTTTTTAGAAAATCAGCATAACCAATGGTCAACCAATGATGAATTTGAATATATAATTGATTTTTCTGGAAAATATTCAACTAAAGAACTGAATCAAAATCTTGCAAAAAATGGAATGATCATCACCACTCAACAAAAGAGCAAGGCTGTTTTGGATCAATTTTTTGCCTTTTTCAAGAAACAAAATGTCCAACACTTTCAGTTGGATTACTCAGCAGCTCATTTTAAAAAGTTAGCAGAAATGCTCCATCATCGACAAATCCAACCTTATATTTTCCATTCATTCAACCAATTTGATCAATTACCAACTGCCTACAACGAACTTTCTAAAGGAGGTCTTCAAGGTAAATTGGTGATTAGTTTGGGGTGTTGATCTAAAATATATATTAGTAAATGTATTAAATATTGAAATAATATGTTGTTAATTTCGCTTTTTTAGGTAGATAATATTTTAAAATAAAATTAAATAAATATTTTGTTTTTAAATTATTTTAAATAAATTGCGAAATAAATTAACGAAAACCATTATTTCATGAAGTATATAATTACAAAAAAAAGTACAATCCTATTTTTCCTATTTTTTAATATAATAAATCTCCATGCACAAACAAATAATGAGATTTGGAAATTAATAGAAAATAAAAATAGAGCTGAAGCACGAAAAATACTTGAAAAAAAGTTAAATAACAAATCTTATACAATTGATGATTTTGTAACTTTTCAATTATTAGAAGAATTCAATGGTAAGAATTTAGATTTTAAAAATGTTTACAAACTGATTTCCAAAAACGATAATCCTTATCCTTATATTTTTGCTTTGTGGGATTCTGAATCATTTGTAGGTTCATATGGAATTAAAAGTACCCAACAATACAATTTAATTGATGAATTAATAAATCAAAACCCTGGAAATGGTTCTTTAAGAGCAGCTTCACATTATGTTCATGGATTTCATTTGTTAAAAAAGAATCAAATTAGTGAATTCAGAAATGAATTTATGAAAATGGGGTCAATTTCTAATTGGCAATTTGTAGGTCCATTTAATAATATTTCTGGAAGTGGGTTTAACAAAAACTATGACCCGATAAATGACCCATCCAATAATACAATTTTTTTATCTAAAAATAATGCACCGATAAAGTGGTTTACACCAGAAGTTCCATCAAACGAAGGATGGATAAATATTAATAATTTTATATCTACTGGAGATGCTGGAATTGTTTATGCTCAGACATTTGTAAATAGTCCGAATGAATGTGATGTATATCTTTGTTCGGGATTTGCAGGAAATATTAAAATTTGGGTAAATGATAAATTGGTTATTTCAGAACAAGAAGAAAGAATAACTGAACTTGATTCTTATAATGCTTTTTGTCATTTAAATAAAGGCGAAAATAGGATTGTTGTACAATCAGGCAGAGATGAAATTGATAATCACAATTTCATCGTGAGAATAACAGATGATAAATATGAACCTTATCCAGGATTAACTTTCGATTCTAAACCAAAGGAATATAAAAAGAATAAAAGTACTAATTCCGAAGTAAAGATTATTCCCCATTTTGCAGAAGAATTTTTTAAAAATAAAATTAAGATTGAACCAAATAATATTACTAACTATATATTATTGAATAAAGTATATATAAGGAATAGAAAACTATTTGAAGCTAGAAAAATATTAGAGCAAGGTTTAAAATTGTATCAAAATGCAATATTGAAGGTAGAATTAGGACTATGTTATATTAAGGAAAATAATCAAGTTGGATTATCTGAAATTACTGAATATATTAAAGAAGAAGAAAAGGAATCTATAATTTATTATGATTTACTCATAAATGACCTAAAATCAGAGAAAAAAAATCAAGAACTGTTAGATACTATAAATTCAAAAACCAAGATTTTTGGAGAGAGTGAATCAACTTTTAGTGAATTGATTAATGTTAATATTGCATTAAATGATGTTCCAAAATTAATAAAATTAGTTGAAGAAGCACATCGAAAATACCCCAATAGTGAGTTGTTTGCTAATTATATGTATAATATCTATAAAAATGTTGAAAAAGATATAAATGTTGCAACCAGTTTTATGGAAAACTATCTTAGTAATCATTATAGTTTTGGGTTGAAAAAATTGTTAATTAGTGATTATTTCCAAAATAATAATTCAAGAAAAGCTTATAATAAATTAAAAGAAAATATTGAAATTTTCCCATATGACCCAGAACCAAAACTTGCATTACTTAAAGAATATATTACACAACAAAAATATAATGAAGGGTACGAATTAATAAAATCCCATTGAAGCAAAAACCTTATTCGGGGTATTTATATCGAGACAAGGCAAGCATTGAAGAATCAATGAATAAAACTCAAGATGCAATAAATAGTTATAATTTAGCTTTTGAAATATGACCCAAATATGTATGAATCAAGAGAGAAGCTTAGAAATTTACAAAAAGAAAAACTTAAGTAAGGAAGTTGAAAAATATAAAATTGACGATTTAATAAAAATACTGGAAAAAAATATAAAAAAGGACGATGATGATTATTACTATATTTTAGATGATACAAATATATATTTACATCCAGAAGGTGCAAAAGAAGTAGTACATACAGTGGTTCTTAAAATTTTGAACCAAAGAGGAATAGACAGATATAAGGAAACAACTTTAAGTTATAATTCATCTGAAGAATTAATTATTGAAGAATCTCAATTAATAAAATCAAACGGTAAGAAAACGAATCCTGAAGTTAATCAAAATGAAGTAATTTGGACAGGATTGGAAGTAAATGATATTATATATGTTAAATATAGGTTGAAATCATATTTATATGGGAAATTTGCGAGAGAATTTTATGATTCATTCGTTTTTACAAATGATATTCCAACTGAAATTTCGAGATATACATTAATATTACCTAAAGATAAACCAATCTTTTATAAAACTCTGAATGGAGTTTTAGAACCGGCAATAAGTGAATTTGAGGATTATAAATATTATCAATGGGAGTTGATTAACTCGAAAGTGATTAAAGATGAGCCATTTATGCCTCCGTTTTCAGATATTGGGTTGTCATTACATTTGTCAACTATGAAGGATTGGAGTGAAATTGCAGAATGGTATAGTGATTTAGTTTATTCTAAAATATCAGATAATAATGATTATGTAGTTCAAGAAGTTTATTCAAAAATTTTTAATGATAAGAAAAATCTAAATTCTAGTGAAAAGGCAAAATTAATTTATGATTATATAGTTGAAAATATAAGTTATAGTTCTGTATCCTTTAGACAAAGTGGAATAATACCACAAAAAGCATCAAAGACAATAAATACAAGACTTGGTGATTGTAAAGATATATCAACATTGTTTGTTTCATTAGCTAATCTTTGTGGGCTAAAAGCAAATTTGGTACTAGTAAGTACTAGAGAAAATGGTTTGAAAGGAATGAATTTGCCATCTTTTAATTTTAATCATTGTATAGTAAAATATTTTGATGAAAATCAAAATGAAAATTATTTAGAATTGACTGATAGGGATTTACCATTTAAAAGTTTACCAATTGGCCTTTATCAAGCCCTATCTTTAACTATACCCTCAAAAAATGAGAATTCTCAAAAATCTGATTTAGTTAACTTAACAAATTCGAATAAGTTAGTAGATAAATCTAAGTGTTTAACATCATTGAATATTGATGGGAATGAAATGCAAATAAGTAGGTCATTAGTAAAATATGGAAATGGGGTATCTAATACAAGAAACACTTATAAATCAATGAGTAGTGAAAATATTACAAAGAAAATGCAAGAAGAAGTTAGCTCAAGATTTTCAAACCCTATAAAACTAAAAAAAGTAGATATTTTAGGAATTGATAAATTGGTTGACTCAGTTGTAATTAATCAAGAATTTAGTGTAACAAATGAGGTTAAAAAAATAGGTAACTTATTTGCTTTTTCAATACCTTTTCAAGAACAAATTTTTAATTCTACTGCAATAAATATCCCTGTAAGAAATTATGACTTTGAATATTGGAATTATGAGAATATTGATGAATATGAAAATGAAATTGTAGTAAATCTCCCAAATGAAAGATCTTTTGTTGATATCCCTAGCAATGAAACATTTAATTTCAATAATATCAATTATTCTATATCATATACTAAAGTTTCAAAGAATAAGTTAGTTATTAAAAGAAATGCTCAGATTAATAGAAATAATATTAAAGCTACTGATTATAATAATTTTAAAACCTTTGTTTCTAAAATTTTAGAAGTTGAAGGTGCTTATTTAACGTTTAAATAACTCTAAATGTACGACAATAATCAAATTTTAGATATTGATATATTTGAGGATGAAAATAAAATTGATATTGAACTTCTATCTACTCAAAAATTCATTCTTTTATCAATATTAACTTTTGGGATTTATCAGGTTTGGTGGAATTATAAATCTTGGAAATTTCTTAAACAAACCTATAATTTAGATGTAAATCCTGTTCTCCGTGCAATATTTGGGGTATTATTTATATATGATTTGTTTAAAATTATTAATGAAAAAGCAGTAAATGATTTTGGATATTCAAAAAAATATTCAAGTGGGCTTTTATATATTATTGTACTCTTCCTAAACTTGTGTTCAAGAATTGATTCAATTAGTCTGATAAGTATATTTTCTTTTATTGGATATATACTACCTTATCAATCATTAAATTATATAAAGGAGCATTTGGAAGTTTACAATGCAAAATATATTAATGGTTTTAATAATCGACAAATAATATTAATTGCAATTGGCTCATTATTATGGATTTCCATTTTATACAATATGTTAGAAGTTTAATCTCAAAAATTATTTTCAGATAATTTATCTTTTGATTAAAAATTGTTTTGAAATTTAAATACAAAATATATTACTGTTTCAAAAATGTACCTTTTTGTAAAATTCTTCCATTGTTGTCCACAATAATAGAAGAAATGAGATTTGAATTTTCATATTTTTTAGTTTTGTTGTTAATTAATCTATTGTAAACGAATAAGTTATTATATATGCTGCTTATTAAATTAATTATATTAAACTTTCCCCCTTTATATTAGTTTATACAATAAATCTTTTTTGTTTTGAAAAGAAATTCTTTCATAAAATTAATGGGTGTCGTGCCCTTTTTGCCATATATGTCATCTATCAACGAATTAGATAAGTTGCAAGCTGAATTGCCACTGACATCTAAAATGCCAATTTTGTTTTTGGGTCATGGAAGTCCGATGAATGCGATTGAAGAAAATGAGTTTGTTGTTGGCTTTAGAAACGTGGCTAAAAAATTGCCAAAGCCGAAAGCAATTCTTTGTGTTTCAGCTCATTATTATACCAATGGCACTAAAGTTACTGCAATGGCAAAGCCAAAAACCATTCATGATTTTGGTGGTTTTCCAAAAGCTCTGTACGATGAGCAATACCCTGCTCCTGGCGATCCGAAGCTGGCTGGAGAAACAAAAGATTTGTTGAAACCTACTCCTGTAGCATTGGATGAATCTTGGGGTTTGGATCATGGAGCTTGGACAGTGATAAAACACCTATATCCAAAGGCTGATGTGCCTGTCATTCAGCTAAGTATAGATTATAATAAATCGCCAGAGCAACACTTTGAATTAGCAAAACAATTAAAAAATCTAAGAAATAAAGGAATTTTAATTATTGGAAGTGGAAATATAATTCACAACCTTGGTTTGGTAGATTTTGCTAATATGCATAAAGATAATTATGGATATGATTGGGCAATTGAAGCCAATAATTTATTTCATAAAAGATTGTTAGACAATGATTTGGCTGGGCTGGTAGCTTATGGAAAACTTGGAAAAGCTTTCCAACTGGCAGTGCCTACACCAGACCATTATTTACCACTAATCTATACTTTGGGGCTTAAAGATAAAAATGAAAAAGTGGAACTGTTTAACGACAAATTGTTAGCTGGGTCTTTGAGTATGACATCAATTAAGATTAGTGCTTAGTTTTAGCTAATTTTTGGACAAGCTTTAAGGCGGAACTATCATTTGGTGCAGTTTCTAAATGTCGATTCAAATACTTCTCTGCCAATGAAGTATCCCCAAGATTCATATAGTTTTGGGCTTTTATCCAGTTGTTTTGGGAACAATAAACGACATCTGAATAGTGATTAGCTTTTTTCAAATAATTTAAGGAAGATTTATAATCGTTTGTTTCCAAAGCTATTGCAGCTAAAATCGAATACACTTGTCCCAAAGCTGTGCTATTAAATTGGATGGCAAGATCACAGTCTTTTTTTGCCTCTGTAAAAAGCTTTAGCTTCAAATAAAGGCTTGCCCTTCCTGCATAGGCGTTCCCATAATTTGGTGCTAGCTGGATGGATTGATTAAATTCGAAGATGGAGGAGTCGAGTTGTCCATACTCTCTGTAGCAAATCCCCAACATTCGATGATGTTCAGCATTTTGTGGAAATTTTTTTGACAAAGCTTTATAATGTTCAATGGCTTGCTTTTTGTTTTCGAGGTAGTAGTCAACGGTATCTATGGATTGATAAATATTCTTTTTTTTAATGGAACAAGCAATGAAAATAATGATAACATATGAAATAAGTAATATATGTATAAACCTCTTAATCATTGTATTTTAGAAATGGATAGGACAACCTGACAAAAAATAAATGCTTTTCGAATTCGTCTCTTTTGTCTTTTTTGAAAACTAGATTATAAGCATAACCGGCTGAAAATATATTCCAACTTAAACCTATCTCAGGCCTGTAATAACCATAATATTCGTTTGTTTTGTTTAAATTTATATACCCAAATTTAGTAATATCTATATAAATTGGTGCAGATAATTTAAATAAACTGATACTAACATCTGTCTGATTTTGTGATTTAAATATCAATTTAAATAGAACGTTTAATTATCAAATTTTGCCAGTAAAATTAAGTGATTTTTAAAAAACTTAGCATTATTTGGATAATAGGTTCAAAATTGCAAGATTGATTCCGAGCCAATTATTTTTACCAAATTGACTAGAAATACCGAATGAAAATCCATTACGTTCTTGTTTATATCCTATTTTTTTTAATAAATCTACTTCTTTTTTATACATAGATTTATCTTTCATCATAATTAAAAAATCTAATTTTTCCTTCCTATATCTACCAGAACATTCATTACAATCATTAATTGCTAAATCAAAATAATATAAAGTTGAATCTAAAAATAATTTACACAATTCAGGTTTAAAATTATTTTTTTCTGCTTCCAAGAATAGTCTTGAATATTCGTAACCAATTCTAACATCCAAATAAGACTATAACTTCAAGATTTAAATTTATAATTTTGCTTTAGAGACTTTAAATTGGAGAAATCTGGATTTTTTATCAAATTTTTTAAAAACGGAATAAATGTTTTCAAATCCTAATTTTATATGGAACTTATTGTCCATTAAGTTGTAAAGAAAAGATAAAGCAAAAAGTAAAATTGAATGCTATTTCATTTTGATTATAAGGTTAATTTTAAACAAATGTACAAATTGATTTACAAATTCCAAAAAAATAAGCCTTGGGAGCAATCCCAAGGCTTATCGGTTTATAAAAATCAAATAAGATTACCAATTTGGCCATCTACCTGGTGAAAAAGGTGCTTTTTTCATATCTAGCTCTTTTTCAATGCCTTGTACTTTTTCATGTATTGTTTTCAATGTACTCAGTGATTGCTTGAATTGCTTACTAGCTATATCGAAAGAGGATTTGTAAGTCGTAGGTATATTAGCTGTTGAATTCCATATTGAATAAATTGCACCATAAATTCTATCGCTAACAGAGGTATTTGTTTCGAATTCTCTTTTTGATTTTGTACCATCTCCAAATAGTTCTAATTTCAATTTATCTAATTGGTTGTCAGCATTATAAGCTTGTTTTAAAAGCTCTTTTGTAGGTGCTGGCATATCTAAAATAGCTAAATTTATATTCTTCAATCTATTCTCAAGGTTTGCTACCACATCCTCTGTAGCCGACATTTCTTTTCTAATATCGGTCAATTTCTTGTAGAAAGCTTCATTTTCATTCATGTTATCTGCTGGTAAAGTAGTGTTGTTTAACATTTTGCAACTAAAAGAAACTGGACCTGCCAATGTGGTTAGTTCCCCATCTTGATATTTGTGTAAAGTAACATTGTAGGTGCCAGGCAACACAAGATATCCTTGCTCTTCGCTTCCAAATAATTGATCAGGACCTGGAGTATATCTTTGATTCACAGGTGCCGCTGAATTGGTTCTGAAATTCCAATGAATTCTTTGAATCCCTTTCTTTGCAGCAGTTTTGATATGTCGAACGACATCTCCATTGCTATCAGTGATTGTGAATAATAAATAGGGATCTGGTTGGTTATCTTCCAATCTCAATGAATCTATTGATGGATAATACACCTTTTCTCCTTTGTCATATTTAGCTTTTTCTGCTTCAGTTCTGATATCTTTTAATTTTTTAATTTCATCTTTTACATAGTAAGTGAAAACCACACCCGGCTTTGGATTAGGCACATTGTAATAGCTTGATCCCAAATGCCCTTTATCTCTTAATCCCAATGGCATACTTTCAATATACATCAAACCTTCTTTCACTGGCAATATCATTGCAGCAGTATTCACATCTTCTTTTTTGAATTTTCTTAAAGCACTGTAATCGTTCAATATATAAAATCCTCTACCAAAAGTCGCCAAAACCAAGTCGTTTTCTCTCCTTTGTATTTCGATATCTCTTACTGCAACTGTTGGCAAGCCTGCTTTTAATTGAATCCAATTTTCACCACCATTATTTGAAAAATAGCATCCAAATTCAGTACCCACGAATAATAAATTTGCATCAATATGATCTTCAGCGATGGAATAAACGCTACCTCTTACGGGTAAATTATTTTGAATTGCTGACCATGATTTTCCACCATCTGTAGTTTTGAAAATATATGGTTTAAAGTCGCCATATCGGTGGTGATTGAAGCAAGCATAAGCTGTGTTTTTGTCATGAAGTGATGCAATTATCTGATGCACATAGCTTTGTGAAGGAGCTCCTGAGATATTATCAATTTTTGTCCAGTTTTTTCCACCATCCGTTGTCACCTGAATTAAGCCATCATCCGTTCCTACCCAAAGTACATTTTGATCTAATTTGGATTCAGCAATGGTCGTAGTTTGTCCGTAAATATCCGTACTACCATTTTTTGCAATTGCATCCACAGACCATATTTTGCCCATTACTTCGATTTTGTTTCTATCGATTTGTCTAGTCAAATCCGGGCTAATCGCTTTCCAAGTATTGCCTTTATCATCTGTTCTGAAAACCTTATTGGCTCCAAAATACAATCTAGAATTATCAAATTGGCTAATCAATAAAGGAGCATCCCAGTTCCATCTTAATGCAGCTTCTCCTTCCCCTTCAATGGGTTTGATGAAAACACCTTCTCCACTTTTTCTGTCAAATCTGTTCAATCCACCATATTGGCTTTGAGCATAAATGATGTCAGGATTGCTTTGATCAACTTGAGTTTCAAAGCCATCTCCAGTGGATGTAACATACCAATCCGCATTTGTTACACCATTTGCAGATATTGATCTACTCGGTCCACCCAAACTGAAATTATCTTGAGTTCCGCCATGAACATGATAAAAGGGATAAGCATTATCTGTAGCAACTTTATAGAATTGAGTAACTGGTAAATTTGATTTAAATTCCCAAGTTTTTGCATGGTCATAAGTTTCATAAACGCCTCCATCACAACCTACTAATAGATGATTTCCATCACTTGGATCCACCCAAATACAGTGATTATCAATATGTTTGTTAATCTCCCCTAAGTTGCTAACGGTTTTCCCACCATCATAGCTCACTTTATAATAGGTATCGGTGATATAAATTTTATTCACATCGATTGGGTCACATTCGATTTCTTGATAATAATTTCCAGAAGTGAAAAACCCATTTCTTTTCTCCCAGCTGCTACCTTTGTCTGTTGATCTATAAATGCCTCCTTTGTCATTTTGCCCTTCCACAACTGTGTAAAGCACATCAGGATTGACTTTGCTAATTGCTAATCCCATCCTGCCTAAATCACCACTAGGCAGTCCACCTTCCAATTTCTTCCAAGTAGCACCAGCATCAGTCGTTTTATAGATTGCAGTTTCAGGACCACCTCCGATATAAGTAAACACTTTTCTCATCCTTTGGTGAAAAGCAGCATACAAAATTTTTGGATTTCTTGGGTCCATCACTAAGTCATTACAGCCAGTGTAGACACTAACGGATTTAATGCAAGTCCATGTTTTTCCACCATCAGTTGATTTGTAAACACCTCTTTCGCCCCCTTCATTCCAAACTGGACCATAGGCACCAACATATATGGTGTTTGCATCCGTTGGATCCACAATGATTTCAGAAATATGCTCAGAGTTTTTCAACCCCATATTATTCCAAGTCTTTCCGCCATCTTCACTTTTATATACGCCATCCCCGTAGGCAACAGACCTTTGGTTATTATTTTCACCTGAGCCCACCCAAACTGTGCTGGGATTGTTCGGGTCTAAAGACACACAACCAATGGAGTAGGAGCCTTGTCCATCGAAAATTGACTGGAAAGTCAACCCTTTGTTGGTTGTTTTCCACACTCCTCCAGAGGCACTGGCCACATAATATTCACTTGTTTTTTTTGGATTCACTGCGAAATCCGCAATTCTACCAGAAGTTACCGCAGGACCTATTGAACGAAAACTTAGCCCAGAGAATAATCCAGAATTAAAAGGGTCAGCAGGTTTTTCATTTGTTTTTTGGCCAATTAAAATTGAAAAAATCCCGAACATTAACGGGAGAAAGCTCATTATTTTTTTCATTGAAAGCAATTTGTTATTGTTTGATTGTAAAAATAAAGAAATGTTATCAGTTGCATTCATATTTTGGTTAAATATTATTCACACCAAATAATATTTTTTTTCAACTTTACAAGGATTGTAATAATTTTGATGACGAGAAAAGTAAAATTGCCAAAACTACTAAAAAGTTGATTTTTTTTACGGACTAAAGTCCGTACTCCCAAAATTGCATAATTTTTTTTAAACTAAATATAATCAATCAAATCCACCACCCGTTCCGAATTTCCGATTTGTTCGGAACGGAACTTCGGGATCAACAAATCAACAAATCAACAAATCACCAAATCAACAAATCCACCAAATTAGTGCCCTTCAAATTCCATTATTTTAAATAAATGCAAAATGGAGGGAAAAATGGCATCCATTGATTCTGCTGCACCTTTTGTGGAGCCAGGAAGGGCAAGCACTAGGGTTTTGCCAATCATGCCAGCCACACTTCTTGAGAGCATTGCATAAGGCATTCTTTGCTGACCATAACTTCTGATTGCTTCTTCCACACCTGGAATTGCCCTATCTAAAAGCGGTCTTAAAGTTTCTGGCGTAACGTCTCTCGATGATAAACCTGTGCCACCTGTATAAATAATCAGATTGCAATTGGGTAAAAACGCATTCAGTTTTTCTTTAATAGGTGCTGGTTCGTCTGGTATGATTTGGTAATCCAATACCTTTACATTGCATTTTTGTAATTTTTCGATAATTGCTTTACCTGCTTTGTCTTCTTTTTTGCCTTTAGATATGGAATCGGAGCAGACAATCACCGCTGCAGTGATTTGGTTGTTGAAAGTATCTTTAAAATCAGATTTGCCGCCTTTTTTTTCTTTCAATCGAATATTTTTTATCTCAATATGCTTATCCACTGGTTTGAGCATGTCGTACATGGTGAGGGCGACAACAGATGCACCGTGCATCGCTTCCACTTCCACCCCAGTCTTGTAAATGGTATGCACTTCCACCTCAATTTGAATATCCAAACCATCGATTTTGTAGCGAATATCAGTAAATTCTATCGGCAAAGGGTGACAGTCTGGTATCATATCACTAGTCCTTTTCACTCCAAATAAACCAGCAGCTTTTGCCATATTGAATACATTTCCTTTCGGAATCATATTGTTGATTATCAACGCAATAGTGGTGTCTGAGCTGACAGAAACTGTAGCTTCTGCAATTGCTTTCCTCAAGGTATTTGACTTGTGAGTAATATCAATCATAGCTTAATTTTTTGATTTGAATAGCATATTTTTCAATATCTTCTTTGCTATTGATGTTTGCAAACGGATTCATTCCTGTTTTTGGGAAAAATGAAATATAATTGGTTGGGCACTTTGAAAGAATTATTTCCAGTTTTAAAATATTTTGATCCAGACAATCTTTCCAAATTGGAATTATAGATTTGGAATAAATACCGAAAAGCGGTTCTATAAAAGTATTGTTTTTGAAAATACTGATGGAGGATACGTTTTTTTGAGCAATTAATTGCTGGATTAAATCATCCGAAATAAATGGCATATCGCATCCAATAATTAAATTTTTTTCGGTTTCAGAATGATTAAGTGCCGTAAATATGCCCCCAGCTGGACCTAAATTAGGCGTTATATCTTCTATAAGTGTAAAACCAAATTTTTCATATTCTTTATTTTTAGTAATTATAAACAATTGATCTACATGGTTTTGAATAGAATGAATGGCATATTCGACAAGTTGTTTTTGTCCAAAATAGAGAAGCCCTTTATCAAGTCCCATCCTACTACTTTTCCCACCAGCTAATATATATCCATTCATGAAGCGAAGTTAAACAATCTAATCTTAAAAATGGGTTTTTATGAATTTGAAATTAATCAATTGGGTTCATCAAAAAGACTTAATTGATTTGACTTTTGTGGTAAAACTGGTTCGAACTGGTTGGTAAACTGATATTTATCTTTGATTGCATTTATTTTTGCTGTCATTTCAGATTTATAAACAGGGTCTAAATTTTGGCTTTTATATAGTAATTTATATTTGTCTAAAAGTTGTGGAAAGTGTTTTTCTATGATTTTGAAAAATGAAGATTTTGCAGCACCATTTAGAAATAAAAAGCTGGTGATGACACTTTTGATTCCATTTTGATGTGCTGCTGAAAATATTTGTTCAAGATTTTCATCTGTATCAGATAGGTAAGGTATTATAGGCATAAAACCCAATATTGCATTTCTGCTAATTCCATTAAATGAAGCTATCATTTTAATTCTTGATAAGGTAGATGTTGCTCCAGGTTCAAATATTTTTCTATTTTTTTCATCAAAAATTGAGACTGAAGTTGCGATGTCAACAGTAGTTATTTTTGATAATTCTGTTATAATAGCTTTGTCTCTTAATATTAAATCTGATTTTGTTTGGATAAAAATTGGATTTTTATGTTTTTTGATAACTGAATATATTTTGGGCATCAATTCATATTTTTGTTCAATTTGTTGATACAAGTCAGTTGTTCCCCCAATTTTAATTTGGTTTTTTTGCCATTTTTTGCTGGAAAGTTCTTTGTCCAATTGTTCAGAAATATTTGTTTTGACCACTATATCCTTAAAAAAATCAGGCAAACCTAAGTATTGATGGGCATATTGAGCAAAACAATACTTGCAACCTACGGTACATCCACGATATGGATTTACGTCCCAATGAGTTGGAAATGGGTTTTCATGATATGTAAGCACTTTTTTAGCTTCAATTTCTGAAATCATGCAAGAAATAATAAAATTTTTGATAAAAATAAAAAAAGGCCGCAATTAAATTGCGACCTTTAATATGTTATTTTATTATTTTTTTGGAGGAGGAATGACTCCCAATTGAATCATCATACCATAACTATTAGTTGTTTGCCATTCAGCTACAACTTTTCCATTTTTTATTTGACGCATAAATTGTCCTGTAGAAGCAATTCTTTTACCAGTAGCTGGTATTCCAAAATACTCACCAGAATTGGTCATCATATTTGTATAATCAACAGCCACCATATCACCATCTTGCAAAACTCTATGAAACTGCATGTCCATTTTTGTAAATCCTTTAGATAGAATTTCTTTCATGAAATAGATATATTGTTGTTTGTTGATGCCAGGCTGACCGTCGCCAATATATACAAAATTGTCATCTAACAAAGCATCTACTTTGTCCCATTGTCCATTCATAATTGATCTAGAAAGATCTAAAGCAATTTCTTTTGTTGCATCGTTTTTCATTTTTGCTCCTTTTTTGTGATTTGATTGTGAAAAAATAGTAGTTGCAGATAGTGCAATTACCAACATTGACATTAAAATTTTCTTCATTGTTTAAAATATTATTGATAATAAAATGATGCTGCAAAGATGGGTTGGGCACTAACAATTACCAATATACTACCTAAAATGAAAGTACTATGTATTTGGTAAGTGTTTTAAAATTGCCTTAATATTGCATAAAAAAAGATGGAACTTAAACGGTACAAACTAGATGGTACTTTTTATTATTGTCCTGTAGATTTGACCTTGTCAGTAATTGGAGGTAGATGGAAAGGGTTGGTTTTTTGGAATCTAAGAGATGGTGTAAAAAGGTTTGGCGAATTGAAAAAAATATTGGTTGGTATCAATGATAAAATGTTGACACAGGTGTTGAGGGAATTGGAAAGTAGTGGAGTAGTCAACAGAAAAGTATTTGAAAACATACCACCCAAAGTGGAATATTCCTTAACGGAGGAAGGAAAAAAGCTGTTGCCAGTTATGCAACAAATGAGTAATTGGGGAAGCCAATTTGAAGTGTAAAAAAAAGCCATAAAGCGACTGTTGCTTCATGGCTTAGATATTAATAATTACATGATAATCAATTATTTATTTTGATTCGTGCTGTCTTTTTCATTCAGTTGATAAGAATGGGAATCACATCCTTTCTGGCAGTCTGACTGATACATATGGCATTGATTTCCATGCATTTGATGGCATTTTCCTCTAATCGCAAAAAGGCTAATGGAGGTTATGATAGCGGTGGCGAAAAATAGCCCCATTTTTGATTTTCTATTCATGATATTTAATTTTTTTAAGCTTCTTTAGTTTGATAATGATTACATCTTTGTCCGAATTTTTCCATGAAAGCTGCTCTTTCGGCTTCAGTCATATTATGGAAACGATGGTGTCCGCAATGCCTTCTACCACTAAATCCCAATAATCTGGATGCTGCTTTAAAAAGCAAAATAATTGCAAAGAACTTCAATAAAAATATTGGCATCAAGGAAATGGCTAAGCCAACTAATAATCCTGCTGCGATGGTTTTGAAAATTGTCATTGTTAAAAATTTTAAATTTGATTTATATTAAGGAGGACGAACACTTTTTTATTTTACTTTAAATTTGGTTTTTTTTAAAATTATATTTTCAAAAA
>JADJVK010000018.1 GCA_016710625.1 Saprospiraceae bacterium
GAGTAAATAGGAGATAACAGTAAATAACAGGAAATAAAGAGGGATTATTAAAGAAAAAGTTAGGTAAAGTTCTAGTAAATGAACTGCTACCACTTGAATCATAATAAATGCAATTGTATTAATTACGATTTTGGTCTTTTTTCTTTGATTTAAGCCATTTATTTATTCGATTCCATATTACACACCATCCATCATTAAATTGCCTTAAAAGTATTAATTGATGGAAAGTGTGATGTTTGGTGTTCAATTCATGTTATCCATTCTGTTTTTGGTCTGTTATTTTTAGAATATGATGCAATTTGTTCATTTGTTTGGCAATCATATAAATTAAAATATCTCCAGTCAGAATATCTTTTGTCGAGAAACTTGCAAAAGCTTATCAAATTTGTAACATGCCATGTAAAGAACCTTGAATTGTCAATCTTAACAAATGCCCTTACCTTCTTTTGTATCATAGAATATATATTTAAAGTTAGAATCACTCATTTGTAGTTCAAAAACACTCATTTGTAGTTCAAAAAAAATCATTATTTAAGCCAAATTTGGTTGTATTTATAAAAATATTATTATAATATCCATAATGAATTGTATATCAGCATTATATATTTCTACTTATTGTTTGTTTTTTTTTTATTTTAAGTTCAGAATTTTTTAAAACTACATTTTTGCCATATTGTTATATTATAAAATACAGACTATCAGTTAATTAAAATTTTACATTGTAGTTTTGTTAACAAATAATTAACTAAAAAATGCCTATTTGTAGTTTTTGTTCAGTACTATTTTTTTCTTTAAATTTTGAACTACAATTCCTAAATTAAAAACTACAATTGAACAATTTTGAACTACAATTCCTAAATTAAAAAACTACAATTGAACAATTTGAACTACAATTATTATATATTATTATTAAATCTTTTGAATAGAGTATATTTGTAATTAATTGTAACACAAAAATATTATGATTTAATTTCTATTGTTTTTTGTATTTGTAGTTTTAAATGTCTTTTTTCTCACTTATTTTAATTACATAATATCCTTGCCTTGGTTGATTTATTTTTTTACCATGCTTATCTGTGACCTCAGTTCTTTTTTGTACCTTTTCAAACTTATTATAAATTAATGCTCTTTTTAGCTCATTTTCATTAATTCTTATATGATAAGGTGCATCACTTTCCCTAATAATATAATTCATTATTTCGTGGAATTGCATAAAAATTGAGTTTGGATTAGATCGAATACTCGGTTTCAAATGTTTAATTAATACTTCATAAAGTCCAATTATTTCAGAATATGATTTATTCCTTAATTCAGATTTCTCTAATTCAGCTGGTGTTAATCCTCCGTCAAATCCATTCTTATATAAGTGATATGCTTGACTCCAAACTTGATTTATATCAATATTCTTAGAATATCCATTTTCACCACCACGATCATGTTTGATTTTTTTTATTGAGAAAACTAAAAACCTTACACTACCAGTTACATCCTTAAGAAAATCAGATTCATTAGTTGTACCAAAGAAACTAGCTATTCGTCTAAGTGGTATATCTTTTTGACCAAATACTAGCCTCTTTTTTACATAATCAGATGATAATAATGCTTTTATTCTATTGGTATATTTTCTTTCAAATTCAGCAAGTTCCTCAATATTAATAATCATATTTCGACATACATTAATATCACCTTCTTTACTTTCTACTTCGATTCCTTCTTTAAAATATCCATTATTTAGTTCGGGAGGCATTAAAAAGCGAACAAAACTAGTTTTTCCATCATCTTGTGTTCCAGTAAGTACAAACATTTGCTTGTTAAATCCCTTGTGGTAAACATTTCTTATTACTCTTACAAACATTTTTCTAAATTGAGTTAAGAACCATTTATCATCATCAGTTTTAATATAACTGGCTAACTTTTTTATGTAATCTTCACCATTTGGATCAAATGGTGGTAAACTTTCAAAATAATCTCTTAAAGGATTGTATTTAGTAACAAAACTGGAGCTCAACAATATTTTTAAATCTCTATCATTTCTCGTAACTTCAGCTTTTATTAACTCGACAGAAAGGTCATTGATATTCAATATTTTATATTCGTTTTCGTCGATTCGTTTATATTCAATATCATGAGAAATCTCATTCATTCTAATATTGAAATTATCATTTAAATAGTTTTCGACATTAACTATTGGAATCTTATCCTTGTATTTTTTAAGTTTAGGTTCATTATTGGAAAAATCTGTTATACTATTTGGAATAGAAGCATTTTGTTTATCATTTTCAACCTGTTTTTTATTATTACTATTTTTCATAACTTTGTACTGTTTAATGTTATGTAAAAGAGGTCATTCAAAAGTGTTTGACCTCTTTTTTTTATTGATTTACACGTTAAGGGCGGTAACGAAAGGGCAAAACATTTGTAACCTAATTTGCAACTGCCCCTTTTGCCGTCTAAAGTTCCACCCACCAAAGTTTTTCATTACTTTGTGGGCATAGAAATAGCATTAACTAACCTACCTAGTTTAGTTTTATTGTTCATCCTAATGAATTATAAATGAATTATTTAGCTATGGTTTTATCTTGTAAATTTGTTGTTATAAAATCATTTAATTTTATAATCAATTGTTTTACTTCCATAATTGTAAATTGGTATAATTGTTTCGCTTCCTGTGATAAGTCATGTTCGTCTGTATAAACTAATCTATGTATAAGTAAATCGTTGAGCCGTTCAATATGCTCATTTGGATTATCTGAATTTAGAAACCCTTTAATTGGTTCAGATAAGATTGAAAAGTCTAAATCTTGAAAATTTGATTGGCTTTTTACCTTTAAATTTGAATTTGTTCGCATAACTATTTTATTAAAAGTTTTAAAAAAAACAACGGTCACTGCGAACAAATTCAAGGTAATTGATTGGTATGGACTTACACCATTTTGCCGTTGCATATCTTCTAATAAAAAATAGGCAATTTACATTCATCCTCAAAATTGTTCGCAATGTAAAGATAAAGGAACGATACATATTAGTAAAGTTTGAATATAGTTATTATCAAAACATTAACAATTTACTAATTTTTTAGGATAAGTTCTTACTAACCCAACTTCAACAAGTTCCAATATATCAGCCTTTTTAATCCTTACTGAACCATCAATTTTATACTTTTTTAGCTTCCCATTTTTTAGCCATGTATTAACAGTTACTAATGATAATTTAAGCATTTCAACAGCTTGTTTTTTTGTAACAAATGATGGATACTCATTGAAAAGTTCAGGATTTTTTGATTCATTCAAGATTTTTGAAACTCCATTTTCTATACATTCAGTTATCATGATTTTCAAGTCACTTGACTTTACTAATATTAAATCTTCCATATTGTAAATTTTTTTTTACAAATATGAATTGATTTAAAATCTAATATGGTATTTATGTTTAGAAAAGTAAAAAAAACGTAAAAAGTTGAGTAATATTTTATTTTAAAAGATACTAATTGAGGACTTCATCTAGTTCAATTAATAATTTAATTAGTTTATCAATATTAATTCTATCATTGTCATTTGGAAATTTGCTTATATTACTTTTATCTATTTTAGGTATCTTACCTTTAATTAAAAAATTGTTGTTTATGAAGTTTGCTAACATGTCAGGGCTATAATCATAAAACTTTCTTGTAGAATAAAGTAAATAAATTAAAGTCCCACTTTTGCCTTTCCAATCTAATTTGTTTTTATTATTGATTGATGGATTATAATCATTATAATTAATTTCTTTTAATAAGAAATTTGCAAATAAAACATTATCTAGAAATACTTCAATTGAAAAAGTAATAGTACTTCCTTCAGCTGACACTTGTATTATTTCATTCGGATTCTCTAAAATATAAGTAATGTCAACTATTAAATGACCATTAAGTAATAATATTATAGTTGAATAATCTGAAATTATTTTATTGTTAACACTAAATTTAAGGTAACTTTTGCCTAAGTAACCTACATAATATCCTGCATTATCATTATTAAATAATTGTTTAATTCTTTCTAATGCTATAATATTATATTCGTAACTATTGTTTTTATATGCTTCGTTTGAAAAATGAAGTTCTTTGCACTTTGATAATTTTTGATTAATTCGATATTTTTTCCCAAGATCATTATTATTGAAAATTGTCAAATAATTCTCTGAAATATAATATATTATATCCTCAAAACTTTCTTTGTTTTCAATCTTCAATTTCAATTCATTTATAAGTTCATTTTTTGTTGTCATCTATTTTTAATTTTAGCTTTTTGTTGTTGTGTTAAGCATGAATAAGCATATAATTGAGCTTCTGTTTTGTGTCCAGTTACAGCCATAATACTTTGAGGGCTATAACCATTTAATAGCGAATTAGTAACATAGGAACGCCTTGCAGTATGTGAACTTACCAAAGTAAATTTGGGTACATTTATTCGTTCTTTATTGTTTGTTACTATTTCAATATTATCCGTAATTCCAGCTTTTTCACAAACTTGTTTTATGTAATCATTGAATTTTTGACTTGAAATTTTTGGAAGTATATTTTTATACTTTTTAAGGATTTTTAAAGTTCTTTCAGTATGTGGTGCAAATGTTTCGGTATTTGTTTTTTGTGTTCTCAAATAGAATCCATCGGCTTTAATATGTACTTCATCAATGTTTTTTCTATCGCTTATTCTTAATCCTGTATCTGATTGTATTATGAATAAATCCCTTGTTTTATCCAGGTAATTTATTTGATTTATACCAGGATTATTATAAATTTTATCTAATTCATTATCAGATAGATATATCTTTGTTGCTACAACATTTTCACCTTTAAATTTTGAGCTTTTATAAGATTTATTTTGATGAAATCCCCTTTCAAAAGCATCGTTCAAAATGTATTTTAGCATGTGTAAGTACCTATCCAACGTATTACCTTTCATATTTCTTTTACTATAACAATAATCCATGAAGTCACTTTTCCAAGTAAATGGGTCTATGTCATTATAATTAACTTCTTTCTTTCTAATATGAGCAGCAAAGCCAGTTAAAACCGTTTTGAGAGCAGTATATTTTTGAATTGTATTTTTTGCTTTCTTTTATATAATTTTTTCATTTTTTAAGATATCCAAAAATTCAAAAAATGTCGGAATAGTTTTAACAAAGTCTTTTTTTCCTTCAGCTTTTTTTAATGAATTTCTTATAAACTCTTTTAGTGAAATTTCAGGGTTTGGATTTTTAGTTATATACTCGACATAAGAATTTTTTGCAACTTCTGAAAGATGTTCTTTAAGGTTGTTTGAGGATTCGTCAGTAATTTTCTTTGTCTTTGGTTTCCACTCGTTAATACTTTTAAGTTTGCAGATAGGATAAACTAAACGAGTTCCATCAGGTAAATTCATTTGCATTTGAATAGTAATTTCTTTACTATTTTGTTGTTTCCGTACTTTAAAAGTCCTATTAGGAATTCCCATTGTTGCCTATATGTTGCCTAATTTTGAATATTATATCATAATTGAAACTTTATTGTATTTTTATAAAATTTCATAAGTGACTGTAAATATATGGTTTCTGTAAATTATTTGGAAAGAATTTATAAATATTATTTTGTTTTTGCAAGTCCTGGAGGGAGAGCTTAGAAAGCCACTCAGAAATGAGTGGCTTTTTTTATTTATTACTGCCAAGTTTGTATCGTTTTTTAGCATTCTTTTCTATTCTTTTTTCAATAAAATATTAGGTGAATTGTTATGAAACAATCTGTGAATTCAAATAATAGACATTTCTAATAGATTTCTTTATGATCAGCTTTTGAAAAAATAGTTTTTATTAAAGATTTGTTAATCAATTGCATTTTTTTGGAACTGATACATAATAAACACCATATTAGCATAAATTTTAAAAATTAAAATAATGAGTAAATTACTAATTTTTTGTTTCGCCTCTGTATTATCTTTTTTTTCCAATGCTCAAAATAATGCACCATTAGATCCAGTAAAGTGGTTTTATGTGGCTCAAAAAACGGCAGATGGAGAATATAATTTGTTGATTACTGCTATTATTGAAAAAAATGGAACATTTACTCTCAATATTTACCTTCAAATGATGGTCCTGTCGCTACTACTTTTCATTTGAAAAGATAATATTGCGGAGTTAGTTGGCAAAACAACTGAAGATGGCCACAAAAAGAGGGTTTTGATGAAATGTTTGGAATGAATGTCGTTAAATTCACAGATAAAGTAGTTTTTACTCAAAAAGTCAAAGTAAAAAAAGGGACTAAATCAATAAAAGGGGTCGTAAATTATATGTGTTGTGATAGTGAAATGTGCTTACCACCTAAAGATGTAAGTTTTGAAATTCTATTGTAATAAATATTACAATCAATAATCAATAAATGTATTAATTTTACGTTTCTTAAAAACCTTCCTGGACATGCCTCGAAGGTTTTTAAGTTTTGCTAATTAAAGCCTAACCAATGAGATTATTATTTATTTTACTAGTTTCTGCCTTTAGAATCAGGAGGAAGAAAAGAAATTTTCGATAAAATATTTGGAATTAAATTGGCAAAATTTTACCACAATGCCATTTTTACTCAAAAAATAAAAGTAAATGACCCAGAAGTTCCTATCAAAGGGTATTTCACCTTTATGACTTGTAATAGTGAAATGTGTTTGCAACCAAAAGATGTGAATTTTATTTTTGATGTAAAAAACAAAGCAATTACAATCGATGGTTATCAAAAACCTGAAAATGCAGTTGCATCCACTGAGACATCATCAGACCCAAATGCACAAGGAACATTTGATTCTAAAAGAGCGATAGATGCAAAAAATCCTGTTGCAAATTGTGGCGTTACTGCACAAAAGGATTCAGATAGCCTATTATGGGTATTTATTTTGGGCTTTTGGGTGGTCTTGTAGCTTTATTGACCCCTTGTGTTTTCCCTATGATTCCTCTTACAGTGAGCTATTTTACCAAATCGAGTAAGGATAGAGCATCGGGCATCAAAAATGCACTAATTTATGGCTTATCTATCATTGTTATTTATGTAACCATTGGAATAGTAATAACATCCGTTTTTGGTCCTACCATTTTGAATGAAATGTCAACCGACATGTATTTCAATATGTTATTTTTTATCGTTTTTGTTGTTTTTGCAGGTTCGTTTTTTGGCTATTATGAGATAACATTACCGAGTAGTTGGGCAAATAAATCAGATAGTGCAGCTGATAAAGGAGGGGTTACTTGGAATTTTCTTCATGGCTTTCACTTTATCTTTGGTTTCTTTTTCTTGTACAGGACCCATTATTGGAACATTGTTAGTGCAGGCAGTACAAAATGCTTCTGATTTTCTATTTGGTTTTATTCCGATAAAGCCATTATTTGGAATGTTGGGTTTTGCTGTTGCTTTAGCATTGCCTTTTGGCTTGTTTGCTGCATTCCCAAGTTGGTTAAATAGCTTACCGAAGTCTGGAAGCTGGATGACCAATGTAAAAGTAACTTTAGGGTTTTTAGAATTGGCATTAGCTTTGAAATTTTTATCTACTGCCGATATGGTTCGCCATTGGGAGTTTTTGAAATATGAATTATTTATAGGCATTTGGATTGTCTTGTTCCTAGGATTAGCACTCTATCAGTTCGGATTCATCCGTTTTGCACATGATGGTCCATTGAAAAAAATAACTACTGGTAGATGGATTGTGGGTTTACTTTCATTAGCTTTTGTAGGCTACATGAGCACTGGTTTCTATAAGCCATTAAGCTTATTAAGCGGATTAGCACCACCCGTACACTATAGTTGGTGGGGACCTAAAAGCGAAAAACATGATGGTCCAGGGTGCCCTCATGGTTTAGAATGTTATCATGATTTCGACGAGGCTATGAAAGCTGCAAAAGAAAAGAATAAACCAATTTTTGTGGATTTTACAGGATTTGGTTGTGTGAATTGTAGAAAAATGGAAGAAACGGTATGGGTGAAGCCAGAGATATTGAAACATTTAAATGAAGACTTCATCGTAGTTTCATTATATGTGGATGATCAGGAACGTATTTTTCCGGATGATAAACAAAAATATTTGATTGATAAAAATAATGGGCAGAAGCTACGAACCAAAGGAAGTAAGTGGAGCTCATTTGAGATAAATAATTTTGGAATTTCTAGCCAACCTTATTATGCTTTATTGGCTAATGATGGATTAACTGTTTTGAATCCTCCAGTTGGTGGGTTGATGCCTGAAGCAGATTTTAAAGCATTTTTGGAATGTGGATTGAAAGCATTTAAGGACGGAAAGAAATAAACAAAAGAGGGGCTAAATTTTTTAGCCCTCTTTTTGCAATTATTTCAATTTCTTTTTTGATATCCCATCTATAATAGATGTCTGATAATAAAATGGTTAGAATTCCAAAACCAATAAAATAGGTTCTAATAACCCAAACTTTATTATATATTTCCGGGTAGAATGGTCTGAATAACAATAATTCGAAACCAATGACCATTGCAGAAATTAAAAATATTAAAATGCCTATAGCTCTTGCATTTTTAACATAAGCAGGCAAATCACATCTTTTGCATTTCTTATAAAAACCAATCGTAAATTTATCTTTCGGATCTAATTTAATGAGTTCGCTCAATATATGTCTACTTGATGCTAAATTGCCAATATTAAAATAAGAAACAGCTTTTTTGAATAAAGTAGTATAGAAAATATCTTCTCCTCTATGATATTTTATATTGTATTCGATAGATGCTTCGATGATTTTATCGCAGATTGCTAAATGTTTATAATATTTTCCTGTTTCAAAAAGTGCATTTGCATAGACAATTTGCATTTCGAAATTTTCATCAAAATCTAATTTCATGATATGCTCTTTCTGCTCTTCGTAAAAACGAATTACAGTTGTATGAGCATTTTCATCTATTTCTTTGAAAGCCCAATACACATTATCATATGACTGTACCGGATCTAAAAACACTTTTATTTTTTATATTATTAAACGAATTTTCGTGCCAATTAGTTGGTTCAAAAAATCAATTTTTAGGATATAGTTGATAAAGGATTGGTTTGCTCGGACTCACGTCAATTTCAAAGCTAGCAATCTGGAGATTCAAAAAATAAATTCCATCTTTAATCTTATCATCCACATATACCAATTCCGTTATCGTACAATCTTCTCTAGTGTTTTCTGGATATTGCCAAAAAGCTTTGTGAGACAACAATTTTCCACCATCTTCTTCTCTATCTACCGATGGTAAATCAATCAACAAATGTTGGATGCCCATCGAAACAATATATTGGATAGCTTCATGATGTACAAACGTTGGATTTGTCCAGAATATTTAATATTTTGTTTCTAAATGATTTGGAATTGTTCTAATAATTGGTTCTACCTCATTTTTTTTTCTAATAAATGCTCTAGTTGATTTTTTAAAATTACTCTATCCCCATTTTCTAAAATGGTCGGAATAACGGTGTGCAATTTAGCGATTTTATGATAATTTTTCAAACATTTATTGATACTATAATGCTCTTTGCAATATGGCCGACACATTCAGTATGTGTTCCATTGCCATGTGGGTTAATACTAACATTCAGAAAATTGACAGCACCTCCTTCAGCTGTTGAACCTACAAAATCACCCATCCTGACTGGTGCAGTTTCAAATAAAGGTGCATAAAAACAATTCACTTGGTTTTCATCTTCAATCAAAGGTATCGAAATATCGATTGGTTTTGATAAATCTACTTCGTAAGTATTCTGATTATGAGTCAATTGAATAATCATAGCTCTATTTTATGTCATCATAAAATGGTGCCAATTAATGGGCAATTTTTCTTTAAAGCATTTTCTGCTTTTTGTTTATTTTCGTCTGAATCTATTTTTCCATATTTAGATTCCACAGAGTCAATACAAGATTTCATTTTGTATATAATACTTCTGCCTTTTCAGTCAATTTTTCATATCTTCTCTTGGAGCGTCTTTTTCTTGCAAAGCGGATAGCTCTTCATTTAAACTATTCAATCCCGAGTTTACATAACAATTACAAACTGCATTTGAAACTGCATCAAAGTCTATTTCTTTCTTTTTTTGTGAATTGTTCGTTTCATGTTTACAAGAAGCGAAAACAATCAGTATGACTAAATATTTTATAAAAATTCTCATAATATTTTTTTCAATAATTAAAAAGCAGATAATAATTCAAAAGTAAATTTATTTGATAAAATAGGTAACTTTGTTGCAATAAAAATTGTTAAAAACACTATAAATATTGTTTTATCAATAATAATCAATAAAAATATGAAAACTGAAATAATAAATGTTGCAAATCTAAAATGTAATGGATGTGCAAACACAATTAAAAAATCGATCTCAAGTATAGAAGGAGTAAGTAGTGTTGTGGTGGATAATGATGAGATGACAGTATCTGTAGATTTTTCTGAACCAGCTTCTAAGTTGGAAATAGTTGAAAATTGAAATCTTTGGGTTACCCTGAAGCAACTGAAGAAAATGGCTTATTGACTCAGGCAAAAGTTATGTGTAAGTTGTATGATGGGTAGAATGAACTAATATGAAAGAATTAATTTTTACAGGTTGGAATATTCAGAGAATATTGAAAATGATAATTGGAGTTTCTATCGTAATTTTATCGATAGTCCAAAAAGAAAATTTATTATCATTTTTAGGAGGGCTGTTGATATTTCAATCATTGTTCAATACTTGTAGCAACGGTACTTGTAATAGATAATAATATTATATGGCTAAACAAGGTTTTTCAGATTTGATAAATAGCGATACCCCTGTTTTAATAGATTTTTTTGCAGAATGGTGTGGTTCATGCAAAATGATGAAGCCAATTTTGGAAGATTTTAAAAATAAAATTAGGGATAAAGTAAAAATTTACAAAATTGATATTGATAAAAACGAGTCAACTAGCCAAAAGTATAATATTCAAAGTGTCCCGACACTTTGATTTTTATTTAAAATGGGCAACAAGTTTGAGAGAATCTGGCGTTCCTACGGTTTATCAATTACAACAAGTTCTAGAGAAAGTTTAATTATTTAACTTTACTTCTGACTAATTGTACAATTGAAACATCTACCGACAATAAATTAGCTATAGTTTCATTATCGAATTTGGAATTTTTGATTAAATTTTTAATACTATTATGAATTCCTTTTCAATTCCTTGCTCAATACCTTTTCGATTCCTTTCTCAATCCCTTGTTTATACAGGAAATCTTTTTCCAACTTCTATTGTGATTGTATATCATTATTTATTTTTATAGTTAAATCTTCTACTTTTCTTAACCTAGATAAAATTA
>JADJVK010000019.1 GCA_016710625.1 Saprospiraceae bacterium
AATGAATAGTCAAGATTACTAGAAATATGATAACCAAACCCTGGCAAGCCAAATATTCCTAATGGATAACCGATTAACAAAGAATATCCAAAATTAGAGTTTGAATTTTGAGCTGAAATAATATTTATCAACCCAAAGCTCATAATAAATATAATTAAAATTTTTTTTCTCAAATTCATGGCGTTTTATTTGAAATTATTTTCTTTATATAAATTATTTTTTGCAAAATAAGATATGTGTTCAATTTTTAAAATAAAAAAGGGATAAACAATTACTTGATTATCCCTTTTAAATATTTTAAAACAAAAAGATTATGCTTCTTTTGTTGGCTCTTCTGAAGCTGGTGTTTCTTCTTCAGTAGTTGTTTCTACAGTTGCTGATGCTTCTGTTTCAGGTTCTACTAAATCTTTGATGAAATCTACTACTTTTTCGCCAACTACAGTTGCAACTGCTTTCACAGTATCCACTGCATCTTCCACAACGTCTTCTGCTTTTTCTGCAAAAGTTAATTCCTCCTTCGGTGCTTCAGTTTCTGCAATAGCTGCTGCTACTTTTGGTTTTTTATTCAATGCCTCTGCAGCTTTTTCCAGTTTCTCAGAATCTTCATTCCTTGATTCAGCAGCTTCTTTGATAGAATCTGCAATTTTGGATTGTGCTATCTTTTTGGCTTCTTCGATTTTTTCTCTTTCTTTTCTTTTCAATTCTCTTTCTTGTGCAGAAGCTAATTGAACATCCAATTCAGATTTTGTAATCATCATTTCCTTAAGCTTTTCTTCTTTTGATCGAATTCTTTCTTCAATCATCATGATTTTAGCTTGACGAATCTGAGCTTCTAACTGTCCATCAGTAGTCGCAATTTTCTTATTTTGGAAATTCAAATCATCTTTGTCTCTATCAATAGAGGATTGCATACTTTTAATGGCATTCAACAAGCCATCCATCCTTCTATTAATTCTTTCAACTGCATTGTCAGTTTCGCCACTTGGTGAAGATTCATTGGATTTATTGCCTTTGTTTTTAAGATTCTTAAAAGCAATATCAATTCTCTCCCAAAGTTTTGAACGGTGTTCTTTAGTGAAATTTAATTCCTTAAATTTCTTTTGAATATCTTTTAATTCATCAAATAGAACATTGATTCTGAGACCTTTAGCAGCCTTTTCTTCAATGCCTTCTATTGTTTGAACGAAATTATCATATAGTTCAGAAGATGCTGTTTTGAAACTATTATCATTGTTTGCTCTCAAAGATTTTAGCTTTGTGAACAAATCATTAGTAGTAGTTCTAAGAATTTCAGCATGTTCTTTGAAAAGATTGCGTTCTCTTACCTGATCTTGAACTTTATTCCAAAAGTTCTTTAGTTGATCCCATAAAGAAGCATCATAATTTTCGATAGAAGCAATCCTTTCTTTTATTTCCTCTAGTTCAGAGGTATAGGCTTGATTCAATTTTGTAGATAACACTATGAAGTGCCACTCTGTTTGTGCTCTTTGAATAATATCAGACTTTTCGGGTCTAACATCATCAGGAAGTAGGCTGTCAGCAACAGTAAGTTCTCTTTCTATATGAGTAGTTTCAGAAGGGAATGCAATATCACTTCCTCCTCTCCAATTCTTGAAAAACTGCTCAGACATTTCTTCAGTAACTACTGAATCAGGTATCATCCAAATATCTACCTTATTGTCATCTGGTCTTAATTCCATAGCAATTAAAACCTTGTCATTCTGGGCGTTTGTGCCCCAAAGTACTAATTTATTCTTCATTCTTTACTAGTGTGCTTTATACTTTATTAAATATACTTATGTACTACGTTGTATCTTATAATCTATGCAATGTGTAATTACCAGTTAACGACTTTCTTTTGTAAAAGGTTGCAAAGTTATAAAAACTATTTATAATAATTTATTTTCTAATAAACTTTCTGCAATTTGAACTGCATTAGTCGCTGCACCTTTCCTAAGATTATCTGCAACGATCCACATATTTAGTGTTTTTGGCTGTGTTTCGTCTCTTCTGATTCTACCCACAAACACCTCATCTCTACCTTTTGATATGATTGGCATTGGGTAAATATTTTCTTTCACATTGTCCATTACAACAATTCCTGGAGCATTTTGAAGTAAAGGAATGATGTCTTCTAGATTATATTCGTTTTCAAACTCAATGTTTACAGCTTCAGAGTGCCCACCCATAGTTGGTATTCTTACAGTTGTAGCAGTAACTTGTATGGAATCATCTCCCATAATTTTTTTAGTTTCATGCACCATTTTCATTTCTTCCTTGGTGTATCCATTTTCCAAGAATACATCAATATGAGGAAGTGCATTCATATCAATTGGGTGAGGATATGCTTTTGGTCCTTCTAGTCCATTTCTTTCATTCATCAACTGATCTACAGCTTTTTTACCAGTCCCTGTAACAGATTGATAGGTAGAAACGACAATTCTCTTGATATTATATTTGTCATGTAAAGGTTTCAGTGCAACCACCATTTGGATAGTGGAACAGTTAGGGTTTGCAATGATTTTATCTGTTTTGGTGATTACATTTGCATTCACCTCAGGAACTACCAATTTTTTTGATGGATCCATCCTCCATGCAGAGGAATTATCGATTACGATGGTTCCTTTCTCAGCAAACTTAGGAGCCCATTCTGTGGAAGTGCTCCTCCGGCAGAAAATAAAGCGATATCTGGGATAGAATCAACAGCAGATTGCAATCCAACTACTTTATATTGTTTCCCATTAAATAAAATGATTTGTCCGACAGATTTTTCTGAAGCTACAGGAACAAATTCTGTTACTGGGAATTTTCTTTCTTCCAGAACTTTGATTAATTCACCACCAACTAATCCAGTTGCACCAACTACAGCTACTTTCATGATAATTAGATAAATTTTAAAAAAATGGTTGTTAAAAGAATAACAACCATTTTCAAAATATAATTACTTAATTCCTTTTAAATCAACATAGAAACATAATTCACTATTTGCAGGAATTTGTGGAGGGTTACCTTGTGCACCATAACCTAAGTCACTTGGTACGATTAATAAAGCCTTACCACCTACTTTCATAGTTGGAATTCCTTCTACCCATCCTTTAATCAAACCGCCGTCCACTAATGGAAATGTAGCTGGTTCGCCTCTACCAAAAGAAGAGTCAAATTTCTTACCATCCATTAAACAACCGTAATAATCAACAGTAACACTTTTGCCAACTTCAGCTTGAGCACCAGTTCCTTCTTCAATAGTATATACAGTTACGCCACCAGCAGTTTTTTTCATGTTCGTTAATTTACCAGCTTTGTGATCAGCTATCCAACTAACTACTTTCACTCCCATAGTAGAATCCACTTTCATACCTTCCATCATTTTCTTCATTTTAGTCTCATTCTCTTTAGCCATGAAATCATCATATTCAGCTTTAGATTTGATACCAGAAAGAACGATATAATAGTTGAATTTTTCTTTGCCTTTCATATCTGGAGGCAATTGTTTTTTCTGATCTTCAGTCAAAATCATAGTAACATGAGCACTATCACCCACATGCATATTTTTCAATGCTAACAACACAGGATGTGTATTTTTAGCAGTATCAATTCCCACTGGTATTGGAATTGGAATAGGGTTTGGCGATTGAGTTCTGGTATCATCAAGGACTTTACCATCTTCAATCATAGCAACATGTGCCATTGCATATTCGCCTTCTTTTGGTGTAGCTCCACCATTTCCAGCTTTTAATACTTTCATTTCCCCATTTGGAAACTTAAACTCATTCTTTTTACAAGAACCTAATGCTAAAATAGCACAAAATGCAATAATTAAAATTCGCATGATTTTAGATTAATTTATTCAAAATTATTTTAATATATTTTTATATTCTTCAAGGATTTCTTTCACTTGTTGAATGGTAGCTTTTAAATTTTTATGAGAAAAACCTCCTGAAGCATTTTTATGACCGCCCCCATTGAAATATTTTCTACAAATTTCTTGTACTGAAAAATCGCCTTTACTTCGTAGAGACAATTTTACGATATTCGGTTGTTCGGTGATGAAAATAGCAATTTTTAGATCTTTTAGCATCAAAAGATAATTCACAATACCTTCTGTATCACCTCTTTGAATTGTAAAATCTTCGAAATCCTTTTTTGTCAAATAAATTATTCCAGCCTTATATTCTGGTAGAATTTCAATTCTATTATTCAAAGAATGTCCGATAAGGCTTAATTGTTTGAATGACAAAGAGTTGTATATATTGTCTTGGATGGCAACATCATTGATTCCTAAAGCAATTAATTCACTGACAATTGTGAAAACTCTAGGATTCGTACTATATCTGAATGAACCTGTATCAGTAGATATACCAGTATAAATAGCATTTCCAATATCAATATTCAAATTCCGCTTTTTACCCAACATCCCAATGAATTCATATACGAGTTCACATGTGCTACTGGCTGATGTTTCAGACAACATGAAATCGGCAAATGGCTCAGGATAAAGATGATGGTCAATCATGACAAACTTTGCCTTCAGTGGCATCACATATTCCCCTAATTTATCAATACGATCAAGTGAATTGAAATCTAAAGCAAAAATAATATTTGCTTTGTCCAACACTTCATTCGCCTTTTCGGTGTGAATATCATAAATTAATATTTTTTCCACACCAGCCATCCACTCAAAATTACTCGGATATTCAGATGGGGTAATCACATGAACGGTGTGACCATCCTGAATCAATAGGTGATAAAGTGCTAAAGAAGATCCTATGGCATCCCCATCTGGATTACGATGGGTGGTAATAACGATGTCTTTAGGAATTGATAATAACTGTTTAAGATTTTCTATATTTTCCATTCTTTTTAAAAAGAAAGTGCGAAATTGAAAAAAATTATTAAAAAATACAAAATTATTTTAAAGTATCTTGATAATAAAGTACGATATAAAGTAACTTTGCAGCCATTTTAGAAAAACAATTGGTAAAAATACAAAATAAATTGAATATGGCTGGTAAAATTACCTTCACAATGATTAAGCCTGATGCTGTGAAATCTCAATACATCGGAGCTATTTTAGACAAAATTGTTGCTTCTGGTTTCAAAATCGTAGCAATGAAACTAACTCAATTGAGTGCAGCTAAAGCTGGAGAGTTTTATGAAGTACACAAAGAAAGACCATTTTATGGTGAATTAGTGGAATTTATGTCTTCAGGACCAATCGTAGCGGCTGTTTTAGAAAAAGATAATGCTGTGGAAGATTTTAGAACATTGATAGGTGCTACTAATCCTGCAAATGCAGCTGAAGGAACTATCAGAAAAATGTATGCTAAAAGCATGGGTGAAAATGCAGTTCACGGATCTGATTCGGATGAAAATGCTCTTATCGAAGCACAATTCCATTTTTCAGGAGTTGAAATGTTTAGATAAAATTAATCATAAAAAATAGTACCTTTATTTATTGTAGAGGTACTATTTTTTTAAATATAACAGAATTTAATGGCGAAAGAATGGTTTGAAGATTGGTTCAATTCTCCTTTTTATCATAAATTGTATCAAAATCACGACTCAAAAGAAGCCTGTCTTTTTGTCGATAATTTATTTAGCTATTTTAACCCTTCAGTTCCTTCATTTGTATTAGATTTAGCTTGTGGAAAAGGTCGATTCTCTAATTATATTTCAGAAAAGGGACATATCGTTACTGGATTAGACTTGTCAGAAAAAAGTATTGAAATTGCAAATCAGAAAAGCAATCAAAATTTAGAATTTTATTGTCATGACATGAGATTCCCTTTCAGAATCAATTATTATGATTTTGTTTTTAACTTTTTTACAAGTTTTGGTTACTTTGCTAAAATTGCTGACAATATAAAAACCTTGAAGTCGGTCAATTTGGGTATAAAAAAAGGAGGATATTTTGTTTTGGATTTTTTTAATTCAGAATATATCATTCAAAATTTGGTGAAATCTGAGGTGAAAGTGATTGATGGGACTAGATTTGAAATCTCAAAATGGATTGAAGACGAAAAAGTTTTCAAGAAAATTGATTTTTTGGATGGAGAAAAATCTTATACTTTTACTGAAAAAGTTCAGTTGTTAAAATTAGCAGATTTTCAAACGATGTTTAAAATAGCTAATTTTGAAATAATTGATATTTTTGGTGATTACGATTTGAATCCTTTTGATAAAATACAATCAAAGCGACTTATTATCATTTCGAAAAAAGTATGTTAGATTTAATTCAAAATATTGATAATCAATTAATAAAAATCATAGCAAACGATTTTCATCTGGATATTTTAGACGCTATTTTTCCTTTGATACGAAATATGTTCACTTGGGTACCATTTTACATAATTGGTGCCATTTGGATATTTTATAAATATAAAATTGTAGGTTTATATTGGTTGTTATCGTTAGTAATAGTGGTCGGCATAACGGATTCAATTGGTAATTATGGCTTTAAAAAAACATTTAAAAGAATAAGACCTTGCAATAATCCATTAATCAAGAACGATATTAAAGTTTTAGTAGAATGTGGTTCTGGTTATAGCTTTATTTCAAATCATGCCGCCAACCATTTTGCAATTGCTACTTTTATAGCTTTGAGTTTGAGTACAAAAAGAAAGAAATTGAAATATGTTCTTTATTTTTGGGCTGCTTTAATTGCTTTTGCACAAGTTTATGTCGGAGTTCATTATGTGTCTGACATTATTGCTGGGGCTATTGTAGGAATTATTATTGCAAATTTATTCAATAAATTAATTCCTTTAAAATTCAAATTACGTATTGATTAATAATAGATTATGAGTTTTTTTGAATATTTATCCTTATTCTTTTTTGTTTGGTTTCCAGGCATCCTTTTTTTGAAATATTGGAATATTCAAAAAGCCAGCCTGTCTTTGTTCCTAACATTTAGTGGTGCATATATTCTTGGAATTTCTATTTTTCATCTACTACCTGATGTTTATAAAAATGGTGAAGAGCGATTTGGTATTTATTTAATTCTAGGCTTTTTATCGCAAATTGTTTTAGATCAATTCTCGAAAGGCTTGGAACATGGGCATATACACCCAGCACATGATTCGAAATTGGGCTTTTTGATTAGCATTATGTTTGGTCTTGGCGTTCATGCTTTTTTTGAAGGGCTTCCGTTGACTGGCTATAGTAATTTTCATGCAGGCCACGACCATAACCACTCTTCTCTTTTAATAGGAATTATTTTGCACCATGCTCCTGCTGCAATAGCTTTGGGATTACTCATCAAAATGAGTGGTTACCCACAGCGATTTTCTATTTTAATGATTAGTTTATTTGCAATTTTGCCACCACTTGGTGCTTTTATAGGTAATAGTTTAATTATTTCAGAGGAAAGTTATCGTACAATTATGGCAGTAGTTGTCGGTGCATTTATGCATGTTTCTACAACAATTATATTCGAATCAGAGCCGAATTCTGAGCATAAAATATCTTATAAAAAATTGATTGCCATAGTATTAGGATTGGCAACCTCCTATCTGATGACAAAGCATTAATTTCTACAATCTAAATAAATAGGAGGAGTTTCAATGACATTACTTTTATGACCAGCTCTATCAAAAATGGCAACTTTATAAGTCAATGTATCAGCTGGAATTACTGGATGCGGTTCGCAAGGTCTGAATCCATCTGCATAATAGCAGCAAGTCGTAAATAATTTTATCTCGATTTCACCAGATATTCCATTATTTGCTCCAATTAAAGGCACAATTGGTGCTTTGTAAGGGATTAAACTGCTATCCCTTGTATCGATTATTTCAATATTGTATTTTGTAAGAGTATCACCAGCACTATTTCCAATATCCCCATCGCCATCCGTAAAATCTATTGTTAGAAATAAGAAATCATCATTTGGGGATTGCCCTTGTTTCATGGTGTTTTTTGACAGCGTTTTGAAAGTGATTTTCGGCTCTATTGGATAATCTGGTGGCTTTATACACGAAAAAATGGAGAGAAAACAACAAATAATATATATTTTAAAAGATATTTTCATACTATTCTATTTGAAAATTAGTGTAATATTAAATAAAACGAAGTATTTTTCAATAAATTATTCCAAAAAAATACTTCTAATTATTTGCTGATTATTTTTGTGTTAGAATTTGAACGACGAATGAAGATTTTATTGCTAGATAATTATGATTCATATACATACAATCTGTATCATTTGATAAAAATGGTTTCCAATGCTTCCATTGAAATTTTTAAGAATGACCAAATTAATTTAGAGGATATAAAAATATTTGACAAAATCGTTTTTTCTCCAGGTCCAGGATTACCAAAAGAAGCTGGTAAAATGATGTCAATTATCGAAAATTATGCTAGTGAAAAATCGATATTAGGTGTTTGTTTGGGACACCAAGCCATTGCAGAAGTATTTGGATGTCAGTTGGTTAATACACAAAAAGTTTATCATGGAGTAGATTCTTATTTACAAATAATTGACCAATCAGAACGTATTTTCAAAGGCTTACCTGAAAAAATAAAAGTGGGGAGATACCATTCATGGGTAGTGGATGAAAATAAAATAGGTGACGATATTAAAATAACTGCTATAACTGAAAATCAAACTGTTATGGCGATTGCTCACTCTAAATTTGATGTAAAAGGCGTTCAATTTCACCCTGAAAGTTTTATTACTGATTTTGGAAAAGAAATGATGAAAAATTGGTTGAATGACTAAATTAAATATTGATGGAAATAGTTGATATACAGTATAATATAAAAAACGAAACGATAACAAAGTTGTTCTATCAAGCTGATTTTTTAACTTTTTATAAATCAATTGTAGAAAAAAGACATGTTGTCGTCATTACGGATGAAAATATTTACAATTGCCATGAAGATAAGTTGCAATTTGTTGAAAATCTGATGGTTGTGGATGCAGGAGAAGCATGTAAAGATATGGATGTTTTTCAATATGCAATTCATACTCTCCTAGATTTTGAAGCGGATAGAAATACATTGATTATTGGTGTTGGAGGGGGAGCGTTGACTGATTTTGTGGGATTTTTGAGTAGTATTTTTATGAGAGGGGTTGATTTTGGATTTTTTCCTACAACATTGTTAGGAGCTGTGGATGCTTCGATTGGCGGAAAAAATGGAGTAAACTTTGGAGTTTATAAAAATTTGCTTGGAACAATAAATCAACCAAAATTCATCGTTAATGACCCATCTTTTTTGCAGACACTAGATATATCAGAATTTAAAAATGGGATGGCTGAAGTAATAAAATATGGCTGTATTCTAGATAGGGAGCTATTTGGATATTTAGAAAATATTGATTTAGAGGTGATTGTAAATGATTTGGAATGTTTAAATTATATTATCACTAAATGCCAAGCCATAAAAATTAATATTATTGAAAAGGATGTATTTGAAAAAGGAGATAGAAAATTATTAAATTTTGGTCATACAATTGGTCATGCAATCGAAATGTCGAACCATTTTCCACATGGGTTTTCAGTTGCAATTGGGATGAATTATGCTGCTCAGATTTCTGAGAAATTGGGGTTTCTAGCTTCTGAAAAAAGAGAACGAATTCAAAATATTATTGAAAAATATGATTTGCCAATAAATCAACCCAAAAGTTGTGATGAACTTTGGCAAATGATTAAAGGTGATAAAAAGAAAAATGGGGATAAAATAAATTTGATTTTGTTGAATGATATTGGCAGTGCATTTGTACATCCAATTGATTTAGAAGATTTTAAGTCAATACTTCAATCAATTATAAATTAATGATAATTCCACCAATTGAATTTATTTCTGGAACTGTGAAAGTTCCAGCATCAAAAAGCTATTCACAAAGAGCTTTAGCTGCTGCATTTTTAGCAAAAGGAAAATCAAAATGTGTCAATTTTGGGCATTCAGATGATGAGTTAGCTGCTCTTTCGATTTTGAAAACAGCAGGTGCTTTATGTCATCAAAATGATCATATTTTGGATGTTGAATCATCAAATATCTTAGATAAGGAATTGATAATCAATTGTGGAGAGTCAGGATTATCCGCAAGATTGTTTACGCCAATTTTTGCAAATTATCATTTGCCTATACAAATTGTAGGGGAAGGTTCTTTGAGATATCGATCGATGAAGGAGTTTGAAAATATTTTCAAGCAGTTAAATGTTGATTTCCATTCAAATAATGGAGTTCTACCTTTTCATTTGAAAGGACCAATAGATTCACCTTCCAAAATAACCGTGAATGGCGAGATTTCTTCGCAATTCATCACTGGCTTAGTTTTTATCTTATCTGCAATTGAAAAACAAGAAGATATTGTTGTCGAAATTTTGAATCCTACTAGTATTCCTTATATTTTGATGAGTTTGGAAGTGTTAAAATCTTTTGGTGCTAGTTTAGAATTTATTGAAAATAAGATAGTTGTGCCAAAAGATTGTAGATTGGTGCCTACAGATTTTTCCATTGAATCTGATTGGAGTAGTGCTAGTTATTGGATAGTTGCTGCAGCCATTGGAGGAAAAATTAGTTTGGAAGGGTTGAACCCAAATTCTTTACAAGCTGACAAACAGATTTTAGATGTTTTAATGCAGTATGGAGCAGATTATTCATTTAATAATGAGTGTCTTGTAGTTGAAGCTAGAAATCATTTACCAATTAATTTTGATGCTACTAACTGCCCAGATTTGTTCCCAGCTTTGGTAGTTTTGGCAACAAGTGCTCAAGGGATTTCGAAAATTCATGGCGTCAATCGTTTGTTTCACAAAGAAAGTGATAGAGCAAAAGTACTGGTTTCTGAATTTTTAAAATTAGGATCTGATATCTCTATTATTGATAATAGTATGATTGTCAATGGGAAAGGAAAGTTGAATGGTGGTATAGTAGAATCCAATAACGATCATAGAATTTCAATGGCATGTTCAATAGCCGCTATGAATTCGAGAAAACCGATTTTCATCAATGGATCGGATTCTGTTAAAAAATCTTATCCTGATTTTTTTAAACATCTAGCTGGTTTTGGAGTTAAAATAGGGAAGCAAAATGAATTGTAAATTCATCATTTATATTAAAAAAAGCAATGAATTCATTTGGTAGAATATTTAAAATTTCGTTATTTGGGGAATCTCATGGTCCTCAGATTGGGCTGACTTTGGATGGTGTTCCAGCAGGAATTCCACTAGAAGTTGCTGATTTTGAATATGATATCAATAGGAGGAAGCCGGGTTCAGTGGGTACCACAACAAGAGTAGAAGATGATGTACCTAAAATAATTTCGGGACATTTTCAAGGATTTACAACTGGTGCTCCCTTAACGATTATATTTGAAAATAAGAATACACAATCGAAAGATTATGAGTCGTTTAGAGCCACACCAAGACCAGGACATGCCGATTTTGTTGCATCTAAAAAGTTTTTTGGTTTTGAGGATTATCGAGGTGGAGGACATTTCTCTGGAAGACTGACTTTATTGTTAGTTGCTGCTGGGGTAATTGCAAAGAAAATTCTAAAAAATATTGATATTCAAGCAAATGTAATAGAAATCGGAGGAGAAAAAAACCTAGAGAAAGGTTTGCAAAGAGCAATTGATGCCCATGACAGTGTTGGTGGTATCGTGGAATGTAGAGTTCAAAATTTACCGATAGGGTGGGGCGAGCCCTTTTTTGATTCAGTCGAATCATTGATTGCTCATGCTGTTTTTTCGATACCTGCTATTAGAGGAATTGAATTTGGCACTGGATTCAAAGCTGCATCAATGTTTGGCTCGGAACATAATGATGCTATTTTGAATAAGGAGGGATCAACCGCCACCAATCATGCTGGTGGAGTGGTTGGAGGAATAACGAATGGCAATGAATTGGTATTTCGAGTTGCAGTAAAACCAACATCTAGCACACCTAAATTTCAACAATCCATTAATTTGAAATCAAATGAAATTGAGTCATTTGTCGTGAAAGGAAGGCATGATTTATGTATCGCTCTTCGAGTTCCTGTTGTTTTAGAAGCTGTAACAGCAATGGTTTTAGCAGATTTATCTTTGATTTCAAATGCATCTAAATGGAATCATTAAGATTGGAACTTCAGAAAAAAATTTTATCGATAACTCCACATTCTTTTGATGCGATTGCATTAGAAGTATTTCATTTTCAATATCAAAATAATAAATTTTATAGAAATTGGGTCGATTTATTAGGCATTGAAATAAAACAGATAAATACAATTGAAAAAATCCCTTTTTTGCCTATTGGCTTCTTTAAAAGCCACATAATCAAATCATTAGATTGGGTGGAAGAAAAGGTGTTTACTAGTAGTGGCACTACAGGAGCAATTACAAGTCGTCATTTTGTTAGATCATTAGATTGGTATAAACAAATTTCAAAAATTGGTTTCGAACAATATTATGGTGATTTAAAAGATTTTGAATTTTATGCACTCCTACCTTCTTATCTTGAAAGAGAGGGTTCTTCGTTAGTTAAAATGCTTGCTGATTTTATAGAAATTAGCGGTAATAAAGGTGGTTTTTATTTATACAACCATGAAGAATTATTGAGTGAGATTTCCAATGCATCAAAAAAACAAAAAATATTGGTGGGTGTTACTTATGCCTTATTGGATTTAGCTGAAAAAGTAACAGATTTGAGTAAATGCACCGTAATGGAAACGGGAGGAATGAAAGGGAAAAGGAAAGAGATGATTAGGGAAGATGTTCATGATGTATTATGTAAAGGATTGAAATTGAATGATATACATTCAGAATATGGAATGACTGAGCTATTGTCTCAAGCCTATTCAAAAGGTGCTGGAATTTTTGAATGCACCAAAACCATGAAAGTTCTTGTAAGAGAAGCAACAGACCCCCTAGAGATTTTACCCAACAATAAAAGTGGCTTAATTAATATAATTGATTTAGGAAATTTAGATACCTGTTCATTCATTGCAACGGATGATATCGGAATTGTCAGAAATGATCAGACTTTCCGAGTTTTAGGCAGGATGGATGGTGCTGATATTCGAGGCTGTAATTTAATGGTTAGTTAGTTTTTTCCAGCCCCCCTTTCAAATTGTCTAAATTAACAATTAAACAACTCCACTCCCGAATTATTGGGATCCACAACTCTACTTCGATCCTCGGAAATTTTGGGTTAACGGAATTTCGGGATCAACATCATTACAAATCAACAACTCAACAAATCCACAAATCCACCTTCAAAAATTCGGACAACATCTACTGTTTAAAAACAAATTGAATAATATTTGCCCCCATTCTCAAAGCTTGTTGGCGAACTTCTTCTGGGTCTTTATGAACCGAAGGACTTTCCCAGCCATCACTAATATTACTTTCTTGTAAATACAAACAAACCATTCTCCCTTCATTCATAATTCCCCATGTTTGCGGAGGTGTGCCATCATGTTGATGAATTTTTGGGACACCTTTTGGAAATTTAAACTTTTGATTGAAAATTGGATGATTAAATGGAATTTCAACTAAAGGTTTGTCTGGAAAAATCTTTTTCAATGTTGGTCGGATAAAAGGGTCAATCCCAAAGTCATCATCTATCAATAAAAAACCACCAGATAACAAGTAGGTTCTAATGTTTTCGGCTTCTTCGTCAGATAAAACAATATTACCGTGACCAGTCAAAAATAAAAAAGGATAATTATAAATTTCGGCACTTCCGATATCTACTGTAGCATACTCTGGGTTCAGGTTCATATTGAGTTCTTTATTGCAGAATTTTGAAATATTTTCCAAGGCATCCACCACTGAATACCAGTCTCCACCACCTCTATATTTTACTAAAGCAATTTTTAAAGAGCTCTGGGCAAAGGAAATGTTTAAAAAAAATGAAAATAATGCTATATATAAAAATCTCATAATGAGTTACTTAATTTATTGATTTGAAAAATCATGGTAGCTGCTAATCCAGCAGTTTCGGTCCTCAATCTTGTTTCACCCAAATTAACTTCTTGGAAATTATTTGTTTTCAAGAAATCAATTTCTTTTTGTGTAAAATCCCCTTCAGGTCCTATCAAAACTATCGTTTTTTGTTTACAATTGATTAGTTTAAATAAATGTTTTTCAACATCACCACAATGAGCAACAAAACGTTCAAATCCAATACAATGTTGCATCAAATCTTTCAAATTTGTCAATTCGAAAATATTTGGTAAATAATAATTTTTTGATTGTTTCATAGCACTAATCGCTATTTTATGCAATCTTTCAGTTTTCAATTTATCTCTTTCTCCTCTTTCTGTCAAAATAGGAATGATATTACCAATTCCAATTTCTGTCGCTTTTTCAACAAACCATTCCATCCTATCCATATTTTTGGTAGGAGCAATTGCAATGGTAAGATTTTCATTTTCATTTTTTTCTTGAATCTGAATTTCTATAATTGCAACGAAGGTTTTTTTAGTATCTTGATTTGTAATGGTTCCTGTTAAAAGATGCCCTTTTCCGTCAGTAATATAAATTTTTTCACCCTCTTTTTTTCTTAACACTTTAATACAATGATAACTATCTTCCTCTGTAAGAAAACAGGTGTTTTTTTCTATATCAAAACTTGTTGTATAAAATATTTGCATTAAGAATTTTTTTGCAAATATATTGTACCTTTGTTAATGTCTTGTTTTTTATTTTATATTTTGTAATAAAAATTTGATTAACATAAGTTTATATATTATGAATTATTGGTTAGTTAAGTCGGAGCCAGAAACATTTTCTTGGGATTTGTTCGTTTCTAAAAATGGTGATCATTGGGATGGTGTTAGAAATTACCAAGCTAGAAATAACTTGAAGTTAATGAAAAAAGAGGATTTAGTCCTGTTTTATCATAGTGGTGATGGTAAAGAAGTGGTAGGATTAGCAAAAGTAAAAACCGAATTTTATCAAGATCCTACTACTGAAGACCCAAATTGGGTAGCAGTTGATTTGATTCCTGTAAGAAAATTAAACAAAGCAGTCACTTTATCAACAATTAAAAGCACCCCTGAACTTTCCAATGTTCCTTTAATAAGACATACAAGATTGTCGGTCATGCCTTTAGATGAAAAAGATTTTAGTTTAATATTAAAAATGAGTGATTAGAATTGACTAATATATTTTAAATGAAGAAATGTAAAATATTTTACATTTCTTCATTTTTTTATATAAAACATTTCAAAATAGGGATTAATAAAGAAAAAAAGTAAACTAAAGTTATTATATATTCTTCATTTTCCTTTATTTTGCAGTTAAGTATTTTATGTGTTCTTAATTATAAAAATTAAATTTTAATAAAATGGTAAAAATTTACAAATTATTTTGTTTGAGTTTTCTTGTATTACTTACTGGTTCAGTATTTGCACAACAAAACACAACACTAAAAGTAATTGTTACATCCCCTGCATCTTTAGCTGGTACATATAATGCTATATCAGGTGGATTTGGTGCAACAATGAATAAAGGTGATGTTCTATCTGGTAAATTAGTAGCTACTAATGATGGATCTGCAAACCCTTTATATGCATGTAATGCATTAACTAACGCAGCAGCTGTTAGTGGAAATATTGGATTGATTAAAAGAGGAGATTGTGAGTTTGGAGTAAAATGTAAAAATGCAGAAGATGCTGGAGCAAAAGCAGCTGTTGTTTTCAATAGATTAACTGGTGGACCTATTGTAATGGGTGCTGGTGCAGTTGGAGATTCGGTAAAAATTCCAGTTTGTATGATTTCTTTAGAAGATGGTGAAAAATTAGTTGCTGCTTTAGATGCAGGAATTGAAGTAAATTTGACTTTTAGAATCCCTTCTTTTTATGATTCTTTTGGTCCTTTAGCTTTTTCATCTCCTTCTGTACAATCACAGCCTTTTAATCCATCTGTACATTTTGCAAATACAGGTACTACAGATCTTACGAATTTAGTATTAACAGCTGATATTAATGAACCAGGTGGTACGAAAACTACATTTACTCAAACTTTAGATTCTTTAGTACCAGCTAAGGATTCATTAATTATTTTTGATTTATATTCACCAACTAAACAAGGTAGTTATACATTGAATGTTTCTAATAATAATGATAAAGATACTTTAAGTACTAGTTTTGAAGTATCAAAAGCTAAATTTGCTATTGATAATGTACAAAATGATGTTAATGTAAATCTAATAATGATGTTGGATTACTCTTGCAACAGCTGATTTTGCACTATTGGTGGAAGATATGATATGGGGGTAACCTATGATCTGGAGAAAATGGCGGTAAAGTTGCTTATGCAGCATTTGCTTTAAATAACTTAGATTCATTCCCTGTTGGTACTACGTTTGACATTTTATTAATAAAAACTGCTGATGCAGGTCAAACTACTAATGGTTCTGCTACATCATATGATGATTTTACAACTGTTGGTTTGTCACAATATACAAAGACAGCTGGTGATGTTGGACAAAATCTATTATTCGTAAAATTAGAAGATCTTGGTGGTTCTGGTGCTCCTATTGATTTAGAGCCAGATGCTTCATACTTAATAGTTGTTAAATACGAAGATTCAAATAATACAACGAACCCACCAAAATTTGTTTATAATTCTCAGTTACAATATAATTTTTCAAACGAAACTGTATGGACTGATAGATTATATATGGGAGGATGGTCTGGTGAATACAATATCGTATTGAGAATGTACACTAATGAGTTCATAGTAGGAGTTAAAGATTTACCTTCTTACGAAGAGCACCAATTAGTTATCAATCCAAACCCTGCTGATTCTTATATTAATGTAGGATTTGACTTCAATGAAGTTACTGCGGAAGTTAAAACTGCTGTAGTAGATGTTAATGGTAAAGTAGTTAGAACTAAGAAATATACTGATGTTCAAAAAAATAGTTATGTTGAAGACGTAACTGATTTAGCACCAGGTACTTATTTCTATTCAGTTATTACTAAAAATGGTTGGGCTGTAAAACCATTTATTGTAATCAGCAATGCAAGCAAATAATATTTGACTTAATAATTAATTTATATAAAAAGCTACCTGATTTATTTGGGTAGCTTTTTATATTTTTGCACCTTACTTTTTTTATTATGACTGGAATAGTTGATTTTATTTTACATATTGACCATCATTTGATTGAATTGGCAGCAAATTATGGTATTTATATTTATTTAATACTTTTTCTTATTGTCTTTTCTGAAACTGGATTTGTGGTGACACCTTTTCTTCCGGGAGATTCATTATTGTTTGCTGCTGGTGGAATTGCTGCTATAGGTAAAATGAACCCATTTATATTGTTTTTCACATTGGCAATGGCTGCTATATTAGGCAATTTTGTAAATTATTTTATTGGGTACAAATTTGGGCATCAAGTTGTTTCAAGAGGTTGGGTAAAGCAATCTTATATTACAAAAACTAATGAGTACTTCATGAAATATGGAAAAGCTACGATTATTGTATCAAGGTTTGTTCCTATAATTAGAACAATAGCACCATTTGTTGCTGGTATTGGTAAAATGAATTATAAAGATTTTGGTTTAAATAATGTTATTGGTGCAATAGTTTGGGTGGGATTATTTTTATCACTTGGATATTTTGTCGGTAATTTTGAATTTGTAAAGAAAAATTTCTCTTTGTTAACACTAGGAATTATCGGTTTATCAATGATTCCTTTGGCATTAACAGTGATTAAGGGGTTGAGAAGCAGAAAAGCCTAAGTTATTGCTTAGGCTTGTAGCTAAAGTTTATTTCTTTTAATGAATCTGAATTTGTGCCTATCATTAATTTGAAATCTCCTTCTTCAGCGACATAATCTAAGTTTGAATTGTAGAATTTCAAATCTTCTTTGGAGATTTTGAAAGTAATAGTTTTCTTTTCTCCTTGCTTCAAAAATACTTTTTGAAATCCCTTTAATTCTTTTAGCGGCCTCGAAACAGATCCGACATAATCTCTGATATACATCTGAACAACTTCATTTCCATTGAATCTTCCTGTGTTTTGTATTGTAATGGACGCTGTAATTGGTTCGTTATCGTTCAAAATTGGTTTATCTAATTGGATATCTCCATATTCAAAATTTGTGTAGCTTAATCCATAACCAAATGGTAAAAAGGGAGAATTGGCTACATCCAAATAGTTTGATTTGAATTTTTCAAATTCAACTCCACTTTGGGGACGTCCAGTATTTTTTCTATTGTAATATATAGGTATTTGACCAACATTTCTCGGGAAAGTCATCGTTAATTTTCCTGATGGATTATAATTTCCAAAGAGCACATCTGCTATGGCACCACCAGCTTCAGTTCCTAAATGACCAGTAAAGATCAATGCATCAGCGATTTCCATGACTTCATCCAAAATTATGGGTCTTCCAGCGATCACCACTACAACTAAAGGCATTCCTGTTTTTTTCAAAGATTTCAATAATCGGATTTGGCTTGCAGGAAAATCTAAATTGGATCTGGATGCTGACTCACCACTCATCTCAGAAGCTTCACCTAAAATGGCCACTATGGCATCGGCACTTCTGCTCACATCATCAGTTTCTTTCAGCATTTCCTCATTGCTTCTTTTATCAATTTCTATTCTTGTTCCAAATACATTCACATGTTTAGCAAATAGTGAATCATCGGAAATATTGCATCCTTTTGTGTATATCATTCTACTATTTGAACCTAACAAATTTCTTATACCATCATAGATTGTAACTGATTTTTGTGGATCACCTGTAACTGCCCATGTCCCTAACATATTGCTTTTGTCATTTGCAAGAGGACCAGTAAGTGAGATTTTTAAAGGAGCTGTAAGTGGCAATAAGTTATTTTTGTTCTTCAACAAAACACAGGATTGTGCGGCGATATTTCTAGCAAATCTTCGATTTTCTTCAGTTAATATTTCATTTGCAGGTCTTTTTTCATCAATATATCTGAATGGATCATCAAATAATCCTAGCTTGTATTTCGCTTCTAAAATCCTTCTACAGGCTGCATCAATTTGTTTCTCAGAAACTTTACCTTCAGATAATGATTTTTTCAAAGTTGTCAAAAATCCTTCCCCAACCATATCCATATCCAATCCAGCATTCAAAGCTAATGCAGATACGGTTTGCAAGTCTCCTAAGCCATGACTAATCATCTCATTTACAGCAGTATAGTCGGAAACAACAAAGCCATTGAATCCCCATTGGTCTCTTAATAGATTGTTTAACAGCCATTTGTTTCCTGTGGCAGGAACACCATCGATGTCATTAAATGAGCTCATGACACTTCCAGCCCCAGCATCTATTGCAGCCTTATATGGTGGTAAATAGTCTTGGTACATTTTGATTTTGCTCATGTCAGTTGTGTTATAATCTCTTCCAGCTTCAGCAGCCCCATACAATGCAAAGTGTTTCACACAGGACAATATTGTATTGTTTTTACTTAAATCATCTCCTTGATAACCTCTAACCATTGCCTTTGCTATTTGGCTGCCCAAATAAGCATCTTCACCTGCCGTTTCTGCTACACGACCCCAACGAGGATCTCTTGCAATATCCACCATAGGACTAAAAGTCCAATTAATACCATTTGCAGAAGCTTCTTGTGCTGCAATTCTTGCACTTTTTTCTATTAAATTCAAATCCCAACTAAAGGAAGTTCCAAATGGAATGGGGAAAGTAGTTTCATAACCATGAATAACATCAGAGCCAAAAAGTAAAGGGATTTTCAATCTGCTTTTCATCGCCAAATTTTGTGCTTTTCTAATTTTTTCTGGTCCATGAATTCCAAAAAGTCCCCCAACATTACCTTTTTCAATATTTTCCTCCACTCCTTTGCTCACAACTGAGCCAGTCAAAATGCCATCTCCAGGAGTGACTAAATTTAATTGCCCAATTTTTTCTTCAATTGTCATTTGTTTCATCAATTTCTTGATGAATTTATCCATTTTTTTCGTATCGTTTTGTGCAAATGATTGAAAAGTAGTAAACAAACAAATGGATATTATTAGAAACTTTTGAATTTTCATATAAAATTTTATTCAGATTTTACAATAGTTGAAGCCTTTGAAATTCCATTTTCGTTAAAAGCTTCTATTTTGAAATAATATGTTTTTTTAGAATCTAACGTTTTTAGCCAATACTCATTTTGATCATAGACCATAATACTGGTATATAATTTATTAGGGTCAGTGCCATAATAAAGCACATAGCCAAAGGCATCATCAATTGGATTCCATTTGAGCCAAGCACTTCTTTTGTCTTTTTCTGTTCTTAACACGATTAAGTTGCTCACTTCATTCGGAATTTTCCCATTTCCCTTGCCAAATACTCTCAATCCACTAATTGCAAATTTTCCTGTGGGCATTTTCTCGTTTACTAATTTTATATATCTAGCTTGGATAGGGGATTTCAATTCAATATAATCATGCGGCACATCTTTTTTATTTTGACTTTTGTCCACCAATATTTTCCAATTATTTCCATCAAGTGAATGCCAAATTTTGTATTGATGGGCGATATTTTCAGATTTTCCTAAAAACTCAACATCTTGATCTGCAAAATTTATTTGAATAGCATGGATATCTGCAACATTTCCTAAATCACTTTCGATAAATTCACCTGCATTTCCTGTTTTCGCACTCCAATAGGTCTTTATATTTTCGTCCACCGCATTATTTGGCAAATATGCAGCTAGAGAATTTGAAACTTTTACTGGCTTTTTATAATTGAGCAACATCCAACCTGTAAATCTACTTTTTAGATGATCCGTTGCTTCTTTGGGTAAATAATGTGGATAATCCCCAAAAGCAGTGTTGCAATACATGACATCATCATTGTCAAAGCCAGCTGGCCATATCCCAATTCTTCTTTCAAAATTGTTTTTCTGGCTGATTGCTATTGTGGAAACATGCCAATAGTTTTTCCAGTTGTCCTGAAAAGTTGCTCCGTGACCAGCTCCTCGGGCAAACCCGCCAGATTTCATAGACAAGGGATCGGATTGGTTGCCAAACCAACCCAATGGCTCATTTCCTACCGCAACACCATCAGCATAATGACTAAATTCAGTACCTGGAGCGCCATACTGAAGATAGTACTTATTGTTATGTTTGGTCATCCAAGCTCCTTCAATAAATGGGTCTAGAAAAGTGTCATCCAAATATTCTCCAAATCTTTGCCATCCATATCTCCAAGATTCCAAAAAGTACATTTCTTTTCTTGTTCCAATAGGTTTGAATGTGCTTCTATCCAATTCAATCCCATAGATAGGATAGCGGTTGCTACTGCCATTATACATATAGAACCTTCCATCGTCATCTGTAAAAAATGCTGGGTCCCAGCCGCCAATTTCAAAGGAATCCACTAATGGTTTCCATTCATTTTTTTTAGGATTGGTGCTCATCCAAAGGGTGAAATTGCTGGTATAAGTCGAGCCAAAAACAATCATTGTATCACCTACGATTCCCACTGCAGGAGCACAAAGCTCATCATAAGAATGATTCCAAGGTCGCAAGAATTTTTTAGCCACAAAATGCCAATCTGACATATCAGAACTATACCAATAACCCCATTGATTGGTGCTAAATAAGTAATAATCGCCTTTATAATTCACAATAACTGGGTCTGCTGTTGCCCGATGTTTTCCCCATTTTGTAAAATCGGGAATGGGTGTATAACCATAATCAATGTTGATTGGATTGCAATAGGTTGTGTTTTGGCAAAAAATTTCAAGGCTTAAAAAAATACCTAATATTATGATAATCAATCGCATAGTTTCTTATTTGTAATACAAGGTTGCTAAAATTGGAAAATGATCAGATGGATATTTCATCTGATAGGAATCTGTAATGGTAGCAAATTTTTTAATGCTCCATTGATCATCTTTAGAAACAAAGATATAATCTATACAACCTTGTGGTTTTTTATCAAATTGAAATCCATTCCAGGTATCTGAATCGCCATAAGGCTTTGATTCACAAACTGTTCTAGTGTTGTTGAATTTTTCTGACATCCATTTAGCAGGAATTTCATCCAACTTTGAATTGAAATCACCCATAATAATGATTGGATAATGATGTTTTTGGGAAATTTGATTGGCTTTTTCAGCTATAAGTTTTACCGATTCTTGTCTTGCTTGCTCACTAATATGATCTAAATGAGTATTGAAAACCAGTACCTTTTTGTTATTACTTTTTAATTGAAAAAGCCCATAAGTACAGACTCTTCTACAAGCTGCTCCCCATCCAAAAGATACTGAATCTGGAGTCGGGGATAACCAAAGTGTTTCTTGATGCAGCAATTTGTATTTATTTTTTTGGTAAAAAATACAAGAAAATTCCCCGGCAGTCTTTCCATCATCTCTTCCTACACCAATATACTCATAAGAATTTAATTCGTTTTGCAAAAATTGTAGTTGATGGAAAAGAACTTCTTGGCAACCAATAAAATCTGCTTCATAATAATTCATCAAATCAGAAACTCTGTTTTTTCGATTTTCCCACCAATTTTCTCCATCACTTTTCACGTCAAGACGAATATTATAACTCATTACTTTGATTTCTTGAGCAAATATTTGAAAACCTAAAATCGTAAATAGGATAATTAATAAATTTCTATATCTGAATGGATTGAATGTTAGATTATTTCGGTTAATTATTTTAATTTCCCAAAAACAATCAAAAATATAATTATTTTTTCTACCAACTTTTATATTTTCCATTCTACCAAATTAATCGTTTAAAATTTAATTTTTTATCAACATTATAAATAAGGAGCGGTGAAACCTAATTTTTTCATGCCATTTTTTACCTCATTATTTTTTGTAAATAAACTCCATAAAAATTTGGTACGATAATTTTCGATCATAACGATTATTGGTCCTTGATCGATGGCAAGAAAGGAGTCCGCATACCAATTTTTATCCAAACTAAAGGCATCGACAAAACCATAATCTTTCCAAATTTTATCGCCCATTTGGTAATAAAAAAATCTTAATGCCTGCAAACTTTCTTTTGGCGTAAAAGCTATGGAAGATAAAGCAGCAGTAGGTGTGATCACACCTCTATCATTGTTCGGTTCATGAGCTGTGTAACCATCATAGGTATCACTTGCAGTTAATCCCCAGCAATTTTCGCTATAGCCTAAATAGTTCTTTGGATTCTGCTTGCAATATTCATAATTAATTAAAGAATGATTTTTTACTTGCAATTCATAATCAGCATATTGGTCTTTCAATCCAAAAGGATCCACTCCTAAAAAAGTATATTGTTCAAAAAACAATGGACCACCGAGGTCTGGTCCAAGAGGCAGCACATAATTGTAGAAAGTTTTGTTGTTTTTAATAGATCCATTTTTAGCCCATCCGTTTTGATAGGTCTGAATATCAATTGGATAGGTTGGGGATGCCGCTGCTAAAATATAAGTGATCAAAGCTTCATTCCATCCAGAAATTCTAAAATTCATTTTCCAGCCGTAATTGCTACTCCAGTGCCAAAATAAGGTAGATTGACCATTTTGATACCAACTCCATTCTACATTATTGTACAATTTGGTAATGTCCGTTTTGATTTTTTCTTCTTCCGGTGTTCCAGCATCGAAAAATTCTTTAGCAGTCAGTAGTCCTTGCATTAAATAACTGGTTTCTACCAAATCTCCTCCATCGTCATATTGACTAAATGGAATAGTCGCACCAGTCGCTCCATCTAACCAATGTGCATAGGCACCATGATATTTTATTGCCTTTTTATCTAAAAAATCGACCATTTTTTGGATTCGCTCCAATCCTTGTTGTCGAGTAATGAAATTTCTTTTTATACCTACAATGATACTTTGAATACCAAATCCAGTTCCACCAGTGGTACAGGTGTTGCCAGAAGTATTTCTTTCCCTTGAAAGCCCACTTGTAGGGTGTCCAAAATCCCAAAAATATTTAAATGTTTGTTTTTGAACTAGTGTTAATAAAGAGTCGTCTGTTATGGTTGGAAATTTTGGAGTATTATCAAATTTGGTTACAAATTGAAAGCTATATGATGTATTAAGATTTGTATTGTCAACAGATTTTATTTGAGGATAAATGGTACAATATATTTTAGTCAGCGCCCCTAATTTATCAGTTAATTGGATAATTAGTGAGCTATCATTATTTTCAAATAAAAGGGTGAAAGGATATGATTTCCCTTGATCATCCTTTAGGGTTATATTTCCAGGTAAAGTTGAGGTGTTTATATTTTTGTTAAATGTAATTTTTATATAAGGATTATAATTAATATTATTAAATACAGTCTGAGAATTCAAACTATCTACTTGAATAGTTTTAATAATAAAATTTTCCTTAGTATCAGTTCCTGGGTTATTTTTTGTACATGAAAAAGAGAATAAACCCAAAGTAGATAATAATAAATATATATATTTCATTGATTGTAAATAATATGGGAGAATTATACAATTCTCCCATAATCAGTAAATTAATTATCTACCAGCACTTTCTAATTGATATAAAGCATCAACTTCTTGAGCAGATAAAGCTTTTTTCCAAATTCTAACTTCATCCATTTTACCAGTCATAGGCACTTGCCATGATTCTGTAGTACCATTTCCAGGGATGTTCGTTCCAAATGCTCCTAATACAATTCTTGTTAAACCAGAGTTGAAAACTAAATCGCCAAGTGGATTGCTATTAAAACTTCTAACTTCCCATTCAGGATTAGATACTTTTTTACCATTTGCATAAATTAAAAAGTTTGAATTTGTTGCATCATAAGATATTACTCCATGAACCCAAGTTTCCTTTGTAGATGTCGAAGCAAGTTTGATGGCTTGATCACCCCCTTTTGAAGGTTCATTTCTGCTATCTTGTCCTGAATCTGTTGCTGGATTTCCTTCTCTTGATATTAAATAACCCTTAAGAATTAAGGTGTCATTATCAACAGCTTTCCAACCCGTTTCACACATCATATTGAAGTTACCAGCCCATTCGTTTGGTCTTGTTAATGAAACTAACATAGTTGCACTTCCACCATTGTCTGTTTTGTTGTTATATACTGTAAACCAGCAGCTTACTGAGTAGCTAGCAGTATTAGCAGATAAAGCAGCAATTGCTGGATAAGCTAAATAACCTTTTGTCAAACTTACACACTGTCCTTTTTTACCAGTAGTAAATGAAACTCCAACTGTAGATTGAGGTGAAGTCTTTGAAATACTTTCCTCACCAGAACCATCTAATGGAATGTAAGCTACTAAATCATTTTTTCCTACTTCGCCAGCATTATTAAATCCACCAATTGGAGGTAAAGCAACATCTGTAGTTTTTTTACAAGAGGTAATAATAAGAGTAAGCATTAATGCACCTCCGAAAATTTTTAAAAACATTTTTTTCATTATAAAATAAATTTTAGTTTAAAATAAATAAATACAATTGATTAATAATTAGGGTTTTGTGTAATTTTCCCGCCACTCAAATCTATTTGTCTTTGTGGAATAGGGAAAAGGTCATGTTTGCCATCAACATAAGCTTTTCCTTGTTTTCTAAGTACTTCACCAGCTCTACCAGTTCTTCTTAAATCGAAAGTACGATCATGTTCCATCGCCATTTCGACCAACCTTTCATGATAGATTTTTTCTCTCATTTTATCTTTACTTTCGGCAATGATGGGTCCTAAACCAGCTCTTGCTCTTAATTTATTGATGGCAACTTTTGCAGCAGTAGTATCACCCAATTCGTTTTCAACTTCCGCTTTTATCAAAAGCATTTCGCCATATTTGAAAATTCTTAAGTTCTTGTTAGATTGTCCTCTATCAAAATAGGTTTCAGCAGTTTTGCTTACATAAGCTTTATAATTGTAGTAGGGATTTGGCAGATTTGGATTGCTTTGGTAACCATCCCAAAGCACTTTTCCTCTCTCCAATACAGTTCCTTCTTTTCTCTTATCTCCTGGCTCATAAGCATTTATCAAATCTTGAGAAGGTACATTGAATCCCCAACCATAATCATCTAATCCAGATCCTCTCATCCCTTGAACTTCTGTATATCCAGTGATACCGATTGGAGGATTGGTGCCGATTGCATTGATTTCCCAGATAGATTCTTTTCCAAATTCTCCTTTTTCTCTCCAAATGTCAGCATATTCTGGTAATAAATCATATTGATTTGAATTGATAATACCATCCACCATACTTTTCGACAATCCCCAATTTTTTTGGTATAAATACAATTTTGCTAAAAAGGCTTGAGCCGAAAATTTTGTAGGTCTTCCATATTCTTTTGAAGTAACTGTCATCGGCAATTTTGCCATTGCATCTGTCAAATCACTCTCAATAAAAGCATAGATTTCACTAGCTGGTGCCCGAACACTATAGGCTTCTATATCTGCTTGAGAAGCTAACACTTTATCAATTTTTGGAACGCCACCATAGCATCTCAATAAATTCCAATAAAAATAGGCTCTCAAAAATTTGGCTTCCCCAACATATCTATTTTTCGTTGCTTCCGCCATATCCATCTGATTAAAAAACTGAATAGCATAGTTGCTTCTTCCGATGCCATCAAAATTTCCTTCCCAAACATCATTAAAGGAAAGATTGGATGGTGAAATTAGCCAACCGTCCAATTCAATTTTATCTGTTCCACCATCTCCAGGTGTACTGCCTTTGTCTGCTTCATCAGATGTGATACTCGAAACGCCAATCCATGCAAATGAATGGATATTCCAATCAAACATTTTATTGTACACAGCGCCTAATATTCTGTCTGCACCTGTAGCTGGATTGTCAATCAAGTCTTTGATAGTCACCGTTCTAGGTGGTTCTTCCAAGAAATTTTTACTACAAGCTGTTATTGTTATAATGGAAGTTATTATTGCAATATATTTAAAATTAAATTTCATTTTTTTTAGATTTTTTGATTAAAATTGAGCATTCAAACCAATTAAAAAAGTTGCAGAAACTGGATAAATATTTAATTCAATACCTGCTTCATTTTGATTTCCTGGCAATTCTGGAGTAAATCCAGTATATGGCGTATAAATAAATGGATTTTGTGCACTTGCATATACTCTTAATTTATCAATACTGCCCAAGAATTTAATTTTTTCCATATTGTAGCCCACTGTAATATTGTTGACTCTTATAAATGTACCACTTTCAATAAAATAATCTATGGGATAAGGTGTTACATTACTTGCCCTTGGATTGATATTGCTTTTATTTTGAGGCGTCCATCTATTAGCAGCAACAGCATATTCCACATTATAGTTGCTTCCAAAACGCAATCCTTTTTTAGCATTGTACACTTTATTGCCAAAATTTCCAAAAAGATCAATGTTGAAATCAAATTTTTTCCAAACTAAACCATAGCTCAATCCTGTATAAAACTTTGGTAAATAACTTCCTACAAAACCTCTATCCAAATTGTCTATTATCTTATCGCCATTTACATCTACTATTTTGAAATCACCCGGTTTTGTGTTGATTACATGGGGATAATTTTTGATTTCTTCGTCAGATTGGAAAATACCATCTGTTTTGAACACCCAAAAAGAACCAATTGGTTGACCAGAAAGTGTTTGGGTTGCTGTCCATCCATTACCTAAGCTACCAAAATTCAAGGCTCTACCTAAACCAACATCAGTTACTTTGTTTTGGTTTAAAGTGAAATTGAACTTTACAGTTTGAGAAAGATTTTTATTGTATCTATGATTCCAGCTTAATGCAGCTTCGATACCCGAGTTTTTCACCGTTGCAGCATTCGTCAATAGGGAATTTCCGAAACCTATAGAAGCATAAGGTATGGTATATAAAGCATCCGAAGCCGATTTGTTGTAGTAATCTATTTCACCTGAAATCATATTGTTCCACAATGAAAATTCAACGCCTAAGTCAAATTCTTTAACTACTTCCCATTTTAAATTTGGATCAACAATACCAGTAACAATAGCACCATCCACTCTATCTGTTCCAAAATAAGTAAATAACCTTTGTGTGGGTCTAAGGTCAAATTGTCCAGGTCTTATCACATCATTTCCAACCAATCCATAACTAGCTCTTATTTTTAATTCGTCAAAAGCTTTAATGTTTTTCATGAAGGATTCATTCGAAGCAATCCAGCCTATACCAATGGAAGGGAAATTACCCCAACGATTGGAGGCAGGGAAATTACTATTTGCATCTCTTCTGAAAGTCGCATTTAGCAAATATTTATCCTGTAATTTATAATTTAATCGAGCAAAAAAAGATTCTCTTCTGAAATAATTATCTATTGGGTCTCTAAAATTTTGTTGTCCATGAATGGTGTCCGCTAAGTTCAAACGGAAATTATCGAGATTATTTGGAGTTGGGTAATTGTTCAAAACTGATCTATTTTTCCAACCATCCCTTCTTTCTGCAGTATGCCCAACGGCTACTTTAAAATTTTGAGCTTTTCCAATATTGAATTCATAATTGATGACATTATCCCAAACCCATTGATAAATGGTATCTCTCATAAAAGTCAAATCTGGAATTTCATTTTTCTGTCCTCCTAATGTTTTATCTGCTTGATAAGTATAGTATTCTGGAATATAAACCCAACCATTATTGTGTTCCAAATTTACCCCAATTTGTGATTTGAAAGACAATCCTTTGAGTATTTTATATTCTCCCCAAAATGTTGATTGGTAGCGATTTCCATAGCTTCTATCATTAGTTGTTTTTAAAGTTGCATATGGATTTCCAACATTATTTACCACATTTGAAGTGCTACCATAAGTACCATCAGGATTGACTGCATTAAAAATTGGCGCTGCAATATAAGAGCTAGTAAACAAGCTATATGGTTTATTATTAGATACATATCTTGAAGCTGCTAAAGTATTACCAATGGTAAATTTTGACGTAATAGCATATTCATGATTTAATCGAATATTGATTCTCGAATAATTATTATCAATTAAAATTCCATTTTCTTGAACGTAACCTGCTGACACATAAAATTTATATTTATTCACTTTACCAGTAACCGATAAATTATGATTTTGAAATAAAGCTGGTCGAGTAATTTGATTATACCAACTTGTACTTCCAGTAATATCCTTTAAAGTTACTGCAGGAAAGTCGGCAGCTTCATTTGAATAAAGAGCATAATAACCTGGTTCTGCCATTTTTACACTATTGGTCAATAGTCTCATTCCCAATTGGGTGTTATAGTTGACAGAAAATTTATCAGAACTGCCTGATTTAGTAGTGATTAAAATAACTCCGTTGGCTGCCCTTGCACCATAAATAGCTGTAGAGGATGCATCCTTCAAAATATCCATTGAAACAATATCTGATGCATTGATATTTCTAATATCATCAGTTATGATACCATCTACAACATATAAAGGATCGACACCACCTAAGATGGAACCAGTTCCCCTTATTCTAACATTTGGTGCACTACCAGGAGCTCCTGAATTGGTGATTTGAACACCAGCAGCCTTGCCTTGCAGCGACTGAGTTGCAGTCAAATAAGGTACTGCCGCCAATTCTGCTCCTTTTATTTTATTGGAGGAGCCAGTCAAATCTATTCTTTTTGCTGTTCCATAACCAATGACTACCACTTGATCCAATAATTTTACATTGGATACCATCTTGATATTCAGGTTGTTCTGGTTGTTTACACTGATTTCAACTGATTCGTATCCGACATATGAAAATACTAAAATGGCATTATCAGGCACTGAAATCGAGAATTTTCCACTTTCATCAGAGTAAGTTCCATTGTTGGTTCCTTTCACACCTATTGAAACAAATTCCAATGGAGCACCATTTTCATCAGTAACTATCCCTGTTACTGTTTTATCAATATTTGAATGACTTATAAAATATGGTGGTGGAAAATTAGTAGTGTTGGAAGCAAAAAGGTTATAAAAAGTAATGGATAAAATAATGGTAAATATTATTTTCATATCATTTTGATTAATAAAATTCCTTCGTAAAGTTAAAGAATGATTTGATAAATTTTTTAATTAAATTTTATTTTTTCTCTTAACGTAATGTAATAGTGTATGCCCATCTTTCTTCTTAAATAATGTTGCCCTTGGATTCATCGTACCAGCAGTTCCACAAGCTACTCCTAATTGAACCATTTCTACCAAAGATTTTCCTTCAGAAAGAGCTAATGTCATTCCTGCCACCATGCTATCCCCTGCACCTACGGTGCTCACTTTTTTAACTGGTGGAGCTGGGAAATGCTGATAGGAATCTTTCGTGACCAATAAGGCACCAGCAGCTCCTAAAGAAACTACAGCAACTTCACAATATCCTTTTTCAATGATAGATTGTGCCGCTTCATCCACTAAATCTAACTCCAAACTTTCAACACCAACTAAATTGCACAATTCACCTATATTCGGTTTCAGTAAGTAAACACCACTTTCTGCTGCTGATTTTAAGGCATCTCCAGATGTATCCAATATCATTTTTGATCCCAATGTCTTTGCCAATTTGGCAATTTCTGCATAGGTATTCATAGGAGCGCCAAGTGGTAAACTTCCACTCACAACTAATATTTCAGGTTTGAAACTGATAATTTTTTCAAAAATAGTTTGTAGGATTTCAGATGAAACAGGCTCACCAGGAGTATTGAATCGATATTGTTGATGAGTCATTGATGTATTGACTATAAAACTTTCCCTTGTTTCAAAATCAACTGGAACTATTTGAGTAGAGATGCCCGCTTCTGATAAAATCATTTCTATTTTTTTACCATTTGCTCCACCAGATGGAAATAATGCGATACTATTTCCTTCCAGTTTTCTAATTCCTTTTGAAACATTGATTCCGCCACCACCTGCATAACATATTGGATTACTGCATCTTAGTTTTTGATCTGGTACTATTTTGTCAATAGAAACAGACTTGTCCAACACAGGATTGAGGGTAACTGTAAGAATCATATTAAATTTTTTTCAAATATAATAATTCTAAAACTTATCCTATTATATTTAGTGTATTTTTTTACACAAAATATTTTATTTTATTTTGTAAGAGTCCTTAAAATATTCTAATAATTATTGAAAATAATTCTAAATTAATATATACCAAATTTTATTTGGCAAAAAAATTGTAACTTTGCTTTTTTAAATAATTATTTTATGTCATTATCAATTGGATTGATCAGAGAGGGGAAGATTCCGTCGGATAGTAGGGTAGCATTGACACCAAAGCAATGTCGTTATTTAATTGACCAATTTAATTTTGAAATAATAGTACAGAAATCACCAACAAGATCCTATTCAGATTCAGAATTTAATGACTTGGGTATTAATTTAGTGGAAGATGTCAGTTCAGCAGATATCTTAGCAGGAATAAAGGAAGTTCCGATCGACCAGTTAATTGAAAATAAGACCTATCTGTTCTTTTCACATACGATAAAAAAACAGCTTTACAATCGAAAATTGTTGCAAACGATATTACAGAAAAATATTAGGATGATTGATTATGAGGTGATTACGGATGAGAAAGGAGAGCGATTGATCGCTTTTGGCTATTATGCTGGTTTGGTTGGTGCTCATAATGGAATGTATGCATATGCCAAAAGAAAGGGGATAGAATTCAAAAGAATGTTTGAATTTTTACATTATGAAGATGCAGTAAAGTATTACAAAAACATAAAATGGTCCCCAATTAAAATTGTTATAACAGGGACTGGTAGGGTTGCAAGTGGCGCTGTGCAAGTGATGAAAGATATGGGATTCGAGCAAATCAGTGCTGTAGATTATTTGACGAAGGAATTTGCTGCTCCTGTGTTTACTCAACTAGATAGTAGTCAATATGTTGTAAGGAAGTCAGATGGGTTATTTGATAAGAAAGAGTTTTATGCTCATCCCGAACTATATCAAAGTTGTTTTGCCCCATTTGCAAAAGTATCAGACATTTTCATCAATGGCATTTTTTGGGATGACCGTTCTCCAGCCTTTTTCACTTTGGAAGACATGCAATCATCGGATTTCAAAATTAAAACGATAGCTGATGTAACTTGCGATATTGCACCACAATCTTCAGTTCCTTCAACACTTTTTGCTACAAAAATTGACAACCCCGTTTTTGGATTCAATCCTATATCGAAAAAAGCAGAACAGCCTTATAGTGAAGCTGTTATAGATGTGATGTCGATTGATAATTTGCCGAATGAGCTACCTAGAGATGCTTCAGATTATTTTGGAGCAAGATTTATGGATACGATAATTCCTGAATTATTGAAGGGGGAAAGTGATATTTTGAAAAGAGCGACCATAGCTGAAAATGGCAAACTTACTGCTAATTTTCAATATCTTTCGGACTATGTAGATGGAAAATAAGCCCAAAAAATATGAAATAGTTGGTCCAGAATCTACTGGAAAATCGGTTCTAACAGTCGCATTAGCAGATGTTTTTCAGACTACTTTTTCCTTAGAATTTTCAAGATTTTTTTTGAATTATCTAAATCGGAAGTACATTAAAGAAGATTTAGAAACTATGGCAACTGGTCAGTTGCTTTGGAATAAGGAAGCATTATCGAATGCTGAAAATTGTGTCTTTTTTGATACAGGAGTGTTGACAATTAAGTTGTGGCAAGAAATTAAATATGGAGTTGAAAATCCTTTTTTAAGCAGTTTGTTTCTGGAAAATTTGCCAGATTGCTATATCCTTTGCTATCCTGACCTTCCTTGGGAAGCTGATCCATTAAGAGAAACGGCAGATTTGGAAACTAGAGTTTCTATTTTTGAAGCACATAAAAAGTTAATTGAAACTGTCGGTGTACCCTATTTTGTTGTAAATGGGGAGAATAGGGTAGAGCAAGTGGTGAAATTTATTAATAATTCAAAATTTTGATAAAATTTCAAAGTAAATCAAGAAGGTTTTTCTTCATCACCCTTCCCCAATAAATATCCAATTTCCACCGACATCTTTATAGGAGCTTTTTGGGAAAACTGTTTTGAATAACTCAAAAAATGCCTTGGCATTTTCGATGTCTTGATCGTTGATTGTCAGAAAATTATACAAAACAAAACCTTTTTTATTTAGCCTTTTTTTACACAATTGAAGAAAATCTGTTTTTTTGAATGTATCAGGAATGATATCGTCTAGAAAAATATCTACACAAATCATATCGTGTTTTTGAGCAAATTGTTGAAGGAAAATATAAGCATCTGCACAAAAAGTTTGTTGCATTGACTCCAAATATTGCAAGGTATATTCATTTGCCAAATCAATTACTTCTTCATCGATTTCTACAAAAGTATAATCAAAATCGTAGTCCAATTTTTCTTCCAACATGTAAGGGATACTGCCCAAACCTAACCCTAATACCAATACACTCTCAACTTTTTCTAGTTTTTCTGGTATTGCGACAAATGTTTTATAAAAATTATCATACTTTTCTCCATAAGAATAGATGGCATTCTTGCTACAAAGCTGAAGGGTGTTTTTAATTAGAGAAACATGCAAAACTTCATTAAACTCACTTGTCCGAGTCTCTAAAGGAACTTCTTTAATGAAGCTCAGACATTTTTGAAAAAAATTTGGTTTCATGAATTTTTTGATTTGAATCCATATGGACAATGCCTACAACCATTTTCACAACAATATCCTCTTTTTAATAGATATTCACTTGTAAAAACGATTTTTCCATTTTCTATATAAAAGTCTTGCTCTTTTTCCAAAACAATATTTTGTTTTGGAGGTTTAGGCTGCTTATTTTGCAAATGTTATTTGCTTTTTTGATTTTAAAACCAAATGCATTATGCCAAACAAAGTGAAAGAATAGAACATATCACCCAAAATAGTATTGCCGAAGAATGGAATTCCAGCAGTATAAGCAGTCATTAATCCGCTAAAATCTTTTATATAAAGATTTGGAATTACCAACCAAGACTCAAAATTTGTAATTAAAAAGAACAAAATAGAAGCTGAAAGACTCGCTACTCCAATTGATACAACTTTTCTTGATGAAGGTATTTTATTGCCAATCAAAACGATTAATATTAATGAAATATAAACTCCAAAATTAAAACCAAAATTTAAAGCACTTTCACTATAAACAAAATAATTCAACAATACATCACTTATCATCATTATTAAAACAGGAATAAAAAACTTACCTGCTTTATTTTGAATATAACTGCCACTCAATAATGCAATTCCTGCTATTGGCGTAAAATTGAATGGATGTGGAATTAATCTTGAGATAACGGCTACAATAATTAAAGCTATAACTAAAATATTACTATTATTTTTCATGCTTATTTATTTAAGTTTGCACAAAATTAGTATAAACTCTTTATAATTTCAATGGATATCGAAAACATTTATCAATGAATAGAATAATTGTCATCGGAGGAGGAGCTGCTGGATTCATGAGTGCCATTGAATGTGGCAATAATTTGGGCAGAAAATTTGAAATTTTGATAGTTGAAAGAGGCAAACAGGTGTTGGAGAAAGTCAGAATTTCTGGCGGAGGAAGATGTAATGTAACCAATGGAATAAAAGACCCAAAAGAGCTCGTAAAAAATTATCCAAGAGGGGAGAGAGAGTTGTTGGGTCCGTTTATGCAATTCAACTGTGAAGATACGGTGGAATGGTTTCGAAAAAAAGGAGTGAAACTGAAAGTGGAAGCCGATGGCAGAATGTTCCCCTCCACAGATAACTCTGAAACTATTGTCAATTGTTTGATGCAGCAAGCTCATATCCATCAAATAAAAATTATGACAAGTACTCGAATTGATAATTTTTATTACCAAAACAACCGATGGGTTATAGAAGCCAATGGGAAAAGAATGGAAGCAAATTATCTAATTTGCACACCAGGAAGTAGTAATGCTGTTTGGGAAATCCTTAAAAAAATGGGGCATACGGTTATTTCTCCTGTCCCTTCATTATTTACTTTTAATATACAACATCCTGTTCTTCAAGGGTTGATGGGCGTAAGTCACCCAAAAGTGGAATTGAATTGTAAAGATTTGAAATTGAAATCAATTGGTCCATTGTTAATCACACATTGGGGATTGAGTGGACCAGCTGTATTGAAACTTTCTGCATGGGGAGCAAGAAAATTCAACGAAGTTGGTTATCAATTTGAAATAGGCATTAATTGGTCGGGATTAGGAAAGATAAATGAGGTGGAAAACGCCATTTTAGAACAAAAATCTACTACCTCAAAGCAAAAAGTGACCAATACGCCATTATTTGAATTGTCGAGTCGATTATGGACATCTATTTGCAATTATTGTGGCATAGAAGACGATAAATGGGCGGATTTGAGCAAAGCAAAAATTCAAAATTTGACACAAAATCTATTGGATTGCAGAATGAAAGTGAAGGGCAAAAGCACATTCAAAGAAGAGTTTGTCACTGCTGGAGGCGTCGCATTGAAAGAAATTAATATGAAAACGATGGAAAGTAAACTTTTTCCTAACCTTTATTTGGCTGGCGAAATCATTGATATTGATGCCATTACAGGTGGCTTTAATTTTCAAGCAGCATGGACAGGAGGATGGCTGATTGGGAAAGCTATTGGTGAAAAAGAAAACCAATAGATTTAAAAAAAATGGAGCAAATTGCATTTTCTAAACCATTTGCCCCATTTACTTTTATTTCTTTTTCGGCTCAAATTTAATATTCCATCTCGAAACATAATCTGCTAAAGGCTGCAAACCCATTTCTTTTCGCCATTCATCCACCATAGTTTCATCTTCAAGGGGAGATAATTCCCAAGTGTTTTTTGCATTGTTAAAGGTGATTTGTGAACCATATTTCTGTGGTTTATTCATCGAGATTTGAATACGGTCATACATCAAAGCATAACTTGACCAACTTGCTTCTTTTTGTTCACAAAGCGATTTGATGATGGGCAAATATTTTTTTTGTTTTTCAGAATCGCTATGCTGAATAATTAGAAATGCGGAACTGGCGGCTCTGCCACCCACCTCACTAGATTTGGGCCACCCTTTTTTCTCAATTAGTTCAATTAAGTCACTTTGATTCTTTTCATTTATTTTATTTTTCATTTGCCAAAGAGTTTTCGAGACAGAAGAATGCATCCCGATTTTCTTTTCAACTAATTTAATGTCGTCATAATAGGCTTGATCCAAAGCATTCATTTCCCATAGTTTTTTGGCATATTCAATGTCTTTATAAGGGTTTTGGAACTTGATATTCAATTGATTAATTAATTTATTTTCAAAATCTGCCCACCTTTTATCTTGTCGGGCATTTAAGAAATCAGGGTCGCAAAGGGGTTGGACTGTAGTATCCATCTCAATGTACTTATACAAATTCTTGAAACAAGAATCCCTTTGATTCGCTAATGACAAAACACAAGTATAATTGTAAAGTGTCCCTACATCTTTTGGTTGTTCTTTCAGCATTTTTTGAAATTCAATGATGGCACCATTCAGATTGCCTTCGTCTCTCAAGCTATCAGCCACAGATCTAATGATGGTCATTTGTGCTGATAATGAGGTTGTTGCTAATAGAAATAAAATATAAAAAAAATTAAAAGTTTTTTTCATGATATATGGTTTTAATTATCGATACCACTTAAAGATTATAATTTGATTTTCTAGACTTATTTTTTCAAATTTATAAATAAAACTCAAATTAGAAACAAATATTATAAAAATTTGATACTTATTTTTAATCAAATAATTACATTCATTTATATTTTTAGTTTTAAACTATAAAGCATTGATATATAATTTTTTATAGATTGAATATTCTATTATAGAATTGCAATAATGGTTCCTTTAAATAAAAAAATAGGCTAACTTTAATTCAAGCTAGCCTATCTAAAATATATAATTTAAAGGTTTTTACATTCTAGTTTCAACAAAATAAGGCAACATCTTTCTCCAAGTATCCCAATCATGTGGCATATCATATCCCCAAATATCTAATTCATGAGGAATTCCTTTACTACCTAAAATACTTGAAAATCTTCTCGAAGCCTCAGGAGTTTCGTAATTTCCTGATCCAGTAGCAACAACTATTGTATCGGATCTACGAATTTGATTCAGCATATTTTCATCATTCATATTTTGCATATAATGCTCTGGTGAATTGAAATATACATCATCATTCCAAAAACCATCGGTATAAGAGGTCAAATCATAACAGCCACTCATAGCTATTGTTCCATTGATCAAATCTGGTCTTTTCAAAAATAAATTCATCGAATGTAGAGCTCCTAAAGAAGCACCGGTGGTGATAATAGGCGTATCTGCACTGGTATTATGCTTGATATAAGGAACCACTTCGTTATAAACGTAATGATTAAATGAGTTTTGGCGAATCGCTTTGTGATGTGGCATCATCTGTCGGTTCAACCAACTTTCAGAATTAATACTATTAATGGAAAAAACTTTAATTTTTCCTGCTTCTATGTAAGGTTTTAATTGATCAATCAATAGAAATCGTTCATATTCCAAATAATCAGCGGCAGCAGTCGGTAGCATTAATAATGCTTTACCAAAATGTCCGTACATCACAATTTCCATATCTTTACCCAAAGCTTGGCTATACCAACTGTTAATCACTCGATTCATATATAATTTTGTTGTTTGATTCAATGTAAAATTAATAAAATACTTAAAAGAAGCAATATTTTTATTACAAAAAAGTTTTTTTCCGTTTCTTTGTCTTTTAATTCAAATTAATTATGGAACTATACTTAGATTCAGCAGATTTAAAAGAGATAGAAGAAGCCTTTAAACTAGGTTTCTTAGCAGGATTAACAACCACTCCAACTTTCATGCACCGTGAAGGAATTACTGATATCGATGCTATGATTGTGAAATTATCCAAAATAGTACCTGTTCTTCAAATAGAAGCTCTCGGTGATACTGCTGACCAAATTTTGAAAGAAGCAGAAAGACAATTAGCATTAGGCTTGGATCCTAAGAAAACAGTTTTCAAAATTCCAGTTTCTTTGGAAGGTGTGAAAGCATGTAAATTGTTGAGAGATAATAATTTATTAGTAAATGTCCACTTGGTGTACACATTGCAACAAGCTTATATGGCGATGTCGGCTGGAGCGACTTACGTTTGCCCTTTGGTGGGTAGATTGCAAGATCAAGGCCACGACGCTATAAGATTGGTGGAAGAATGTGTGGATGCAGTGGATAGATACGGTTATGATTCCAAAATCATGTTTTCATCAGTTCGCTATCCTGAGCATATCAGAAATGCCATCAATATAGGTGTTCATACGATTACTGTTCCGTGGAAAGTGATGAAAGTTTTGACTGAAAATAACTTGACTGCTTTAGGAACAGATCAATTCATCGAACATACTAAACTCATGACGAAAAAAGTTGGAGAATCATTAAATGGGGTGAATCCAATCGTTTCTTCAAATTCAACTTTATCAGATGCCATAATCAAAATGACTGAATATGGTTTTGGTTGTGTAACTGTTGTGGGTGATAACAATCAGTTGGTAGGCGTTTTCACAGATGGTGATTTAAGAAGAAAATTGAGTGGAGAAGGTAGAAATATCTTAGAAAAGAAAATGGGCGAATTCACTTATAATGCACCAATTTCTGTTGAAAGTAACCAATTATTAAATGTTGCAAACGACATTTTCAAGAAAACAAAAGTAGATACAATATTAGTGACTGATAATGGAAAACCAATAGGAATGTTGGATATTCAAGATTTATAAATAATTGAATTTTAGTTTATTATGATCAATGATTCAGTAGTTAATGCACTAGTTCTGAAAGAGCTAGATCGTCAAAGAAGGGGCATCGAATTGATTGCTTCCGAGAATTTCACTAGCTCATCTGTAATTGCAGCTATGGGATCGTGCCTAACCAATAAATACGCCGAAGGGTATCCAGGAAAGCGTTATTATGGAGGTTGTGAAGTGGTTGATGAGGTAGAAAATTTAGCTATTGAAAGGCTGAAGCAATTGTTTAATGCAAGTTATGCAAATGTTCAGCCACATTCTGGTGCTCAAGCCAATGCAGCCGTATTTTTGGCTTGCTTGAAGCCTGGTGATAAAGTTTTAGGGTTCAATTTAGCTCATGGGGGACATCTTTCTCATGGCTCACCAGTCAATTATTCTGGAAAAGTCTATAATCCATCATTTTATGGAGTGGAGCCAGATTCTGGGATTATCGACATGGATAAGGTAGAGAAAATTGCATTAGCTGAGCAACCAAAATTGATTGTTTGTGGTGCATCAGCTTATTCAAGAGATTGGGATTACAAACGATTTAGGGAAATTGCAGATAAAGTAGGTGCATTGTTGTTAGCGGATATCGCTCATCCTGCTGGTTTGATCGCCACTAAATTGCTAAATGACCCAATGCCATATTGTCATATCGTAACTTCCACAACTCACAAGACTTTAAGAGGTCCGAGGGGAGGAATCATTATGATGGGGCAAAATTTTGAAAACCCTTGGGGACGAACCACTCAAAAAGGAACAATTTTGAAAATGTCTTCCATCTTGGATAGCGGTGTTTTTCCGGGTATGCAGGGTGGTCCTTTGGAGCATGTGATAGCTGCGAAAGCTGTCGCTTTTGGAGAATGTTTAGAGCCTTCTTATGCAGAATATACAAAGCAAGTGGTGAAAAATGCTCATACTATGGCTGAGGCTTTTGTGCAAAAAGGATACAAAATATTTTCAGGAGGAACGGATAATCATTTGATGTTGTTGGATTTACGTCCAAAAGGATTTACTGGAAAATTTGCTGAAGAAACTCTTGGAAAAGTAGATATTACTGTAAATAAAAATATGATTCCATACGATACGGAGTCACCGTTAATTACATCGGGTATCCGAATTGGGGCTCCTGCTATTACTACAAGAGGGTTTAAAGAAGCAGATTGTTTGAAAGTGGTGGACTGGATTGATACTGTTTTGGAAAATGCTGCAAATGAAAAATTATTGCAAGCAACAAAAGTGGAAATCAATGAATTCATGAAGCAATATCCACTTTATTAAATTTTAAATTTCTGAAAAAATGTCAGTTTATTTTTTTGGATAGATTTTTGAAATTATAAACTAAAAAATATTAAAAAATGGAAGAGAATCAAAATAATCAGATTAATATTGAATTACCTGAGGAAATTGCAGAAGGCGTTTATTCAAATTTGGCAATTATTTCCCATTCACCAACAGAATTTATCGTTGATTTCATCAGAATGGTGCCGAATGTGCCGAAGGCAAAAGTTAAATCAAGAATTATCTTAACACCAGAACATGCAAAAAGATTATTGACTGCTTTGGTGGATAATGTTAAAAAATACGAACAACAATTTGGAGGCATTGAAGAAATGCAACAATATCCTCCAATGAATTTTAATACTCCTACTGCACAGGCTTAAAAATAAGTAATTATATTTCAGTTACATCTTTTGGAACTGCATAAAAATATCAAAACTTATTATGCTGCTTCTGTTGAAGATTGGCATAATTGGCTCAAAGACAATCATTTGATAGAGAAATCTATTTTTTTGATTTGTTATAAAAAAGAAAGTAAAGTACCAACGATTACTTACAACGAAGCTTTGGAGGAAGCTTTGTGTTTTGGGTGGATTGACAGCAAAATTAACAAAAGAGACGATTTAAGTTTTTATCAATATTTTGCTAAAAGAAACCCAAAAAGTAATTGGAGTCGAGTCAACAAACAAAAAATCGAATCTTTGATAAGTCAAAATCGGCTTTTTCCATCTGGATTGGAAATGGTGGAATTGGCGAAAAAAAATGGTACTTGGAATGCATTGGATGCAGTTGAAAATCTGGAGATTCCAATTGATTTAGAATTTGAATTTCAAAAAAATCCAGTTGCTTTGGAACATTTTAACCAGTTTTCGAGGTCAACGAAAAGAGCTATTTTAGAGTGGCTTTTCAATGCAAAAAAAGAAGAAACCAGAGCAAAAAGAATTCAAGAAATTTTAGAACAAGCAAAAAACAATCTAAAGCCTTCCAATTTTCAATAATTCTTAATTCCTATTATGAAAACCATTTATTTCGGACTTCAGTTGGATCAAACCAGTTACACCAATTTGGAGGCTTTCGATTTTGGTGATGTGGTGGTTGGTCCTATTGGATTGTTAAAATTATTGGAAAGTCATATTGGGAAATGTTGGTTATGAAGATGATGTGGAGTATTTGAGGATTGAAGCCTATCGAAAGGCACTCAAAATAGCTTTTGAAACCAATGATACTTTGTTTTATGCTGCTTCCTTTAAAATAAACGAATTTGCAGTTGCAAAATCTTTATTGAGTAAAAGGGACGAACTCCACCTTTGTGGCTGGAATTTTTCTAATGAAGTAGATATTCCTCAGCGATTAATAGATTTCTCTATTGTAGAAGAATGTCTATCTGGCTCAATGCCAGTTGGTTATACTGAGCGATATTTGCAATTATTAGAATTGTTACCTCAATGTAATTTGCCTTATGAAAGGATAATTTTCAATGAACCACTCCGATTAATCACTCATTATTATTCCAGATTAGCTAATGTTTTGGAGAATTTGGGGATACAAGTAATCGAGAAAGAACAGCCGAAAGCTACTAATCCTGCTTTTGCTACCTTACAAAATAATTTGTTAGGGAATAGCTTCGAAGTCGCATCGTGTCAGCAATCCATCAGCATTTTGGAGGTAGATAGCGAACAAACTGGTGCAGATTGGTTAGCAAAGTGGTTATCCAAATACGAAAGTTTGAATCCACTATTGTTAATTTCTGATCATAAAAGATTGTTGGATATCGCTTTACAACAGGAAGGATTGCCTTCTTTAGGAATAACAACCAATACAAAGGCTCGACCATCTTTGCAATTACTAAAACTAGTAACTGCTCTATTGCAAACACCATTGGATAGTGATCGGATGATTGCATTTTTGTTATTGCCCATTCATCCCTTACCCAATGAAATTGCCTACAAAATTGCTGAAGATATTTCTAAAAAACCTGGATTTAATATAACCGATTGGAAAGAAATTGTGCACCAAAATGTACAAAATGAAGACTTGGGGTCTATTGGAAAAACCTTTAAAGATTTATTCGAAAGAAAGAAATTTCAGAGAAATGAATTGATTCCTAAAAAGGAGATAGTAGGGTTGTATCGTTATTTGAACACTTGGCTATCTAGTCTTAAAAGTGTAAAATATTCATTTTCAATCCGTTTGATGCAGGAATATTTGAAACAAATTATAGATTTGTTTGAATCAATGAATGAAGCTCAATTTACTTTTACGACCTTGCACCAAATCATAAATTCTATTATCGACCCAGCCATTGTGAAAATAGATGAAGAAGAATTACATAGTTATGAAGTGATTTTCCAACCTTCACAAATGCTTCATCCACATCCATTTTTGGTTTGGTGGAATTTTGTAGATTTAGATAATGCTGTGGGCAGTGATTTTTGGTCCGATAGTGAGCATGAAATAATTTTCAAAAAGGGAATTGTAGTTTCAGATATTCAAAAAGAAAATAGGCTTAAATTTTATCAGAGTATCCAAACTTTTTTTCAAACACAACAAAAGATTTGGTTGATTATTCCTAAGTCCATTGATGGAGCTGAAACGCAAGAACATCCATTATTACCTTTTGTGAAAGCATCATTTACGGATTTGGAAATATTTAAAATTGACAATTTAAGTGAAACTTTTTCGGTGAATTATGGAAAGGATTTAGACTGTTTTCCACTTCAAAGTAAGCTTGAAAAAGAGCAATTGCCTTTTATAGAATTGGATAATATTGAAGCAATAAAATACCGAGATTACGAAAGCCCCTCTAGTTTAGAGAAATTTATTTACTATCCACATCAGTGGTTTTTCGATTATATCCTGAAAATCAGAAAAGCAAATGTGTTGACTACCAATGATTTATTTACGATAAAGGGAAATATTGCACATTTCATAATTGAGCAATATTTTCAATCAAAACCCGAAAAGGGGGATTTGAAAAACTGGATTCGCCAACAATTTGAAAATCAATTGATTCGACAAGGAGCAACTTTGCTATCGTATGGAAAAGAGCCAGAGAAAAGAGCTTTTGAACAAAATTTGACGACTGGTATCACCACTTTAATCCAAGCTTTAGAAAATAATAATTGGGAAGTAATTCACAATGAATATGCCATTAAGCAGCCAGTTTTTGAGGAAAATATGGTGGGCATTATGGATCTAATTGCTAAAAGAGGGGATGATTTTCTGATAATTGATTTGAAATATTCGGGATATTCCAAAAGGTATAATCTTTTGAAAAACAATGAAGATTTGCAATTGTTTTTTTATAAACAACTTTTGAAACAGGAGGAAAAGGGAGCGATTTACACTGCTTATTATATCATTGATCAAGCAAAATTTATTACCAAACACCCTCAAATTATTTCGGAAGCTATAGTTGTGAGTTTTAAATCTGATTTGTCGGATATTGAAAATACTCAAAAAAATGCAATTGCCTCCACTTTGAGTTGGAGAAAAGATCAAATCAACAAAGGGTTTGTCGAACTACGTTACAAAGAGTCAGCTAAAGCTTTGGATGCCTTATATGAAACTGAAAATCAATTGGATAGGTTAGAGATGAAGGACGATGACGACCGTTATGATCCTTATCTCAATTGGATAAAAAATCAATAGGTTATTTCAAAATAATTTCTACTCTTCTATTTTTTTGTTTTCCTTGCTCATTATCGTTCGATTCGATGGGTTCTGATTCTCCTTTCCCGATACAATCCAAATATTTTTCTGCAACTCCTTTTGTGATAAAGTATTTTTTCACAGCAACTGCCCTTTGATAGGACAATTGTTGATTGAATTCTTTGGAGCCCTCATTATCAGTATGCCCAATTATCGTACAATTCTTATTAGATTTTTGAATTGCTTCAGCAATAATATCCAGTTGAGCAAAAGAGCTATTTTTCAACTCACTTTTCCCATTTTCAAACAAAATATTGTCAAAATTTGTCGAAGTATTTGCCGTGATTTCTGACATAGGTTTGATATATTTCAAATCTCCAGTGCCACCTACGAAAACGTCATCGATAAAGAAATATCCAATGGCAATATTTTTTTTATTGGTGTCAAACTGACCGATATAAATATTGCTACATGGCTTTGAAACTTTAAATTCTGTACCGATTTTAACCCAATTATTTGGATCCGTTTTTATACCATTACCATTTACAACGGTAGTTTTCTTGATTAATCTTGTATTTTCAAAAAAGAAATTGTCATCAGCAACCATTCCAAATTGGTCATTAAGCTGGATACTTCCGATGTTCTCACCCATAAATTTTGGAGGTGTTTTGATCCAGAATTCGCCATAATATGTTTGCCCTGGCAAAAGGTCGTCTTTGAGTTCTATTTTTAGATATTCCGCATAATCTGCATTGTTCACCAAAATTCCTGCAAACATATTTCCAGAATGTGGTTGAGCCAAATTATACCAAAATTTTGTATCTGTTGAGGTATGAATTAAATCTGTAGTTCCAGTATTTGCTGTCGCCCAAAACTTACTTTTATTAATAAAATCATTATGGGTTGCCGACAAGTCTTTGGGCATATGGTAAAAGTCCTCAAAACCTGGATTTGGAATAAAATTGAAAACACTTTGCCCTAAACAAATATGTGATATGGTAAGTAAAAAAAATACTCTTAATAACATTTCTAATTTTTTGTGAAAGATAGGCATTTAACTAGGAATTGGAAGAAATTTAAGACCGATGGAAATATTATTTCGACGAGTTTTTCTCTAGTTCTTTGATTCTATTTTCTAATTGAAGTATATATAAAGTCAATTCCTCGATTTTTGCAAGTTGACTCGTTAGTTGTTTTCCTAAGTTTAGAACTTGTTGGTTTTGCTCCAATTCCTTTGCTGAAATTATATTTGGCAAATGATGGTTCACTTGAATATAATTTTGTAGCGAATCTAGGCTGATTAAGGGGTAATTTTTGTCAAAAACGTAATCTGGGAAGTCTTTTATGGTGATTTCGATTTCTCTAGCGAATATTCTGCCATCGCCCATTACTTGGAATCCTACTACTTTACTAACTGAATCTTTTGTAACAATCAGTCGGTCATCGCCACTTCCAGAAATAACAAAAGGTGCAGAAATGTTAGCTTGGGAGCTTAACATCAGTGCACCTTCGATTAAAAATAAGAATACAAAAAGTAATCTAATCATATTTGAATGGTAAAGTTCTAGTATCTTTAACTGTTGACAAAGTCATTAATGTTTTTAGTCTTTCGATTTCTTCTATTTGAGATAAAGTCTTGAATAACAGTTTCTCATACGTAGGAATGTCTGCACATATGATTTTGATCATGAAGTCTGCTTCACCAGTGATGATGTAGCACTCCGTCACTTCGTCAATTGCTCTAATCTTTTCCAAGAAATTATCTAAAGCATTTTCTTTATGCCAAGCCAAAGAAACTAATACGAATGTTTTCACACTCAATCCGATGGATTGTGGATTCACATGAGCATGATAACTTTCGATGATTTCAGATTGTTCCAGTTTCTTAACCCTTTCTAATGTTGGTGCTGGAGACAAGCCAATTTTTTTGGATAAATCAAGATTGGTTATTTTACTGTTTTCTTGAAGTATTTTAAGTATTTTAAGATCGATCTTATCTAATTTTTCAGTTTCTTGCATAACTATTATGGATATGTTTTAAAAAAAATTCTAAATTGAATGGCAAAATTACCTTTAAAAAAAATATTATGCAAGTAAAACGAATGAAAATAGTTTTTTATTTTCTTTTTTTTCATTTAAACTAGTGCTTTTTTTGTTTCAATTTGCTTTTTTTAAAATTGGAAGTATTTGAGAAATTTTAAAATGCACTTATATCCCTAATATTATTTTGTGAAAATTAAATTTAGTTAATCAATTTTATAAAATATTGCTTTTGTGAAGAATAAAATATGGTAGATTTGCTAGGCATTAAATTTTTTCTATAACCAATTTTTATTTTGTCAAATTAGAATTTCATTATAAATTAATATGATAATCCTTGGTTAGTTGGATATATTCAGCCGTCCAGTCATTTCTCTTGTCTTTTTCAATAATGATTTTATCAGTCAATGGCTCCTTTTTATGCTTCGTGAAATTGATTAAAATCCTTTCAACCGATTTGTCTGCTTTGGGGATTACCTCGGTTATTTTATTGCAATAAAGATTGAACATAGCCGCCATTTCTATAAATCTTAAGCCCTCTAAATGCGGAAGGACCAATGAGAAATCGCCATCTTCTGTTAATAATCGCTTTACATTCATCAACAAATCTTGATGAGATAGCTTCACCGTTTGCCGCATTCTGTTTCGATCTCCATTGTCTGATAAAGTGCCACCACTAAAAAAAGGTGGATTAGAAACAATCAAATCAAACATACTTGTGCTTTGAAAATCTTGTAAAGAGCAATGGTGGCTGATGATATTTGAAAATTTTGAATTTTGGAAATTCTCTACTGCCAATTTATGAGAATTTTCGTCTATATCAATCCCAACTAATGGTTGCATTTTGGTTTCTTTGAGCCATCATCAATGGTAAAACCCCACTTCCTGTACCAATATCAAGAATATTTGTTTTATTATCCACTGCTACCCAAGCCCCCAATAACAACCCATCGGTTCCTACTTTCATCACAGTGTCATTTTGTAAAAGGTCAAATTGTTTGAATTTGAAAACGGATTGCATTGATCTATTTTATTAGTTATTGTAACGTTAGGAATAGGGGAGTGTTGCTCAAAGCTCTTTTGAATATATTTTTTTTCCAAAGTTCCCCCCCCAAAAAAAACCACTTGCTAACTACATAGCAAGTGGCTTAATTATTTGAGAAAGATTAATGTAAGATTAAATATATAACGTTTAAAATATAATTAAAATTTCTAATGTGTCTAATTTTTTTAGTTTTATTTAATTACCTGCAATTTCATAGTCTCAGAACCACTACTATTGCTGATTTGAATTAAATACAATCCTGAATTCAAATTCTGAGTTGCTAAAGTGATTTCGTTGCCTCCAACTTGAATCGGTAATTTTGTAGTTTCCATTAGCTTACCAGAGATATCTCTTATCGAAATGGTCGTTTCAATGTTTTTATTACTATAAATCGATAAAGTCGTTTGATCAGCTGTTGGATTTGGGAATAAAGATACATTCGTAAAATATTCTATATCTTTTGAGCTAGAAACTAATATTTTAATCGTCTTCGTTTCTGAACATCCCCTTGCATTTGTAATTGTCAATTGCACATCGTAGTCACCATTTGCTTTATAAGTATTCGTCGCAATAGCAGTATTTCCAGTATTGCCATCACCAAAATTCCAACTATATTTCAAATTCGGATCATTGATGGTTGGTGTGAAAGTAAACACTTGGTTTTGTTTTGTAAAATTAAAATCAGCAACAAATGTCGAATAGTTTAATGGCGAACTGCTCTAATCTGCATTTTGTGGATTCCATTCTGCCCAACAATTAGTCCAATTCGTATTTGCATCAAAAGCACCGATGTAATTTACTTTAGTAAAGAAAGCATCTGTATACACTTCTTGGCTATTTGGAAAACTCAACAATGGCGAAGTAGCCAAAGGTCTCATATCTGGTGTAGAATTGCTCGAATTCGTAAATTTCATATCTGAAACATTAGGATATACATTATTTCCATCCACCAATAATTTTGCTAAAACCGCACTGCTATTCGTACTTGTCGAATCCAAAACTTTAGTAACTCCAGCCAATAAATTGCCTTTTATTTTCAATTCATTCTGTGTCAAATAAGCATTTTCTGTATTTGCACTTTCTACTCTCATTCCGAAAGGGAAACCTGTGATAACGCTATTGAAATGGTCTTGTCTAGTACTTCTTCTCAAATGTGCTCCTCTCTTGAAATTAGTATTGATAGAAACTGAAGGATCTGATTTTGGTCCGAAAATAGTCGTATTGGCAAATGTGCCATTCGATATTGGTGTATTGAGTGTTCCTTGAGCATCATTGTCAGCTTCAAAGCCATTAGAGCCAGATACATCCGCAATTTGTGGATCACTGATACCTAAACTGAATTGGTTTCTTCCAGTATAACCAAAGTCTGTATCAAACATATCATCCACCGTTTTGTAGGCAATCAAATATTTGGAATCTACAGCTCCACCAAACCATTCGTAAGCATCGTCGCCACCAAAACTTGTTTGAATATGATTCAAAGTTGTTCCTTTACCAACTCCAGCTAAAGTCAAACTATTTAACTCATTATTTGGCTGGAATGCAATTCCTGCATACTCAATTCGAACATAAGTTAAAATACCTGAATTGTCGTTGTCATCCGTTCCGCCATATACTGAAAGTGTTGGGTCACAACCTCCTTCTAATAAACATTGTCCACCAGGGCAATTTACTTTCGCAGCTCCTAAAAGTGCAATTCCACCCCAATCACCTACAACTCTTTCGCCAGCTGCTTTTGCAGATGTGAATACAATAGGTTGTTTTTCAGTGCCTTGTGCAATTAATTTTGATCCTCTTGTGATTACTAATGCACTTGGATCTCCTTTGATAATAGTTCCAGGTTCAATGGTTAGAGTAGCATTGTTTCGAACATACAAACAAGCACTACCCGTCAATCTATATATTTTATCATTTTTCCATGTTGTATTGGTAGTGATATCCGTATTGATTGCAATTTCTTTTGTGCCACTAGTAATGGAAACTTGTTTTGAAATTGTTTTTGAACAACCTCTTTCATTCGTTACTGTCAATAAAACAGTATATGTTCCTAAAGCTGAATAAGCTATTTTTGGATTTTGCTCTGTTGATGTTTTGAAATTGCCAAAATTCCATTTGTAAGAATAATTCGTTCCAGTTGGTGCTGTGAAATTGACAACATTATCAGTAACTGTAAAAGTAAAATCAGAAATATTACTTGTGTAATTAATTGGTTTAGAGTAATCTGCATTTTTAGGATCAAACTCACACCAGCATTTTGTCCAATTGTCTGTTCCAAATGCACCTTTGTAAGCTACTTTAGTGAAATAGCTATCCACATTAGTGAAGTCAGCTCCAGTTAATGCAGGAGAACCTGCTAAAGGAACTGCGTTTACATTGATTGCATATGGATCTGTCAATTTCAAATCCGAGTTATTTACTAAAATGGAATTTAATTTGGTGAAAGTATCCAAAATACTTTGATATGCAGTAGTAACTGAATCTACAGATTTTGTCATTCCACTAATTAAATTATTTCTCAAACTTAAAGTATTGTTTGTCAAAAATCCTGCCTCGGAATTAGCACTTTCCAGTCTTAAACCTGTAGGGAAGCCACTGATGATGGAGTTGATTACGTCTTGTTGGCTACTTCTTCTGATATGAATTCCTCTTTTAAAATTGGTATTGATAGTTGTAGTTGCGGTTTGTTTTGGTCCTAATATTGTAACATTTGAAAAAGTTGCATTGGTTAATGGTGAATTTGTAGAACCTGCAGCATCATTGTCTGATTCAAAGCCATTCGATCCAGATACATCCGCCACTTGAGGGTCGCTGATACCTAATAAAAATTGATTTTTACCAGTAAATCCAAAATCAGTATCGAACATATCATCCACTGTTTTGTGAGCAACCAAATACTTTGTATTAACCGTTCCACCGAACCATTCGAAAGCATCATCGCCACCATTGCTTACTTGAACATTTTCAACAACAGTTCCATTTCCAACGCCACCAAAAGTTATTCCATTGGTTTCATTATTGGGTTGGAAAGCGATACCAGCAAATTCAACTCTCACATATTTCAATGAACCTGAATTGTCAGCATCGTCTGTGCCACCATATTGGCCTAAAACAGGATCAATTCCACCTTCAATTACTGCCTCGCCACTTGGAGTATTGATTTTTGCTTTTCCGAGCAACAACAAACCTCCCCAATCTCCAGCAGCTCTTTCTCCTGGAGCTTTGTTGGATGTGAATACTATTGGTTGTTCACTAGTGCCATTCGCAATAATTTTACTACCTCTAGTAATCACTAATGCAGCTGGATCTCCTTTGATAACTGTGCCTGGCTCAATTGTCAAAGTTGCATTGTTTGTAACATACAAAAAATTCTGTCCTGATAGTACATAAATGTTTTTATTAGAGAAAGTAGTATTCGTAGTAATGTTTTGCGAAATCGTAACAATACTTTGCGAATAGGAGCAAGTGATAACACTAATGCTCATCATTAAAAGTAAAAGAATTTTTTTCATGTGTTTAAATTTTTTTCAAAGGTCTAAACTCAATGTTAAGCCAATGTGAACTCTATGTTAAGTTAAGGTTAAATAAATTTTGAATAATTCGGTGAATCCGAAGTTTCGGGAGGTTTATTCGGTAATTCGGTTTATTCGGTTTATTCGGAATATTTGGGGATTTGTTAAATTCGGTTTATTCGGATGATTAGTCATAGTAGAAAATTCTGATGATTTCAATTCAACAACTCTCTCAACTCCACTCCCGTTCTGAATCTTCGGAATTTCGGGATACCTCAACTAAACAACTTCATCAACTCTAACAACTTCAACAACTCCACTTCCGTTCCGAAGCTTCGGAATTTCGGGATCTCTCAACTAAACAACTCCAACAACTCTAACTACTCCACTCCCGAATAATCGGGATACACAAATCAACAGATACACAACTCAACAACTCTACAAATTACATTAAAAAAAAATGGCAAGGCCAATCTTTATTGACCTCACCATATTTATTTGGTGCATTATAATAGCCTTAACTATTACAAAGTTTCTTATTAAAACTTGTATGAAACACTGAGTGAATAACCTGTGCCTAATTTTTGCTCAATAATTTTAGTGTCGCCAATATCAAACTTTTTTGAGTTGTTTTGATCTTGGTAAAAAATAGCACTGTTATTGAAAATATCTTGAATATTAAATTTGATTTCACCATTTTTGAAAATTGTTTTAGCAATTTGGAAATCTAAAACATTCCTTGGTGCCTCATAAGTATCTAAATATTTATTAGACCCAACCAACCATATTCTTCTTCCTATTTTATTGAATAATAAGGTAGTAGATATTCCATTTCTATTATTGGAATAATTCAAACCACAATTGATTAGGTATGGAGATTGTCCCTGCAATGCTCTGCTAGTTCCATTCACAGCTGAATTAGCATCTACACTAACATCCACATTGGAATGAATATAAGAAAGATTGCCAAACAAGGAGAAATTTTTCAATATTGAATGTAATAATCCAAGATTTGCTCTGTATTCTAATTCAGCTCCTACATTGGTTGCTTTTGTTGCATTTTTGAAATTGAAATTTCTTGTTCCTGCTCCTAAAGTTTCGTAGAATTGCTCTATAGGATTGTTGAATTTTTTGTAAAATCCAGTGATAGAAAGGGATTGATTATTAGATAAAAACAATTCATATCTCAAATCAAGGTTTGTAATTTTAGTTCTTACCAAATTTGGGTCACCTACTATAGATGCCGAAACGTTGAAATCATAAAAAGAGAAAGGTGCTAACTCTCTAAAATTAGGACGACAAACCGTTTGAGAAACCGATGCTCTCAGATTTGATTTTTCATTGATAGCATAAATAAAATTCGCTGATGGTAAAAAGTCAGTCAATTGCTTACTGAAATCTATCTTGGTGCCACCATATGTGGATGTAGATAATTTTTGAACGAAATTCTCTAAACGTACTCCACCAACTAGTTTTAATTTTGGAACAATCACTTGCTCTATCATCACATAACCGCCACTCATTTCAGAACCAGCACTATAGCTGTCATTAGGGTTAGTTGATTCTTTTAAAACAAAACCATTTTCATTTATATTTTCTGGTGCTAACAATTGGTCAATGGGTAGCAATTCTAGATTTTGATTATAGCTATATTTGATGGCTCTGGTATATCCAAAAACTCTTGCATCAAAATTTCTATCTTTTATTTCCCCAAAAGCACCCACTTTTAGTTTATTTTCTTGGTTAAATAATTTATAAGGAATAGTAATATCTGCTGTTGCTGAATACATTCTCTCATGTTGGTTGCTATAAAATCGACCAGCATAATTCGGTGACGGAGCACCAATCGGAATATATGCTACGAATGGGTCACTAGTTTCCGCATCCAAATTTTTGAAATATGTTAATCTTCTGTAAGAAGGCGTATTTTTGTTCACATCACTCAAAGTAACGCCCCATTTCAATTTAACACCTTTTGAATTCAAGCCATGCTCACCAATTAATTGACTGTTGTATAATTTTGAAGAGCTATAAAGCATCGAATAACTTTGGTTGATACGTTCTTGCTCTTGATCTTTTCCATTTCTTGAAATAAATTGATCATCTCCATGAATACTCATTAAATTGTTGAAAATAAGCTTATTGTTGTCATTTAACTTGTAAGCAAAATTCAACATTCCTCCAATCAACACATCATTTCTTGTTTGAACGTCATTGAAGTTATACAATCTACTTGTGTCAATATTATAATCGCCTCTATTGATATTTTGAATTTTTCTAGTATTGGCATAAGATAAAGAGCCAATCATTCCGAAGTCATTCCCAAATAATTTCATGTTTTTTCCACCAGACAATTGGTAATTACTGGATGGTGCTAAAGAGTTGTAATTGTTTATTTTCCAATCATTTGGCATCAATTTAGCCACATCATATTTTTGAGCTGAATTCAATCCAGCTTTTGTAATACCTTCAGGTAATGCTCTAGTAGAATTATCATAACCTAACCAATCTGTTTTGCCAGTGGAATAAAATTGATAGTTTTTGAAAGTAGATACCGAATTGGTAGAAACTCCTGCTGAGAATTGTAAGAAATCTTCCTCTGGCACTTCTTTTGTGTTCACTGTAATCACACCACCTGCAAATTCCCCTGGTAAATCTGGTGTAGCAGTTTTATAAATAATCAAATTTGAAATCAAATTGGAGGGGAATAAGTCAAAAGAAAAAGCTCTTTTGTCAGGCTCAGTGGATGGCAATGGTTGCCCATTCAATTGAGAAGTGTTATATCTGTCAGCTAAACCTCTAATGATTACAAATTTATTGTCTTGCACACTGGTTCCACTCACTCTTTTCAAGATGTCTCCTGATGTTCTATCTGGAGATTTTTTGAAATCTTCATTGGAAATTCCAGACAACATGCTGCTATTTTTTTGTTGTAGCATGGATATCGCTGTCACTGATTGTCTGTCCACTTTTCCCACAATCATAACGCCTTCCAAAACTTTAGTATCTAAATCCATTGGAAAATCAACAGTATATTTTTTGGATTCATTTATGATTAAAGTGGTTTTAATTTCTTTATAACCGATATAGGAACAGATTAAAGTATAGGTGCCATTCACTACATTTTCAATAGTGAAATTGCCATCAAAATCAGTAGTGGAGCCTGCCAAGGTTTCTTTAATCAAAACGGAAGCACCGATTAACGGCTCATTGCTTTCCTTGTCTATAATTTTACCCGATATTGATGATTGGGCGAATGCGGAATAAGAAACAAAAAATAAAATTGTAAGAACTAAATAATTTTTCATGCACTAAATTTTGTGCAAAGAAAGACATCGAATGTTAAGCCAATATTAAATGAATATTAAGTTAAGGTTAAGTTTGGGGGTTGGTATATATGTTAATTGACAATTATCTTTTTTAGATTTTAAATTACAATCTTTCAAATTCTAGATTTGACTTTTTTTATATTTTTTTAGAAAATATTTACAATTATTTGTTAATCAATTAAATATGAAGTTCATTTTTTGATACATTATTTATTTATGGGCTTATAAAATATATCTTTAATTATAAGTTTATCTATTTCAAAATGAATTAAAAATCAGAATTATTGAAAATGATTTTTTGTATTGCACATATAATAATGCATTTTTATGAAATAAATGCAATTTCAAATACTTTTAAAAACATCTTTTTACTAAATTTGTAATGATTTTAGAAATTTTATAAACTCAAAATTTCTGCATCATTCAAAAAAAACATTTAATAACTTTTTAAAAAGACATCAAATGAAGTTTCTTATATATGTATTTTTTAGTATTACTTTCATTGTAAATTCTTCTGGAAATATAAATTTTATTGATTTTGCTAAAGTATCAAATGACTCAATATTATTGGTGGAATTTGGTAAGATAAAAGGGAATCAGCACTTTTATGATCATTGGTCGCCAAAATGGAAATACGACCTTCCAAAACAAAATTTTAGTAAAGCTTTACAAACTTTTTTTACTGCGATTGCTTCAATTACTAATAAATCCACTGAGTCCTATTTATTACTGGGCGATATTGCTCATTATTTATACAATCTGGATGAAGATGATTATTTCAATGAAGCTGTAAAATATTATAATTTAGCAATAGAAAATAATGCCTCCGATTATCGAAATTATTGGTTTTTAGGTAATCATTTTGCACAGTCAAATGAACCAATTTTAGCAATCGAAAATTTTTCAAAATCAAAAAAACTAGTTCCAAATGACAAACCAATTGAATTTTGGAATGATTTTGCTTTTGCTGCATATGTAACTAATATGCCTACAACTTGCAGATTTGCAATGGATATGTCTAAAACATTAGGTGGAAAACAAAGTGCTTTTGATAAACAATTTGGAAATATAAATGATAAAAGAATAGTTAAGTCAAATAGTAAAAAGTTTTATCTAAAATCCGAAATTTGGGAAATTAATAAAAAGGAAATGGTTACTTTCACTTCTAGACCTTTAGGAGCAAAAATTACTATTAACCCAAATTGGCGAATTAATGTTTTAGACTATGTTGATAATCAAAGTGCATTTATTATTCATCCTCCTTCTATGAAACTTAAAGAAGGAAAAGAAATTGGATATTCTATTGCAATTATGTTTAAATCAGCAAAGGATAAGGATAATTTAGCTGACTATTTATCGAGTTTTGTATCATCGATAGAAAATAAAAGTAATATTTCATTTTCAGATAAGTATGAAAATATGATTGCTTATGAAATTATAGATAAAACAAAATACTCCGACCAGGGAGGTGGACATATGTATGTAATTGGTATCGAAAGAATGTATCCAAAATACCCTGGTCTATTGTTAGAGGAGCCCTATTCGATACCAGAGAATGCTAATAAAATGAATAATTATAAGGCAATTGAAAATAAAGACAGATTTAGTGGAAAGATATTTTATGCACTCATTCTTGATAGTAGCGAAGCAATTAATGAGCAATCATTAAAGCAATTTAAAACATTTTTTAATGAACAATTAATTATTGAGTAAACTGGTAATGAACTAATATTTGATTTTTAGAACTCCCTTCCCAATTTATTGAATACAATTCCTACTTTCTTGAATAGCCTTCCCAATTTTTTGAACAGTCTTCCTGATTTATTGTATAGCCATCCCATTTATTTGTGTTGTCATCAATTTTTCTTGCGTCGTAATAATTTTGAAAAACCTATTTTATTGATAAATAAGTCATTTTTGGGGGCACCAATTATTGTGACAAGCCAAATAGTTTGAGGAGTCATCAATATTTCATGTATAGCCATTTTTTTGATTTCTGAAATGATAACTATCTATTATTAATTATGACAATTTTAAAAAAAAATAATTTATTTATTTTTATCTAATGCTTCTAAAATAAGTTTTGCATTTTCTCGGAAACAATGGTTAGCATACTCATCTGCTACTACTTTTCTTAATTCTAGATCATTATTTTTTAGTAGATTAGCAATATAAAATATATTGTTTAATCGATCTTCTCTTTTAATTTGAACTATATTTTTTTGGTCTATATTTTTAAATCTTTCGTCATTATTATATTTAAGAGAATTAAAAAAATTGCAGTCGTATAGTTCTTTATTCTGAAGTAAGTAATCACCAAAAAAACGTCTGAAATATCCATAACCAATACAACTATAAGATTTGGGTTCTCCTTTGTAATTTACATTTCTGTTAAATAATAAAAAATCTTTTTGGTTAATTGAGTAAGTAAGTTAAAATTTTTTTCAAAGTCGAATATATAAGAACAAACAAACCCATTTATCATATTGGTTTTTATGTTTCTTTTAATATTTTCGTCATTTAATTTATTAATTATTTTATTTTCAAATCTTATATTCGAACAAATTATAAAAAGCTATCCAACATCATTTTCATCATGAGGGTAGATTATATTCTCCAGGTTTCAATATTGGTTCAGTTAATTCTACTGATCTAAGTTTTACTTGACTAAAAAGCGATATTTGAGAAAAAATTAAGAAAAGTATAGTTGAAATTCTCATGTTATTTGTTTTTATCCAATGCTTCTAATAAAAGTTTTGCATTTTTTCTGTAACAATCGTTAGCATACTCATCTGCTACAACTTTTCTTAAATCTAGTTCATGATCTTTTAAAAGATTAGCAACATAAAATATATTTTTATTCTTATCTTCAATTTTTATTTGTTCAATAGTTTTGATATTTTGATTTTTAAATCTACAATCATTATTGATATATAATAAATTGAAAAAATCACAATCATAAAACTCATTATTATTAATTAGAAAACTAACTAAATGTGATTTAAATAATGGATTTATTAAATTAAACGATTTCTGTTCACCTGAAACATTCACATTTGTAGGAAATAAAAAATAATCATTTTTAATTTTATTTACTAATAATGCCATTCTTGTATAATGTGCTATTGTAATTGTCTTTAGATAATTCTTTAACAAATAATTCTTAGGGTTTCTATTTTCATTATTATCGGAAATAATTGAAATTATTTTATTTTCAATATTTACAAAATTAGCCAATAATTGATTGAAACTATCAATTTGAATAGAATCTTGATGATTATATTTTGGTTTGTCACCATAATTAAGATTGATAGGTACCTCATCAATTGCTTGACTAAATAATACAAAATGTGATATTATTATCACAAAATTATAAATTTTCAATCGATTAAAAATCTTTTACTTTATTTTATTAAGTATATCAGTTGGAATTTCTTTAACCCTAAAATAATATGAATCTCCTACATTGAAATTTTTCAAACCTTTATTTATATCTACTTTTTATATTTTTATCTTTAATAGTTCATGTCCAATTAATTAATGTTGAACTTGAAGCAACTATTTTACATCCTACACCATTTGAATTTTTATAATCAAGATTAAAATTATACTCAGCAACTGACAAACGAATAAATGGAAAGAAACACATTTGAATATAGATCGAATATATAATTTCAAGGATTTCATATGATTAGTGTATTTATAATGAGTTTCAAGATAAGATTGATTTTTATTTTTACAAAGTATTTAACATTTTTTATCAAAAATTATACTATAATATTTGGCTTGAATTTTTGAAGCTTAATTTTTGTAAGACATAATTAATAAGTAAATTGTTAGTAAACTTTATATTTTTTAATCTATTTAAAATTTGAAATAAAATAGTTTTAGATAATGCCCTAAAAACCACTCAAAGCACAATTAATTTTTCTAAAAGCTCTACAAAATCCCTTAGGCATCACTTTAAACAAATTGGTTTTGGCTCTTTTGGTCCAATTCACTTTGTCGTCTGGATTCCATTCCAATGTGGTGTGCCAGGAGTTTTCTGGCTTAAATTCTATTTCCATCCCTTTTTGAACCCTTTGGGCTAAAGTTTTATTTTTGACAATTGTTATACATTCCGTATTCAAATTGGCACTCCTTGGATCGAGGTTGAAGGTGCCGATAACGGCTATTTTTCCGTCCACCACCATTGATTTGGCATGCAAACCAAAGATAGGGGTGTAGTTCATTTCTTTTTGCAATGCTCCTGTCATGATTTTAAACCGCTCCGCCGCATCGGGTCTGAATTCATAGATTTCTACTCCAGTTCTCAGCAATGATGCCCTATCTTTTTGATAGCCACCAAATGCCTGTACGTTATCAGTGGAGGCGAGACTATTGGTCAAAATCCTTATTTTTACACCTTTTGATGTAGCTGTCTTGAATAGGCTTCTACTCAATTCTGTCGTAATCAAATAAGGAGACTGAATATCAATACTTTCTTTTGCATTTTGTACCAATTCGATTAATGCATTCGTTGTGTTTCCGCCGCCTTTTAGCCCTTTTTTTGTTTTGTTTTTGCCCGGAATATCCGAAATAAATTGGATGCTATCGCTCCAAATCAGTGCACCGGAGGATTGTATTTTCTCGAAAGTTTGTGGTAGATTTTGGATTCTTGTTCTGACTTGGGGCCAAAAATTATTAGGATTGCAAGCATATTGGTGCAATAATTCAAAATTTGGAGGGGTTGTTTGTTTCGATTGAATTACTTGAGAAACAGGGATACTCAGCGGACTTTCCCAAAATTGATTAAAAGAATTTTGTACCTCCTGACCGATTTTGCCTAAAAGTAAAATGTCTCGATCCCTAAAATTATATTCATGATCATAATCAAAATATTCGTCAGCAATATTTCTGCCACCTGTGATGACCACTTTACCATCCACAATAAAGGTTTTATTGTGCATTCGTTGGTTGAATCCTCTAAAATCTTTTGCAATTTTCACTAGTTTCTGACCTATGTTTTTACCTAAATTTGCCCCTGGATTATAGATTTTTATTTCAATATTTTCATGATTATCCAAAGTCATAATATCTTCAGGATCGGCTTCCACCATGATATCATCCACTAATATTCTAACCTTTATCCCTTTGTCGGCAGCTCTCACCAGATAATCACATGCTATCAACCCTACATTGTCTACAGAAAATATAAAATATTGAATATCAATGGATTTTTCGGCATGTTCGCTCAACCAAGCTCTAGCAATCATCGAGCCATCACCATCTTCTAACACATAAGCACCAGATTTGGAGTTCATTATGGTATCAAAATTGTGAAAAACTTGAGATAGTTTGGCAGAATCGGAGCAGTGAATTTTTTCACAGAAATCAAAATATTTTGCTTTAATATGTTTTACTTCAGTTTTACAACTGCAAAAAATCAAAAAAAGAGCGGCTATAAGTGAAAACTTAATTTGGAAATATTTTATTTGAGAATCTTTCAAATGGATTTTTTTCCAAAATTAAATTTTTTTTGATTAAATGAAAAGTAAATTAAAAAATATGTAATTACAAAGACACTTCTTTTTCAATTGCTTGTTGAACAAATTGGTTCAATGACTTCCCTTCAATTAGTGCCTTTTCAAATGCTTTTACATGTAATTCTGGAGAAATTCTGATATTGAATGAACCTTTAAATGATTTCATAGGTTCTTTACCAACTTCTTTACAAAGCTCAATATAGTCATCTACTGCTTCTTCAAAAAAAAAGTTGTTTGCCAAATAATTATATTAGATCAAAGAAAACTCTAGTCTATTAAATTGAATAGCAATAAATTTTTACTTCAAATTAAAACAAAGCCCAACGCCAATGTTGGGATTTCCAAAGGATGTTTTCAAAGTGGGACGAATACTCATGGAAAGGTCGTCGGAAATATCGAATGATTTCATATGGGCATCTACAAAGGCATCCACACCAATTGCTGCATAGGATATAAATGCCCACAAATAACTTTGCTCCAAATAATATCGATATTGATCTCTATAAAATTTAACGGAGGTAACACTTAAATTTGGATAATTGACTGGTGCCTTTTTTTCAATTGTCAATAAATAGTCTGATTGCAATCCTCTGTAAGTCTTTGTGTTGTCCACTATAAAATAGGTAAATGTGCCGACTAAGCCAGCTACAATTGGCAATTTCCAATACTTTTTGTTGTAAACCTGACCAGCTCCAGGCAGTATGGCAGATAGTAATAATGCTTTTTTGGGAGAAGGATATGGGGCATTCCAAAAATTCTTCTTCCCTTTTTTTGTAACCAATGTATCTTTTGCTACTCCAGTAGTATCTTTTAAATTGCGAATAATCAACGAGTCTTTTTGAGAAAAACAAGTGATTACAACAATAAAAACCAACAAAATGGATAGGCAATACTTCATTAAAAGTTACATTTTAGTTATCTCCATCTAAAACGTCTAACAATCGATTTAATTCATTGTCAGAGCCAAATTTTATTAAAATTTCTCCAATTCCGCTACCTTTTAGCTTTAACTGAACTTTTGTACCCAGTTTATGACTTAATTCATCCTGAATATTTCTGTAAATATCTGGCAAAGAATTGTTGTTTTTTAACTTGCTTTTGTTTCCTTTTTGCTCATTGTATTTTCGAATCAAATCCTCAACTGCTCTAACCGAAAGCTCTTCTTTAGTTATCTGCCTGAAAAGCATCAATTGCAAAGCAATATCATTCACACCCACCAAAGCTCTGGCATGTCCCATACTGATTTTATTCAGTTTGATGGCTTGCTGAATTTCTGGATTCAATTTCAAAAGTCGAAGATAATTGGTAATGGTACTTCTCTTTTTACCAACTCTATCCGACATACTTTCATGAGTAATATTACATTCATCCACCAATCTTTGATAAGTAATCGCAATTTCGATTGCATTCAAATCTTCCCTTTGAATGTTTTCTACCAATGCCATTTCCAACATCCCTTGGTCATCAGCGATACGAATATAAGCTGGAATTTCAGTCAACCCAGCTAGTCTCGCTGCTCTCGTTCTTCTTTCTCCAGAAATGAGCTGATATTGCTTATCATTGAGTCGCCTAACAGTGATAGGTTGTATCAAACCGTAGGTTTTGATGGAATCAGATAATTCTGCCAATGCATCATCATCAAAATCTTTTCTTGGCTGAAAAGGATTCACTTCCACAGCTGCTACTGGAATCATCGCTACACTACTGCTCAGCTCACGAACAACTTCTTCTGGATTGTCTTTGATCTCTTCATCAATATTATTAAGTAATGCACGAATACCTTTACCTAATTCGAAATTTCCCTTTTTCTTACTCACTTTTTAAAATATAATGGGTGAAAATATTATTAATAATTAGACACTTGCCTTTTTAGAAACACCAGTTTTTTTAACTTTTTTGTTTCTTTTCAAAAACTCTTGAGCTAAATTGAGGAAGTTGGTCGTTCCTTTGCAAGCTGCATCGTACATCAACACTGGCTGGTGCATATTCGGAGCCTCTGCAATTCTACTATTTCTATGAATTACAGTTTCATACACATAATCTTTGATGTTTGTTTTTACTTCATTCATCACCAAATTTGCCAATCGCAATCTTGCATCAAACATGGAAAGTAAAATTCCTTCAATTTCTAATTCGGGATTCAATTGCTTTTTCACCAAATTGATGGTATTTTTCAATTTACTCAATCCTTCCAAGGAAAATATTTCACATTGAACTGGAATCAAAACACTATTAGCAGCTGTCAAAGCATTTACGGTAACTAAACCTAAAGAAGGTTGACAATCAATAATCATGAAATCATAATTATTTTGAACAGGCTCTAATAAATCTCTTAGGATAAATTCTCTTCTCATCTTGCTCACCAATTCCATTTCTGCACCAACTAAATCAATATGTGCTGGTAGAACATCCAAATTGGGTGTTTCGCTGCTGACGATTGCATCTGCTACTGGAACATCACTGACCAAACAATCATAAATTGTATAATCATCATCATTGGTGAAAACACCAACACCACTTGATGCATTAGCCTGAGGATCAGCATCAATTAATAATACTTTATAATCTAAAATCGCCAAACAAGCCGACAAATTAATTGCTGTAGTTGTTTTTCCGACGCCACCTTTTTGATTTGCAATGGTGATAACTTTTGCCATAATATTGTATATCAGATTTTAAATGTGCTTCTAATAAGTTATAAATTGTTTAAAAACAGTAATTTATGTATTAATGTTTAAAAATAACCCGCAAAATTAAGCTTTTTTTACATATCTTTACTCAATATGTCGGAATAAACATTTTCCAATAAATTTTCATCCACCAAATTTGGTAAGGTTACTTTTAGTTCAGGATTGGCTGCCATTGCTCTTTTGATTGCAAAAATCGCTTCTTTGTTTCTTGCCCAACTTCTTCTGGAAATACCATTATTTACATCCCAAAACAACATAGAAGTTAAGTTTTCCTCAGCTTCTTTGCTACCATCTAATACCATACCGAAGCCACCATTGATCACTTCTCCCCATCCAACTCCTCCACCATTGTGTATAGAAACCCAAGTTGCCCCTCTAAAAGAATCGCCAATAACATTATGTATCGCCATATCTGCCGTAAAACGACTGCCATCATAAATATTAGAAGTTTCTCTAAACGGAGAATCTGTTCCTGAAACATCGTGGTGGTCCCTTCCTAAAACTATTGGACCTTTCAACTCACCAGATTTTATGGCGTCATTAAAGGCTTTGCTATCAGAATTCTTCCTTCTGCATCAGCATATAAAATTCTAGATT
>JADJVK010000020.1 GCA_016710625.1 Saprospiraceae bacterium
TTTTTAACCACCTATGTTTTTATATGCTTCGTTTATTAAATATTTTGTCTCTTCAAAGTCTGATAAATCTTTTATTGTCAATTCAAAATCACCTGTTCCAAAATGCCCAATTTCACTAACATCACGACCTTGTTTTGGCATTGGATTTATTTCACTTGCATTTAGTTTTAAGTAGAGAGTTAATTTCTTTTTATATGTCTGTAAACAAGTAAAATTTTGACTTGTTTTGTATGCAATGTAATTTTTCTTAGGTGTTTCTTCAATTGAACTATCAATTGTTACAATGTAATCACGTATTGAATTAAAAAGTTCTATAATATTCTCGTCAAGGTTTTCAAAATGTTCTTCAAGTGTATAAGTAGCTGTTTTTCTTGTCAAAGCAGCCTTTTTACCAGCTTCTACCATAATAGGATTTTTACCATTTAAATCAACTGTATCTTGGTTAGAAGTTGAAGTAGTTCGCTTATAAACTTCTTCAATAATTAATATACCATTGTCATAAAGTTTTGTATTGCCATAGTTCAATATTTGCACCCATTACTTGTACTGCATGTAAGTCATATTTTTTATATTCTGGTGCTAAACAAATAACCCTAATTTCTGACCAGTCAACTTCAATATCTTTTCCTAATGCTCTATTTGTTGCAATTTGAAAATCTCCTTTATGGTCTCTAATCCAATGTAAGTAATAAAGACTTTGGTTAATTAAGTCAGATGAAGCAACTTTTTTATATTCAATAATTACAGGGTTATTGTCTTCAGAAATAGCAAGTGTATCAATGCGACCTGAATGAATGTTTCCAGTTGAAAACTCTGTCGCAATAAGTCGACAATTAAAAATCGTTTCCAAGTTCTTTTCAACTAATTGTTGCAAGTCTTTTTCGAGATTAAATTCACTAAGTTTAACTCGTCTTGCTTTTCCTTTATCTATTTCAAAAATTGCCATTTGTAAGTCCGTTGTGTAATGTCATAAAATATCCTAAAACGGTTTTGGGCTTGCCTAAGTTTTGGGATTTGAATCCCAAACATTAAGAATAATGTTCAAATTTACGATAATATTCATTAGTCCTGAAATTACTGGATATTAATGCTCAAATCTACGATTCTGCCCACTTTTGCAAACCCATGATATGCCTTTGCCCTTCTTTTAGTTATTAGTTATCAAATAAGTTAAGATAGGATTCATAGGCAAATATACGGTTTCTGTGTTGTCCTGTGAATTCCTTTAAAACCAGTTTCTCTTCAAATAAAGTTACTAATTCTCCTGCTGATTTTGGACTTAAACTACAAGTTTTTGCACTTCCTTTATACTAACTAGTGGTTGCTCCAATAAATAATTATGAAGTAATAATGCCGACTTTATACGTCTGCCAAATTCTGCTTGAATCAATTGTTCTGTCTTCATTTTAAGTGCAATGATATTACCTAATGTCTCTGCTGCTTTTTGAGATGTTTGAGCTATTCCTACCAAAAAGTATTTTATCCATTGTGTGATGTCATTACTAGTTCTCACTTTAGTAAGATTGTCATAATATAGATTTTTGTCTTTTTCAAAATAGCTAGAGAGATAAAGTAGTGGTTTTGTAAGCACTTGCTTTTCTATCAAAAAAAGTGTTATCAGTAATCGTCCGATCCTTCCATTACCATCTAAAATGGATGTATGGTTTCAAATTGGTAATGTATGATAGCTACTTTTATGAGCAAAGGAATTTCCAAATGGTCGTTATGAATAAAATTTTCCAAATCTCCAATAAGTGCATTCAAATGGTCGTGGTGAGGCGGTATAAACACGGCATCTGATAAACTCTTCCCACCAATCCAATTTTGGCTTCGTCTGTATTCTCCTGGTGTCTTTTTTTCTCCTCTTACACCTTGCATCAAAATTTGGTGCGTTCTCAATATTAGTCTTGAAGAAATAGGCAACTTATCCAATTCGTTTATAGCTTCGTTTAAGGCTTCTGTATAGTTTTGAACTTCTTGCCAATCATTTTTACGTTCAGGATTAACATTTTCTTTTTGTAAAAGTGCTTCGTCAAAATGAGTTTGGGTACCTTCAATTTTACTTGAAACAACCGCTTCTTTTGTTATGTGTAAATGAATAAATAAATCAATATTAGGAACCAATCGAGCATACGAGTTAAGTTGCCCAAGATGAAAGGAGGCATTCTCAATCAGTTTATTAATTTTGGGGTCATTCCAAGTCCATTCCGTATTGATTAAGTTGGGGAGAAAGTATTTGTAATCAACACCTAATCGTATCTCACCCGCCTTAAATTTTTCAATTTGTATCATTTCATTTTTTTACAAAGGTAAAATAAAATCTTGACTATTTTACTTTTAAAACTAAAAGTAAAATAAAGATTTCCTTATTTTACTTTCTATAGACTAATTCTGATTGTCATTCTTGAACTCGAGGTAGGTCTTTTAGGGTGAGGTATAACAAAATAAAAAAACAAGTTTCTCCAAAAATAAAAAAAACTTGCATTTATTTCGCCTTTAAAAAATTCTACAAATATTCATACAAAAATAACAAATCCTTTCAATATCCACATCACATTTTCCACAAATAATTACATATTTTCACACACTTCCATTTGTTAGATTTCTGCTAAAAAATATGGTACATTCATGTAATTGACATACCATAATTATCAAATTATCTTTGTAACGAATAAAAAATATAATTTTTATAGGTTGATGCTAAAAGTAGCCTCAATAAACCAAATGATAATTTTGAAAAAAGTTTTATAACCCTAATCCTTTTATACATCCAAAATCAATTGAAATGAAACAATTACTACTATTATTATTAGCTTCATTGCTTATTACGAGCTGTGATCCAGCTAAAGATACAACACCACTAACTACATTAACCACATCGCATCTAGCTCCGATGTTCCCATAGGAGACTGGCCAGATAGAGGATTACCAGTTGATTATATCGTAAAAATACAGGTGAATTTTAGTAGCGGTATTGTGAATGTCGGCAAAAATGTTACTATCCAATTCGATGGGGGCAAATGCTTCATTCAATATTACGGGTTCGGCTGCTGTTAAAATGATTGGCACCAAAGATCAACCCATCATTTTAGAAGGTATTACTCCCACCAAAGGGACTTGGAAAGGGGTAATGTTGAACTCATCCAGCTCAGAAAACATCTGGGAATATGTTACCATTAGGGATGCTGGTAGTACAGTGGATGGCGCTATAGTGATGAGTAGCATTGTAAATCAAAAGCCAAGTATATCTAACTGCCTCATTACCAACAATAAAGGTTATGGAGTCTATTGCAATAGCTCTAGTACATTATTTACCAAAATTCTCAAACAACACCATATCTGACAACTCTAATGCTCCGATATTTTTACACCTCAATACCATTCAGTCTCTGGATAGCAACAATATTTTAGCTAACAATACCAATAAATTTGTTGAATTACATACTTTATCTTACCAGCTTGATGAATCTGCAATTTGAATAAACAAGATGTTCCTTATAGACTAAAAGGGCTGATTATTAAAAAAAGACTAGAGTTGCGTCCTGGCACAAAATTAGAATTTTTGCCAAGTACTTTGATGGTGGTCGGAACAGCTAGCACAGAGGTGCCCGCAGCTGTTTTGATAGCAAATGGAATGCCGACTCAACCTATTTCTATCTCTGGAACTGTGCCCAATGTGGCTGGACAGTGGGAAGGAATAAGGGTAAATAGTTCTAGTGTAGAGCATGTTATGAACTATTGCAACATAGACGGAGCAGGGTCTGTAGCCGGATCATGTGCCACATTCAAATCCGCCTTAACGATCGGAAGAAGAACGAGTTGCACTGCAATATTGAGTAAAGGGAGCTTTACAAATCTTTCAATAACGAATAGTGGCGGCTATGGAATTGCCTACAGATCTAGCGATAATCCAGTAGTTTCTGCCAATTCATTTCAATTGTGCTTTGGCAAATGTGTTTAATTTTTAAAATTATTACTAATTTCTTTCAAAATTAAATGCATTCCTTTACTTCACAGGAAGCCTAACGGCATCGGGTGACACAGTACTTCCTCCCGGAAATTTTCAAGTTTTGATTGGTGGTCTGCCAGCAGCTTGTGTAGGAGATATGGTGGCTGGTCCATTCTTTAATTCAGGACCAGCTTTCATCATTTCTGGAAATTTAACCGTTTTGGTTGAGGCAGACTCCTTAGCAAGAGTAACCTCTATGGTAGCTGGATTGACGGCTACTTTATTAGGTCCAGTCCCCGTTTCTTCTCCAATTATTACCGGAGCTATGAATGTATTGGCTTAAATATAATCGGCATTAATTTTTGTTTCTCAATACCAATCTTTCCCTTTCTGGACCTGTAGATATCATCGTTATTGGCGTCTTAAGCAAAGATTCTAAAGACATGGTGTAGGCTTTCAAAGCCTCTGGCAAACATTCGAATTCAGATTCCACTCCTGTATCTTGTTTCCATCCTTGATACACATGATAGACTGGATTGACTTTTTCAGTTGTTAAATCAAATGGTAGCTCATCGGTTTCTTTTCCGTCGTATTCATAATGAGTTCCAGCAGAAATGAATTCTATGTCGTTCAATACATCTATTTTGGTGATGGCAATTTGTGTAACGCCATTGAGCATGATAGTATATTTCAATTGTGGAATATCAATCCATCCACATCTTCTTGGTCTTCCAGTAGTTGCCCCAAATTCGTGCCCCACCTTTCTAAGGTATTCTCCTTCCACATCGTGCAATTCAGTTGGGAATGGACCACTACCAACTCTAGTGCAATAGGCTTTCATGATTCCGATGACTTCCCCAATTTTGTGTGGAGCTACGCCTAAACCACTACAAACTCCAGCCGTAATGGTATTGGAAGATGTAACAAATGGATAAGTGACGAATTCAATATCTAACATCGAGCCTTTGAGCACCTTCTGCAAAACTTTTTTCCTTCTGTAAAGCATTGTTTATAAAATACTCACCATCCACCAATTGCAATTGTTTGATAGACTCGATGCCTCTCCATCCATTTTTTGCCCTCTTCCCAGCCAAATCAAAGTGGACTGTTGGGAATTGCTCTAATAATTTGATATGCTTGCCTTCAGGCTTTCATATTTTATCTTTGAAATTGGCAACATCAAATCACCTACTCTCAGACCATTCTGCCTGTTTTATCCATATAAGTAGGTCCCTGATTCCTTTCAATGTAAGCTACCAATTTTCTCTTTGCCCTTGATGCTTCGGAGGCTGCATCAGATAGCGATGGGTTGGGATAATAAGATGTGCTTTTGGAAAGTAACAACCTTTTTGATAGCTTACTCCTGCATGATCTGAGTTCTTCTAGCTCCTTTTTAACGTAATTGGGTCGATTACCACCCCATTACCAATCAAATTCAATTGGTTTTCTCTAAAAATACCAGATGGTACCGTATGAAGCACATACTTTTTACCATCTAAAATTAGAGTGTGCCCAGCATTCGGTCCCCCTTGGAATCTCGCAATAATATCGTATTTTTCCGCAAGAAAATCTACAATTTTTCCTTTCCTTCATCTCCCATTGAAGACCTAAAATTACATCGATCATTTTTTCAGCTTTTTATCATTATTTTCTAAAACCACCCATTCCTCCCAGGGCGATCATTCCCGGAATTCTTCCAGTTGCAAAGAATGCATCATTTTTTTCTCATTTGCTCGAATTGCTTCATAAAGGCATTGATGTCATCCATCGATCTGCACAACCTTTGCAATTCTTTGTTTTTTTTTCAAAGTAATGATGTCTGGGTTTCTTCTTCTTCTAAAGTCATTGAAAAAATAATGGACTCCACTTTGGTAAAAGCTTTTCGTCAATATCCAAGTTCTGGAGTCATTTTATTCACCTCACAACATATTGATTAAGCTTTTCAACTCCATTTTTTAATTTGGTTGATTTGGCTCAAAAGTCTTCAAAATCGAATTGGTTTTTTCTAATTCTTTCTCAATCCTTTTGCTTTTTTCTCATCAAATTGCTCCTGTGCCTTTCTACGAAGGAAACGATATCCCCCATCCCTAATATTCGCTGTGCCAAACGATCTGGATAAAACAAATCCAAAGCATCCATTTTTTCGCCAGTACTAACAAATTTTATGGGCTTCCCTACCGTATATTTAATGGAAAGTGCAGCTCCACCTCTTGTATTCCATCCAATTTGGTCAAAACGACTCCATCGAAATTGATTTTCATTGAAGGCTTGAGCTGTATTCACTGCATCTTGTCCTGTCATTGAATCCACTACAAACAAGGTTTCAGTCGGATTGATAGCATTTTTGATGTTTTGAATCTCCACCATCATTTTCTTCGTCCACTGCCAAACGTCCAGCAGTATCCACGATCGCTACGTCTATCCCTTTTGCTGCATATTTGATGGCATTCTGTGATATTTCAACCTGGATTTTCATTCAAAACCTTATACCTCTACTCCAGTCTGCTCTGCTAAAACAGAGATTTGGTCAATTGCAGCAGGTCTGTACACATCACAAGCTACCAATAGGACTTTTTTGGCTCTTTTGGTTTTAAGATAAAGGGCAAGTTTTCCTGTAAAAGTTGTCTTACCACTACCTTGCAAGCCAGATATCAACACAACAGCTGGATTTCCTTTAATGTTTAGCCAACCGTTTGTCCTCATCAAATCCACCAATTGGTCATACAAGGTTTTGACCATCAACTCCTGGTATTTCACAGCTTTTAATACATTTTCAGTACCAAGTGCCTTTCTCTTTATCTTATCAGTGAATTCTTTGCAATCTTATAATTTACATCGGCAGCAACCAATGCTCTCCTAACTTCTTTATTGATTCCACAATGTTAAGTTCCGTCAAAACATTTTCCCTTTCAGAACTTTTTGAAGGCGGAATCAAGCCGCTCATTTAAACTTTCAAACATAGTCAAAAATTAATTTGATGCAAATATAATTTAATCTGTAATTTCCCCACCAATTTTCTTTAATAACGTATGTTTGTCATTCAATTATTAATTTTATTAAATCAAATTCTCTTATTGAAATGAAAAAGACCAAACTTATCTATGCCTTGTTTTTACTGACAATCGGTTTAGCCATATCAAATCTTTCTATGAAAGACCCCAGCAACCCGCCGCTGCAAAACAGGAGGACCTTGAGAGCAAACATGTAGCACTACTTCAGGATGTCACTCGGTGGAAGTTATCAAGGAACCATCCAATTGGTTGGATTACCTGATACTGTTTTGCCATCTACTTTATATACCATAACTTTCACTTCCAATAGCACAACTGCAGTTAGAGGAGGTTATGAATTAACTTGTTTGGATGGGTTAAATGTGAAATGCGGAACATTAGCTGCTGGATCAGGTACTAATCTAACAACTTCAGGTGGAAAACAATATGTTCGCCAATCTTCTGCAAAAAATTATAGTGCTGGTAAAGCAACATGGGTATTTAATTGGACATCGCCTGCAACAGCTGCTGGTGATAGTATTAAATTCTATGGTAGCTCTTTATTAGCGAATGGCAATGGTGGCACATCTGGAGATAATGCGATTACATTAGCTAAAAAAGTTATTTTGGCAAAACCTACTGCTACTTTTGATGCAATATTAGAAAGTAAAGTATCTGTTTTCCCAATTCCTGCTAAAGATATTTTAAATGTAACTGTAGATGCATCGATTACAAATGCAACTATCAATATTTTTGATATGAATGGAAAAGAAATTTACAATAATTCTTTATCAGAAAAAAATCAAATAGATATAAGTAATTATAATGGTGGAACTTATATTGTTAAGATCAATAGCAAAGAAGGAACTTTGAGCAAAAAAATATTAATCAATAAATAGATTTTTAATCAATTTTTTAAAAGGCAATTTCGATTGAATTCGAGATTGCCTTTTTTTATTTCACCAATGTTATTAAACATTGTAATAAAAGAAAATTCAATTTTAATTTCTACATATATACCAATCTATTAAATTCTCTATAATAAAAATATTGTATTTTAAAAAATCAATTTTAAAGATATCTTTTTAACGAATTACTATTTTAATCAATCATAATTCACTCAAATTGTGTACATTATGTTACATCTTATTCGATAAAATAAATGAAATAATTCAATAAAATAATCATCACACAAAATTTACATCTACTTTCTTTATTATATTCATACCCATCTGATAATCATATCAGAATATATTACAATAAAATTTATCCTTATATTTTTTATTATAACATATTTAAAGCATTAAAAAATTACATGTTACAAATTGGAAAAACTGGTAATATTATTGCTTACAACTAAGTAAATAAATAACTGCAAATCTTAATATTAACTATAAAACCAAAGGCTATTCAAATTATCAAACAAAATTTTATATGACATTATTAGTAAATTTTACAAGTAAGTTCAGGTTACTAAGTCAATTACTTACCTTCATTTTATTGATTTCTTCCCTTCAAGTTTTTGCTGAAGGGTCAAAGATATTAATAAAAACTTATAAGCGATTATTCTTATATGCCTATGACCCATTGTTTGCTCAACAATTAAAGTATTTTAAAAACAAGGCGAGTTCATCAATGTAGGAGCAAAAGTCATGTGGGCTTGAAAGGTGGATTCATTAAAGTGTATGCACCATCAGGAGCCTTAGTGGCAACATTCGACGATGCAAATGGACCTGGAATTATCAATAATAACGTAGAAGAGGACGGTGGTCCTACAGGTGGCGGAACCCTTATGGGTACAGGTTACAAACCTGGGGTGGTGCCGGCTACTGAAGAAGGGGTATATTCTGTCCACATTTCTTATCCAGATTTTGTATATAGTCTTGATTTTAAAGCTTTCAATAATTTGGATGTTGGTCAACCTTGGACTAGAGCAGCAGATCAGCCTGCAACCATCCGAAGAGTAGTCTTAGCATGGGATATTACCATTTCTCAAAATGCTGCTGGAAATGAAACTGGCTCGACTTTGCTAAAAGGTAGAGTTTTTTCACAAGATTTGAATTGTATTATCAATAATAATGGAAATAATGCATCCCCTTCGTTTTATATCCAAACCAAGGATGGAGTTTTGTACCAAATCGACTTCACCAATGTAGATCCTTGGGGATTCCCATTGGTTTCGAATAATGTAGGTTTGACGAATGATAAAAGACAACCTTATATAAGTCTTTTGGAAATGCAAATTACAAAAGAACGGCAAATCTATCTGAAATGGTGGCTGGTGGTAATTATCTTTATGGTTTCACAGGCAAGGGATATGATGGAACCTGTATAACAATAAAATTTTCATCAACCCACTGAGGATGATTGACCGCTACAGCGCTTGGTTACTGATATTTTCAGAAAAGACACTTATACCACTTGGTTGAAAAATGCTGAGCCAGAAGGTATTGCAAATTTTTCAAAATTGGAATTATATCTTTGAACCCAATTGTGATATAAATACAATTGAAATAGAAAAAAGGAGGAAATTCTCGTTTCTACTCAAATATGTCTGGAACAGGTTGACTATCCTTGGATTTTAACGATGGAGATTTTTATGTGATCCCGAGGAGTTAAAACTTAGTGGTTCTCATCAATAAAGGCGATAACTAAATATTTTGAGACGAAAAATTGGGGAATGGCACCATTGCATGAACTTGAGCTCAAAATCTGATTTCAATTATGTTTTCATTGAGAAGTGGGGAAATTCATGTGATGATGAATGACATCGGAAAACAACCCCGCGGTACTTTGATTACTAGACTAAGGGACTAGAGGCTCCAGAGTATCATTTATTATGACCATTCTACCCATCGGTGGAGGAGTAAGTGGTGGTGGAACAGCTGAAATCCACAATCTACCAATACGCCTTACTTACATGGGTAACTTTGGTAACGACTAAATGTTGGATTATTGGGCACATTTAGGCAGAGCCAAAAATATTAGATAAATTATCTAATATAGCAGCTAAAGATTATAGTGCTGCACCTATCGATAGAGATAAAGATGGAATTCTGACGTTGTTGACTTGGATGACGATAACGACGGAGCGAGTGATGTGCAAGAATTTGCAACTCTGGAAAAATTCACTTGCTTAACAAATTCTAGCGACCCATCGGCAGATGATGATTTGGACAGAATTCCAAAATTATAGGATGCATTTAATGGAACTACAACAAGTTGGTTCTGGTTGTATTGATGCAAATAATGACGGCATCTGTGATGCGTCATTTTAGTTATTTATGATACGGACGGTGATAATATTCCCTGATCATTTGACCTAGATAGCGATAATGACGGAATCACCGACTTAGACGAGGCTGGTCATAACCAACCCGATGTGATAGAAATGGAGACCGATGGTTTGCCAATTGTTTTTGGAAAAAACGGATTGTATGATCCAATAGATATCGACACTAGTAGCCTTACTGCTGGTTCTAAAATAATTCCTGGGATACTGACGGTAATGGCATTCCCACCATGACGATTTAGATAGTGATAATGACGAAATTTTTTGACTTGAGAGAGGTAGATTACGGTTATGAAATCGTGGATAAAACAACGATGGTAGAATAGAGATTTCTACTGGTTTATCGGTTGATGCAAATGGTCTAGCAAATTATTATCAGTCAACCCAATGCCAATCAACCAATTGGTTATCCAAAAGATTTTGACAACGATGGCATTCCAGATTGGAAGGACTTGGATAGCGACAATGATGGTATCAACGATGTCGCTGAACTGAGCTTACCAGATGATGATAACGACGGAATCATTGGCACAGGAAACCAAAGGTGAATGGGGACGAGGTTGAAACAGCAGAGGCAAAAGGCAATCCTTTAGGCAGCACTAACAACCCAACCGATACGGGACAACGATGGCATTCCAGACTGGCACGATGCAGATAGCGATAATGATGGCATTCCTGACGTAATCGAAGCCGGGATTTGTTGACCCAGATAAAGATGGGGCAAGTAGCAACTGAAAAACAGGCAGAATCCTTTTGGTCATCCAAAAGACAATCCAAGTCAATTACACCAGATTATGACAAAGATGGTGTTTCAGATTTTAGAGATATACAACGCAATTTTGACGTTAGACAAGCCAGCAAACAATATTGATGCGGTTTTGTCCGAATGCAAATATTGGAATTGACTTGCTCAAAGCTAATTATTTAAGAGCACAGTTCATATGGTTGAATAAGAAAGCGACACCCTTCTAAAACAAACATTAACAAATTGATTATCAATGCAAAAGACGTAAAAGCAATCAGCCCATTCTCGGTTTACATCACTCATATTGTTGTAAATCTAATGTTTCTGATCCTCTTGAGGTCAAAATAAAATCTTTGCTCGTTGGTGCTCAAAATGACTGCAGTGAATGATACGTTCAGAGGCTACCAACAGAATTTTATCAAATTCAGTAGTTCCGAATGATTTGATTTCGAATGTAAAATGGAAAGCAGCCTCGTAACAGCGCCAACGAAAGGAAATTTAACTCTGAATCCAAATGGTACTTTTAGTTATGTCCAAAAAATTACAATGGAAATGATCAATTTACCTATAAGTTAGAGTTTGAAGAATGTCCAGAAATAAATTCAGTAGCTTTTGAAAATTGATGTTATCCAATATAGCATTGATATTGATAAAGATGCATTACGATGATGTGGATTTAGATGACGATAATGACGGAGTAAGTGATGCGCAAGAATTTGCAATCGAGGAAAAGGATTTTCTTGTCTTCCCTAGCGGTTTGATCCACCAGAGATGAGGATTTGGACGGCATTCCCAACTATAAAGATGCGATCAAAGATTACAATGGCAGCCTTCAAGATGTGTGGATGGAAATAATGATGGTATTTGCGATATTATCAATGCTAGTTTTGATACTGATGGAGATAATGTCCTGTGATCATTTGGACTTAGATAGCGATAATGATGGCATTACAGATTTGGATGAAGCAGTGACATAACAACCTGGATTTAGATAGAAATGGTGTAATTGATGGTGCACCTAATGCTTTCGGAATCAATGGATTGTGACGATCCAATTGATAAAGATGTGAATAGCTTAACCGCAGGTTCAAAATTACACCCATTGATAATGACTGGTGATTCTTCGTTCCAGATCACGATGATTTAGATAGTGAGAACGATGGAATTTATGACTTGAGAGAAGCAGATTATGGTTAAGGAATTGGCTGATTTGAACAATGATGGAAGAATAGATGTGAACGGCACTAACCCTGTTGATGCAAAAGGTTTACCATCCATCATCAGCCCAGGCTCTTAACGGGCAACAAACCAATCGGTTATCCAAGATTTCGATGGAGATGGCGTTCCAGATTGGTACGATTTAGTAAATAGCGATAACGACGGTATCAATGATGTGCTGAAGCTAGTTTACCAGACGACGATAACGGGGATGGTATCATTGGTACTAGAAACCAAAGGAATGGAGATGGAGTTGCGACAGCTGATTCTAAAGGAACCAATAACAGCAACAAACAAACCAACCGATACGGATGGAGATGGAATTTGATTGGCATGATGGAGATAGCGATAACGAGACGGCATCAAAGACGTGATAGAAGTTGGATTCTCCGACCCAGACAATGATGGGCAAGCGCACGGAAAGTCCTATTGTAAATCCATTTGGTCAACCACAAAGGGGCAACAAATCTAAAACACCTGATTTTGATAAAGATGGTATTCCAGACTTTAGAGATATTGAATGTAATTTGGTTTTAGACAAACCGACCTTAACCAATAGTGAAGATGTTTGTCCAAATAGCGATATCATTCTGTATGCTCAGAGTAACTATCCATCTACTATGGTATGGTACAATGCTTCTGGAGATACTTTTGAGTAAAACAGCAAATCATTGGTTATCAATGCAATAATACAAAGGCAATCAGTCCTTATTTCGTCCAGATTTTATAACGGCTGCAAATCGACTTTATCGGATCCTCTACAAGTAAAACTAAAGGCGATTCCGCTAAATGCTGATTTTAATGCAGTTAATGATAGGCTATAGAGTTGCCATCAATGGCAGTTTGACATCCAATGTTACATTAAACGATGCTTATAGCAATGCTTTCAATTGGATAGTTGCTGTAGCTACTGCTCCTCAAAATGGAACAGTGACTATTTCAACAAATGGTGAATTCACTTACAAACCAAACAATGGCTACAAAGGAGCGGATAAGTTTACTTACAAATTAGCTTATGCTGACTGTCCAGATATCTTCAAAACGGCGGAAGTAGTGCTTGATGTGAATAACGACAATGTTGATGATTGTAATATTCCAAATATCATCACTCCTAATGATGATGATGAAAATGATGTTTTAATCATCCCTTGTGCTGATAGCTATCCTGAAAGTGAATTGACTGTTTATAATAAATGGGGCTCAGTGGTTTATAATGAAAGAAATTATAAAAACAAATGGAAAAGGACTTACAATGGGGACTTACTTCCAGCAGGAACATATTACTATACTTACAAATTGAAACCTTCGGACTCAAAATGCAAAGTAGGTTATGTAACCATCGTAAGAGATTAATTAACAGCCATTTAATTAAATAATAAAATTATTAAAATGAAAAATAATATTCTTTTAATCATATTCATAGCATTGGGACTGAATGCCTTTGGTCAACAAGAGGTTCAATTCACCCATTATGCCTATCACAAATTAGCTTATAACCCTGCCGTAGCTGGTAGCTTAGGAAATGGCGTTTTGGGCGCAATTTATCGCAACCAATGGTCAGGAATTCCTGGAGCTCCTCGAACTGGTTCTATTTATGGGCACATGCCCATTATGAATGATAAAGCTGGAGTTGGTTTGTATCTAACGAATGATAGACTTGGTTTTACAAGTTCCAATTTTGCAGCTATTTCTTATGCTTACCGAATGAAAATTGGATATGGCATGACTTTGAGTCTAGGGCTGCAAGGAGAAATCGAGCACACTTCATTAGATTGGTCGAAAGCAGACCCGAACTCAGTGAATGATCAAATAATCGGTAGCGGAGCTAGCAACAAAGTAGGTGGAAATGCAGGAGCAGGTTTGTATTTACAACACAGAAAATTCTTTTTCGGGTTTTCCGTTCCTCGTTTGTTCAAAAACACACTTTATCGAAATGTAGGAAATACTTTATCGAATAGAGATTTTAGATCCTACTTTATATCTGGAGGAGCGAATGTGCCTTTGACCAACAATGTGACTTTAGTGCCAATGGCATTAATCAGTTTTGGTCCATCCATTCCTGCATCAGTTGATTTGGGAGCAAACTTTTTGTTCTTCCAAAAATCAGTGTGGGAGCAAACTGGAGAGCATTGGACAGTTTCGACGGATTGGTGATGTTGCAATTGAACAAAAAATCAGAGCAGGATTTGCTTATGATTTCACCTCTTCCTCTAAAAAAATCTACCGCTGGTAGTTGGGAAGTGATGTTGGAGTACCAATTTAAATGCAACGACAATGAAATTGTTAACTCTATCAGATATTTTTAAATAGCAATAATTTTAAAAAAAATGAATTTTAAATTTATATTAATAATGTGCCTAAGTCTTTCTTTTACAGGGCTTTTTGCACAAAATTATCAATTAAAAAATTTAGATATTGTCAATTCGGAATATCTTGATTTCAGCCCAATACGATACAAACAAGGCATTCTTTTTACTTCCACTAGAGACACAGTTGTAAGTGCAAAGACAAAAGAACGGATGACAACTACACTAATCTTTATTATGGCGATATCAATTCTGGCAAAGTAACCGAATTGATTGGGGATGTAAATGGCAGACATCATGATGGTGTGGCTACTTTATCCAATAATAATTCACTTTATTTTACTCGAACCAACAAAATCGGGAAGAGCAGAATGGGGGTGAAAGATTTGAAGATTTACAAACTCAAATACGATAATGGAGAGTGGTTGAACGACGGAGAAGTGCCATTTAATAGCAAAGAATATTCTACTGCTCACCCTACATTGAGTCCTGATGGGCAAAAGCTCTATTTTTCTTCAAATCGACCAGGTTCTATCGGAGGGATGGATATTTGGATGAGTACAAAAGAAAAAAATGGCAACTGGGGTGCTCCAGTGAATTTAGGGGCAAATGTGAATTCAAAGGGAAATGAGGTTTTTCCTTTCCTATCAGAAAATAATGAATTGTTCTTCTCTTCTGACGGACATGAAGGAAGCCAAAAGTTGGATATCTACAAGGTGAATCTTGCAGACTTATCCGCTATTACTCGACTAAACGAGACCATCAACTCCCCTTATGATGACTTTGGGTATGCAGAATATGAGAATGGCACTTTTGGTTACATGAGCTCAAACAGACCTGGTGGAAAGGGTGGAGATGACATTTATGTATTCAAAAAACAAAATATCAATTTGCCCAAATGCAAGATTATTGTTATCGATGCGGCTAATAATCAAATGATTAGCAAGCCAGCAATTGCAGCAGCAGCGAACAACAACACCTTGACGAATACGGATGACTTTTGATGATTACTCCCGATAATGGGCAATTATATACTATTTTGGTGAGCAAGGCGGGTTATCAGCCCAAAGAAATCAAAGTTTCTGGCTTAGAGCTGGCAACTACACCTGAATATAAAGTGCCATTAACGAAATTGGCTCCAGTGAAAACGGTATCCAAATTGGTGATAAAATCAAGACCGAGTCAACAATTGGTGCCGAATGCCAGTGTGAAAATAGAAAAGCAATGTGGCAACAATGCTACTGAAACGATCATTTCAAATTCAGGCGAAAGTGAGATTTCGATGGAATGCAGTTGCAATTACAAAATAACGGTCCTAAAAGATGGTTTTGCTGCTCAGACCAAATCATTTGTATCTCCAAGCTGCGACAATCCAGCTTCTGTAACCCAGGTGATCGAATTGGAGCCTGTGAAAACCTTCGAAGGAACGGAGATCAAGCAAGGAGCGGTTATCACTTTGAAGGATATTTATTATGATTACAACAAATACAATATCCGTCCAGATGCAAGAGTAGTGTTAGATAAGGTGGTGAATTTGATGAATCAATATCCATCTTTGGAGATTGAGTTAGCTTCACATACGGATAGCAGGGGCAATAATCAATATAATCAAACGTTATCACAGAATCGTGCCCAATCGGCGGTAGAATACATCGTATCGAGAGGAATTGCAGGTTCGAGATTGAGAGCAGGAGGTTATGGAGAATCTCAATTGACCAACCATTGTGCGGATGGCGTAAAATGCTCTGAGCAGGAGCACCAATCCAACAGAAGAACAGAAGTCAGGGTTTTAAAATTTGAAGAATCGAATGTAAATATAATTAAAGAGTAGATTTTTTATCCTTGCAGATCATCGCATCTGCAAGGGTTTTTTTATTACTCCACCACCACCAACTTCCCAATACCCTCTATTCTTTTTTCTTTTAATAATTGCACTATATAAAATCCTTTTTGTTTAGGGGCATCAAATGTCCAATTGTTTTGTAAAGGCATAGTGGAAATAAGTTTCCCGCCAATATCAAAGATAGAAAACTGATAGTTTTCAATGGCTGTTGTTTCTTTAAGTCGTATTTGAATAGTTGCCCCTGATGTTACCAAATTAGGAATTAGTTCAAGAGCTGCATTATTGTCCAAGTTCGTTAATATCTACGGTACATATAGTTTGGCTTGGTTGACATAAAAGGTAGTTTGAGCATCCAAAAAGATATATTTTAATACTAAAACTAAGATTAGCGTTTTTTTCATTTTCCGAAATTAATCCATTTAGAAATACTCTCCAATATATCCTTATTTGAACCAAAACGCTGCATCTAATACAGTATTTTATGGCATTGATTCAAAAAAAAACACCCTTCCGCAACTTATCGAAAGGGTGCAACTCACACTAAAAATCTATATTTATGCCACTTCAGACACTTTTCTTTTGGGTTGAATACGATTTATCTTTTTCGTACCACCTGCTTTTTCATATTCGTCAGAGTTCCTTCCATATTTCGAAGCCACCCCACTCAACATTCTATCTGACAAATCTTTCAAAGACTTTTTACTTTCCAACACATTGTTTCTTAGTTCATCTACTAGCGATAGTTGGGTATTGTATGCATTCAATTTATCCCTTAAATCTTTAATTGCATTTTCGTAAAACGATAAGGTAAGTCCATTGCCTAAATCCAAATTAGCACTAATGGATTTCATTGCGGCACTTCTTGCAATCGCTTCATCATAATGTGAATTGATTTTCTTTCTTCTTGACATGTATTTAATGTTTTATGTTATCTAATAACCTTAAAACATAAATAACGATTATTTATTATACTAAATTGGAAATTTAACAAATTTTTAAGAACACTAACCTACTGGTTACCAACAGGTTCAACTACCTTGATTTACCATAAACAATGGAAAGGAATTTGAATTTCTTCCTTAGGAATGCACAAGTGTTCCTTCCTATTCAATAAGTGTTCCTTAATAAAACTTGTTGTTTCCTAAGGAATACATTTGTTTTTGAAAGGAATATTTATTGATTCAAAAATGAATATAAAGTATTGGTAAAGGAACACTTATTGATTCTTTAAGAAATGAAATTATTTTGGAAGTATAAAACTAAATCACAAATCAAATTGTATAAATTTTTACAGATTGAGTTTACCTTATTATTATAATTTAGGATATATTTAATTTTATGTACCTAAAGATATAATATGAAATGGGTTTAAAATATTATTATTTAAAAATAGTAGTATTTTTGCTAAAAATGAGTATAATTCTTGATGAGATAAACTATTGGCATATTTGAATTAGTGTTGTCTTAGTTAAATTATTTATAGAATTTTTCAAAATCTATGATATGAAGATAATTCTAAAGAATATTTAAAATTGAAATTTGTAGAACTATATGAAATTATTTGATGAATATCAATATTTTCAAAACAACATTTAAGTTCAATTAAAAATAAAAGTTGGTATTATTATTTCCAAAAATGATGATTTATATGTTCCTCTCATTTAAAGAATGCAGTATAGATTAGAATACAAATAAAAAAAATTAAAATTAATTACCAAATATAATTATTAATAAAATAAATAACAATGTAAACAAACTATAATACTACAAAAGTAATCACTTATAGTGATATTGAGAGATTGAGATAAAAATTTAATAAAAAAATTCATTAACACAAAATAATTAGCAATATGGAATCAATTGAGATAAAAGGGTACAAATCCATAAAGCATATTAATTTAAGTTTACTACCGATAAATATTTTAATTGGTGCTAATGGAGCAGGTAAGTCTAATATATTGTCATTCTTTGAGTTTTTGGATAATTTGTACAATCAAAAATTACAAGCCTATGTAGGTCATTGCGGAGGTATTCATAAGTTCTTATTTAACGGTATAGATTCTACTGATAGCATTTCTGCCAAAATAGTTTTTTGATGAAAGTATAAATTCATATTCATTTGAAGTAACTCGTTCAGCTTCTTCTTTTGTATTTTCTAAAGAAATTTTATGGTATCACAAAGACGATTTTAGAATATAATGACTATTCGAAAGAAGCAGGAATAAAATACAATGAATATCCTAGAGCAACTTACATAAAAGAATATATAACCGCTTTACGAAAGTATCACTTTCATGATACTGGTGATAAATCACCATTTAACCAATCATCTAAAATTGGAAAAGATAGTATTGAACTTTATGATAAAGGTGAAAATTTAGCTGCATTTCTTTATCAAATTAAACAAGAAAACCCTAAAGTATTTTATAGAATTATTAAAACAATTCAAAGTGTGATACCTCATTTTTTAGATTTTGTTTTAGTACCGATAGAGAAAAATAATATTGTATTGTATTGGAAAGATAAATATAGTAATTATAATTATGACATTACCGATTTTTCAGACGGTTCTATTCGTTTTATTGCACTTACTGTTTTGTTTTTTGCAACCCAATCCACCAAGAACTATCATTATTGATGAACCAGAGTTGGGTTTACATCCTTTTGCTATAGCAAAATTGGCTGGTTTAATCCATACAGTTGCATCAGATAAATGCCAAGTTATTATAGCTACTCAATCAGCAGAATTAATAGCAAATTTTCAGCCGAAAGATATAATTGCAGTAGATAATATACAAGGTGAAACAAAAATTACCCGTTTAGATAATGAATTATATAAAGGTTGGTTAGAAGAATATACTCTAGATGAGCTTTGGAAAAGAAACATTATTAACAAAGCTCAACCAAATTTTAATTAACTATGAAACGTATAATTATTATTTGTGAGGGTCCAACAGAAAAGGAGTTTGTGAAAAACTATTATATAGCCATTTTTTTAATATGAGTATTCTAATTCAATGGGTTTATCCAAATGGTCGCAAGGTGGTCATATCTCTTGAGTTATTTATTAAATCAAATTGTAGTAACGCTAAAGCAAGATACTACTGCCTTTGTTACTACATTTATTGATTTGTATGGTTTACACAAACCCGAACTTTTTCCAAATTGGAATGAAGCTCTAATACTAAAAAGAAACCCTTACCAAAGAGTTATAAAATTAGAGCAAGGTATGTCAGATGCTTTACCCGAAAATTTAAGACATAGGTTTATACCAAATATTATATTGCACGAATTTGAAGGATTATTATTCAATGATTTATCTCATTTTGAAAATCAATTTAATGAAAATGAATTTAGAAATAAAACGGCATTAATTAATGTATTAAACGATTTTAATAATCCAGAGTTAATAAATGAAACAAAAGAAAATTCTCCATCGCATAGATTGGAAAACGTAATTTTCAACAACTTCAAAAAACTATACATGGTATTCAAATTGCAGAAAGTATTGGATTGATTAGATTACGTCAAAAATCTATACACTTTAATGATTGGATTAAAAGATTAGAAAGCATTTAGTTTTTTATTATATAGATACTTTCAAAATATATATTGTTATACGCCTAGTTTTATTTAATCCATTTAAATTTACATAATTTGTTTAATACAAAATATATACAATAATTATATACAATCAAATCATATATTTATCTGATTAAAAATAAGTTGATAATCCAAACTGGATTGCTCCTAATTTAGATGGCTCATTTCCAACTATATCTCTAATTAATTGATATTTGTAATTGAGACGAATGACGGTAGTACCATAAGGTCTGAAAGCTATTGATGGAGTAAAAACCCATGTATCGTCAAAGATCTTTTCATTCGATAACTTAAATTTATTCTGATTGAAATCTGCATAATCAAAACGGATACCTACATTTATTTTTGCATTATTCCAACCCAATATTTTTCTTTGTAAAACTGTTGCGATGATATCGCAATAACCACCGAACTGTCTTGACCCATAGGTTTGCACATAATTCTCGGGTAACTCTACAAATGCTTTTACAACTTCTCCATTGATTGAAATTTTGTTATTGAATATAGAAGTATTAAAATCAACAGCAAACAAACTTGCACTTCGTTTATTTTCAATGATAAGCCCATCTTTTTTCCAAGTATTATAAACACCCGTCAAATAAGAAATCCCAATTTCTCCAATATTTCTATTTCTCAAAGCAATCTTTCCAGTGAACATTGGCAGTCCACTACTGCTTTTTTCGAATTTATTTGCATTTTCTTTTGCTTCATGAAAGGAAGTCCTATTTGATTCGTTGAGGATTAATTTATCATCAAAGCCATTTGTTAAATAGGTTTCATACCCGATGCTCCAATTGTGTAAAAAATACTTACCATGAAAGCCGAAACCAACGTTTGACAATGTGGAAGGTACAATTTCTGTCATAGAGATGGGTCGATCAATGAAATCCCATCTTGGTCCGTCGTGATTTTGATTGTATGCTCCAATAGGATTTAGGACGATCCCCCCTCTAAGATTGAACATGGGATGAAATTCCATATCCATTAATGCCGATTCAATATTTATTTCTCTAGTACCATCTTCGAATTCCAATTCTGATAAAAATTTGATCTTCTTAGTTATCGTACTCGAAAAGAACAAGGTCAATCTCCTCATTTGGAAATTGAAGCCATCAGAGACACCATCCGTTTTTGCATATTCTACATTTGTCTCTATATACCCACCAATGGCAATTGGAGACTTCCCTATCGCTAAAAATGGACGGTTAAAGATGGCATCCATATTCATTCTTTGATTTATGGTGTCTGCTCTTACATAATTGTTGAGCTTCGTAGTGTCTTGAGCCTGAACTTTCAATATTGAATTTGACAATAAAAAAAGTAACATTAGGGGTTTATAAATTGATAAAAATGTTTTCATTATCTGTTGTAATTGTGTAAGAAATCAAATTGGATTCAGCTGGAGGATTTTGAACTACTCCCTTATTAGAAAATTCACTCCCATGACAGGGGCAAATCAGATAATTACCTTGATTCTGCAATTCACAACCATTGTGAGTACAGTCCATTAATAATGCAGAATAAGTACCATCTGTAAGCTTAAAAACACAAATGGGATAGTTCAAATGTTCGTTTTTAATCAAAACAAATTTCCTTTCTATCGTTTTATCTTTTTGAACTAAAAGGAATTCTGATTTTTTGATTATTATTTTTTTTATTATTCACTGCATAATGTGCATAATAATTGGATAATCCGCAACTTTCTAACAAAATCATTAGTGGCGAAGCACTCAAACAAGCTGCTCCACATACTTTAATAAATTCTTTTCGCTTCATTCTATTATAAGGATTTTAGAAAATTAGTCAAATCATTTTTTTCAGCTGCTGACAATAACATGTAATCATTCTTGCTTTTTAATGATTCTCCATTGTGCATTAAAATAGACTCTTCGATACTTTTTGCCCTTCCGTCATGCATCAAAAAATATTTGCCACCTTGAGATGCTGTTGACAAGCCAAGTCCCCAAAGTGGTGCAGTCCGCCATTCATTAGTTAATGCTGTTCCTTCTGTATAATGGTCATCCAATTCGGCTCCCATATCATGTAACAATAAATCAGTATAAGGGTAAAAAGTTTTGTAGCTAAGTGCAGCAATAGGCGAAAAAGCTGATTTCAATTCTTCCACATGGCAACTATTACATTTAATTTGATTAAATATTTTTTCACCATTTAGGACAGATGGATTATTCTTATCCCTTCTCTCTGGAACTTGTAATGCTTGGATGTAAAAAACAGTAGCATTCAACTGATTATCCGTTAGGTCAGGGTCATTTGTAATAATTGAATTCAACCCACTAAGATGATTAAAAGGATTTTGTGGAAGAAAAGAAGTCGTCACACCCATATCTTGATTAAAGGCTTGGGCTACTTGTTGATGAATGTTATAAGTACTAGCTTTTTTGCCAAACCTACAAATATATTTACCATCACTAACTATTGAATTTGCATTTGGTTCGACCCAATTTGGTATTGTATTCCAATTGGGTCTTCCTGATATACCGTCTCCATCCAAATCTTGTGGGTCTGCCATTTTCAATATGTCTTGGTCACTGACGAGTTCTAAGAGTCCGCTACCCGAAACTATTGGAGCAACAAATTTGCTAAATGTGGCATTTGCAGGTAGTTGTTCACCTTTAAATCCAATTATAAAATTTTCTTGCAATTGAGGACCACCTTGTTTCAAAAAGGTGTTTTCAAAAGTATCTTTTTGACCAAATCTAGTAAGTGCTGTGAACACATGCCCTCTATTATCTCCACTATGACAACTTGCACAAGAAGAAGCTACAAAAATAGGTCCTAAGCCAGTTTCCGGAACATAGATTTCATCAAATTCTTCTGCACCGTCCAAAAACAATCTATTTTGGTCATAAGTAAGACCATCTATAGCATTATCCATAACTTCATTTTTTTCGGGAGAGGGTGGAAAAATCTTATTGCAAGAAAATAGGCACAACAATATTGTACTTGTCAAAAGTATAGTATAAAATTTCATGCCGCTAAATTATAATTAATCTAAATAAGAAATATTGGGATTACAAAATTTTACAATTTGATTACAATTCAATTTGGCAGAAATTAAACATAAGTACTGAATATCAAATATTTAGAAAATAATTTTCTGCTATTAGAATTTTATTAGAAAAACTGTTTGAAACTTTACCCAACAAACTTATACCCTACTCCTCTGATGGAATGAAAGTATTCTGGCACTTTAGGATCTGTTTCAAAATATTTGCGAAAGGAAAGTATAAAATTATCAATGGTTCGGGTGGAAGGATAGACATCATATCCCCAAACAGATTGTAGGATTTGTTGACGAGAAACAACTTCGTTTTTTCTGTCAATAAGCAATTTCAACAATAGTGCCTCTTTTTTAGTGAGTTCGAAGGTTCCATTTTTAGTGGTTGCGGAGTAATTGACAAAATTAATTTCATTGCCATTAAAAGCATAAGTATCCCCTGATAAAACTGTCCCTTTTTGGGATCTTCTCAATAGATTTTGAATTCTAAGGAGCAATTCTTCCAGCACAAAAGGCTTTGTGAGATAGTCATCTGCCCCCATTTTCAATCCAGTGATCCTATCGGTCGAAGTGTCTTTTGCAGTCAACATTAAGATAGGCGTTTCTCTATCATTGAGTCGGAAGTGCTCAGCAACTTGCAATCCACTAATTTCAGGAAGCATAATATCCAAAATCAGCAAATCAAAATGAGCACCATTTAATTTTTTTATTGCATCTCTTCCATTGGCAACTGCATCAATTTCGTAGCCTTCCAATTCGAGATTCAATTTCAATAAATCTCTGATTGCATCTTCGTCTTCCACCAAAAGGATTCTAATCATCTTGATTTTTTTTCAAAAATACAATATTTAGTCATAAACAATTGGACAATTTTTGATAAAATTAATTTTATAGAAATGGCGTTCTGAATTTTTATAAAAAGTCAATTCTTTAACTATACTTTCACTAAGCCTGTTTTAATAGCATATACTACTAAACCAACTCTTGATTTGGTTTTTAGTTTTTCGAATAAGGCATCTCTATAGCCTTCTACAGTACGGGGGCTGCAATACATTTTATCACCAATTTCTTTATAGGTAAGATCGGTCACTGCATATTTTAAGAATTCTTTTTCTCTATCGTTGATATGAATATTTGGTGTGGAAGTCTCTGGAGTACGAACCACATCCAACAGAATATTAGTAGCCCATTCTGGGTAGTAAAATCCTTTATTAATAACGGTTTGCAATGCTATTTCTAAATCTTTTGGATGCACATTTTTAAGCATATAGCCTTTAGCACCAAATTTGATCATTTTAATTAAAGATTTCTCATCATCAGCCATAGAAAGAGCCACTACTTTCACATCAGGGTGGTGTTCTGTTATCCATGACATGGTTTCGTAACCGTCAATCAAAGGCATAGAAATATCCAATAAAACAAGGTCTGGAATATTTTTTGGGAACTTGAATTGATCAATTAATCTAAGGCCATTTTCAACTTCATACAATACTTGAAAATTATTAAAGCCGTTGATAATACTTGAAATTGCTTTTGCAATCAAAATATGGTCATCCACTACCACAACTGAAGTACTTCGATTCATCATGATTCCAAAATTATATAATTATTGACAAACTTGTTCCTTTCCCTATTTGGCTTTCAAGGTTAAACGTTGCACCAATAATTTCAGCTCTTTTCTGCATATTCACTAAACCAATTCCTTTATTATTCAAAGCAAATTGAGTTACATCAAAACCAATTCCATCATCTTTCAAAGTTAAATAAATTTTTTCATTTTTATTGTCTAATTGAATGTTTATCCAATCACATTTTGAATATTTTAAACTATTTTGAATGAATTCTTGTGTAATTCGAAGCAAAACCAATTTTTCATTGATACTTAAATGTTCAGTTTGAAGATTATTGACAAATTCTACTTGACACTTTTTGGTTTGTTCTACTTTCTTGCATTCATTTTTTATTAAGTCTGCAATACTATTGTTATCAATGTTCGCATTTGTCAGGTTTTTGAAACTGCACGAATATCTTGTAGGGTTTCATTTAATAAATTGGCTAAACTGTCGATTCTTTCTTCAATATTTTCATATTCATTGTTATGGCTCATTTGTTGGGTATAGATGGATGCCAAAGTGAGTTTTTGACCAATATTATCATGCAAATCCCTGCCAATATCTTCCATTGTTTTCTGCTGAATATCTAATCTGTTATTTAGCAATTCTTGGGCATGTTGCTGTAAGATCATTTCTTTTTCCAGCATTTCTTGTTGTTTTTTCTTTTTGTATTGTAGAATAAAAACCATAAGGCCAGATGCCATAATGAAAAGAAAAACAACAAAATAGATAGTAAATATTAATATGCTTTTTTCATATGACATTCTCTGATATTTTAGATTTTATTATTCCAATTGCAAACAGAATATACATTAAACAACTTAAACTATTATGAACATAAAACATAGGCATTCCGATATTATAATTACCAGAAAATACTAAAGATCTAAAAGTTGAATAAGGAAATCCAAATAAATAAAATATAATTAATCCTATACTTATCCAAAATCTTAAATCTTCTTGAAAATGAAATATATTTTCAGAATTAAACAATTCAAAAAAATACAATAATATTACTATAAATAGCGCTATCAAAACATTGTTATTATAAATTACTGTTAATAATTGTATGTCTGATGATAAAAAGAACCAAAACCAAAAGTAACTAATCAACAATGCTAACAAAATCAGTTTTATAAAATATTTATGGCTCTTAATTTTACTATTGCTATAATATAATAAAATATGAAACAATCCTTGAATAGGAAAAACCAAATATGTAAAATATACTGTATTTGAATGTTGTTTTGTAATAAAATATCCAAAAAAATCCAATGAAGCAATTATAAATAAATAATAGGGAAATAATGAAAACCAAAAGTTTGATTTCAGTTTTTTCAAATTTATAAAACCAACAATGGTTGTTATAAAACAAATTACTGGTACTATCAATCTAAAAAATGCAATCATATTCGATTAATTATATTATACTATCATTTACTGGTGGTGGCATACTAGTTCCATTGTTCATTAATTTAAGTTGAGGTGTTGCACTTATTTTATCCCTTATTGGTTGATTGTTACTATCAAATCCATTAAAATCAGCTAAACCATTACCTAAATTTATCAGGTACAAAGATAATATCCAAATTATCTTGTTGTACTCCATTAACTGTTTCTTGTTTAACACCAAAATAAGTATTTACAAATAACTTATCAGTTGAAACATTGTTTTGGCTAGCAACTTGCTCCATTTTACCCAAAAATGCCAACAAATCGTCGAAAGAAAAAGATCTTCCTTTTACTAAATTTGGGGAATGATTGTTTAGAAAATTGGGAAGCAAACTTGTTTTGGCAGATGCATTACTAACACTAATCTCAGATGAACTATAATCACTCTTTGGTACTAAGGCTTTTACTTGTGTTCCATTTATATTCATAACGATATAGGATGTAACAGCTCCGATTGCAGCTCCTGCCACACCGTAATAAACACAAGTACCTGTAATTTCTAGTAACATAATTTGAAGATTTAAATATTAAGAAAAAATAATTTGAGGTTATATTATTTTCGGACTATATAAGTTCTTTTGGAAACTTGATTCAAATGTTCAACAAATTTAAGAATATGCTGTCACAATTAAAACCTTTACAAATTCATATAAGTTTAGCATATTTTACAATCAATTGAATTTCCATTTATTATAAAATTTCATACAAAAAAACAACGTTGAACAAACAGTCAAATACCGTTAAAAAACGGTAGATGACTGTTACAACTTTTATATTGAAAGCTCTTTGAAAATATTTTCTAAATTTTTAGAAGCAAATGACCCTACTTCTTCTTTTATTGGACCTTCAAAATTTTGGGAAGCAGCAAAGACAACTGAATTGATTAAAAACAAGTCACTTTTACTAAAAAACTTCTCTTCCCATGGAGCAGGATCTGGATCTGGATGTGGTTGAAAATGTCTATCCAGCTTTTTTAAAATTTTTAATAAAATTTCGAGTATTCTATTCGTTCCACAATCACCTGTTATACTTATAATATCTTTTGATGCTGAAAAATAGATACCTTTTTGGAAAGACTCCTCAGAGAAATTTGCAATATCTCTGGATCGATTCATGATTTCTACCAATCCTTTAGAAACCATAATTGCCAATGCAAAAGGTGGTAAAGGTTGAGGGTTTAGGCAAATATGTGCATAATATTCTTCAAAAACCCATTTCCTTTTTCGGGGTGGGAATCTTCGTGGATATGTTGGACATTCATCATCCCAATAAACTGATGACGCTATTGCTAATGCAATTTTTTCAAGATTTTTCATAATATTTGGATTTAATTATCAATCAAACTAGGATGAAAATCAAGTGAAAAAATTCAGAAAGTGAATATAGTCAAGCTAAAAACGTAGGTTTTGACTTTTCAACGACCTACCTATGTTTTCACTTGACTTTCTGTATCTAAGAATAAGAATTATTTATATAATGATGTAAAGTTACAGTTATGTAAATATTGTAAAAAATCATTTTTGAACAGCACAATTACATGAAACACATATTAGACTAAATATCAATTGCTTATAAAATAAAATGACATAATTTTGGTTTTTTTATACTAAATTATCGTAAAAAAGATAAGTATTATCATTTGTAAAAACATTGTTTTATTCGTTAAAAAACGGTACAAAAAAAAAACCGCAACCATTATCTTTATAATGATTGCGGTACTTAACTTACTTTGATTTTTTGATTATACAGGGTGCATAAACATTATTCACTATGATGCTTTCTAATGTTCAAAGTTAATATAAGTTACATAAATTAATAAATAACAGAAATTCTTAAAGTACCAGCAAAAAACATTATGCACTGTATTTCAATATCTTAACTGCCACATTGCTTAGAATTTACCGTTTACATTTCAACAAAAACCGTTAATAAACGGGGGATTAATCTTCCTTATTTTTGAGTGCCATCAACAAATTGTAAGCTCCTTTATACACAATTTGCTTGTTTGCGATGACTTCAGAGTTTTTGATTTCAATAAACCCATTTTCTTTGTTACCTGTTTTCACCTCTATGAAATTAAAATTCAAATTATCTTTTTGAGCAAAAACATAATCCTTGCCTTCAAAATTAACAATCGTCTCTTCTGGCAATGCATCCACCAAGTCTGATTTCACATCTACTTCGGCGTTCATGTACATCCCAGGTATCAGGGTTTTATCATAGTTTTCGAAATGACAATGCACATCGATCGAATGATCTTCTGTAAGATTCTTACTGATTAAAATAATTGTACAGGGATATTTTTTAGCTGCATTACTATTGTTAAATGCCAACAATTTTTGACCAATAAACAACTTTGAAATGTCCTTTTCAAATACTTTTAGGTTCAAATGGATATCACTTGGGTTCACTAATTCAAAAAGTACATCAGCTGGAGTAACGTATTTACCAATGTTCACATTTACTTTCGAAACAAATCCATCAATAGAAGAATAGATTCTAACACTTTTGGAAAGGTTGGTTTCATTCAATGTGTTCGGATTGATATTGATCAATTTTAGTTTTTCTGCTAATCCACTTAAATTAATTTTCAATAATTTGTACTCTGATTCAGCCATTTGGAACACTTTGTCGCTACTAGCCTGGCTTTGATTCAGCTCTTTTTGGCGAAAATATTCTTTCTCTGCATATTCCAACTTTGATTTGTTGGTCAAATAGTCTTGCTGCAACTGGATGTATTGTTGATCTTCAAGAGTTGCAATCACTTCCCCTTTTTTCAGATGCATCCCTGGCAAAAGTTTGGTAGAGGTAAGATATCCTCCTAAAGGCATACTTACAGAAATCATATTTTGTGGCGGTACATCAATGATTCCATTGATTTTCATCACTGTAGAGATATTTTTTTGCTCCAAATTACAAAATTGAAGGTTAGCATTTTTTAGCTGTGGCTCTGTTAACGTGATTAAATTTTCCACCTTTGCTTCTTGATCTTTTGCTCCTTCTGCATTTTTTTTATTGCTACAATTAATAAAAAATAGGGTTCCTAGCAAAAAAGCAATCCACAAGTTTTTTGATGCAAAACTTTGTATATATCTGTGATTCAATGATTTATTATTATTTTTCATAAAACAAATTTTATTTGTTTAAAAATTATTTAAGGATGTTTTAGTTGTTAAAATAGCTGAGTTGTACGATGTATTCATTTCTAACTTTCACCAACTCGATATAGTTCTTTTTAAGTTCGATACTTTGATTGATCAATATCACCCAATCCAAATAATTGATTTCTCCATTATTGAATTGCTTAGTAGCGGTATCGACTATCAGGTTAGCATTCGGCAAAACAGTGGCTTCATAAGATTTAATCTGCTCATTACTAGCATTATATTGGAAAATCAGTGATTGATAATGATTTTCTAATTGTTGCTTTTCTGTTGCCAATTCTTGGTTCAGCACATTTCCATAAAACTCATTCGCCGCAATTTTAGCTTTTTGAGATTTTCTAAAAATAGGAATCCCCACTCCAATATCAAATGATTGAAATCTTTTCCATCGATTGTAATAAATATCGTCTGACCCAACTCCTTTCATGGTCGTCGAAGCTGCTCCAACAGAAATCTCTGGCAATAATTTGGATTTTTCCAATGCGATATTCACCGTATTTAATTGCTTTTGTTGCTCAATATATTTCAGGTTCGGGTGTTGCTCGATGGTATTTTGTCCCATCACGACACTTTGATAAAAAAGGGATTCTTCAACTTCGATTTTAGTCTCCACATTTAATAACAATTGAAACTTGGCTTGCAAGAATGCGATCTCTTGATTTAATTGCTTTAGCTGTAGTCTCAAATTACTCAGCTGGGTTTCTGCTGTCGTTTTCTCCAAAATATTACTTTCACCTTTCGAAAATCTAACCTCAGTTTTTTTGAAGAAATTATTATAAATGGTGTCTGATTTCAATAGCAATTTTTCTTTTGCTTTCAAATAAATCAACGAGTAATAAAGCTCAGTAATCATTTTTTTGAGTTCCACTTCTTTAATGTTTACTCCCAACAATACAGATTTCCATTCTTCCGTGAGTAATTTTTTTTGATTGGAATAGACAATAGGCAATGAAAATGACTGCCCAATAGCGAAACGGTTATCAATATAACTGCTATTCATTTGCCCAAACCCACCAGAAATAATAGTAGATGGTATATTTTTATAAGTTTCAATCATTTTTTGATGATATTCAGCCTTCAATCGTTCACTTTTGAGGGTCATATTATTTTTGATTGCCATTTCAATTGCCAATGGAAGGCTCATTTTATTTTGAGCAGAAAGCAATATTGGAAACAAAGCAATTATGATGAGCACAAAAAAGCTATTGATTTTTTTTATATTTCTATTATTTATCATTTTTATAAATTTAAGTATTCAATAAAAATTGAATTCATCTTTTAACTAGCTGATTTTGAACTAAATCTTTCAAAAATAATATACAAAATCGGCAATACATACAAGGTCAGAAAGGTAGCAATTAATAACCCACCAATCACTACAGTTGCAAGTGGACGCTGCACCTCAGCTCCTGCACCATTACTTAATGCCATTGGCAAAAAGCCCAACGAAGCAACAAAGGCTGTCATTAATACTGGTCTTAATCGGATCTTTGTTCCCATTAATACTATTCTTTTGGTGTCGTGCAAACCTTCCCCTTTTATTCTGTTAAACTCTGCAATCAATACTATTCCGTTAAGAACTGCTACACCAAATAATGCGATAAAACCAACACCAGCACTGATACTAAATGGCATTCCTCTCAAGGCTAAGAAAAATATACCTCCAATAGCAGATAGTGGTATGGCGGAATAAATCAAGATACCTTGGATAATGGAATTGAAAGAAAAATACAACAATAAGAAAATCAATAATAAAGCAATTGGAACTGCTATTCCCAATCTTGCTTTCGCTGCATTTAAATTCTCAAATGCTCCACCATAAGTGATGTAATATCCAGGTGGAAGATTCAATTTTGCATCAACTTTTAATTGTAATTCTTGCACAATTGATTGCACATCCCTTCCTCTCACATTGAATCCTATGATAATTCTTCTCTTAGCATCCTCTCTTTGTATTTGATTTGGACTATCTTTCAGGCTCACATTGGCTAATTGATGCAATGGAATTTGTGTCCCATTATTGATGGGTATCAATAGATTTTGAACATCTTCGATGTTTTTTCTTTGGTCGCCATCCAACCGCACCACCATATCGAATCTTTTCTCACCTTCATAAACAAAACCTGTAGTCTGACCAGCTAAACCTATATTAATCACTCTATTTATGTCGCTGATATTCAGTCCATACTGAGCAATAGCAGCTCTATTGTAATCAATTATAACTTGTTGTAGTCCCGTAACTGGTTCTAAATAGAGATTTTTAGCCCCCTCGATAGAAGAAACTAAATCACCAACTTTTTGAGAATACTTGGATAAAGTGTCTAAGTTTTCACCAAATATTTTGCATACAACATCTTGTTTTGCTCCCGTCATCAGCTCATTAAATCTCATTTGTACAGGATATTGGAAACTGACTAAAATACCAGGAATTTCCTCAACTGCAGCTGTCATTTTTTCAGCCAAATCTGGGAAATTTTTAGCCGATGTCCATTCTTTCTTATCTTTCAAAATCACCATCATATCCGCAGCTTCCATCGGCATAGGGTCAGTAGGGATTTCGCCTGATCCAATTTTTGATACAATTTGCAATACTTCAGGAAACCTCGTCTTTAATATATGAGCAGCTTTCTTAGTACTTTCAATTGTAGTGTTCAAATTACTTCCAGACAGCACTCTAAACTCTACTGCAAAATCACCTTCTTCGAGGGCAGGAATAAATTCTCCACCCAAATTTGAAAGAATATAAATTGCAATAATGAAAAGTGTCAAAGCAGTTATTATGACTGTTTTCTTGAAATTCAATACCTTATCTAAAGATTTTTGGTAGTGGAATTCAACAAATTCCATCATTTTATCTGAAAATGTTTTATTATGCCTAATTTTTTTACTTAAAACTAAAGAACTAATCATAGGAATATAAGTAATCGAAAGTATAAATGCACCAATTAATGCAAATGAAACTGTTTGCACCATGGGTTTAAACATTTTTCCTTCAATACCTTCTAAAGTAAAAATTGGCAAATAAACGATTAGTATAATTAATTGTCCAAAGATGGCACTATTCATCATTTTGCTAGCTGAATTAAATACCGTCTTATCCATCTGTTTACTATCTAAACTTACTTGATTTGCATACATTTTAGAATGAGTTAACTGATGCATAATCGCTTCTACAATAATGACGGCTCCATCTACAATCAATCCAAAATCCAAAGCACCCAAACTCATTAGATTTCCGCTTACACCAAAGAAATTCATCATGCAAATCGCAAAAAGCATAGCTAGAGGAATTACTGATGCTACTATTAACCCTGCCCTAAAATTTCCTAAGAATAACACCAAAATAAAAATGACTATCAGAGCACCTTCCATCAAATTCTTTTCAACATTAGAAATGGCATTATTCACCATTTTCGTTCTATCCAAAAAAGGCTCGAGAATGACGCCTTCTGGAAGTGTTTTTTGAATCTGAGCCACTCTTTCTTTCACATTTTTGATAACTCTGCTACTATTTTCTCCCTTTAACATCATTACCACAGCACCAGCTACTTCCCCTTGGTCATTGTAGCACATTGCTCCATACCTGGTTGCATTTCCAAATCTTACCTCTGCAACATCTCTGATAAGTAATGGTGTGCCACTAGAAGTATTTTTGATGAAAATAGTGTTGATATCTTCAAATTCCCACTAATCCTTCACTTCTGATATATAAAACAGTTGGTCCTTTTTTCAATATAATCACCACCAGTGTTTTGGTTGTTTTTTTCGAGAGCATCAAAAATTTCATTAATTGTAATGTTGTGAGATTGGAGCACATTAGGTTTTACAGCAATTTCATATTGTTTTAATTTTCCACCAAAACTACTTACATCTGCAACTCCTTTCACCCCAAGCAATTGTCTTCTGACCATCCAATCTTGAATAGTTCGCAATTCCATGGCGGTATATTTTTTTTCATACCCTTCTTTTGCTCGAACTGTATATTGATAGATTTCGCCTAATCCAGTAGTTACAGGTGCCAAAGAGATGTTTCCAATCCCATTTGGAATTTCATCTTTTACTTGATTCAATCTTTCCGCTACCTGTTGTCGAGCCCAATAAACATCTATATTGTCTTCAAAAACAATAGTAACCAATGATAATCCAAATCGGGAGAAACTCCTGATTTCATGTAAACCAGGGATATTACTATTCGCCAATTCAATTGGGAATGTAATTAATCGTTCAATATCTGTGGCTCCCAAGGAAGGGGCTACTGTAATTACTTGAACTTGATTGTTGGTAATATCTGGTAACGGCGTCTATGGGTAGTTTGGTAGCTTGATAACTACCATAACCAATAAGTACTATAATGAATAACCCAATAAGGAGTTTATTCTTTACAGAAAACTCAATAATATTATTTAACACAATAATTTAATTTAGAATGGTTTATAGACTTTTAGCTATTGAAAATCAAGTCTCAATAGCAAAAAACCTACATAAATAATGGTTGAAAACTAATTACTAACCCAAATCTTATCTTGACTGATGCCATGACATGCATTGCAAGCACCATTTGAGATAGAACTAGCCATAAATTTCTTTTTACCAGTACTACTCACCACAGAAGGATACAAACCATTTCCAAACGAAATACTTTCGGTTGTGTAGAAATTGCCTAATCCATCCACAGGAATTCTTTTGACCAATACACCAGCACCATCAGGTTCTGTATATAATTCAATAAATCCATTTGGGTTAACTTTGGTCAGTAAGCTATCATATACTGTACCAGCACCTTGAAACCAACCTTCACCTTTCCCACCAGAAATGTGGCAAGACATGCAATTTTGACCAACGTTGTGGCTTTTTTTAGATCCTGTAGCAGATATATTTGTTGAATTATTATCTTTATTACAGCTAAATACGACCAAAATAATCAAAGAAAATACGCCAAAAATTTTTATTCTCATTTTGTTAAAACATTTAAATAATTAAAAAAAGACTTTAAAATTAATTGTTTAACAAAACTGTGGCGGTTGCCAAATTGCATCTAAATAACAAAAAGAAGAGGAGAAAACATAGTGAGAAGGAGTTTCGGAGAATATTTTTTCCGATTCAAATGGTTGTAAATTAATTACTTCCGATGTGTTTTCAAAAGTAAAATTGATAGAACTAAGATTATCAACAGACTTAAAAGGAAGTTTCATATCTTTTTCATAATCAGCATCTTTTGAACTTCCATTTAAATAATGTAATTTTATGAATGTCGAAAAAGTCATGACTGGATCAGACTTGGTATGTTCAATAAAATGCTTAACCAACATTGGTAATTTCAATAGTTGGCTCAATTCTGTAAAAGAAAATAGATAAATAATTAATAAAAATATTGACAATTTATTCTTCACAATCACAAAGTTAGGATAAATAAACTAAATTTGAAAAAAAATTTTTAATCATATTATAATATTAAATTTCATTCCTTAATTAAATGAAAATAAAAGCAACGGAATTATTCATATTACAATGCATAATCTATGTAATATTTTGGATGACAAATGATTATATAGCTACTTTATTGAGTACGATATTTTTTTTCATATTTTTATCCATTTACATCATTGCTTTCATTGCTGAAAAATTGGATCATTCAAACGTACCTAACCAATATTTTAGTTTGATGGCAACTGGATTCCTGTCACCATTGATAATGTATATTATTTTTTATTTTCTGAATGGCGGTAAATTCAATTGGATGAGTAATTAATCTGAAAAATTTAAAAATTCTTAAATTTATTCACTGCTTCCACTCTATTTTGTACATGAAGTTTTTCATAAATATGATGAATATGAACCTTTACTGTACCTGAGCTTATGAACATTTTTTCTGCTATCTCTTTATTTTGATACCCTTGGCTCAAGAGGTCTAATATTTCATATTCTCTTGAAGATAAAGGATTTAGTTCTTTATTTAAATTCGTTCGATGAAAGGACTCCATCACTTTCCTAGCAATAGAGGTACTCATGGGTGCTCCTCCATCAAATAATTCTCTAATGGCTTCCACCACTTTCGAGGGTGATTCTTTCTTTAAAATGTAGCTATTTGCTCCAGCTTTTAAAGCTTCGAAAACCTTATCATCATTGTCGAAAACCGTATAAACCATAAATTGTATATTAGGAAATTTATGTTTTATCAATTTTATTCCTTCTATTCCAGAAACTCCAGGAAGACCAATATCTGTAAAAATAATATCAGGAATATTTTTAGAAATATTATCCAAAGCTATCTCTACACTTTCAAATGCCCCAATACATTGCAACCCCTCTGTCTGATTAAACAAAGTTTCGAACCCATCTCTAAGTTCTTTGATGTCTTCAATAATGATGATGGTTGGCATTTTCGATTATTTAACTATTCCTATTTATAAAAATATACTTCAATCTTTATAATTTTACCATTTGAATCTTTTTGAATAGATACTTCTGCTTTTTTAAAACCATTTTTATCAGCTTGTTGGCCAGACCAAGTACCTAAAGCAGCTTCTTCATCTGACTTTCCTTCAGATTTGATTTCTAAAAATTTTTGTAAGTTACTGCCATATTGCCAACTTCCTTTTATTTTTTTTATTCTATCTCCAAAGTATTGTAAAATTTTATCATATTGCTCTTTACCTTTTAATAGTTTAGACCTAGTCCCATCTTCTAATTCAGTTCGCATTGTAATTGTTAGTACTCCTTCATCATCAATTCTTGCATCTGCTTGAAATCTTTGTTCACTTGAATCTTGAACATGATAAACATTTTCTTGATTACTAGTTATTAATCTGTCTCCATCTTTTGGAGTTTTTGTTCCCATAGGTGGTGTTTTATCATCATCCCATGTTGGTGTTTCTTCTTTTGGAATTTTTGTGCCCATTGGTGGTGTTTTATCATCATCCCATGTTGGTGTTTCTTCTTTTGGAGTTTTTGTTCCCATAGGTGGTGTTTTATCATCATCCCAAGTTGGTGTTTCTTCTTTTGGAATTTTTGTGCCCATTGGTGGTGTTTTATCATCATCCCATGTTGGTAATTTAGTTTCTGAACTTAAATGATGGGAATTAGGTGTTGATTCGATTGTAGAATCAACATCCGTTACTGAATCACCTACAGATACCTGTAGTGATTCTATTACTGCTTTTATATTTGCAATATCTATCTGATTCCAATCTTGTAAAGCTAGAATTTGGTGTGCTTCATCTAAAAAGGTATCCATTACTAATGCTCTATGCTTCAACTCTCTGTTTTGGGCATATACATCATACATTTTACGATTTCCCAAATCCGCAGTTTGTATTCCAATAGAAAGTTCTTGAAATAATTTCATTTTAGGGGATATCTTTATTCCAGCTGCTTCTAATGCTAATGTATATCTTGAAATGTATTTATATATTTCATAACCCATTGAGGCTTCGCCAATACCTTTATAGGAGTCAATTTTTGCATGGATCATTTCTAACTGACTCAATAATGCCCCTTTGAGTTCTTTAGGGCTAGTTATTGTTTTATCCATAGCACCAAAGCTTATATAAGCATCTTTACTATAAAAATTTATTTCAGCTTGCTTCTTACTAATTAATATTGCTAATCTTTGTTTTTCTTTCGGATCCAAGTTTGGTTTATTGTACCTTCTTACTAATCCATCTGATTCTAACAACGCTCTTTCTCTCAATTTTTGAATATCACCTTCATTTAATTTTGAAAGCTTTCTTATTTGATCCACATCAGCTCTTCCTAATATAATACTTTCTATTCGTGCCAATTGTGTAGGGTCCGATTGTGCATGTCTTAACATTTTTGCATATTGATAGGTTTCTTGAGTTAAATTTATATCATCAACTATTGAAGAATACTCCTCAGGACTTACTTCTCCTAACAAATCACGATATTGACCCAATCGATACTTTTCAAGAAAAAACTCCAATTTAAACATATCTTTGTATGTATCACCATACAGTTTTTTTCATTCTTGCTTCAAATTCTAATTGCTTTCTTCCTGCATTTTTACCTTCGATATTTAAATCTACATCACTCTTAATATCATTCGAAGCATTTTCTAATGGTGCTGCTCCATCAGCAATAAAATCATTTTGAATATTAGACCTTATTTTATGCAATCTAAAAGCTAAATTATCCCCACCAACCAATTTTAATTGATCTATAGCATCATCCCAATTCCCAACTTCTCTCAAAAAAGTAATAAAATCTTCCTCCGTCCAATCATTTGGGTGTTTCACATCATAAGATTCTCCAGTACTTCCTTCAGGCAATGCTCTAGTTTCTGTTGAGTCTGTTGTTTGGTCTCCTTTCACACTACCATTTCCTTTTATAGCATTTTCTATTTTTTTTGTCACATTTCCAATGATAATTCCTGTACCTATTGACTTCCATATGGTTTTTAAATATTTCTTCAGGTCCTTTTCCATCTATTGCATCAATAAGTACTTCATGTGAACTACCTATTGAATTTTCCACTCCTTCCCTTATTAGTTTAGAATTCTTAAGTAATGAGCAAATGTTCCTTCACCTTTGCTAGTTTTAAAACACTAGCACTCCCAATTACACCCATAGCTCCAGAAATTCCACCATTGATTAAATCACTAAACCCTCCTTTTAGGCTATAACGATCACCTTTCATTACCCAATTCGTACCTGCACTTGCAATACCATTAATTATTGCTTGTGCAATTAATCCACCAGCCCCTGGAATTAATACTGTTGCTAAAACAGTGACTAGTGTTTGTGCTATCATAGTAGCTACATTTTCTACAGTATCTCTAGTTTCTTCAAAATTCTCTCTAGTTTCTTTTGCATCAAGTATGTCTTTTTCAAGACCCGCCATTTCATTTTTGTCAATTTTTCCATCATTCCATTTTGCCATTTCCAAATCTACTTCTAACTCCCTTTGTTCATTATCTGCACTTAAACCAGCGGTGCTACCAATATTAGTTATTGAAGCACCTAGTCCTGAATTTGCTTTGGTTAAAAGTTTTCTTTCTGCATTTATTCTTACTGTAGGATCATCATTCAATAATCCTTTGATATGATCAAAATTATCTTTGGTTTGAGCATCCTTTAAACTATCATATTTTAAATCCTTCCAATAATATTTATAATAATTCTTTTCTTCTGGAGAAAGAACATTCATTATATAATTTGTTTGCCAATTTTTATCTTTTGAATTTACAACCAATTGAAACATTTCCTTTTCTGCTGTTTCTAAATTATCAATACCTATATAATGATATGTCCAAAGTAATTTAGAGTTTTTTAATAAATATGTATTCAGGTAATTATAAATATTCAGCCCTATTCCTCCTATTTCTTTATCGGATGAAAGTATTTTTAAGAGCTTTTTGGACTGCTCTATTTTTAAATTATATTTAACAAAATTATCGAAGCTATTTGAATCAAAAAGTTGATTATGTTTTATGATATTATATACTGGATTATCAGTTATTTCTAATTCCCAAATTCCAACTAATTGATTAAATTCTACCTTAGATTTATCATTATTTAGATTTGTCTGCATACTATCTAAAATAATTTTTTTATCTTCCATACTCATATTTGAAAATGTAGAAATCGATAGTTTTTTATTATATTTTTTTTCATCTAAATATTGTTCTTGTTTTGTTTCATTACCAAACACAATATTATTCGCAGTATTCAAGCCCTTTTCATCTACTTTATATAAAGAATTAGATGTAGGAATTGTAATATGCCCACTTATTGACATATTTACAGATGTGTGAATTCTTTTTATATCCCCTAATAAATCGCTATTATAACTGAATTTATAATCATCTAAAAGTCTATCACTAACTAATTTTTTTTCTGCTTCAGGTGTAAGGCATTTATCATTATTTTCATTTAATACTATTTCAAGATTTTCCACATTTGCTTTTCGTAAGGCATTTTTCAAATCGGTTTTACTAGTATCTTTCATCAATGCCATACGAACCTCATCTATTGGTCTCACTCTTCCATAACTTAACAGTGCTTTAGCTTTAATCCTATCATCAGTACCATAACTAGTTTCACTATCTATCCAAGCAGCAACTGTCCAAATATCATTTCCAGCTCCTGTATGAGGTAAACCAGATTTACCATAATTAAAATCAGGGTATTCTTCTCTCAAATCTTCATCCAGTTTACCGATACCATATTCATGGGCTTCCTTCATTGCAAAAAACATGTTGCCCTCATCCGTACCAGGTCCTTTCACTGCGATATAAAATTTATCACATGGTCGAAGTTTACCAACATTTAAATATGCTTGAGCCATAGACCAATTAATTCCCGAACCTCCATTTGTCATATCCTTTATGAAAGAATCTAGACTTTTATAATAATTTGAATAGTTGTATTTTTTCAAAAAAATCTCTCTTGTCTTATCCCTCCTTGGGAATGAGAATTGTAGTGAACGAAATAAATTATCTAAATCTCTATTTATTCCATATATATAAATATTATCAATATCGACTTCAGCTTGTTTGTCAATTCTATCCTTTTCTGCTTGTATATCATCATACAATTTTATTTTTGGTTCTAATACTTCAATTAGGTTCAAATATTTTAGAAAGGATGGATCACTTTCATTATCTGGACAGCTAATACTCAATTTATCGTATTGTTCCTTTTCACTAGATAATAGAAATTGAGTCTCAATAAATTCAATAGTTGTAGGTTTTTGTCCATTAAAATACCAAAAATTAATTTTTCCAGATTTGCCTTCATTTATTAGTTTTTCATGTTTTTTAGTATTTGTAATTATATAATTGTGTTTTTGAAATAATTTTGATAAGCATGGATTTTTGCTTTGATTAGGTGTTTGAACATTATTGTTTAAAGATAATAACGGATTAACTATTTTAGAGGAAGCATTTTGTAATTGAATGATATCTTTTGTTTCTTCATTTCCCTCTTTAGCTTTTAGCTGAGATACATTGTTCTTATAAGAAACACCTACAGCAGGATAACTCATCCCTACCTTTTCATTTTCCTCATGATTAGAATTATTTGCTTTTGCATTAGTTTTAGATTTAGTCTTTCTTTGGTAAATTCTAGACATAACTTTTGCATTTATTTAGATTGGAATAGATTTAAAAAAAAAGAGGGACTACTCACTTTTGAATTTGCCCAACTTATTAAATTGTATTTATTAAAAAAAATAGATCTAAAATAAATGTTTGTATTGATTGTATATGATCCTGTATTACAAAATAAATTAATAACTAGTATTAAACCAATAAAATACATTACTGGCATCAGATATAAAATATATTGACCTAAATAACTCATTTTGTTTTCATTGTAGGTATTTTAAATTGTTTCAAATCACACTTTTGAAATTTGATTTCTCATTTGGTAAATGGATTATACAGGGTTGCTTACAAATCACTTTTGTAAAGGTAGTTTACCAAAAAAAGCTACACAATATACCAATTGGTATATTTTACCAATTAATGGCGCAAATTTTCTTAAATTGGTATTTGAAATTGTAGAATCGTGCCATCCAAAAAAGTAAAACTCATTTTTCCGCCTATGGCTGAAATTCTTTGCTTCATATTCGAAAGACCATTTCCCTTTTTTACTTTATTGATATCAAAAAAAACACCATTATCAATGATTGTTATTTTTAATATTTCTTGATATTCAATCATCAAATGCACTTTATTCGCCAAAGAATGTTTTTGGATATTATGAAATGCTTCTTTCACACAAAGTAGAATATTTCTTCTCTTTTCCCCGTTGATAATCTTTTGGGTTTCTATTTTTTCAATATTTGTAACTAATTCTATCTGATTATTTTCTGCAAATTCACTTGCAAAAAATCTAATTTGAGCAATAAGACTTTCTAAATTATCATTTTGAGTATTCAATGCCCAAATGATATCCCCATATTCTCTATTAACTCCTTCGATGAGTTTGAAATTTTACTTAATTTAAGATTTCTATCTTCTTCCGAATTGGAATCTATTGCCATCTCACTCAAAAATCGAATTGTACTCAATCCTCCACCAATATCATCATGCATTTCAGTTGCAATTCTATTCCTCTCTTGAATCAATGTTGATTCCTTTTCTAATTTTAATTGTTGATTTTGAATTAATATATTTTTTTGTTTTATCCTAAATGCAAACCATCTATTTATGATAAATATCAAACCTATTAAATAAAAAATGAAGGCATACCATGTTCTCCAAATGGGTGGATTGATTTCAAACTCAAAAATCGTAGATTGACAACCTTCAAACCCTTCAAATTCACTCATTTGCAATTCAAGTTGGTATTTTCCAAAATCTAAATTTGGAAAGAAAATGGTATTATTTTCGTCAACTAAATTCCAGTTATTATCATTTGAATTTAATCGATATCGAATTTTAAAGTTTTTATATCTCGAAAAATATTTAGCAGTCACTTGAAAACTGAGCGAATTTTGATTATAATTTAATGCTAATGGTTTATTAGCTTCAAAAGGTATATTTTTTCCATTATTTGAAATTTGTAATATATGAACTGATAGAGAATTAGTATCAAAAGTGATAAGATTTGGACAGAAAGTTATATATCTTGAGCCAATACTTGTTATTCCAATTTCATTTTTATTGATTGTAAAAAAACAGGATTGAGCATTAAAATTTATATCTGGTAATTCATCATTAACATTGAATAATTTCAGCTTTTTAATATTATTATCATAACAATACAAACCAAAATCGGTTAATAGCCAAAATCGATTAAGACTATCTGCATAAATCGAAAAAATTGAGACCTTGGGGAGCAATGATTTTATAATAACATTTTCAAGCTCCGTCCCATTTTCTTTCACCTTTGCCAAACCTTTATTTAAGTAATTTACCCAGATTTCCCCATTGCTTAATTGGACAAAGTTCAAGGCGACATTTTGGATTTTATTTTGGGGATCTTGTAAATTATATACAACTTTCGTATCCAGATCAATTAAATAAATACCGTCATTTGTAGAAACATATAACCTTCTATCCTTCAGCAGTATATCGTTGATATCGTGATTTTTAATACCATTTTCTGAATTGTAATATTCTAACACTTTCCTTTGCCTAAGGTCATATTTGAACAACCCAGCATTTGTACCTAACCACAAAGTATCTCCTCCAAAGTATTTGAAGACTTGTATAAATTTATTAATTAAATTATTTTTTGGAAAGGGTAAAACAATTTTAATTGCTTTATTATTTAAAACATTGACAATGTGAAATGTATCTCTATTTCCTATGAAGATATAATTTTCATATTTACCTGAACTATTTCGATTCAAATCTGAAACATAAACCGCATTATGATTAAAATTAAATCTTTGAATCACTTTTTTGGATTGATTATCAAAGATTTGAACTTCCTTCATCGTATTCTGAAAAATATATTTTTTTTGAAAGGATTGAACCTTAAACGACTGTGTATTAAAGACTTCCTTCAATTGATTTTCATTCAATTGATTCTGAAAATCCTTAATAAAAAAATGTTGGTTATATGGATTGATTTGAGACAGACCAGATTGAGTTGCTATCCATAAAATTCCTCTTGAATCTGAGAATAGCTTTTGAATAAAATTTGATTTTAATTCATTTTTTGAATTTCCAACATTTAAAGTAGTAATTAATTTTTCATTATTTAAGTTAAACAATGCAATTCCATTAAATGCATCTGCACACCATACAATTGAATCGCCTGTTAATTTAGGGGCAAAACAAATATCCCGAATACAAGAATATTTATTGAAATTAAAATTACGAACTTCTTTATTCTTTTCATCCAATAAAAGTAAGCCTAGCCCCCAAGAGCCCGTTAAAATTTTATTTTGCTTTGAATGAAGAATGTTGTGAGTGGTATTAAAAGTATGGTTAATTATAAATTTATTAAAAGAAACCTTTTGCTCTTCCTTTGTTTTAATATTGTATCGAAAAAAAAAGTTATTTTCTCTAGTACCAATATAGGCAAAATTGTTTTCTAAATAGATAGGATGTCCGCTAATACTACTACTAAATTGAATAGAATCTTTTATAGTCAGATTAGATTTATTTAATATATATACTTTTGTTCTTTTTTCATCACATAGCCAAAGATGTGCATTATCTTGATAAATAAATTTTGATTCTTTATTAAAAAATACATTTCCAATTTTGGTAATTTTCTGTAAGCAATTCTTTTCTTTATTAAAAAATATGTATCCTTCGATACCTCCTCTTTTTATTTTGTAATGTGACTGGTTAAAATCAACTAAATTTCCTTCTTCAATATTTGAATAATCAAAATTATCAAACCTCCTCCCATCAAATCTCGAAAATGCCATATCCGTTAGGCACCAAATAAACCCTTCCGTATCTTCCTCTACATACATTATTGAATTAGAAGGCAACCCATCTTCAGTAGTGAAAGTACGGACATTGAAAGTAGGTTGAGCGGTGATGCAATGAATAATTGTAAAAAAAATTAATATATAGAAGCATTTGATATTCAAAGTTTATCTTTTTTCATTCACTTATTTCAGGATTTAAGCAAGTAACTTTTAAGGTTTTTGAAAAACATTGATTAATCCACTAGGATTAATCAATATCATTTTTGAATAATAATTTTCAATGTTTAATGTTTGTATTAAGGTTGTTTCCGATTTTAAATAATTGATTTTATATAGTTCAAAAACAGCATTTTGGTCATAATCACCATAATAGTTTGATAAATATAAAATATAAATTGTATTTATAGACTCATCAAGATATAATTGATATGGTGATGATTTCATTTTAAATTTAATATTTGAATTATCATCATTATAAAGATATAGATATAAATCATTTATAAATATGATATTATTTCCATGTATATAATATTCATTTTTAAGACTTTGTAAATTATTATATTTGGAAGGTAATAGATGATTTCCATTTTTACTCCATATCTCATTTTCAGTTAGATTTCTAACATCGAACTTTGTAAAATATCCAATAATTGAAAAATCATTTGATGCTTTTAAAATGGAATAATCAAAAAATGGAATTGTTTTTTTGTCTAATAAAATTAGCGTATCTCTTATTTCCCATAATGTCAATTCTCCATTTTCAACATTTATTCTATTTGTAGTTAATAAATTCTCCCCTGAATTATCAATAAAAATGTTATTATAATAAACCGTTTTACTAAAAATACACTCTTTTTCTGTGTTTGTATTTATTACATTCAGTTCATTGTTAGTTTGTACAACTAAATATTTTCCATTTTCAGATAAATTTGAGGAATAATATCCTTCAAATGTTTTTTCGAAAACATTTATTAATTGTACATTTTCAATCTTATAAATTGATAATGTATTATTATCAATTTTTTTAATATAAGAATTTCCTATTATTTCATATTTTATATTATCAAGTATCATAAATGAATTTTCGTTTAGTTTTTTATTTTCATGAGTTTTACATCCCAAAAAAAATAAAATAAATACAATAAATATAATATGTAAATTATACCCATGTTGGTTTAGTTCCATCACCAATAATTTTAGTTATAACTTCTAATGGATTTATATCTAAATTACTTTTCATTAGATTTTGAAGACTTTTTGCCTTTATCGAATTTATAAATATTTTGTCCGTCTCATTCAAATTTTCAGTTAATGTTTTTAATTTTTGAAGAGGATTTTCATCGAATTTACTATGTTTTTTGTTACAATTTTTCAATTGCAAATAAAAATCATCTATTCTTGGTGAATTTTCAAGGTTCACACCTTCAGGACTTCCATAACCTTTGACTATATCTTTATAAGGTGTTCCTTTTACTTTCTCATTTTTCTTGAAATTATCTGCTACATGTTGATAAAGCCCACTTCTAATCATACCATCAAATATTTCTTTTTGCCGTTTATTTTGCCATCCATCATCAGGAGATGGTTTATCTGTATCACTTGTACTATCATATCGCCCATCTTGCCAATAGGCTCTAAATTCAGATTTATATCTATTTATTGACTCCTCCGGACTGCCTGCAGGTTTGTCATGTCCTGGTTCATCATCATGACGATCTGCATCGTGTTGTACCTCATGAACTAGTAGCATTTTAGAAGAATTATTAATCGGTTCAAATAACCAAATATGTTTGCCACTATGTAATCCTCCAGTTCTTCTTTGAATAAAATCAATGTTTCGTTTTGAATCTATTGATTCTTCATAGCCTGTATTATTGGGAAATTCATCTTTATTCCCAACATAAGCATCCTTATTGTCTTTATGTCCAAAATGGTTTGCTCTTGCAGTACCATCATGAGTTTTAGTCATTATATGTAATATATTTTTTGCTCCACCAGTTCTTGAAGAGTCTAGCCAATCTGCAGTATTCTTTTCTTTAGTACTTCCAACTTTCATTTCTTCTAATACCTTTTTGGTATCATCGATGTTTTTTTGGTGTTTTTGCAATGCAGCACTATAATCATAACCCCCAACTACTTTAGAAAAAGCCTTTTGAAGTTCCTCAGAATTAAGTTCATCCTCTAATAACTCCCATAAATAAGGCATATTTTTAAATTGCTCTTTTTCAGGGTCAGTTAACTCTTCTAAAGCTTTATATATAGCATTTTCATCAGTGCCCCATCCAGATGCAGCGTCTAATATTTTATTGATTGCCTTTGGAAAATTTGCTTCATCACCATATTGCAAAAGAAAGAGAGCTTTCCACAAATCTCCTCCTGAAAGTTCATCCCTTATCAATTCCATAAGGTGCGGATCAGATGAAAGCCCTGATCTACTATTACATCTTCTTATTGCATCATATATAGAATTTTCATCAGTTCCCCAACCACTAGCTGCATTTTGAATTTGCTCTTTGGCTTTTTCAACTGTTAGAGAATTATCAGGCTTAGGTTCGGGTTTGGGAGGTTCAGGACCTGGATTAGGCTCCGGTTTGGGAGGTTCGGGACCTGGCTTAGGCTCTGGTTTGGGAGAATCGGGTTTGGATGATTTTGCGGAATCTAATTGTCCAATTGTGCTTTTACCAATAACACCATCAGGTGCTAATCCATTAGCTGTTTGGAAAGCAACAATCGCCGTTTTAGTTTCAGAACCAAAAACACCATCTGCGCCATATTTGGGAAGTTGATAACCTAAATCAAGTAGCTTTTTTTGAATTTTAAGAACTGAAGATCCAGAACTTCCTATACCAATAATTTTTTCACCATCAAAACATGCTTCTAAATCTTTATCTCCCTTAAAATCAACTGAAGTTAGGTCATGCCCATCATCTAGCTTGGCTTGGATAGCTCCACCAAAACTAAGTGAAGGTGCAGGAAGCGATAGTCCATCATTAGATTCTGAGTCTCCATTATTTTTTAAACCAATTTTGGCATGTTTTTCTATTTTGTTCTTAAATGATTTTTTTGCCATGTTTTAAAATAAAAAAGTTCAATATAATCAAAACCATTCAGGCTTAGTTGCTCTTACGTATCCAATTTCTTCTACTGTAGCAGGTCTAAGACCTTCAGACCAACGATGAGCAACGACTCCTCCAGCTACTGCAGCTCCTAAACCCCCTGCACCAAACATTCCACCAACTATACCCCCGACTCCTGATGCAGCCCCAGCAACTACTGCTCCTCTAGCAACACTTCCCCATGTTTGAGATGGTTGTTCATCTCCGTCGTTCACTTCGGCTGTGATTAAGTTCTTAACTTTGTACCAAACTCCTCTCCATTCAAACATATCCAAATCTCTATCACCTGGAGTACTAGTGTGTGCAGGTAAAATTTCGGCTGTTCCATGTATAGACCCACCTGCTCTTTCTTCTGCATTATCTCCAGTCCAAAACCGAATGTTTTTGCTGCTGTTATTTACTAGCTTGCCTCCCAAACTACCCCAGTCTCTCATTTGTATGGGTGCTGAAGAGGATAGTTGTAATGGAGGTGCTGGCATTGAAACACCTCCTTTTTCTTTTTCCAAATCGTTGCTTTGATTGTCCTTAACTTTTGATACTTTTAGATTTGTATTTTCTTTTTCTGAGAACATAATAATAATGTTTATACTTTATAAGAAAGGATATCAATTATTGGTCGTAATAACTTTGGTCCAACATTATAACCAACTCATTACTAGACAATTGAAAAATTTACATAAACTCAATAAGTTACTATTTTTTTTAACCATTTTGATATCCTTCTCTGATAATTTTAATATGGTATAATCTCAAATAATAAACTAGTATCTAAGAACCATCATGTTCTCTAATTCTTTCTCTAGATCTTTGTTGAGCTTGTCTATCAGCTTCATTTTCTGCATGTCTCATTTCTCTGTTCAAATCAGTTCCAGGAGTATCTATCACCATATCCCAAAAACCAGTACCTCCATGTTCACGGTGGAATGCTTGACGTGCCATCCATCTTGCAAAATCACTTGTCAATCCTCTTAAAACTCTTGCGAATGGAGAAATAGTTGTTGGGTTTGGCACATGAATTCTACTACATAAATCATCAATAGCTGCACTATCCCCTCTAAGCATCAAATCCCTTAAATCATAATCCCAAAGTAATTGTTCCTCTATCGTTGTATCTAAGGCTCTTTCTATATTTGCCAAAGCAGCAGCCTGCCTGTTGGACACTGAAAGGGCAAAGCTATTTAGGGTAGCTCGGGCAGCATCTTTAGCATCGCCTCTCTCTGATTTAATAGATGCGGTAGCTGTTGTTTGTACTGCTGCTTGAATTCCTGCTACTATAGCTGCCCCGATAGCTGCTGGAGGAAATATTGTACCAACTACTGCTGCTGCAGTACCTACTAAAGTTGGTATTAATCCCCACATATCACTTGGGTCTCCATCCATAGCTGTAATTTGACTTTGAGCATCAACTTTAAAATTTTCTACAGCTTCATTAACTAATTGTTGATGTCTTGTAATATATCCTAATGCACGAGTTTTTACATCAGCAGCTGTCCTTGCTCGTTGCCTAGCATCTTCAACTCCTTGTCTTGAACTATGAATAGTTTCTTGAGGCATTTGTGTTACATCTCTCTGTATTACCTTTCTACTAACAACTGTACTGTTTACAGAAGTAGTGTTCCTATTTTTATTTAATAAAGAATTTTTTCTTGATTCGCTATAAATATTATCCCCCTTCATCTGCACTGCCTTCCTCCCCCCAGCATCTGCCTCATCTTCCAACCCTTTATCATCATTTACAGGTAATCCCTTTGCTTGAGTTGTAGGTTGTACTCTGCCTTCACGTTGTTGCACAACATGTGTCAATTCATGACCAATCAATTCTTGACCAGTGCTACTTTCTGGGTTATATTGTCCTGGTGCAAAGTGGACATCGTTTCCTTGAGTGTAGGCTAATGCGCCTACATCGGTGGCACTTTGGGAATTGGTATGAATATTCACATTTGAAAAGTCTGCCCCTAATGCTCCCTCCATTTGAGTTTGAACAGGTGCTGGCAAACCATTTGAATTGTCCGATTTCTTTTGTAGTGGTTCTTCTTCCTCTTCACTTGCAGTTTTTTGAATAGGATTTACTTTTTGTTGTAATGGCTCTTCCTCTTCCTCACTCTTAAGCTGCATTGGATTTAACTTGGCTTGCAATGATTCTTCTTCCTCCACTTCTTTTAGCTGCAAAGGATTTGACTTAAATTGCAATGTCGGTGCTGCATACCCTTTTTTGAACTGAGTTGTAGATTTGAATTTTCCTTGTGCTGGTTTATCTCCTGCAGATTTACTATCTTCAGGAGGCAAAGTGGAAGGACTTGCAAAAAGAAAACTTTCTTCAGTTGGCATCGAATGTTGCTCTTTTTCGTTTTGGAGTTTTTCCCCATTTGTTTTTAACTGAAGCGGAACAGCAGGTAATGATTTTGCAGATGAATTTGTATCATTTTGTACAGCGAATTCAGTGTCTAATGACTGAGTTCGCTGAGCAGTTTTGTTTTCTAACTCTGGCATATTGTTTCACTTGATAATTTGGTCAATTATTATTTCATAAACTCAAAACTTCTTTGAATTTATCCTTACAAATATAATAAAGTTTTTGGAATCTAATTAATAAATTTATTAAAAATTATGCTTTTAATTAAAAGCTTTTATATATCGCTCTTCAAATATCTTTTTATGGTGCATCTCATGCCCTAAAATAGTGAAACCTAAAGCTCTAACAGAAATTTCAACACCGTTTGCAATACCTTTCTGATTCAGCATATCCCTGGTGAAATTAGAAAAAAGTTGGATAGAGCTATTTCGAACGGATTCATATTCATCTAAGATACTTTGGATGGTTCTTTGATCCGCTTTGGAAGCGATTGCATATGCATTATCATCAAAGCCTGAAAGTTCAGTATCGTCATATCTGGCAAACCGTAATGCTCTATAATTGAAAATTCTTTCTGTATCCACAATATGCATCAAGATTTCTTTCATATTCCACTTTCCTTCAGCATACTTAAACTCAAGCAAATCCGTCGATAATCCAAGAGTTGTTTCAATTGTATCTTGCATTTCTTCCTCCATTCCTGCTATTAAATCATCAGTAAAAACGAGATTAATATATCGGTCAAAATATTTTGGAAGCTCATTTTGTGAAGGCAAACCTATTATCATAACTATTTATTTTTGAACTACTTCTCCTTTCAAATATAAAATACTTCTTTTATTTTCAGTATTATCATAAACCACTATTCCTTGGTTTATCATTCCTAATTTCCCTATGCTATTGAACTCAACAACTAAAGTAGCTTCTTCCCCTGGATTTATTTTGCTTTTCGGATAATTTGTAATGGTGCAATCACATGAGGATCGGACATTGGATATTTGATAAGGTGATTCTCCTGTATTGGTTACTTTGAATAATGCAACGTAGGTTTTTCCTTCAATTATTTTAGCGAAATCGTGCTCTTTCATGTCCCATTCCACTGTTGTCACTTCTGGTACAATGAGCTCTGTTGGCGGACCTTCCAATCTATATTTTGCATAATCAATCACATACTTTTTCTCAGTAGCTGGCAATTGATCAAAGATTTTCAATATCAGATCATCGGGTTCAACATCTCTTAATTGATGAGCATAATTCAAAATATCTAATTTATCTTGATAGGTAAGAGATGTTAGTATTTTTTTTAACTTTGCATTGGTTACGTTGTCATCTGATTGGGCTTTAGATACGAAAGCATTGAGCATCAGGAATGCACCCAACAATATATAATGACTATATTTTAATATATGACTTTCGGTTTTCAAGATACAAGCTTTAAGATGTTGATAAACAAATATTTTACAAAATTAGTGTAAGATATAAGAAATTTACGAATATAAAATAAAATTAGTTTCATAAACGTTTATAAGTTTAAAAAAATTCTATTTTGAAGCCATTTTTAAAACAAAATATAATAATTTTTTTAGTCGCTATCTGTAGTGCTTTCATTGGTGCTTATCTGGCTTTGCAGCTTCAGAAACCTGCTCAAATTGTTTTGAATAATGAAATCCCTGCTCAATTCAGCAATTATAGTGAATCTTTATTCAATGGCAATGTGGCTCAAAAAAATTTGAATATCCCTTCCAATTCTTTTGTCTTTGCAGCAAAAAAAGCTACAAATGCCGTTGTAAACATCAAATCACTTTTTGGAGGTGGCGATTTTTCTTTTTGGACTCATAATACGCCCATTTCAATTTCTAATGGCTCAGGGGTATTGGTTTCTCCCGACGGCTATATCGTGACCAATCGTCATGTAGTGAACGGAAGTTCTGAAATTGAAATTACGATGAATGACAAATCTACCTACAAAGCTGATTTGGTCGGAACGGATGCTACTACAGATATTGCATTACTAAAAATTAATGCTAAATTACAATTGCCTTTTTTGTTTTTCGGAAATTCTGATTCTATCCAATTGGGGGAATGGGTGATGGCAGTGGGCAATCCATTTAATTTGGAATCTACCGTAACTGCTGGTATTGTGAGTGCTAAAGGTAGAAGTATCAATATTTTAGAGGATGCATATGCCATAGAATCTTTCATCCAAACAGATGCAGTGGTGAATCCAGGGAATAGCGGTGGAGCTTTGGTGAATGGCAAAGGTGATTTGATTGGCATCAATACGGCAATCATCACAAAATCAGGAAAATACGAAGGCTATTCTTTTTCTATTCCTTCCAATTTAGTGCTCAAAACCATACAAGATTTGAAAAAATATGGCTTTGCACAAAGAGCTATTTTAGGGGCGAAAATTGACAATCTTAACCCAATGGATGTCGAAATCAATCATTTAGAAAACTCCAATGGAGTAGTTATTTTATCTGTTGCAAAAAATAGTGCAGCTGCGATTTGTGGTTTAGAAAAAGGAGATGTTTTGTTGGCGATAAATAACAAAAAGTTTAGTTCAAGACCAGAATTTCAAGAAATCTTAGGTGCATTTAAGCCAGGAAATTTGATTTCAATAGATTTTGTTAGGAAAGGATCTCCTATGAATACTCATGCTGTGCTCCGAAACAAAGAAAATAATTTGGATGTAATAGAAAAGCCCAATCCTGAAATCGCAGAAAAATTAGGCATTAAGCTAAGAGACCTCACTAAAAATGAAGCTCCAAAATATAGCAATAGCAAAGGCGTCATCGTCACTTACGTAAATCCCAAAAGTAAAATGGGAAGAACGAATCTAGCTGCTGGATTTTGTATCTTAAAAATAAATGACCAAACCTTTGAAAATTTGGATGAGTTTCTTTTGTTGCTGAACAATCAAAGAGGCAAAGTCGTATTTGAGGGCATTTATGAGAATTATTCTGAACCATATTTTTATGCTTTTGATTTAGTGAAATAAAAAAAGTTCAATCTAATTTTTTAACATATCACAATAAGTTATTATTCTTATTTGAAATCTAATTGAAATACATTACCTTTGTGTGGTAATTTTATTAAAATTTCTTATTCGAGCCTGATAATGCATTGAGTTGCATTATCAGGTTTGTTTTTAAAATATCATATTTTTATGAAAACATTAGATAGTATTTATCAAGAAAAATTGGATGAAATCGGAAAAGACATCCAAGATTCGGATCAACTTCAACAATTTTTAGAATCTGAAGAAGAGGATGATTTTAAAATACTTTGTGAGTTATATGAGCCTCGAATTCTAGAGGTTTTTCATGAGGTAGCAAATGAAAATCCACTACAACTTGTTTCTTTAGAAAAATATTTATTAGACGAAAAATTTGAAGGTTTATTTTTACAAAAAATCTTAGGGTATTCCGTTTTAAGAGGTGAAATCGATAAAAACTATAAATATACCCGCCCACAAAACCATTTCAAAGAAATCCTAATCGCTATCTGCGAATCTGCCAATTTTGATTTTATCAAAAGAAGAATTGGACAGACTTTACAAATTGGGTTTGCCTTGAGTAGCGACATTTGGATTACGAATTTAATCAATTCGATTGATAATAAAAAAGTTAGATATTTTCTTCAGACATTAAAATCTGATAAATTCAGGTTGGATAATGAAAGAGCGATTGGCTACCAAAAATATAAAAGACAATTTATTTCTGAAAATTATTTCTCTGCCGACTTCCCACAAAATTTGTCTGAGCTGAAAGTTGAATTCGGAAGTTTGAGAAGTTTCCTTTATGAAAGGATTCGCAGAAAAATGAAAAACGACAATTTGATTGGTGAGTTTCAGACTTTTTTAGAGAGAAAAGAATTCTACGATCACACTGAAAGAGTTGAAATTTTCGCATTGTTTGCCAACTTTTTCGAATTAATGGATGATGAAAAATCTACCTTATTCAAATTGCTCAACGAAACGAGAAAAGCAGATAAAAACTTTAGCATACAATTCTTGAATGTTATTTCAGATATGTATGTTGCAGGATTACCAATGGACGCTACTACTGACAAAAGAGTTTCGAACTTAATTGATGATAAAATCAATGACCAATTAAGTGAATTCTATACTTTAACAGATGTTATCCACACAAAAGGGTATATGAATAATGATGTGATGGATGCAGTGAGAGTAGCTTACAACAAACATGAAGGATTGTCTATTTTCAACGAATGTACTCGATATGTAATCTTAGGATATATCAGTAGATTTTTGAAAAATATTGGAGAAGGCGATTACCACGACTATTTCGAGCTTTCTAGAATATTCACAGTATATATGAATATGTTCAGCAACGAAGAATTCAATCAGTCTGTTGAAAAATTGTCTAGAAACTATGTTGATAAGTTGCTTAGAAGATTCTCCGATAAAAGAGGAAGAGACTATCAAGACATCAAACGATTCGTATCCAATTCGTTTGTGGAAGTTGGTTTCTTGAAAGAAAAAGAAGTTACAGAAATATTCAAGACAAGAAGAAAACCTAAATAATAGGAAAATAAAAAAAGGACTTTGAGCTATTCAAAGTCCTTTTTAGTTTTCAGCAACCCAAAGAATCTCAATAAATTATCTTCTACGTTTTCATTATAAATTTTGAGCATCAAAGCTTTCCTAGGAAATTTTTTAGGCTCTGGAAATATGATTTTTATCGGATAGTGTTGGTAGCCAATATCATCAAAAAGTTTCAATTGGTTTTTCATGCACTTCAATCGAAATAATTTTAATTCTTCAAAATTTTTAGGCAATGGCAAGTCGCCAAAATCATTTTCTTTCAAAAATTCTTTGACCATTTCGAAAGTATTGACATAGGTAGAGCCAGCGAAAACAGTGGTAAACACCACTCCATCACTCACACCGCCCTGATTATCATCAGTTTCCGTAGGAAAGTTTAATCTTATCGACATATTTATTAAAATAAAATCATACAAATATCTAAAAATGACAATTATATTCGTTTATCCTCGTTGAGATTATATATAATTACTTTCAAAAGCTTATTTTTGCAATTGTTAAAAAATAATATGAGCTATTCAAACAACCAAGGAAACGGATTACCAAATCCAACTCAAGAATGGAGAAATTCTTTCCATACCAACCTAACAAAGTGGATGTGGCGGATTTTTGTTGGCTCCATCATTGGCATTTTTCTTACATTTTTTCTATTATCATTTTCTGGTTTACCTTCTTTTGAGAAATTGGAAAATCCCTCTGTCAATCTAGCTTCCGTTGCTCTTGATTGCAATAATGGCGTTTTGGGAAAATATTACTTAGAAAACAGATTGCCAGTTACTTATGAAAGATTGTCTCCTAATTTAGTAAAAGCTCTTATTGCTACTGAAGATGTTCGATATTATGAACATGCTGGAATAGATTTCAAATCTTTTGCTAGGGTTTTCTATGGCTTGGTTACTTTAAATACTAAAAAAGGGGGTGGTAGTACCATTACCCAACAACTTGCAAAATTATTATATTCAGATAGAGACAAAGCCGATAATATTTTCAAATTAGTCGTCATTAAACTTAAAGAATGGATAACTGCGGTTAAATTAGAACGATCGTATACTAAAGAGGAAATTATTGCCAATTATTTAAATCAATATGATTTTAACAATGGAGCAAGTGGAATCAGTGCTGCTTCTGAAATATATTTTGCTAAAACACCTAACAATTTGAATATACAAGAGTCTGCAATGCTCATTGGAATGTTACAAAATGCTTCTTTGTTCAATCCTATGAAAAGGCCAGAAAGGTGCCTAACAAGGAGAAATACCGTTTTAGCACAAATGATGAATAATGGCAGTTTGAGTAAAAATGATTTTGAAAAACTAAAGAAAACACCATTAGATATTTCCAAATTCAAAAGAGAAAATCATACCGATGGGACTGCCACTTATTTTAGAATGGCACTTAGCGAAGAGGTAAAAAAGATATTAGAAAGAGAAGAATGTAGAAAACCAGATGGCAATAAATACAATTTATACACTGATGGTTTAAAAATCTATACCACTATTAATGCCAATATGCAAAAAATAGCAGAGGCAACCATGCTAGAACATATGGCAGAAATTCAAAAGCGATTTTTTCAAGTTTGGAGTGGGAAAGACCCTTGGACTTACAAATCTGCAAAAACTACATCTGAGGAATTAACCTATAGACAAAAGACCTTAAGAAGATTAATTTTCGAATCAGAGCGATATCAAACTATCAAACCAAAATATTTTGATGAAATCCAGGATGAATTAGAAAGTACTTATGCTGGTTTCGATTTGAAAGATGTTTATATTGACAAACTTATCGAAGAAGAAAAAAAAGCAGGTTCTTTGGAAAAAGATCGAACGATTTCAGTAGAAAATATTGCTATTTTAAAATCAATTTTAAGTTCAAATTTGTGGGCAAAAATAAAATCTCAGTTTTTAAAATTACAGACAGAATCAGAGAAAGTGTTCAAAACTTCTGTAAAAATGAGAGTATTTGCCTATAATACAGTAGGTTATAAAGATACAACCATGTCTCCATTAGATTCTATCAAATACAATAGAATGTTTTTACAGACGGGCATCATGGCAGTTGACCCTATCACAGGGCAAGTGAAAGCATGGGTCGGTGGCATCAACCACAAATTTTTCCAATATGACCATGTGAAATCGAGAAGACAAGTTGGTTCGACTTTCAAACCATTTATTTATTCCACAGCAATTGCTTTTCAAGGAACTTCACCTTGTGCAACTGTGATTGATCAACCACAAACAATTCATGTGGGTGAAGGGGAATTTAAAATTGGTAAAGACTGGACACCGCATAATGCTGAAGGCGGCTATTCCTACAAGTCATTGACTTTGATGGATGGTTTGAAATTATCAAAAAATACGGTTTCTGTATATTTGATGAAACAGCTGCAAAGTACATTACCTGTCCGTTCACTCATACATAATATGGGAGTGGATACTTCCAAAATTCCAAAAACTCCAGCAATATGTCTGGGTTCTGCCGATATGTCTGTTTACGAAATGGCAGGAGCATACACCACATTTGCGAATGATGGTAAATATAATAGACCTATTTATATCACAAAAATAGAAGATAAAAATGGTAGAGTGATTTATCAAGAACTTCCTGAAGAAAGGCAAGCATTACCGTCTCAAGCCAATTATGCGATGGTACAGATGTTGAAATATGTTACGAAAGGAGCTGGTGGGTTATCTGGATTGAAAAGCGAAATTGGAGGGAAGACAGGTACAACCAATGATTATGTGGATGGCTGGTTCATGGGTATCACTCCAGGATTAGTGGTGAGCACATGGGTTGGTGGTGAGGATAGATGGTTTCGATTTTTATCATTAGCCGATGGACAAGGAGCAAGAATGGCAAGACCTTTCTTCGCAAAATTCATCCGAAAGTTAGAAGCTGACCCCACCTCGGGATTTGATAGTAATTTAAGATTCAAAAGACCTGCTGGAGATTTAGCGGTAGAATTGGATTGTGGAAGTTACAACAAAGATGAATTAGATGAAAATCAAAGTGGCGGAGAGGATTTTATGCCAGATTTCGATGAAGTGAAAGCCAAAAAGCCAGACGAAAATGAGGAATTTTAAGTCATTTTCTTAACCAATCAAAGAGATAATTAATGTCTATTTTTTTATTGGGTTATGATGAAAAATCTGTCATTAAATATTATGACAAACAACTAAAAAAGTCTTTTTCATACAAACCTATATTTTTGACAAAAAACACCAAAAACAAAGTCAAAGGCTTTGATTATGATGCTATTAGAGTGAAATTGGGTACAGGTAAAAAAGTATTTGAAATAGGCAAACAGGCAATAATGCAATGGGAAATGTTTCCCAAAAAATGGATAAAACTTTATCCAACAAAACCCGCTATTGGAATAGGTGAAACGGTAGCAGTTACTGCCAAATTTCTAGGATTATGGTGGGTAAATATCACTAGAATTGCCTATGTGATCAATGATATGGAAATATTCGGATTTGCTTATGGCACTTTACCCGGACATATGGAAAAAGGAGAAGAACTCTTTCAAATAAGAATGGATGAGAAAGAAAATGTCTATTTTGAATTAATTGCAATTTCAAAACCCAACACCTTAATTGCAAAAATTTCATACAATATGATGCGATCCTTACAAAAAAAATTCAGAGAAGAAGCTGCAAATGCCGTTTATGAATATGTAAGGATAAGGAAATAGATATAATTAAGCACAACTGTTGTACTTAATTATATCTTCTATAAATTAATATAATAATTTGATAATTATTTATTCCCCGATTTTTGCAATTTCTTGTTTAAGTCTTTGATAAGTACTTTCTCCAACTTTCACTAATGGTAATCTAAGATGGCTTTCACAAATCCCTAAAATTTCCATAGTAGCTTTTATTCCGCCAGGGTTTCCATCCACATATAACCATTTGTGAAGATCCAACAATTGATTATTCAATTTTCTAGCAGTTTCAAAATCATTATTTAAAGCAGCTCTAGTCATGGAAGAAAAAGCTACTGGATATGCATTTGCTATTACAGAAATTACACCATCTGCACCAGCTGCTATCAAAGGCAACGTAATTGGGTCATCACCTGATAATACAAGGAAATTCTCAGGTTTATATTTGATTATGTGCATCACTTGAGCCACATTTCCAGATGCTTCTTTGACAGCTAAAAATTTAGAAGAGCTTTTCGCTAATCTAATGATGGTTTCACCTTCAACGTTTGAACTAGTTCTGCTGGGCACATTATAAATAATAATCGGCAATGGAGATGCTTCAGCTATTTTCATATAATGTTGATAAATGCCCTCTTGAGTCGGTTTATTGTAAGCTGGGCTACTACTCATGATTGCATCAAAACCAGTGAAATCATAAGTTTTCAATTTTTCTACTAATGACAAAGTATTGTTTCCACCAAAAAAACCAGCCACTAAAGGAACTCTTTTATTCACAGTTTTAACAGTAAAATCTAAAACCGATCTACATTCCGCTGCTGATAATGGAATTGCCTCACCAGTAGTACCTAACGAAACAATATAATCCACACCGTTTTTTTGAACAACATGCTCAATAACTCTTTCTAAAGCGTCAAAATTAATTGCCCCATCCTCCTTGAAAGGAGTAATCAATGCAACGCCAGTGCCTCTAAACCTACTATTATCTCCCATTATATTAAAATTAAACTAGTTCTAATTTCTTAGTTGAAATTGAAATTTTATTTAAATACTTATTAACATCCAATGCAAATTCTTTAAAATCAAACATGCCTTTACTCTCAACCATAAAGTCAAAACAGAAATGATTTTCGCAAAAATTGCCTATTTTAAAGCCAGCTTTAGTCGCATAGGCTAATTTTTCAAGGCGTATATTGGGCGTTTCGAAAAAACAAATGAGCATGTCAAACTCTTGTTTTAAAAAATGCCTAACCGATTCGGTTTTAGTTTCGTTAAGATTTTTCAAATCTGAATTGGTACAGAAACTAAATGATGGAACTTTATCTGCTTTTTTCAACTTAGGTAAATAACCGATTAAAGTTACTTTTTTACCCATTTGACGTAATTTTTCACAATAATTCATCACAATACTTTCAGCATCCTTTTTTGTACTATCAAAAATAATAGCAATCTGATTTGCTTGCTGAAGATCTTTTCGGTTTCTGTTTGTTTGTACAATACTCTTTTTCACCGCATTAACGCTATAATTACGGATTCTTTTGATTAAAAATTGCTTCATAGTGCTCTAAATTTCAATTAATCGTTTTCAAAAACAACTACTCTTTCTGATGGGACACCTTCTAAAGTTTCATAAGGTCCCATATTACTATATTTTTCTATTCTTTGTTTTAATAATTCTTTTATTGGAATTTCTTGAAGTTCTAAAAGTGTCTTTTTAAGGTGTTTTTTTAAGATTTTTGCCATTTCTTCAGGGTTAGATTGAGCTCCACCCGTTGGTTCTTTGATTATTCCATCAATTAATCCGAAAGAAAACATATCGTCGGATGTTAACTTCAATGCTTCGGCAGCTTTTTCTTTATGATCCCAGCTATGCCACAAAATTGAAGAACAAGATTCTGGAGAAATTACGGAATACCAAGTATATTCCATCATAAACACTCGATCTCCCAAACCAATACCAATGGCTCCGCCAGACGCTCCTTCACCAATCACCACACAGATAATTGGCACTTTCAGCTTTGCCATTTCAAACAAATTTCTAGCAATTGCTTCACCTTGTCCTCTTTCTTCAGCTTCCAATCCGCAATATGCACCTGGAGTATCGATTAAGGTAATTACTGGAAAATTAAATCTTTCTGCAATTTTCATCAATCTCAGTGCCTTCCTATACCCTTCTGGGTTGGACATTCCAAAATTACGATATTGTCTTGTTTTGGTATTTGTTCCTTTTTGATGACCAATTACCATAACTGTCTGACCCTCAAGAGTTGCTAATCCTCCAACTATTGCTTTATCGTCAGCAAAGTATCTATCTCCATGTAATTCAACAAATTTCTTAAAAATCTGATTGATATAAAATAGAGAATACGGTCTTTCAGGGTGTCTTGAAAGCTGAACTTTTTCCCAACCATTTAGATTGGCATATATTTCTTTCCTTTTGTTTTTGATTTTAACCTCTAATTCTTTGACCATTTCGGCAACATCAATGCCGCTTTGTTCGCCAATTTGATTCACTTTTTCCAATTGGTCATATAAGACTTCCAAAGGTTTTTCAAATTCGAGAAATACCATATCAATATTATTTAATGATTTCAAGAAATAAACTGCTAAGGTAGTGAGTCCAACTCAGTTATCTAGCATTCTGAATAAATTTTATAAAAAAAGTATTTTTTTTTGCAAAAAAATTTTGATAATAAAAAAAATGGTTAGATATTTGCATCGCTTTTGTAAGAAAGCAGCTAATTAGAAGTAATTAGTTTTTGGATCGGTAGTTCAGTTGGTTAGAATGCCGCCCTGTCACGGCGGAGGTCGCGGGTTCGAGTCCCGTCCGGTCCGCTAACCAAAAAGGTCTTTTTTCATCTTAGATGAATTTCTGCCTTTTTATTCCTAAACTTTTATTTTTATTTTAAATAATTTTGGAAAACACTACTTCTGTCGATTCTATCTATTAAATTTCCTATCTTTACTTCAAACTATATTTGAGATTCTTATGCAATTAAAATCTTTCATTATATTATTGTTTTGCTATTTTCAAACGGTTAGTAATTTGTATTGCCAAATTAATTTTCCTTATAAAAACAAAAAAAACACAATAAACGAGAGAGTGGAGGATTTGATTTTAAGAATGAGTCCAGAAGAAAAATTTTGGCAACTTTTTATGATTGCTGGCGACAATAGCAATCCGAAGGAAGATTATAAAAATGGAATTTTCGGTTTTCAAGTAAATACTACTAAAACGGATAATGAGCAAATACTTAATTACTCAGACCGAAAAGAAAAGCATATTCAAATTAAACAATTCAATTCCATACAAAAATATTTTATTGATAGTACGAGACTCGGCATTCCAGTTGTTTTTTTTGATGAAGCATTGCATGGATTGGTCAGAAAAGATGCAATTGCTTTCCCTCAATCTATTGGATTGGCAGCCACTTTCGATAGAAAGCTGATGCATCAAGTATCGGCAAGTATTGCAACAGATTGTAAATCAAGAGGAATTAGGCAAATTTTATCTCCAGTAGTCAACCTTGGAACGGATGTTCGATGGGGCAGAATGGAAGAAACCTATGGCGAAGATCCCTATTTAGTGAGTGAAATGAGTGTGCAATATGTAAAATCTTTTGAAGAAATGGGGATTATTACGACCCCCAAACATTTTGTAGTGAATCATGGCGATGGCGGAAAGGACAGTTACCCCATTCATTTTAGCAAACGATTTTTAGACGAGACATACTTTGTTCCTTTTAAAGCATGTATTGAACGAGGTGGTTCCAGAAGTATCATGACAGCCTATAATTCTTTTGATGGAAGCCCATGTTCAGCAAATAATTGGTTGCTGAATGATATCCTGAAAAATGAATGGGGTTTTAAAGGTTTTGTGATTTCTGATGCTAGTGGGACAGGAGGAGCGAATGTGTTGCATTACACCGCAAAAAATTACCAAGATGCAGGAAAGAAAGCCGTTGAAAATGGACTAGACGTCATATTTCAAACGGATTATAACCATTACAAGCTTTTCCAACCTCCTTTTTTAGATGGTACTATTGACCAAAAAATTATTGATAATGCAGTAAAAAGGGTACTTAGGGCAAAATTTGAATTGGGATTGTTTGATAATCCTTATATTTCGGAAAACATTGACCCATTACATGCCTCTGACCCATTAGCAATTGCAAAAAAAGCTGCTTTGGAATCCTTCGTTTTACTCAAAAACAAAAATGAGCTTTTACCTCTTTCTTCCAATAAAAAAATAGCGTTGATTGGCGAAGATGCTGCAACTGTAAGATTGGGTGGTTATAGTGGGCCCGGGCATCAAAATATATCAATTTTGGAAGGGCTAAAACAATTTTTTGTTGAAAAAATAAGTTATCACCCCGGTTGTGGTAGAAAAAGCCAAGAATGGAAAACCTTCCCAACTGAATTTATACCAAATGGATTCAAAGCCAATTATTACAATAATATTGCATTCGAAAATCAGCCGATTTTACAAAGAATGGATAAAAATATTGACTTCGATTGGTCTTTATTTGCTCCCGATCCAATAGTGAACAACTCTTTTTATAGTGCCATTTGGGAAGGTGATATTTTTGTAAACCAGCAAGAAGAAGGTTTTATCGGCATCAAAGGAAATGACGGATACAAATTATATATTGACCAACAATTAATGATAGACAGATGGGATGAAACCTATTTTAACACAACTTTTTCTACCCAGAAACTAAATCCATTTCAGAAATATCATATAAAACTATTATTTAAATCGCCAACTGGCAATTCGAAAATCCAACTCATTTGGAAGAGTGTTGCTAAAAATAATGCTTTCCAAAAAATAGCCGAAGCAAGAAAAGTAGTTGAACAAAATGATGTTGCAGTAGTTGTTGTAGGAATAGAAGAAGGAGAATTTCAAGATAGAAGTTCCCTAAAACTTCCAGGAAAACAAGAGTCTTTGATTCTTGAAATAGCAAAAACGGGGAAGCCTGTCATTGTGCTTATTTCTGGAGGTAGTGCAGTGAATATGCAAAATTGGATGGATTCTGTAGGGACCATTGCTCAAATTTGGTACCCTGGCGAACAAGGTGGGCATGCAATTGCAGATATTCTTTTGGGGAAATACAATCCAGCTGGTCGATTGCCCTTTTCCTATCCACTTCACGAAGGTCATTTACCTTACAACTATAATCACCAACCTACAGGAAGAGGAGATGACTATATTTCAGAAAGTGGGCTTCCGCTTTTCCCGTTTGGCTATGGTCTCAGCTACACAAAATTTGAGTATAAAAATTTGAAAATCAATAAACAACATTATAAAATAGGCGAAAATGTTGATTTGGAATTTGAGGTTACCAATGTTGGAAAATATGATGGAGAGGAAGTGGTGCAGTTATATATTCGGGACGAGCTTTCCTCTTTGGCTCGACCCATTCTGGAGCTAAAAGAATTTGAAAGAATCACCATTCCGAAAGGAGAAACTAAAAAAGTTAAATTTGAATTAACACCTGCCACATTCAAGATGTTAAATATTAATAATGAACATATTATAGAGCCTGGCACTTTTAAAATAATGATAGGAAGCTCTTCAAGAGATATAAGATTGATGGATAAAATAGAATTTCTTGCGGAATAAATAGCTAATTTTTGCTATATTTATGCCATAAAAATAATTATAATGAATATCAATTTCAAGGATAAAAAAGCACTAGTCAGAGTTGACTTTAATGTGCCTTTAGATAAAAGCTATCAGATAACAGATGACACTAGAATTAAAGCGGCGATTCCGACTTTGAAGAAAATTCTTAATGATGGAGGCTCCATTATTCTCATGTCGCATCTGGGCAGACCGCTAGAAAAATTAAATGCTGATGGAACTATAAATAAAGAAAAATTCACTTTACACCATTTGGTGAACCATATTTCTGAATTGTTAGGCACTACTGTTCAATTCGCTGAAGATTGTAAAAATGCAGGGGAGCAAGCAAAGAATTTAAAAAATGGAGAAGTGCTGTTGCTTGAAAATACAAGATTTTACCCAGAAGAAGAAGCTGGAGATGAAGCATTTTCAAAACAATTGGCAAGTTATGGCGATATTTATGTAAACGATGCTTTTGGAACAGCACATAGAGCACATGCCTCTACGACAGTAGTTGCTCATTATTTCGATAAAAACCACAAATGCTTTGGTTATTTGATGGAAGCTGAAGTAAAAAACGCTACAAAAGTGATGAATCATCCTGACAGACCTTTGACAGCGATCATTGGTGGAGCAAAAGTTTCTGACAAAATATTACTCTTAGAAAAATTATTGGATGTTGCAGATAATATCATTGTAGGCGGTGGTATGGCTTACACTTTTATGAGGGCAATGGGTGGAAACACTGGGAATTCGTTGGTTGAGGAAGATAGAATTGAATTGGCGAAGGAAATTATGGAAAAAGCAAAAAGTAAGGGTAAAAATTTAGCCTTACCAGTTGATTCCAAAATTGCAGATGCCTTTAGCAATGAAGCAAATCAAAAATTTGCTGAAAGCAACCAAATCGAAAGTGGTTGGATGGGATTAGATATTGGACCCAAAGCTATTGCTGCATTTTCTTCAATTATTGAAAATTCAAAAACAATACTTTGGAATGGTCCAATGGGTGTATTTGAAATGCCTAATTTTGCAACTGGGACAAGGTCTATTGCAGAATCAATTGCCAAATCGACTGCAAATGGGGCATTTTCATTAATCGGGGGAGGCGACTCTGTGGCTGCTATCAACCAAATGGGACTGAATGATGAAGTTAGCTATGTATCAACAGGTGGCGGTGCAATGTTAGAATTTTTGGAAGGTAAAGAACTTCCTGGAGTGAAAGCAATCAATGAATAAATGGCGAATCATAACGATTTAGGGAAGGCTGGAGAAATAATTGCTGCAGATCATCTTGGCTTAAATGGTTATGAGATAATAGAAAAAAATTGGCGTTTTGGGAAGGCAGAGATAGATATTATTGCTAAAAAAGAAGCTTTGTTGATATTTATCGAAGTAAAGACGAGAAGTACCGATTTCTTTGGAAAACCAGAGGAATTTGTGAGCCAAAAAAAAATGGAAATGGTGGCAGATGCTGCAAATATTTTTATTGAAAAAATGGCATTTGACGGAGAAATAAGATTTGATGTCATTGGGATTGTTTTAAAAAAGGATAATTCGTTTACTTTACAGCATTTCGAAGACACCTATTTCCCTGAGTGGTAATAAGATATAAAAAAATGGGGCAGATACATATTATAATAAATTATATTCAAATAACTATTTGATTATATATGAAAAAATATTACCTTTGCATCCGATTTAAAAAAATAATATTTAAAGCGATAAATAATGAAAAAAGATATCCATCCATCAAACTATAGACAAGTTGTTTTTAAAGACATTTCGAATGATATTTCTTTTTTAACAAAATCTTGTGTTAATAGTAAAGAAACAACTGTATGGGAAGATGGCAAAGAGTATCCATTGGTTAAAATGGAGATTTCTTCATATTCACATCCTTTCTTTACAGGAAAATTGAAATTTATTGACACTGCTGGTAGAATTGATAAATTCAATAAGAAATTTGCAAAATTTGCAAAGACAGACCAATAGTTCACATGTAAAAATACTAAAAAGGTCCCTCATTTTATTAGGGACTTTTTTTTTAAACTTATGAAGAATTTAATTCTTTTTGACAACGATTTAAGTACACAATTTCTACCCCTCACTTATACTCGTCCTCTATGTGAATTGAGAGTGGGCATCCTTACTATTCGTGAAAAGTGGGAAAAATTGCTCAATTGTAAGCCTTCTTTTATTACTCAAGATTATCTTTCTACTAAATATCCTATCAGTATTTCTGATGAGAATTTTGTCGTAAATGGCTCTGTGATTCCGAATCAAGAATTAGCAAATCGGATTTTGAGCATGAATACTGGCGAAGTATTATTGCAAGATGGTGAAATGATTGTTGCCAAATTGGAAGAAGGTCAGTTTGAGTTAATGATGAGTGATGAAGAAAACTCAAATATTGCTGGCGTCAATTACAAGGAAACGAATGTAATGAAAATCAACCATTTGTGGGATATATTCTCCATGAATGGTAGAGCTATTATAGATGATTTCGAGTTATTGACTTTTGAAAGACAATCTCAACCCATCCCTACCGATGTTCATGTTATTGGTGATCCATCCAAAATATTTATAGAAGAAGGTGCAGAAATCGAATTTTGTACTTTAAATACTAAAAGCGGTCCCATTTATATTGGTAAAAATGCGGTAATCATGGAAGGTTGTTTCATCAGAGGACCTTTTGCTCTATGTGATGAAGCGATACTAAAAATGGGTGCCAAAATATATGGTCCTACTACCGTTGGTCCAAACTCAAAAGTTGGTGGTGAAGTGAATAATTGTGTTTTTTATGGCAATTGCAATAAAGCACATGACGGATATCTTGGAAATTCAGTAATTGGAGAATGGTGTAATATTGGTGCTGGAACAAATTGTTCAAATTTGAAAAACAATTATGACGAAGTAAAAATATGGGATTACACTAAAGAGAGTTTGACTGGCACAGGATTGCAATTCTGTGGGTTAATCATGGGCGACCACTCAAAATGTGGAATCAATACAATGTTTAACACAGGGACTGTTGTAGGTATTTCAGCAAATATTTTTGGTGGTGGTTTTCCAAAGAATTTTATTCCCTCTTTCTCTTGGGGAGGTGCAGAAGGGTTTAAAACTTATGAATTAGATAAAGCTTTAGATGCTGCAAAAAGAGTTATTGCTAGACGAGGAAAAGAAATGGATCCTTTGGATACTGCTATATTTGAAAGAATATTTAATTTTTCCCATAAATATAGAACTTGGGAAAAATAGTAATCTCTTAAAAATAAAAAAGGTCATGATTTGTATAAATCATGACCTTTTTTATTTATTCATTTTCTTCAAAATCACTAGCTTTTGGCATTATTTCTCCAGGTGCTTTTAGATGACTGTGATGTCGGCTATAAGTAAAATAAACTACTAAACCAATTATCATCCACAACATTGCGATTTTCAATGTCTGAGCATCCAAAGCGACGATCATACCAAAACAGATAATTGCTCCCAAAAGTGGAACCAATGGAACCAATGGAGTTTTGAATGGTCGTTCTATTTCTGGCGATTTTCTTCTTAAAATCCAAATACCCAAACTTACCAAAACAAAAGCAAATAAGGTTCCGAATGAGGTAAGGTCCCCAGCAACATGTCCTGGGACAAATGCACTAAACAAACCTACAAAAACAAATAATACCCAATTTGCTTTGTAAGGAGTTCTGAACTTTGGATGTAATTCTCCTAAAACTTTTGGTAATAATCCATCCTTACTCATGGTATAAAAAATTCGGCTTTGACCCATTAACATTACTAATATTACAGAAGAAAACCCAGCCAAAATAGCTACTGTAACTGCAGTTGCCAGCCAACCATAACCAGTCATATATTGAGAAATAGCATAAGCAACAGAAGCTTCTCTACCCTTTTCTGGATCTACGAAGTCTTTCCAATTTGCTACACCAGTAAGTACATGTCCAAACAAAATATATAGTATAGTACAAATAACTAATGATCCTAAGATTCCAATTGGCATATCACGTTTCGGATTTTTCGCTTCTTGAGCGGCAGTACTTACAGCATCAAAACCAATAAAGGCAAAAAACACAATTGCTGCACCACCAACTACACCGCCAAATCCATGTTTGAAAAATCCGCCATATTCAGCAATGATTTTCCCAGTAGAATCTTTAACAGGTGCAGCACCTTCAGGAATCATATATGGAACATAATTTTCAGGCTTGATAAATTGCCATCCGATAACGATAAATAATAATACGATAGAAACTTTTACAAAAACTATGATTGAATTTACAAAAGCTGATTCTTGAGTTCCTTTAATCAATAATAAAGTTAGTAAAAGTAAAATGACTAAAGCTGGTGCATTTATCATCCCATGATGATATACACCCATAGAATCTGTAAAACTCTCGAAAGGAGAATGGCACCATTCATAGGGAATTGCACCTCCGAGCAATTTATTTAGATATTCACTCCAAGCAATTGAAACCGTAGCAGCACCTAATGCATACTCCATAATTAATGCCCATCCGATAATCCAAGCCACCAATTCACCCATCGTAACATACGAATAAGCATAAGCACTACCAGCAATAGGAATCATTGCTGCAAATTCAGCATAACACAATCCAGCAAAAGCACAGCCAACTGCTGCAACTATAAATGAAATTGTAACTGCTGGTCCAGCAGCTTGACCTGCAGCAGCAGCAGTTCTAACAAATAATCCGGCACCAATAATCGCCCCAATACCTAAAGCCATCAAATTACTGGCTCCTAATGTTCTTTTAAGTCCATCACCTGTATCATTTGCAGCTTGGGCTAAAATATCAGTTAATGATTTTTTTACCCAAATACTTTTTTTGTTACTCATAAATACTTTTTATATTATAAATGATTAAATAAAATTGCCATCTTAAAATTTCTTCTAAGATGGCAAAATACAAATAATATTTTAAATTTATTAAATTTACAAAAATTACTTTGGAGAATTCTCTACTTCAGCTTTTGGACACAATAATGGCAAATAAGCATCCACCCAATTTACACCCAATGTTTCCTTTACTTTAGTAAAATCTGAACATGCTTCCGCTTTTTTGTTCATCACCATATACACACTTCCTCTCATATAATAATATTCCATATTGAGAGCATCTAATTTAATTGCTTCATTTAATTTAGCTAGAGCTTTGTCATTTTCTCCCTTTTCGGAAAGCACTTGAGCCTCATCTGACAAAGCCAATGCCTTATCAAAATTATCGCTAGTTACTTTACAACTAGGGCTGTTTGATTTAAAAATAATTCTTAATGGATAAGAAGCATTCACTGGTTTGCCGCCATAAGTTGCTACTCTCCATTTTCCTTTTGTACTCAATGCCAATTTGATACCTTCATAAGTCGCATCTGCTCCAAGTGAATTAAAATCAAACATGTCCAAAACTTCTACATCTCCATTCTTTTTAACTAAAATAGTTGTTTGAATCAAACCACTTTTACAATCTTTCAGATTTGAAGGATATTTAATATTTTGAGCCAAATAATTTTTAAGAGCCAATTCACCACCATTAAATAAAAGTGTTGAATCAAATCTAGTGTAAATGGTGTCATTCTTTTCAGATATTAAAAAAGGCGGCTCTTCCTCCAGTTTGAACTTTATCGGTAAAGTGATATATGATTTAACAGCAACACCTTTATACTTAGAAGGTGTCCATTTATAGCCTACTTCATTCATAGACTTTACAGCTTTTAAAGCCTCAATGCCTAAGCCAGACCCTGGATCTTTCAATAGCTCAATATTAGAAATTTCACCACTTCTTTCCACCACAAACTTCACAACAGCCTGTCCTTCAACATTTTTCGACCTTGCTTCTTCAGGATATTGAATTACTTTATAAATATATTCCAATAAATATCTTTGAGTACATGAGTCGTTCAACGTACCTGAATTGCTATAAGTATCACAACCTGGAAATCTTGCTTGAATATCAACGATACTATAAATTTTGTTGGTATCCACCACTTGTGCATTCAAAAAATTCACAAAAAGTAAGAATCCAAAACAAACCAAAAGAGGTAAAATGCTTCATTTATAAAAATTATTTTTTTTTGAAACGAAATTAGAAAGGCGAAATTACAATTTTCAACGAATTTATTTGAAATTTGGATAAATTATCCACAATTGAAAAATTCGAACGTTAACTATAATTGTGTATTGTCGTACAATTTGTATTGTAATTTTTAATAAAATTTATTTGAAATCTAAAAATATCCATAGTTCAGCCACCATTGCATCTAATGTAAAAATTGGAGATAATGTTACTATTGCAGCTAATGTTGTGATTTATGACAATGTAAGTATTGAGGATGGCGTTGTTATTGAGGCAAATTCAGTGATAGGGGCAAGCCCCAAAACTGTAGGGGCTCAAAAGGGGAATGGGTGGACTATATTGAAAAGCAAAAGTTATATTGGTGAAAATTGTGTAATTGATGCCCCCATCAAAAATGATACTATCATTTCAGAAAATTGCTATATTATG
>JADJVK010000021.1 GCA_016710625.1 Saprospiraceae bacterium
TTTCTGCCGGAGTTGGTGCAACAGTTTTAGGTTTGCTGAACGTACTCTTCGGTAAAGCAGCAATCATTTGATCAGCCATAGCTCTTGCTTTTTGCATCCACCATTGCATCACATTCTGCTGTTTTTCTTTGAGATAAACTCATCAACTCTAGTTTTGATGGTTTTTCTATAGCCGCATTTTGTTCTTCTAATGATTTATAATCAGCTGAAGTAAGGAAAAGAAAGCAATAGCTAACACTGCCAACCCTAACAAAGCATTTTTTCATGATAATTTAGTTTTAATTCTTTTTGAAATAAAATGATTAAAATTTGCAGTACAAATTCTTGCAACAGCTGAGTGTTTTGACAGCATTAGCTTCTGAACTAAAGCATCTGCCTTAGCTTTCACTTTGTGTCCATGTTGGTCGTACATTCTTTATCCAACTGTGCACCTAATGTTTCCGATTTGCTTGCATATCCTCATCAATCTTTTGTTCATCTCAGCTTCAGTCATTAATTTTTTTTTAGTTTTGACGTAATTTTTTTGAAATGTATCTGATGGATTTGAAATTATCATGGTTAGCAGTAGGTTTTCAATTCGTTCTGTTGTAGATATTTCTCTAATATTTTTTGACTTTAGTTATAATTTTTGCAAATTCGTCAGAAATTGATTTACTAAATTTACTTGATGAACACAACATTGTCGGACTCTAAATTATTGTTAATTAGATAATTATCAACATTATTTATAGGTTCTAAATTCCCATCTTTATCAATTATATGTGATTTGTAACCGATATTTAATAATGCATTGAGGGCATCCAAGATGGGCTTCATTTTTCTTTTAGGTTCTAAATATTCCATCACATGCAAGGGGAGTGGGTTTGAAAATAGCTCAAACCTCCATTTATTACCTTATATTCAGCACCCTCCACGTCAATTTTGATAATTTTTAAGTTAAAAGATTCTGTGTGAGTTATTTTATCTATTGTCGTACATTTTACTTCAAGTTTGGTTGGAGGCGTATTTTTTATACCATGATTCCTTTCAAACTGGGTAATATCTGTAGAATTATATTCAGAATGCAAATTGGGAAACTCATAAAAAGACAATGTTGTCTTCGAATTTGAAATTGCCTTTTGAAAACATTTAATATTTTAGCAGGTTCTGTATTTAATTTGAGTAATTGAAAACTTTTTGATGTGGGCTCAAAGGAAATTACTTGGCCGTTCTCTCCGACAATTTCTGAAGCCAGCAGCGTAAAGTAGCCATAATGTGCTCCGATGTCTAGAAACTTATCATTCATCATTAAGTTTTTAATCAAAAATAAAGCAAGTCTGATTTCAGAGGAATGAGATTTCCCACCAGTTAAATAGATGTCAGTGGAGGCAGGTAAAGCAACCTTCATTTTTTTACCAAAAAACAGGTAAGTTTCTACCACCTTTTCCATTTTTGTTTTGGGATAAATATATTCTTTATGAAAAATTGCTTTAATATACTTTAAAGGGTTATTCAACATACGTCTAACTTTTGAGTAGTTAGCAATTAATTCTACCCTTTGTAGCTTTTTAATTAAATTTTCATTCATCTAATTTTCTATTTGTACAATTTTGAATCGAAGAAATGTTAAAAAGTCAGTTTGAAAATGAAAAAATAACTTTCTCGATTGGAACAATTAGTCATTGTTTTATTTCCAGTAAATATAATACTCTCTGATATTTTTTAATCTAATGATACTTCTTAAAACATATTTTATCGGAAAAAATAAAAAATTAATGGGAGGGAAAGTTGTTTTGTAAAGAAGTAATCCCCCAATTTCTTAATTTTCATCATCATATTTTTTTATTAAATCACCACTAACTTTATCAATAAAAATGGATTTGATTATATGGTTAGAATTTGGATGTTTTGTTTCAAATTTGGTAGCTAACTTCAAATTTTTCTGCCCAAAACCCAATCCCCAAGTCATCGAGAAGAACAAAAGGGGAAAATATTTAAAATTTATTTTTTTCATACTATTTGAGTTTTTTAATTAATTTATATTTATAAGATTTTATGATATTTTCATTTTTCTTGTCATTTTTATGAAAAAACAGTACTTTTTTATTTTTAGAATCCCATACTTTTTTTAGATCCTGATCTTCAATGTTTCCCTGTGTAATTTCAGACGAAATATGTTCATAAATTGATAGATCTATTTGGTTAAAATAATAAAATATAGGTTTTTTATTCACTTTTTTAATTGAAACTGCAAGGTTTTGTGATGTTCCATAAGATGAAATATCAAATTGAGAATTTTCACTTGGATTAGTAGGTAAAAAATTATATAAGATTTTGTTCTCAATAAAACTGTATAAAAAAATATGATTTGATAAAAGATTATTTTCGAATATTTCACCCTTTTTGATAAAATAATTTCCATCATATGAAATAACAAACTCATTATAATTATCTGTTAACAATTCTACATTTTTTATCCACTTTATTTTTAGATTTTTGTCTAAAACAACAAAAGAAAAGATTGACTTTTGAGTTGCAGCGGACCCTTCGTTATCTATTGCTTTATTTAAGGAGACGCTATATGCTATAATTGTATAATTTAAACCACAATAGTAGTTAAAACATACATCTGCAAAATCAAATTTATAATTCGGATCAATTTTCAATAACGGATAATTCTGAATTAGTTTTCTTATATCAATTTCTCTATATACGTATCGAGGGCAAAGTCCATTTGTATTCGGAATGTTATTTTTTATGAAATTCATACTATAAGGGTTGTTTTTTAGGACATCAAATGTTTTGTAATTAATTTTGGATTGGATTTTAACATTCAAACTATCTTCAATTACATTAAAGCCAGTAGGATTTGCAATAGTTTGCCCATAACAAAATCCCCATGTCATCGAGAAGAACAAAAGGAGTAAGCTTTTAAAATTTAATTTTTTCATGAGTTAATTGTTTAATGTAGATAGTCATAAATTGATATAATTTCTTGATGATATTTTTTCAAAACATTTTTTTCATTTTAAATTTCATTCAAGTTCATAAGTCATATTTTTTTTAGTTGAACTACTTTTTCTAATGAGCTTATTATTATTTAATAAAATATGTTCTGGGAAAGTAATTTTTCGAACAACTTTGAACTTTTTCGGTTCTAACTCTTCGATATATTTAAAATTATAAAGTAATATTTTTTCATTTTGTTTTGAATTTTAAGTTGTTAAATACATACATATTTAGAAGTTTTTCTTTTGGCTTAAATTTTTTTTTTAAGCATTGAATTATATTCATCTTTTGAAAAATTTTTTTCAAAAATGATATTATTCTTTAAATCAATGTATTTATATTTTTGTATATCTTCTTTACTATTTAACTCAACCAAAATCCCAAAAATATCACCAAATTCAGGTCCTATAGCATTTATTGTTATCTCTCTGCTGCCAATTTCTTCATATAATATTTTCTTACTATCAATATCAATAACTTGAAAGTATCCATTAGGTTTATACTTTAAATCAATTGGGTTTTCACTTCCAGATCCAAACCCCCAAATCAAATTTTTTCCATTTTCAGTTAAATATGCATTATCAACACAATGTGGTAAGGTGATTTTTTTTAAATATTTTACCAAACTTGTCTAAAATTACTATAGTTGTTTCCACAGCTAATTACAGTTTTGTCGATTAACGAATATAATCTAAAATGGACATATATTTTATCATTATAACAATATGAATTATTTTGGGAATATATATAATTGTTAGGCATTAAATTGCCTATCAAATCGCTTTCAGCTAGTCTATGTTCCTCAGCATAATCAATGAATCCCCACTTAATATTTTTAAGATTAAGATAAGGATTTATTTTGTCGATATTAAGTGAATTAAATAATTTCTTTTTTAAATTGTAGAATTCTATTTTGTAAGCTTTTCCAGCATGTTTTTGATTCTCACCTTCGCGATATTCAAATATATTTGGCATTAATGGAGCAATAAAGAAACTGTCTTTCAAGTCATTTGATTTATAATAATCACCATTTTTATAGTTGTAATTTTTATTATTTAAACTAAATGATTTTGGAATATACTTATTTTCTTTTAAATTATTTGGAAAATCGTTATCAATTACAGATTTTAATTGATCTTTATATAGCTTAAGCTCTTCTTTTGCTAACACTGTAGTATCCAAAATAAAAAGCTCTTTTATACTAGAAGAATTAACTTTAGTACTTTGAGAAAATACCTTGTTAACGAACCAAGTTATCGAGAAGATCAAAAGGAGTAAGAATAAAAAATTAATTTTTTCATATCAATAATTTTTTGGTTAGAATAAGAGAAAAGTACTTTTGATTATTATTAGAAAATAGTCCTTACAGGCTTATCATAACTTGAAAATAAAATTTTGCCCCAAAGTCAAAACATTTATAGATGTTTGTTTAATGATACATTTAACTTGTTTCATAAATATTATTTAAAAGTTAATAATTTTAATTTTTAGATTTGCTATTGGTTTTGTTTTTTAGTATCAATTTTTTTGTAGAAAAATAATGAGTTTGTATTACTGTTCCATTTTGATACTGTGCTTTCATTCAGAATATCATGTAGATTTTGATTGTTTTTCAACTTTAAATAATTCTTTCCTTTTTTGTATCAAAATAAAAAACTCCCGTATTTACACCATTGTTTTTATTAAATATATACTCATATCTTCTGTAATCATACAGCAAATACTAAATTCTAGACTCTCAATACTATTAGAAAAAATTATGCAAAATTTTTTCTTTTCCAAATCAACTAAATATGAATGATTTACTTTGTTTTCTCCAATTATATTTGAACCATTAATAATCATGAAATTTCCATCTTTTGAGAAATTCAATTGTGCCATATTTGATGGAATATAAATGTCCCTAAACCATTTAACTATGTATTTATTATCAATTCTTGCAATAGAGTAGAGTGCTTTCTTACAATATAATCTCCTTCATCTAAACCTACACAAGCATTAACACAAAAATCACAAAAGTAAATTCAGAACCACGAACAATTTTTGTTTCTTTACTTATGAAGTCAAAAGTATCTTTTTTGGTTAGGTTAAAGTGATGAAAGTTTTTTTGTATAGATTCAAAATTTAAGTCTTTTATATTTGTTGATGGGTCTGCAATATTTTTTACTATTTTTTAATTGGTAAGGGTCGTGATCAAAAATAATAAATTTATTTTTTGGATTTTTTAAAGGGTAAATAGTATAATTTACTACAGGTTGAAATTTATTTTATAGTAATCGCAATTGGGGTATGGCTTTATAACAACCCCACTTATTGTTTCGTTATGTTCAAAATGTAATATCTGTCCAAAACCTAACACCCAAGTCATCGAAAAGAACAAAAGGAGAAAGTATTTAAAAATTAATTTTTTCATATCAATAATTTTTTTGGTTAGAATAAGGGAAAAGTACTTTTGACTATTATTAGAAAACATACCCGACAGACCAATCATTTCATGAATTAATACTTAATCCAAATTCTGATGAAGCATTTATGGTTTTTGTTATATCATTAGAGGATAGAATCTGTGAATCATGATAAGAATTTGACTGATTATCCCAAACTCCAGTTTTTAGGTCAAACTGTGCATTAGTTGTATTCAATATAAAGATTAGTAATAAAATCAATATGACTAATATGTTTTTCATAGAGTATTATTTTATGGTTTTAATTTTTTTATATTTTTCTTCAATTACTATTTTTGATCTAAGCCTATCTTTCTTTTGATAATAGAGCATTCTATTTGTTTTCTCGTCCCAAAAATTTGAAGATTCTAGAATACCAATAGATTGGTTATGATATATGGCTTCTTCTCTTTTGTATAAAGTCTTGTTATTGGTATTAAAAAAATAGTAAGACGTTTCCTTTTCTTTTATTTTTGTTGTATAGATTCTCATGCTTTCATTACTAGAATATTGAATATCATAAAGTAAGCTTTCTTCATTGTTGGGTAAGAAATTGTAAACAATTCTTTTGTCTTCTAAGCTGATAAGGTAGATATGATTCAGCATTTGATCTTTTTCAATCCTCCTTCCTGGAATTACAGCAAATTTGCCATCTAAAGAATAAGAAACATTAAAATTATTAGTTGGTATAGATACATCTCTTACCCATTTTATATTATTATTTTTATCAATAACTGCAAAGGTGTATAAGGCTTTTCTAGCTACATAACTTCCCTCATCTAATTCTACATTAGCAACAAGAGAATAAGCCACTATTGTGAAATTAGTACCTCTAACTATTGAATTTTCGGAATACAGAAAATCAAATGTATCTTTTTTACTAAGATTGAAATTGGGATGTATTTTATTGATATATCCAAATTTTATATTCTCTTTTCCACATAAATAGGGATGACCACTACTTAGATTAATCTTTATGTCACTCATTTTGTATGGTTTATTATCCGTAACATTAAATTTTATTTTTGGGTTTTTTATAGAATAGATGGTTGAATTTAACAGGAAATTTTCATCATCTATCCTATCGTGAACAGGAAGGGCACTATACTTAATTACAAAGCCATTAATTGTGTCAGGTTTTGGTGTTTTCTGTCCAAAACCCAACCCCCAAGTCATTGAGAAGCATAAGAAAAATGAAATTTTAGTTATATTCATGATTAAATTTATTTTCGATGTAAAATTTAGATAAAAATAGGGGATTGCACCTTCAATAGAAATAGTGTTTTATTATTTGTCCCAATTAATCAATTATTCGTAGTAAATTCTAGATTAATCGTTGGAGGTTATGCAACTGTTTTTATTTCCATTCACCAAAATTTCTATCTTTGCCCCATGAAACGTGAATTTCTAATCAATCTTTTGTTTTTATTGGCAATCAACTTGTTGATTAAGCCAATTTTTATTTTTGGGATTGATAGAAATGTACAAAATTTAGTGGGTGAAACCAATTATGGATTATATTATAGTTTGCTCAATATCACCTATTTAGTTCAAATAATTGGAGATTTTGGCTTGCAAAACTACAACAATCGTTATATTTCGCAACACCGCCAATTGTTGTCTAAATATTTCCCAGTTTTACTCTCATTAAAAGTTATTTTAGTCCTTCTATATTTATTGATAACCATGGCAACTGGATTGCTCTTGGGTTACTCAGCCGCTTTTTGGATGCTTTTTGCCCTCACAATCAACCAGCTCATGGTGTCAATGATTCTTTTCTTGAGGAGCAACATATCAGGCATGGGAAAATATCGGATTGATAGTATTTTGTCAATATCCGATAAATTAATTGTAATTATCATTTTAAGTTGTATCTTTTGGCAACCAGCCTTGAAAGCAAATTTTAGTATTGAGTGGTTCATTTATGTACAGTTGTTTTCAACGGTTTCCATTGCTACCATCTCCTTTTTTATTGTTTGGAAATTATGTGATTATAATATCAGAATATCCTTTGAAAAAGAGAAGTTGCTTTTTTTTTTCAAGAAAAGCTTGCCTTATGCCACCATCATTTTGCTAATGACATTATATACCAGAGTGGATGTGTTGATGTTGAGCAAATTATTGAAAGATGGAAATACTCAAGTTGGAATCTATGCTGCAGCATATAGATTGTTGGATGCTTCGAATATGGTTGGTTACCTTTTTGCTTCGCTTCTGTTGCCCATGTTTGCAAGGCTATTGAAAACAAAAGAGCCTATTTCATCCTTAGTGGATTACAGTTTTAGAATTTTATTTTTTGGAAGTTTGCTATTGGCAGCAAATATTTTTGTTTTTCGGCAACCAATTTCGAGACTTTTATATACTGGTGCAACCGATTATTGGGGTGATGTGTTAGGCTGGCTCATGTGGAGTTTTGTGCCTGTTGCCATGAATTATATCTTTGGTGCTTTATTGGTTGCCAATGACACTATTCATAAATTGAACCGAATTTTTATACTTGGCATCTTTGTCAATATTGTTATTAATATTGTTTTGATTGGTCTTTTTCAAGCAGTAGGGACGGCGATTTCTACCTTAATTACCCAAACATTAGTCACTAGCTTGATGATAATTTTAGCATTTAAGGAAATCGAAATCAAAATATTTTTACCCAATTTTTGGCTAATTTTGTTTACAATATTAGCAGTCGCCATCCCTTTTTTAGCAAAAGAAATAAATGTTGAATGGAAAATTCAGCTATTGGCTTCCGTAAGTATTACTTTTTTAGTGGGAATAATTTGCAAAATGTTGCCGCTTCTCAATTTTTATGAGGTGATGACAAAAAAGAATGAAGATTAGGCACTTGCAACGAAATAATAATTGACTTGATTGTAATATTGTTTTTCAAATTCAGCCAAGGTCAGTTGTTTTCCTTTGTTCAAGAAGTTTTCTAGTGTAAAAATTTTCATTTTACAATTCGTGAAAAGATTGTGGATTTTATCAGGAGAAGATCCGTAATAATCCGAAGCTCCAATGCCGTGTTCGAAAATTACTACTGGTTTATCCCTTTTTAAAATTTCAACTGCACCCTCCAAAACTAATAATTCACCACCTTCCACATCTATTTTTATTAAATCAACCTTGGTATTTAATGGAATGACAGTATCCATTTTTTCGGTTTTCACCACAATTGAAGTGTCCTCTTCATGTGGGTTATCATATTTTCTTTTGATTAATCCGCTGTAGGAGGGGTTCGTTACCACATAATTGAAAGTAGCCGTTCCATAATTATTACTTAATGCAAAATCATATATTTTGACAGTCGAGCCACTATATTTTTCTACTAAATCGATGTACAAATCTGGGATAGGTTCAAACCCGAAATGTTTTCCTTCTGGTGCATATTTTCTCATGATATCTAGAACCTCACCTTTATGACATCCTACATCCACACAATTGCTATCTGCTTTGCAGATCGTTTTTATTATTTTTTTAGTTAATTTGTCGTATCGCTGGTTTCTTGTAAATGCAATGGGCAACGATTTTATTAATTTTTTTAATATTTCTTTCACTTTGAAAATTTGAGCTGCAAAAATAATAGAACTAAGTGTTAAAAAGCAAGTTATCTATGTTTTGTAATCTATATATTTTAATAACGTAGAATATTCTAAATAAACGAATCTTTCACTAAAAATAAGCAGCGATAGGGGCATTTATTTCGTTCTAATAGTTGAAATTGGAAGCTAATTACAATATATAGTGTAACTTTTGTACATTTGCGACCTTAAATCCAGAGAGACCTTATATAATTGATTTTTTCTAAAAATGATAAATAACGAAAATTTAGTTGGTACTTTAAGAATACTATGGCAATGGCGAAAGAAAATTGCCCGAGTCGTATTTGTTGCAGTGATAGGTAGTAGCATTATTTCCTTTTTTTTATATAATTATTATAAATCCACCACTATTTTTTATGCAGCAAGTCCTGACTTATTCAAGCCAGAGCAATTGTTTGGGGGCAGCAAAAGTGTAGATTATTATGGAACGGATGCAGATATCGATCGATTAATTACTATTGCCAATTCGAATGAATTAGTGGAATATATGGTGAAGCGGTTCAATTTATATGCTCATTATGATATTGATTCTACCAAGAAAAACGCTTCATTTAAAATGAAAGAGCGATTTTTTTCACTATACGATATTCAAAAATCAAAGTATGATGCTTTGGAGTTGAGTGTGGAAGATGTGGATAGCAAGTTTTCTGCTGAAATGGCGAATGAAGCTAGAAATAAAATAGATAATATTGCTCAAAGTCTGATAAAGAATAGCCAAGCAAAACTGATGGAGTCGGTAAAAAAAGATATTGACGACAAACAAAAAGATTTAATTGTACTTGGAGATAGCTTGAGTAATTTGCGAAAAAAATATGGGATTTACGACTTGAGTTCTGGTGAAGTTTTGGCAGGAAAAGTAGCGGAGGCGGAATCTAACTATAACATGAGTAAAGCGAAATTGAACTCTTTAGAAAAAGACCCTCATGTCAAAAGGGATACGATTGCAATGATTCGAGCAAATACAAAAGGATATGAGGAGGAATTGATTGGGTTGACGGCTGATTCGAGCAAATCCAATTTTAATATCAAAAGATTCAACGAAGGGATATCACATGTAACCATCATCACCCAGATGCATGGTTCTGTAAGAGACCAACTGAGCAGAGATATCAATAGGCTAGGGGAGCTGAAAGCCGCATTTGATAATAAAATTTCTGCTATCCACTTGATAGAAACTGCCATTGAGCCAGTTCAGAAAAGCAGACCGAAGCGATCAATTATTATTTTAGTTTCTGCATTGGCAGCATTTTTATTTAGCTGTATTGGGGTTCTACTTTTAGAGAGATATAAAGACTTGCCAGAACAAATAACACAACCATAAATGCAATTGTTGAATTATGCGGCAATGTCGTTAAAGGAAAAATGGTTTTTTGCTTTTTCGATTATTACTTGTGTATCTGTTTTTCTAACAGCAGCAACGGATCATTTTGAATGGCTAATTCTTCCTGTTGTTCTATTATTTACCTACCAATTAGCATCTGATTTCAGACCCTTGTTTTTTTTAGTTTGGGTTTTTATCCCCATCTCAACGGAGGTGGATCTTCCAGGTGGATTTGGAATAGATTTTCCAGATGAACCATTGATTATTGTATTGATGTTTACTTATTTGTTTTATACCATACAACAAGGCAAACAATTAAGTATCTCATTTTTCAGGCATCCACTGACATTATTCCTCCTTTTGCACCTTAGCTGGATTTTCATTACGATGTTTACCTCTAGTTTAATGGTGATTTCTATCAAATATTTTTTATCTAAAATTTGGTATGTCTCTGTTTTCTATTTTATGGCAGGCAATCTTATAAAAGACAATAAGGATCAGAAATTATTTGTAAAATGTGTGGCATCTACTCTTGTAATTACAGTTATTTATGCACTTATAAGACATGCTTTAGTGGGTTTTTCTTTTATAGATGTAAATAAAGTTCTGGTACCATTTTATCGAAATCATGTAAGTTATGCATGTTTACTAGCTCTTTTTGTTCCTTATGTTTGGTACATTTTAGGTTGGTATCAAAAAGGCGCATTTAAGAGAAATGTATGGATTTTCATTTTGCTTTTATTAGTGGTAGCTATCCAATTTTCCTATACAAGAGCTGCATACATAGCCTTAGTAATTGCAATAGGAGCCTATTATATTATAGATTTGAAATTAATAAAACCAACATTAATCGTAGCTGCTATTTCGACTGTAATATTGGTGATTTCATTAGTGCGGAACAATAAGTATTTGGATTATGCACCAGATTTTAATAAAACGATTACGCAACAAAATTTTGATGAGTTGGTGGAGGCAACCTATAAAATGGAAGATATCTCTACCATGGAACGTGTTTATCGATGGGTAGCCGGTGCACATATGACCCAATATCATCCCTATTTGGGATTTGGTCCAGGTAATTTTTACAATTTTTACAAATCCTATACAATCTCGAATTTCAAAACATATGTAAGCGATAATCCAGAAAAATCTAGTGTCCATTGTTATTATTTATTGATGATTATTGAGCAAGGATATCTCGGCTTAATATTTTTTATTACATTATTATTTGGAGCATTAATCTATGGTGAGAAAATATATCACCAAACCAAAAACACATTGGATAAAAGATTCGTGATGGCAGCTAGCCTTTCATTAATTGTAATAGCAACACTTATTCTTATAAACGATATGATAGAAACCGACAAAGTAGGTTCATTCTTCTTTTTCTCCATAGCTATGATTGTAAATATTGATATAAAAAACAGAAAAACAAAGGCTTAGGTAAATTTTAAGTTGTAAGGAAATAATGCTAAAATATAAATAGCATTTAAAATTATTTGACTTATCCTTAAAAAGTAATTAGTTTTGTAAAAATTGTATTATGCAAATCACTATCGAAATTCCTGAAAATAAGTCAACTTGGCTACTTTCTTTTTTGAAAGAAATACCAGATATTAAGATATATACTCATACAGTATCCTCCAAATTGAATCCAAATTTGATTGAACTTTCTGGTAGCTGGGACTCTAAAATGACAATGGAAGAGATTGATTTAAAATTGAAGGCTCAAAAGGATGAGTGGCAATGATTTATTTATTAGATACGAATATTATAATCTATCATCTTAATGGATTATTGCCAGATGATGCCCAAAAGACTGTTAATGAGATGCTATTTTTTGATTTACCTTTATCCATAATCACTAAAATAGAGCTTATGGGTTTTAAATTTGACAACTTCCTTCAAAAAGAAAAAACTGTACAATTTCTCAATAATGTAAATTTCATATCTGTTTCAAACCAAATAGCTGATAATGCAATTTTTTTAAGACAAAATTATAAACTAAAAACACCTGATGCAATTATTGCTGCAACTGCAATTGTTTATGATTTTACTTTAGTAAGTAGGAATGACAAGGATTTTATTGATATAAAAGAGCTAAAGTATTTAAACCCATTTTAAATTTTCATTTAGAATATTAGATATTTTTCACATACATAACCTAAAATAAGTTAGATATTTAAAAAAACAAATATAAAAAATTACTATATTTGCAACAAAAATTTAGAATAATACGTCTAAATATGTAATATTCTGGAAACCAATATTTTGAGAGATATTTTTGGCTAAATAACAATTTAGCTTTTTATATATTATTCATTGTTGCAATATAAAAGTTGATTAGTGTCAATATTTTTAATAATATTGCACCTTGAATTAGTTTAGTTTTTTAGATTATAAGTAATTTTTATCAACATTTCCCAAAATAGTTGATAAACAAACCGATTAGTATGATTGTATGTAATTACAATAGTTTTTGTATCCCAAAACAATGCCTATCAGACATTGGTCTCAATAATATTTTTATTTCTAATACCTATTTGCTATTTCCAAAGGATAGCTAATGCATCTTTTTTGTATAACTCAAATATCATTTATTAAATTAAAATTATCACGTAAACTAAAAATATGAAAAACCGATTTACCAAGATTTATTTTATATCGTTTTTGCTTTTTTGTCTGAGTCTCCCATTTTCTTTGTTTAGTCAGTGTGGTTCTGATATTACCTTTACAGATACAAGAGGTACGGATACTGTTTTGGTTGGAAATGACTGTAGAGTTGTTTTGAATATTTCTCATGTACCCACTTTATCTGGTTATTCTTATCCTCCAGGAGGTACAGGAGGTATTAATGAAAAAGGTAAATATTCCTTAATTGGTTTTGATGGTGGTCCGAAAGATACCTTAATTGTTAAGCCTAGCGGAACGCCTTGTTTTATTGGAGAATTTAAAATTGTTTCCATTTTGAATGTAACTACGGGCAACATGATCCAAAGTGGAGATACAATTCCAGCAGGAAATACCATAAAGATTTCATATTTGGCAAAGAACTCAGGGGGAACCATGAAGGAATATGGGTTGTTCAGAGTGATAGTTGACAAAACAAACCCTGTATTTACAGTAACCCCACCAGCTGCTTTGACTGCATCTTGTGCACTGCCAGCTCCATCCAATGTGGAAGCAAGTGATAATTGCTCCAGTGGAAGTAATCTGCAAATTACGATGAATGATACTGGAAATTGGTCTGTATGTAGTGGAGGAACTGTGTTAAGAACTTGGACAGCAACTGATAGTGCTGGAAACTCTGCACAAGTATCTCAAACAATTACGATGTTAGCGGATACTTCAGCTCCTGTGATTACAGGATTTCCGGTTAGCTTGTCTGTTTCCTGCGATGCTGCTGATTACAGTGCTTGGTTGAATACTCAAAGAGCTGCTTTTCAAGCAACAGATAATTGTAATGGTTTAAAACTAAGTGATAATGCCCCTACAACTTTTTCAAATACATGTGGTAGTGTGGAAGTGACCTTTACGGCTACGGATACCTGTGGAAAAACAGCAAGTGTCAAAGTAACCTATACTACCTACGATAATTTAAAACCTACCATCACGATTCCTGCAAAAGATACCATCAGAATATGTGATGGCGGAGATCCGTTGAAAGATTTAGATGACTGGTTAAATGCTCATGGTGGTGCAGTTGCGACAGACAATTGTGGAACAGTGAGTTGGAGTTATTTCCCATCCAATCCAAATATTGGAGGTTGTTCTGGAAATCAAGGTTCGGTTGTAAATTTTGTGGCGAAAGATATTTGTGGAAATACAGATACTACTAGAGCTTCGTTTACGATTACAGATATTAATCCACCCAATATTACAGTGGGTGCTCAAAATAAATTAGTTGAATGCAATGGCTCTGGAAACACAACTGATTTTTCAAATTGGATTGCGGCAAGGGCAGGAAGTATGGCATCGGATGTTTGTACGCCTTCTGGAGCTATCAAATTGACATTGCAAGTGAATGGCTCTACTGTAGATGAAGCTGGAGCAAGAGCTGCCTTGGATGCATCTATTGCAGGTGGTTGTAAAGACAATGTGGTAATAGGCGGAATAACATTTAATAATATAATAGGTCAAGTGAAAGTAATGTTTGCTTACACTGATTTGTGTGGAAATGTTTCTACTACTGACGCCATTTTTGCAATCAGAGACACTTTGAATCCAACTTTTTCAGTATTTGCAAGTGATTTAAAAATTGAATGTGATACGGTTCCTACTGTAAATCAAGCATTTCAAGATTGGTATAATAATAGAGGAGGTGCATTGGCAATAGATGGTTGTTCGAACGTTACTTACAGAACTGTTCCCGATCTTACAACGGCATTAGCAAATCTAGCAGCTTCTCAAGCTACAAGTTGTGGAAATACAGGCTCAGTTGCGGTCAGTTTTTATGCAATTGATGGTTGTGGTAATGAAACTCCAACACCAACTACAGCGACATTTAGTATTGTAGATAATATGTCTCCAAAAATTAACCCTACTTCAAGTGATTTAGTGGTTGAATGTGATAATGCTCCAAATATTAATAATTCGAAACTTCAAAACTGGTTAAATAATAATGGCGGTGCATCCGCTTCTGATCCTTGTGGATCTATCAATTGGGTAGGCTATAACTGGACGGATAATTTGGGCAACTCAGGAAATAAATCAAATCCTCCTGTGGCACCTTCCAATAATTGTAGTTATCAAGTTACAGTTACTTTTATTGTAGCGGATGAATGTGGCAATCAATCAACAACGAATTCTAAATTCCAATTAAAGGATATCGTTGCGCCTATATTAGTTGGTTTACCATCAGATATTACAGTTGAATGTGATGCAGTACCTACTAAAGCAAATGTGAGTGCTACAGATAATTGTGCGACTACAGTAAATGTATTTTACCAAGAAGTGAAAGAAGGTGGCAATTGCTTAGATAATTATAAATTAATAAGAACTTGGACGGCAACTGATGATTGCGGAAATACGACAACTGGTACTCAAGTAATTACGATTATTGATACCAAAAACCCTGTATTAATAGGTGTTCCAGCTAATATTACAGTTGAATGTGATGCTATCCCAGATCCAGCTGTTCCGACTGCAACTGATAATTGTGATTTAAATGTATCAATTGAATATTCTCAAGGATCCACTCAAAATGGTGATGTGAATAATTGCGGACATTATAATTATACACTTACAAGGACTTGGAAGGCAACGGATAATTGTGGAAATACGGCTCAACAATCTCAAGTTATCACAGTGAAGGACACCAAAGCACCAACTTTCACTTTACCTGCTGATGTAACTGTGGAATGTACAGCCTCAACTGACCCATTAGATACAGGAGTTCCTACGAATTCAACTGATAATTGTGGACCATTAAATATTAATCATACAGATAGTAAAGTGAATGGAAGTTGTGAAAACAATTATACAATTCAAAGAACTTGGACTGCTACTGATATTTGTGGTAATGTGAGTACAGCCACACAAAATATAGTAGTAGTTGATACCAAAGTGCCAGTAATTACAGCTTCAGCACAAGATAAAACAATAGATTGTACAACAGATGGAGTTGCAGAAGCTGCTTTTGCTGTTTGGGTTTCTCAATTTGGTGGTGCAACATTTACAGATAATTGTGGGATAGGAACTGTATTTGCTGCGGTTCCAGGAACATATAACCCAGCTACGATTAACTTAAATAACCCTGCAACTTTTCCACAAAATGCTGGTGGGTTGAATGCAGCATCATGCCCATCACCAATTAGTGGAATTTATAGATTTGAAAAAGTAGATTTTGTAATTGTTGATAAATGTAATAATGTTAGTGTTACTTCTGCAACTTTCTATGTTGCTGATAACACTCCTCCATTATTTAATAGTTGTCCAAAAGATATTACTGTATCGAATGATCCAGGTAATTGTGCTGCAAATGTCGTTTTATTACCACCATCCATTTCTGATGGTTGTTCAAACGGATCTTCAGTTTATGCAGATTCAATAATTAGATTAGTTCCAGCTTTTCCAAATAGTGAAGAGATTCCTGTAGGTAATTTGAATTATATGTTCAATGTACCTTCGCCTCCTATTTCTGCAACTACAGCAGCTACTTTTAGAATATTGCTCAATAATATTGATGCAGAGGAAGCTACTGAGTTTTACAATATTTTTGCGGAAGATGGCTCCTCTTTAGGACAAACTGTAAATACACCAACTCAATGTGGAAATAGTGAAACAATCATAACTTTAACAGCTACACAAATAAATACTTGGGCTGCTGATGGGTTGATAAAGTTCCAATTGGTACCGAATATACCAGCAACTTTGCCAGGCAGATATGCGATAAATCCAATTTGTCCTAATGGAAATGTGAAAGCTGTTTTGACATATGGTACAACTTCTGTAACTGGAATATCCTATCAATATAGTGTAGATGGTGGAACTAAAATTACCGTTTCGCCAATAGCAGCTACTACAACAAATCTTTCAGTAGGAAGCCACACAATCACTTATTATGCAACAGACTGTGCTGGAAATAGTGCGACTTGTTCAAGTATAGTGGTCGTGAAAGATACAGAAAGTCCAATAGTGCTTTGTCCATCAAATATCAATATTTTCACCCCTATTGATAGTTGTGCAAAAACATTGCCTTTAGGGTTACCAAATATAATTGACAATTGTGGTTTGGCTACTTATACTCAAACTCAACCGAATAATTTAGCAGATGCTTTATTAACATTTACCTATAATCCAAATTTGATTGAATATTTAGCTGATAATAAAACATTTAATTTTAATGGATTAACAGCTAATGCTTACGGTAGTTCAGTTACTTTATCTTTGAATTTAATTGGTGATGTAGAAAGTGCAGGTGAATATTTCACGATTTTGGCTGAAGATAATTCAGTAATTGGTACTACAGAAGTTGGGCAACCAAATGTGATAGCTGGAAATTGTAATTCTCCTAGTATCATCAATTTTTCGATTCCAACGGCTACATTCAATCAATGGGCAAAGGACGGAATCGTAACATTTAGAGCGATTTCCAATATTTCATTTGCTGTTCCGCCATCAATTCCGGGAAGAGGAATCAATCCATGTAATAATTCGGTAACTGCTAACGGGCAAAATGATGGTTCGAGTAAATTAACAGCAACAATTAGCTATAATCCAATTTTTATAGATTACTATACTACTGGAGCAACTGTTACCCCTACCACTTCATTTCCAACTCCAAGTTTTGATCCAAAGGTTACTTTTAATAGTGGTACAACGAATGTGTTTTATATAGTTCCGGATGGTGTTGGAAATAAAGATACCTGTTCCTATAATGTTACAATAACTGATAATGTTCCACCAGTAGCAAAATGTAACAACAATACTTTTGTGTTTGTCAATGCTTCGGGACAAAATGATACAATAAAAGGAAACCAGATAAATGCTGGCAGTTATGATAATTGTGGCATCGTAAGCTATTCCGTTTCTCCTAATTTATTTAATTGTAATCAAATTGGTACAATTACGACAGTTACGATGACTGTGACAGATGCTGCAGGATTAACTTCACAATGTACTTCTACTATTAAAATTGATATTGCATCTCCAAAACCTAGTTATGCTGTATTATGTAATAAAGATACAGTAAAGTTATTTGCAAACCCTCCTGGCTTTGGAACATCATTCAAATATAAATGGACTGGACCAAGCAATTTTAGTTCTTCAGATCAAAATCCAAAATTTGCAGGAGGTATTTCAGGAACATATACAGTTGAAATAGAAGGATTCTCTGGTTGTAAAGCAACAGGATCGGTACAAGTAATAATTGATGCTCAAAATAATGTACCTACTATAACTGCTTTAAATACACCTATTTGTAATAATTCACCTTTGGTATTAAGCACCCAAACTTATTTTGGTAACAATGTAAATTATAAATGGTATAAAGGAATACCAAATTCAGGTACTTTATTGAGCACTACCAATACCCCTACTTATTCAATAAACAATCCAGTTTCTGGAAATTATTATGTGATAGTTGAGATTGATTCTTGTGTTACAAATCCATCTATACCAGTTTCGGTAGTAGTATATACTTCACCACTTGCAATTACTTTTAATGACACTATTAAAATCTGTGAAGGTGTTTTATTTACATTAGGTACTAATAATTTAGGATCTGGTTATACTTATAATTGGTCAGGACCAGATGGTTTTAGTTCAACAAGCCCAAATCCACCATCTATTGTTGCTTCACCTTATAATTCAGGTACTTATACTTTGTTAGTCACTTCTCCAAATGGTTGTGTATCTAATCCTGGATATACTACGGTTGTGGTGACTCCAAGACCAGAAAAACCAATATTATCCTCCAATGGATTTGTATGTGTTGGAGATAGTATAGTATTGATTTGTAATATTACAAATGCTGACACCTACCATTGGATTCGCCCTGATTTTACAGAGATTGTTACATTGACACCTAAACTAACCATTTTCAATGCAAAGGTTTCTGATGCAGGAACTTGGTCAATGTATGTTGTGAGAAATGGATGTAAATCTGAAACTTCTAATTCAACGATTATTAATGTTGGACCAAAACCAGATGCAACATTTAGTGTAAATCCGAATCCAGGTTGTACAAATAGTTTGATACAACTGACAGCAGGAAATTTCCAAAATGTAACTTATATTTGGAGTGGTCCAACCGCTCAGATTTCCCCTATATACAATCCACAAGTAAATCCAGTGCAAGGAACTTATTCTTTAATCATTATTACTTCAAGTGGTTGCTCTAATTTTTCATCCCAGTTTATTGCTGTAAAGCCTGCTCCAGAAATTCTTAGCATCACCGATAATGCATTGAATTGTACCACTGGAGCTCAAGATATAAAATTGACACCTACTGTAACAGGAGCATCAGGAGGTTATACTTTTGAATGGAGGAACCCACAAGGTGGTTTTATTTCATTAGATTCTGTATTGACGATTCCGAATGCAACCTTTGCGGATAAAGGATCCTATACACTTTATGTTACAGATAAATTATCAGGTTGTAAATCAAATGCAAAAACACATGTTCTTGATATCAGCCAAAAACCTTTCACCCCTACTTTAGCCTTAGTGGGTACAGCAGTTTGTGAAGGGGATAATTTGCAATTAGATGTGAAAACATCCTACCCTTTAGGAGCAAATATTAAATATAAGTTTATTACACCTCAAGGAGTACAGATTAGAAATGTTCCTACTTACTTACTTACAGGTGTAAATACTAGTAATAATGGTAATTATTATGTAGTCGTTGATATTGATGGTTGTATTTCAGATACTTCTAATTTAGTAGTAGTAAAAACTACAGCAGTTCCTGCAAAACCGATTGCTACTTCTAATAGTCCAGTATGTAATGGAGATAGTTTGAAATTGTGCACTGCTCAAATTCCTACTGCTACTTATGAATGGTCAGGACCTAATTTTAATTCAACTTTGACTTGCCCAACTATTTATCCTGTTTCATCAGATAAATCAGGGATTTATAAATTGAGAGTGATTGTGAATGGTTGTGCATCGCCTTATTCGGATGATTTGAATGTTCAGGTATTACCATCGCCTCCATCACCAGCAGCAGTGGCAAATCCGCCATCACAGTGTATTAATCCGAACTCTACCATGACTTTATCAGTGACGCCTCCGGGTATTCCTGGTGCAAAATATATTTGGTATAATGCTTCTACAGATACAGTAATTGGTGGACCAACATCAGCTTTAAATTTGACAATATCCAATTTAACTGCTTATGGTAATGGAATTAAAGATTTTTATGTAAGAGCTTTGGTAGGAGGATGTCAATCATTACCAACCATTGTTTCAACAACTTTCTATACTGTTCCAAATGATAAATCGTTTGCAGGCAATGATGTATATGTTTGTGAAGATCAGTTGTCAGCAAAACTGAGTGCTGTCCAACCATCCATTGGTAGCGGTTCTTGGTCTGTAATTACTGGTTCTGGATTAACAATAACCAATATCAATGATCCAAACACAACAGTGAATGGTATCATTCCAGGTGGTGTTTATACTTTAAGATGGTCATTATCGAATGGAGATTGTAAAGATTATTCTTCTGATGATGTCAAAATTATATCAAACTTCAATGTAGTTGCCAAAGCAGATTCATTGAATATTTGTAATGTTACTACAACTAGTTTGAGTGCCAAACCTGCACCAGCTGGTATCACTGGTACATGGTCTCAAGCACCTGGTCAAGCAGGTAGTGGAGTTGACATTGTCAATCCAAATGACCCGAAATCGCAAGTTACAGGATTGAAACCAGGTAATACTTACTATTTCACTTGGACATTAGCAATTCCAGGTTGTAAAGATGCCTATGTTACAGTTGCTGTTGTGAATGCAGAGTTACCAAATGAGTTTGCCTTTGCTGGAGCTGATTTCACTAAGTGTGCAAATGGAGTGATTGATTTGAAAGCAACTGCTCCAGTAATTGGAAAAGGAACTTGGACTTCTATTGACCCAACCATCCAGATCGTAAATCCTACTTTAGCAACAACAACAGCTTTAGCTCTAAGGGATGGTGAATATCAATTCGTATGGTCAATTAGCAATAATGCATGTGGGGTTTATTCAAGAGATACTTTGAAAGTAAAATACAATTATATAGGTCAGGCAAATGATGATGGGGTGTACAATATCAAATTTGATAGCCAGAGCATTTTAAAAGTAACTTTGAATGATATTTTACCAAATAATTGGAAAATTAATATTAAAGAAAATGCAACTCATGGTGCTTTGACCTACAATGGAAATGGTGAATTTACCTATTTGCCCGGATTGTATGTTGGTTTAGATAGGTTCGTTTACGAGGTTTGTAGAGATGAGTGCCCGAACGAATGTACTTCAGCAATCGTAACCTTAGCAGTTGGCGATGCTAGTGACTGTGAAATACCTACTGTAATTACGCCGAATGGGGATAATGTAAATGATGAATTCTTTGTTCCTTGTTTAGAATCTGGAAAATATCCAAACAATACAGTAATCATCTTTAATCAATGGGGTGATGAAGTATTTAGGGCTTCTCCTTATAATAGTACCAACAGATGGAAAGGAACTTATGATGGACAAGATTTACCAGCATCTACCTATTTCTTTGTTGTTACCTACGGTAATGGAGAGACACCAAAATCTGGATTTATAATGTTGGAAAGATAATTCAATGATAAACATATTTAAAATAATCTTTAGATGAAAAATATTATGCGATCAATAATTTTAGGCTTTTTTGTATTTGTTTCTACTGTTTTAGTTGCTCAGCAAGAACAACAATATACTCAGTTTATGTATAACAAACTTGGGTTGAATCCAGGATATGCAGGGAGTACAGATGCAGGATGCCTAACAGCAATTTATAGGAAGCAATGGATTGGCTTAGATGGCTCACCATCGACTCAAATGTTGAGCTATAATACCCCTATGCTCAATAAGAGAGTAGGGGTAGGATTGAGTTTATTAAGAAATTCAATTGGTATTGAAAATAGAATAACTTTAGAAGGTACTTATGCCTATCGAATTCAAGTTGGTAGAGGTACTTTAGGTATTGGAATTATGGCTTCAGTTCGTCGCCGTGCAGTTGATTGGGCGGACCCAAGATTGAAAGGGACTCAACCAATTGGTGCAGACAATGGTATTACGGGTGGTTTCCAAAGTAAATGGTTATTCAATGTTGGAGTAGGAGCCTATTATGCTACCAACAGATTTTATGTGGGAGCATCTTTACCAAGAATGTTAAACAACAATATTGATTTTTCTGAAATTGGAAATGTTTTGAGTAAGGAAGTCAACCACGGATATTTAATGTCTGGATTGATGATCAATGTAAATGATAAAATTAAGTTGCAGCCGCAATTATTGATTAAATATGCCAAAAACTCACCACTAGATTTTGATGCTAACTTGATGGCAATATTTTTAGATAAATTTAATGTTGGAGCAACTTATAGAGCAGGCGGATCGAAGGAAGTAGGAATTGGAGAGTCAATTGATGTTATTGCTGGTGCACAACTTACGAATAATTTGATGTTTGCATTATCGTATGATTTCACACTTTCCGACATCAAATCATATTCAAATGGAAGTGTGGAAGCTATTTTAAGATATTGTTTAGGCAAATCTGAGGGCAAAGAATTTGTGAACCCTAGATTTTTCTAAAAAGTATTTTAATGGCATTTAATCAAAATAAATGATGAACAACAAATACATATTAATCTGTCTAATATATTTTTTGAACTTTAGCCTTTTTGCTCAGCAAAATGCAAACACTAAATCCTTAGACAAATTAGCTTATAATTCTAGTGTAGTTATCAAAAATTGTAATGCAATCAATAGTGACAAACTAGAGTTTTCACCCATGTTTTACCAAACTGGAATCGTTTATGTTTCTACTAGGGCAAATGGGGAGATAGATCCGAAAACAGGTCTTCCATTTTTCGAATTATTTTATGCAGATACTGATAGAAATGGCATTCCATTAAAACCTGAGCCTTTTTCATTAGAGATCAATTCAAATGTGCATGAAGGACCGGTAAGTTTTAGTAGAAACGGGGATCAAATTTTCTTTTCAAGGAATAATTTGAAAAATGGTGTTACCAAAGCTGATCAATTGCATCGAATTGGGATGAAAGTATATTCGGCTTCGAGAGGACAATATGATTGGGAAAACATAGTCGATTTGCCATTTAATAGTGACCAATACACTGTTTTTCACCCATCCTTATCTCCTGATGGTTTCAAATTATATTTTTCATCCAATATGCCAGGTGGCTATGGTGGCTATGATATCTATGTATGTGAAAAGCTAGGAGATACTTGGGGAAAGCCAGTCAATTTGGGTCCAAATGTAAATACAGATAAAAAAGAGGCTTTTCCTTTCATACATGAAAGTGGTACTTTGTTTTTTACCTCTGATGGTCATAAAGATAATTTGGGTGGGTTAGATTTATATTCATCTACAACGGATAGTGACGGAAATTTTATGCCTGCTGAGAACATGGGAGAGCAATTTAACTCTAATAAAGATGATTTAGGACTAATCCTGAATACGGATGGCACGAGAGGCTATTTTACTAGTGATAGAACAGGAGGTTTTGGGAAAGATGATATTTACTTTTTCGAAGTAAAAGAGGGTTTGAATGGAACATCAGTTCCTTTAGATGGCATCGTGAAAGTTTATGATGAAGTGACTAAAAAACCTCTCGAAGGAGTTTCTATAAAATTATTGGAAGGATCACCAGATGGATTGACATCAAATGGAGAATTGTACGATGTGATGTTGATGCCAACGGATGGTTCAAAAGATTTATCTTTAAAATTAGTTAAAAAGAGTAATTCAGCTTTAAATAATCCTGATAAAAAAACGGATCAAGAAGGTGGTGCAACTTTTGGTTTGAAAAGCAATAAGCAATATGTTCTGTTAGTCGCTCAAAAAGGATATGAAAATGAGGAGTTGGTACTATCAACAATTGGAAAAAAAGAAAGCCCAATTATTACTGAGGTATATTTGAAAAGAAAAACTTGTGCAGATGTTACAGGTATCATAAAAATGGCTAAAAGTGGTATTGTTGTTTCAAATGCTTTGGTTAAAATCACAAATAATTGCACAAAAGAGGTAATTACGACTAGAACAAATGCGGATGGAGTATATAACACCTGTTTGAAAGATGGTTGCGATTATACTATTTCAGCAGAAAAAGAAGGATTCGAGCCATCTAAGAACGCAAAAACGCCAAAAGTTGTAAAAGATTTTACTCAAATCTATAATGTAAACCTTGATTTAAATCCTATTAATGGAAGAGGTGGAAATGCAATTCCTACAGGAACTGTTATCGTTCTTGAGAATATATATTACGACTTTGGAAAATGGAATATTAGAGCTGGGGCAGCTAGAGAGTTGGATGCACTATCTGCTTTAATGAAGAAGTATCCAAGTATGGAAATCGAATTATCCTCTCATACGGATAGTCGAGGAAGTGATGAATTCAATAAAGAACTTTCTGTGAAAAGAGCAGATGCAGCACATAGATATTTAGTCGCTAGAGGTGTTGATTCTAAAAGAATCAAACCATTGGGAATGGGAGAGGCTCTAATCAGAAATAAATGTAAAGATGGTGTGGAATGTTCTGAAGAGGAGCATCAATACAATAGAAGAACAGAAATAAAAATCATCCGAATAGATGAACCAGTTTCGATAAAATACGAAGACAAAGGTCCAGAAGTAATAGATAGGAAAAAAGATTAAAAAAAGGGTCGTGATGAATTTTCATCACGACCCTTTTTTATTTAAATACAATCGGTTTTTTCTTAAAATTTGAAACCAATAGTAGCAACTATATTACTCTTTGTGAATTTTCTTTCTACAAATTGTTGAACAGAGCTTCCAGTAGTATAAGGAATATAACCATCAGAATTCAAGCTATATTGATAGCCCAAATCTAAAAACATTACATCACCTCTCAATCCTATTCCACCTGAAATTATCGTTCTAGCACCACTAGTGGAATTAGCAAATGGACTGCCATAAAGTGCATAGCCACCTCTAATTCTAAAAATGTCAACAGCATATTCTGCACCTACTTTGATATTGATTGCACCTTTATAGCTATTTGTAATTTCATTGTTGACATCTCTTTCATATTGTTTTTCGCTATCTGTATTTGCAAAAGTAAAATTAGAAGAGCTATAATCTAAATATTCAACTTCAGCACTAATAAATCCAGACTTGCCAAAAACTGCTCCGATACTTCCTTGTGCTTTCCAAGGCGTATTCAAATGGTATTCATAATTACCATCTGGAGAACTAGCTGTCGAAGAAATATTTTGCCCAGTTGAGCCTAAGTAGCTATAGGTTAATTTTTTCGAATAGTTATCTTGTAAGCTATAAGCTGTTGGTGTATGTAAAGCAGCTCCAAAACGGAACATTTTATTCAATTTATAGATTACTCCTAATTTCAAATTAATTCCTACTCCATTCGTATTCAAATATTCATCAAAAGTCAATGAATTAAAAGGAGTTGCCAATCCATCATTAGTTTCTTTATATGTTTTATTTTCTGTAAAACTTAATATTGGCACCCCAACAGATACCCCTAAAAGCCATTTCTCTTTATAATTTCCTGCTAATGAAAAAGATAAATCATTGATCGAGCCTTTTGTGCTGATAGTTTGATTCTTTTTCAATAAGTCATTTTTGATTTTGTCAAAATCGTTGACATATAAATTCTGGACTGTGTCCAATATTAAAGCATTTGCATCGAAAGCTAAATCAACAAAATAAGGGTCAGTTATATTAGCATTTGCTTGCTCAACAAATTTATCCGTTATAGATCCTCTCGATTTTCCATCATAGAATTGAACAGTTTTATAATTTGCAATACAATTCGTTCCTACTGCAAAATTGACATTTGACCATTTTTTATTGGATGGCTTTTTAGAAATTACCAAACCAATATTAGATAATCCAAAGGAACTGCCTTTGTCTAAAATTTCATTATTAGTAGTATAGCTACTAGTTAATTTTGACTTTGTATTCACTTTTAGATAACCAGGAGTAATCGTAAACTCTGATTTCCTGAAGGTAGCTAATCCAGCAGGGTTGCTACTGACAGTTGCAAAATCACCTCCTAAAGCTCCAATTGCTCCACCAATTGACATTGTTCGGGCTGTACCTCCTGCTTCTGTGGATGAAAATCGCAATGCATCATATGCTGTCTGTGCAGTTGCAAAATTTGAGATTAATATTAAGCTAAAAATTATTTGAATTAAGTTATTTCGGTTTTTCATACTGATTTTTTTACAATAAAAAAGTGGGTGGACAGTGGCATCACCAACTGCCACCCACTTCAACTATTAAAATTTAAAATATTTTTATTAAACTATCTTCCACCTCTTCTTCCGCCGCCGCCACCGCCGCCGCTACTTCTTGAAGGAGCAGAATCATTGCTTCTTGAAGGTGCAGACTCAAAACTTCTAGAAGGACTACTTTGTTGTTGTCTTGGAGAAGAATCGAATGATCTACTTGGTGCAGGCTCACTTCTCGGTGTTTGATAACTTCTAGAAGGTTGTTCTTGTCTAGGCGTTTCATAACTCCTGACTGTATTTGTTCTTTCCTGTCTAGGGTTGTTGTTATATTGAGTAGGCTGTCTATCAGAATTATCCGATTGATATCTACTTGGCTTCTCTTCAGCTACTCTACTAGGCCTACTTGGTGTTGGGTTATTTGTAGTAGAAGGTATTGTATTGTCATTCGGATTTACTCTTACTGCCCTTGTTGGTCTTGTTGGATTTTCTACCGTATTTGATCTAGGACTTAATCCATTCGTATTTGGATTTTCATCTGGAATATTTGAAGGTGTTCCACCTATTTTCCCCCCAGTTCTAACATTTTTAGGATTTGGAGATGTAGCAGTTGCACCATTTGTTCTAGGTCCATATAAAGTGTTTTTAGCTGGAGTATTATTATCATAATAATGACCACCACCATAATATCCACCATTATTCCAGCCCCAACCATTATTGTAATAATTATTGTATCCATAATAACCACCCCAATACGGGCTATTGTAACCCCAACCGCCGCCATACCAGCTATTCCATGGATTATAATTCCAACTATTGTAACCGCAGTGCCAATTATTATAACCATATCCCCAGTTGTTATATCCATAATTCCAGTTATTATAACCGTAGTTCCAACCAAAGCCGCTATTAATTATAATAGTTGTTCCATTATTTGTCCAAAATGGGTCATAATAATTATAGTCTGTATAAGCAGGAGAATAATAATTGAAACCCATGTAAGGAGAGTGAAATCTTCTTAATCTTGTTGTATAATAATAATTATCATCTTCATCATAATAATTATTGTTGGTGATGTAAGTATTACCATTTTCATCTGTATTGGATGTAGTGGTAGTTTTGTTTGGTCGAGTAGATGAAGGTACAAAATCATCATAAACTACTGCAACATTATCTGTTTCAGGATCATAATACAAATCGTCAAATTGAGCTTGAAGGGAAAATGAAGATCCCAAAACTAAAGCGATTGAAAAAAGTTTATTCCATTTCATGGTAAAAAATTTATCTTGTTAAATTTTATATTTGACTAACGAGCCAATTAATAAATTCAAATGTATAGCTGTATAACAAAATATCGAGTTAAAATATCCCTAAATTTCGTTTTTATTTTAGTTAAAGTATTGTAAATGACAAAAATGAGTGTTAAGGTTTAGTTAAAACGCTATTTTTGGCTTTTAAAACACCTAAATTAAAACACTTTCTCTATTATGACGTAAATTAATACTCAAAGTTTAAAAAAGTTTATTAGAAAAAATACAATATGGCAAAGGAAATTACAAGTAGAGCAGATGATTATTCTGAGTGGTACATTGACCTTGTAAGAAAAGCAGGTTTGGCTGATTATTCAGCAGTGAAAGGATGTATGGTGATCAAACCTTATGGTTATGCCATTTGGGAAAACATGAGAGATCAATTGGACAAAAGGTTCAAAGAAACAGGGCATGTGAATGCTTATTTTCCTTTATTTATCCCCAAAAGCTTATTTGAAGCAGAAGAAAAAAATGCGGAAGGATTCGCAAAAGAATGTGCAGTCGTTACTCATTATAGATTAAAAACAGACCCAAACAACAAAGGAAAATTAATCGTTGACCCAGAGGCAAAGTTGGAAGAAGAACTAATTGTCAGACCAACATCTGAAGCAATAATATGGAATACCTATAAAGGATGGATACAATCCTATAGAGACTTGCCAATTTTGATAAATCAATGGGCAAATGTTGTAAGATGGGAAATGCGGACAAGATTGTTCCTTCGTACTGCTGAATTCCTTTGGCAAGAAGGTCACACTGCCCATGCAACTGCTGCAGAAGCTGTTGCAGAAACCACTAAAATGCTTGATGTGTATGCAGAGTTTGTTGAGGAATGGATGGCATTGCCAGTTGTGAAAGGAGTGAAAACTGCGAATGAACGATTTGCAGGTGCAGATGACACTTATTGTATCGAAGCGATGATGCAAGATGGAAAAGCATTACAGGCTGGAACTTCACATTTTTTGGGACAAAATTTTGCAAAAGCATTTGATGTTAAATTTTTGAGTAAAAATAATGAATTGGAATATGTTTGGGCGACCTCATGGGGGGTTTCTACTAGACTAATGGGCGCTTTAGTAATGGCTCACTCAGATGACGAAGGGTTGATTTTGCCTCCGAAATTAGCTCCACACCAAGTGGTAATCATTCCTATTCCAAAACCATCAGAAGAGTTAACCGCTGCTTCCAATGAAATTGCTTCCAAATTGAGAGCAAAAGGAATTAGGGTTAAAATTGATGATAATGACCATAATAGACCCGGCTTTAAGTTTGCTGAATATGAAAAACTAGGAGTTCCTGTTCGTTTGGGTATAGGAGCAAGAGACCTAGCAAATAATTCAGTAGAAGTAGCTAGAAGGGACACTAAGGAAAAGAAAAATGTTCCATTGGAAGGTTTGGATCAATATATTGAGGATTTATTGGCAGAGATTCAACAAAATATATATAACAAAGCAAAGGAATATCAACAATCTCATATTACAGAAGTAAATTCTTGGGAAGAATTTATTGAAGTCTTAGATGGAAAAGGTGGTTTCGTTTCTGCTCATTGGGATGGATCATCCGAAACAGAAGATATTATCAAAGAAGAAACTAAGGCAACAATTCGATGTATTCCATTGAATAACAAACTAGAAGATGGAAAGTGTATTCGTACAGGAAATCCATCAAAACAAAGAGTATTATTTGCAAGAGCATATTAATAGAAAAGGGTGCAAATAAAAAAGTAAAAAAAATTTGACATTTTGAAATAAATGGCTTTATATTTGCACCCTAATCGAAAAATGGTTCCGTGGCCGAGAGGTTAGGCAGAGGTCTGCAAAACCTTCCACAGCGGTTCGAATCCGTTCGGAACCTCGTAGTTAAGGCGTAATTAATTGAATTTCAATTTTTTACGCCTTTTTTATTTTCTTCAAATTTTTTGCAAAATATCTTTTTATTATCCTAAATAATTGATTTTCAATTTAGAAAAAATAGAATATTCCAAAAATTTGAAAAAGGATATTTTCTATAATTTAAAGTAAAGATGAAATCATAAAAAATTGTCAGTGAAGAGCCGAAGAAATGATAAATATCATTTTTTTCTATTCATATTATACCATATTTTAAATCTTTACGTATTAAACTAATCTTGATTAATAGTTGGTTCAAAATAATGGTTGTATGAAGGTATTGCTTCGGATGGTATTATCCATCATTTTTTTATCCATATTGTGGGGGAAAGGAATAAGTCAGAATAAAGATTATCAAAAGGATTATATTCAAAAATATAGCAATATCTGTATTTTGGAAATGCAAAGGACGACTATTCCAGCAAGTATTAAAATGGCACAGGCTATTTTAGAGTCCTCATTTGGAAAAAGTGAATTAGCACAAAATTCAAACAACCATTTTGGAATTAAATGTTCTTCAGGTTGGGATGGTAAGACTTATTATGTTATTGATGATGAAGTGGATGAGAATTTTCAAAAGAAACAATCATGTTTCAGATCCTATGGAAACCCAGAAGAATCATTTATTGCCCATTCTGATTTTTTGACAGACCCTAAAAAAGAAAAGAGATATGGTTTTTTGTTTAGTTTTGGTAGCACTGATTATCGTAGTTGGGCATACGGATTGCGTCAAGCTGGGTATGCTAGCAACCCTAATTACGGAGATTTACTGATAAAAGTGATAGAAGACTATAGCTTACATACTTTGGATGTGTCAACAACCGTAGCAAACCCACCAACAACTACGCCTTCTACTCAACCCAAAGAAAGAACCATTCAAATGTTGAATGATGTTAAAATGGTATTGGCATTTGAAGGGGAAACCATATCTGAAATTGCTGCTAAATATGATTTATCCGGTGATAAAATTGTAGAATACAACGATTATCATTTTCGAGGAGGAGAGAAATTAAAGTCGGGTACTAAAATATTTCTTCAGCGAAAACGTAGATTTTATAGAGGGAGACAAGCTGACCATTTTTTAAAGAATGGAGAAACTATGTTTGATATTGCACAGATGTATGGAATCCGATTGTATAGATTGTATGACAAAAACAGGTTACCAGAAGGTTCAAAACCTGTGGAAGGATCCAAAATATCGCTAAGAGGGTATGTTTCGAAGAAGAATATCCCAAAAATTATGTCCGTAAACCCTAATGATAATAATATGTCGAACCCAAAATCTATCTATGATGACGAAGCTCCAGGATTTCCAAATGCTTTGAATGGAGAATTACTTGATTTTGAAATAACAGGGGTTAAAGAAAAAATGGTGAAACAGTCCAAACAAGATCAAACAACGAAAGTAGAAACAACCAAGCCAGTAGAAGCAGCACCAACTACCAAAAAAGTTGACAAAAAAGTAGAGGAAATAAAAACTGAAGTTAAAATTGTTGAAGAAAAGCCAGTTGTGGCTTCCAAAGAAATAACAGAGACTAAAACTAAAGATACAGTTGTTACGAATACTAAAATTATCCCTAAAGTAGAGGAAAAGAAAATAGAGACAAAACAGCCTCCTGCTGTGGAGAAATCCAATGAGCAATTTCATACTGTAATTAAAGGAGATACAGCATATAACATATCAAAAAAATATAATATCACCATTGAACAATTAAAGAAATTGAATAATTTAATTGATTTAAATATCAAATTAGGTCAAAAACTAAGGGTAAAATAGTCGTATATTTGTAGATAATTTGTTGTTATGCTTAGATGTATTTTACTATTTGCTTTAATCTCAATTTCAAGCTTAATAAGTGCTCAATCCTATAATTGGGGAATAAAAGGAGGGCTTACACTGGGGAAACAAAGAGGAGCATATTCTCCAAGTGTCCTATTTAAGTTTCATGGAGATTTATTTTTGGAAAGTTATAGTGAAGAAGATAGAACGAATTTGGGAGTTCAGTTAGGATATCATCCAAGGGGTTCTGCTATTAGATCTTGGGGATTTTCGAATGGGACATCTGGAACTATAGTTTCTTTCACCAATAATTTTCTATATAATAATGCAGTATTAGCACCCTATGCAAAGCAGAAATTTAAGTTAAATGATAAATTTAAAGGATATTACAGCCTAGGGTTTAGATTAGAATATACTTTTGGTAGCAATTTGCCAAGTGGTAATGACTTTAATAATAATGTGATTTATTATTATTATCCTATAAAAGAAAACATCCGAAAATGGAACTATGGTCCTATGTTAGCAGCTGGCATACAATTACAATATAGTGAGTTGGTAGATGGGTTTATTGAATTTAATTTTTCACCAGATTTATCTAGTCAATATTATCAATTACCTTTACAAAATGTAAGATCTTTTGATCCATATACAGGAGTAGTTCAGAATATTAGCCTTCCTGAACAATCCAATAAGAACCTTAGCTTTGAAATTACTTTAGGTTTTAGATTTTTGAGAAAAATAGAATATATAGATTAAAATATGGCAATTGTAAAAGTGATCAATAAATCCAAAAACAACCTCCCTCAATACGAAACTATCGGTAGTGCAGGAATGGATGTGAGAGCAGATATTGCCGAAAATATGGAATTAGCGCCAATGCAAAGAGCATTAGTCCCTACTGGTTTATTTGTTGAAATTCCTCAAGGATACGAAATGCAAGTTCGACCAAGAAGTGGATTGGCAATAAAAAAGGGGATTACATTGGTCAACTCACCAGGCACCATCGATAGTGACTACAGAGGAGAAATAAAAGTGATAGTTATCAATTTATCTACAGAAAGCCAAATAGTGGAACCTGCTGAAAGAATTGCACAACTTGTTGTCGCTAAATATGAAAAAGTAGAGTGGGAATCATCTGAGGCATTAGCTGAAAGTGATAGAGGTGCAGGAGGTTTTGGAAGTACTGGTAAAAATTAAATATACTAATAATCAGATTGATCTACCCTTTTTCTTTTTTTGTTCTTAGTGTCTTTTTTGATATATTTGCAAAAATTATAAATATCCAATGATTTATAAGCCTTACGAAGAGGAAGATGTCCTTGTGGAAGAAATGATTGATGATGGTACGAAAGTATCAGCACATTTGATTGTTTACAATGATGATCATAATACTTTCGATTGGGTAATTCAGTGTTTTATAGAAGTATTAAATCATACTCAAGAACAATCTGAGCAATTATCATTGATTATTCATTTTAAAGGAAAAGCAACAGTAAAATCAGCATCAAAATCTGTATTAATGCCATTCAAAGATGCACTAGTGGTTAGAGGGCTATCAGCAGTTATCGAAGAAATTCAAAGCTCCTAAAGTGTTCGAAATAACTGAGCTTGACACTCACAATTTAGCGTTTCCAGATCCTAATATGGCTACAAAAGAGGGATTGCTAGCTTTTGGCGGTGATTTGTCAGTAAATCGGCTGCTTTCAGCTTATGCTTCTGGTATTTTTCCTTGGTATAGTGATAATGAACCTATTTTGTGGTGGAGCCCAAATCCAAGATTTGTCCTTTTGCCCAATGAATTAGTCGTTCATAAAAGTATGAAACCGCTTTTTAATCGATCTTTTTTTCAGGTAACTTTCGATCATGACTTTGAATATGTTATCAATCAATGTGGTAAAATCAAGAGAAATGGGCAGCATGGAACATGGATAACAAAAGAGATGAAAGCAGCATATATCCAATTATTTGAACTAGGAATAGCCCATTCTGTGGAAGTTTGGCAACAAAATAAAATAGTTGGAGGTTTATATGGCGTAGCTTTAGGTAAAATCTTTTTTGGAGAATCGATGTTTACAACTGTTTCAAATGCATCAAAATATGGTTTTATCACCTTGGTGCGGTTTCTTCAAAAAGAACACTTTAAACTAATTGATTGTCAGCAAGAAACTTTACATTTGGGCAGTTTGGGTGCAAAACCGATGCCAAGACAAATTTTCATGAATTATCTCAAAGAAAACGTACAAAAAGACCACTACAGAGGAAAGTGGAAAAACACTTAGAATGAAAAAAAAAATTAACAGAAGAATAATGCCACCAATCAAAGAAATTACTCATATTTCTTTGGACCAACCATTAACGTATGTTTTGGATAATGGGATAAAAATATACCTTATCAATACTGGACAACATGAAGCCTGCAAAATAGAGTTTCATTTTGCTACAGGACGAACAGATGAACATAAAAGATTGGTTGCGAAATCAACTCTCAGACTGATAAAAGATGGCACTAGACAATATAATTCGTCCCAGTTAGCAGAAAAAATTGATTTTTATGGAGCTGCACTTAACCTTAATGCACAGTTAGATGCCTCTAGCATTGTTTTGACAGCACTAAACAAACATTTGGAGAACCTTATTCCAATTCTTGCTGAAATCATTTGGGATCCGATATTTCCACAATCTGAATTAGAGGTTTATAAAAAGAACAACCAAGAAAGATTGAAGCTAGAGCTCATCAAAAACGATGTGATTGCTTACAGGAAATTTACAGAGTTGATTTTTGGTGAAAATCATCCTTATGGTTACAATAGTTTCCCTGAAACTTATGATCAAATATTTAGAGAAGATATCTTAAAACACCATCTTGAAAGGTTTGGGACGAGTAATTGTACAATTTTCATTAGTGGAAAAATAGCAGATTCTGAAATAAAATTAATCAATAAATATTTTGGACAAAATAAGAAAATAGTAAAACTTCAATCCCTAATTTACAATGGTGAAATAAACTTTTCTCCGCAAAAATTAAATATAATTACGGAAGATACCGTACAAACCTCCATTAAATTAGGAATAAAGTGTTTCAACAGAAGCCATTCAGATTATTATGGAATGTTTGTGTTGAATACCATAATTGGCGGTTATTTTGGCTCTCGGCTCATGTTGAATATCAGAGAAGACAAAGGCTACACCTATAATATTTATTCCTCATTGGATACGATGAAATATGATGGCTATTTCTATATAAGCACCGATACAAGCCACGATTTGGTGGAAAAAACCAAGGCTGAAATATATAAAGAAATAAAAAAACTACAAGAAAAACCCATAGATGCCGAAGAGCAGAGTATGGTAAAAAACTATTTGCTTGGGAATTTCCTTACTATGATCGATGGTCCATATAATACCATTGATGTGGTTAAAACCTTTATATCCGAAGATTTGGAAATTAGCCATTTCAACCAATTAATTGAGTACATAAAAACCTTTAATGTGGCTGATATTCAAGCATTGGCAAATAAATACTTAAATAAATCTCAGTTATGGGAAATTACTGTGGGAGGTAAAAATAAAAAATGAGTAAAGGAAATATTTTACTAATAGAAACTGCGACAGAAATTTGTTCGGTTGCAATTTGTAATAATGAAAAAATTCTTTCATCCAAACAGGAGCAAGTTATTACGAAGCATGTGAGTAGGTTGCCACTGATGATTCAGGAATGTCTCGAAGCTGCTCATTTGGCTTTTAAGGATTTAGGAGCTGTTGCAATTAGTGATGGTCCAGGCTCTTATACGGCTTTGAGAGTAGGGGCTTCCACAGCTAAAGGAATTTGTTTTGCACTTTCCATACCATTAATAAAAATTAACACCCTCCAATCTTTAGCAAATGGCGTTTTATTATCAGAGACCAACTCGGGTCCAATTGTGCCCATGATAGATGCAAAGAGGATGGAGGTATTCACAGCAACTTATGATACAAATTTAGAAGCAATCAAACCAACCCACAATTTTATTTGGAGTGAAGAAATAGATTTGTCTTATTTTGCACCTAATTCTATCCTATGTGGAAGTGGTGCAGAAAAAATTTTTCAAAAAATTTTTGAGCAAAGAATGGACATAAAACTCTCAAAAATCAAGGAATGTAATGCTGAATATTTGTTCAGTATTGCCTTAAAAAAGTACCAAAAAATGGAATTTGAACAGCTATATTCATATAGTCCAGCCTATTTTAAGCTACCTAACATCACCACACCTAAAAAAAATGTAATATAATTATATATATAAATAAATTTTTATTTACAAAGATTATTATTACTTTTGTACTGGTTTAAAGACTGTTATAATTTATATATTTTTCGTATATTATATTTTGGTACAGTTTTGGTTATACCTAAAGAGGTATTTTATTACGAATAAATAATAGCACACATAATATGAGAAAGCAAAAAAACGAAGTTGTTACCTTGAAGAAAGGTAAAAAGGATATTCAGCTTGATTACGTAGAGTTGAGAAAAGCGGTGTTGGTGTTAAGAGCCATTAATCATAAGTTAAGACAACAGATTATTGACTTGTTAGAGGAAAACGACCGTTTGACCGTTACAGACTTGTATGTTAAACTAAGATTAGAGCAATCTGTAGCTTCACAACATTTAGCTATTTTGAGAAGATCTGGAGTTGTAATTACTGATAGAGATGGTAAATTCATCTATTATAAGATTGACAAAGAAAGATTATCACAAATATCAAAATTAGTAGAAGAATTGGCTGATTAATTTTTACAAATTTCATTCTATATATCCCACAATATTTTTTGCCTATCCCTTAACTAAGTGCTACGAATAATACAACCATTTTAAAATATTAGTTCTGTAGCTTGTCAAAATAGATTTTTGGTAGTTGTCCACTTGTAATTTTATTGTTATAGAATTTTTCTATACATTTTGTAATAATTGTTTGTAAATAAGATTTTTTATTGTCATATTTGCATGCCATATCGTTACCGCCTGTGAATTAACCAAAACAAAATTTTAGACAAGCACATTATGAGAAAGATTAAGGTAAGTATTAATCACGAAAAGCTTCAGACTTCGTCTGAGATACTTCGTGCACTAGCCCATCCATTGAGGATGATGATTCTAGAATTTATCGACACGAACAAGTCGGTACATGTCAATGAGATTTACAATACATTAAAACTTGAACAATCTATTACTTCTCAACATTTGAGAGTGCTTAGAGCTGCTGGTGTAGTTGTTACGAAAAGAGAAGGAAAGTATATTCACTATGCTATTGATTACTCTAAAGTTTCGAATGCTACTAGTGCCGTTGGGCAATTTTTAGAGAGAAATGAAGTTATTTTGGAAGACGAGGATTATTAAAGTATCATAAATCTTACAAGTTGTAGTCTGTATTCACCACAAGATAAAGCCGATTATATTTCGAATATAATCGGCTTTATTTTTTTGTTCCTATCTGTCAAAAAATCACACTTCTAATAAGTATTTTTCAAAAGTGCAAGCTGCTTTAGTAAGTGTTTCGCCTATTCACTTATTTCGTACCAATAAAAAAGCCGTTTGGCAATTAAGTCAAACGGCTTTTAATATGATTATTTCAATTGAAATTATTCTGCAATTACTTCGAATTTTACAGTTCCATTCACTTCTTTATGAAGAGCAATAGTTGCTGTATATTCTCCTAATTCTTTAATTTCGTCATTTAAAACAATTTTCTTTCTTGGAATGTCTAATCCAATTTGTTCTTTAATTGCTGCTGCAATTTGAACATTTGTTACACTTCCAAATATTTTTCCGCTAGTACCAGCTTTAGCACCAATTTTAAGTGTTTGACCACTTAATTGATTTGCCATTACTTTGTATGTATCTAGCATTTTTGATTCTTTGGCATCTTCCTGTTTGATGACTTCTGCCAATCTACGACGATTGCCATCATTAGCTACAATCGCCAATCCTTTTGGGATAAGAAAATTACGTCCATAACCGTCCTTAACAGTTACAATCGAATGTCTATCACCCACTTTATCTACGTCTTGAAGCAAGATAATTTCCATGAGTATTTAAAATTTGAATAGTAATAAAAAAAATTTAAAAAAAAGTAATTGTGCTTACTTAAGCAAATCCGCCAAATAAGGTAAAATACCCAAGTGACGAGCTCTTTTTACAGCAGTAGCTACTTTTCTTTGATATTTTAATGAATTACCTGTTATTCTTCTAGGAAGTAATTTTCCTTGTTCGTTGATGAACTGTAATAAAAAATCGCCATCTTTATAATCGATATGTTTGATACCGAATTTTTTGAAACGACAATATTTTTTACGTTGTTGACCAATATTGGGGTTGCTTAGAAACTTAATATCGTCTTTAGTTGCCATTAGTTTGCAATTTTAGATTTTGAAATAAGAATTAATTCTCTTCAGTTACTTCAGTAGCTGTAGGAACTTCTACTTTTGGAACTTCAACATGTGGTACTTCCACTGGGGGAGCTTCCACTACAGGAGTTGGCGTTGGAATAGCAGCGATTGGAGCTGCTTTGTCTTTCTTGGTAACTTTCTTACCAATTTTTCCATCTCTTTTGTCCTGATTGTACTTGATGCCAAATTTGTCTAACGAGATTGTTAAATATCTCATTACTCTTTCATCACGTTGTAGTGCCAATTCAAATTTAGTGATAAAATCACCATTTTCACTTTGAAACTCAATGCAGTAATAAAAGCCAGATGAACGGCGATTAATTTGATAGGCTAATTGTCTTAGCCCCATCTCATCTACATGTACTAGTTTACAACCGTTTTGTTGTAACCAATCAATGTAGGTCTGAGCTGTCGATTTTACTTCGTCGACCGACAGAACTGGATCTACGACGAAGGTAACTTCATACTGTTTCATAATACTCAAAAATTACAGATTTTGATTAATTTTTTAAAATGGCTGCAAAGATAATGATAATGAATGAATTAATGCAAATGAAATTGAAATAAATGAATATTATTTGAATATAAAAAGGGTGAAATGGAAGTATTTCTAGGTTTTAAGTCAATTTTAAAAGTAATTTTATTTAAAAAATTCAGAAAACAGGATTTTATTCCACTTCTAAGCAATTTAAATAAGCTGTTTATTTGTAATTGAAATCAATATACCCCTACCTTTGTGGGAATTAGTGTTTGTCACATTATATTTTTTTAATTGTATATCGTTTTTGTAATCAGAATTATGAATAATAAATATTTCAAATTTGCTGCTTTATCTGTCGTTTTATTTGCTTTATTAGTGGTTGTTTCTTCTTATAAAGGTGGAATCCTAATGGAATCAGCCGCTGATGCTATTAATGCAAATTTACATGTGGATAAGAATGGAAAGTATGATTTGGCAGGGGAAGAAGTGCCCATGAATAATTTTGATGCAGTTGAAAGATTGGATAGGGAAATAGTAGGAAACACCTATTTACATGGCAGTACTATCTTGAATTTGAAGTTAGCGGCTCGTTATTTTCCCTATTTTGAAAAGACATTGGCAGAAAATAATGTACCTGACGACATGAAATATTTAGCGGTGATTGAAAGCAATCTAAGGAATGTGATTTCACCAGCTGGTGCAAAGGGGCTTTGGCAATTCATGGAAGCTACAGGAAAAGCATATGACTTGGAAATCAACAAAGAGGTGGATGAAAGATATCATGTTGAAAAATCAACTTTGGCATTTTGCAGACATATCAAAGACTTAAAAAATGCTTTAGGCTCATGGACTTTGGCTTCAGCAGCTTATAATGCTGGGCAGGGAAGAATCAATACGGAGCAAAAAAATCAAAGAGCAAATAATTTTTATGAACTTTCTTTAGTGGACGAAACTTCTAGATATCCATTTAGAATTATTGCTTTGAAAGAAATTATGAAAGACCCAAAGAAATACGGTTTTTCTTTAGATGAAGATAATCTTTATGCTCCCATCAACAACTATTCAATTGTAGAAGTGAATGGGAAAGTGGATAATTGGGGCGATTTTGCAATCAAATATGGTACAAACTATAGGATGTTAAAAGTCTATAATCCATGGATTATCAATCACTTTTTAACGAATCCAACTGGAAAAACATACCAAGTAAAAATCCCGAAATAGTCTATTTGACAGATTTTAAAGCATTCGTTTTAGTATGACGATCTATTGCCAATCTAATAAGCTCGTCTATCAACTGTTGGTAGTTGATGCCAGAAGCTTCGAATAATTTTGGATACATACTAATATTTGTAAAGCCAGGCATGGTATTAATTTCATTTAAGACCAAAGTATTATCTGGTTTTAGAAAAAAGTCCACCCTAGATAATCCTTCACCACAAATCACTTGAAAAGCTTTTACCGCAGTTTTTTGAATCATCGCAGCAACTTCGGGCTCCATTTTTGCTGGTATTTCGAGTTTTGCACCATCATTACTGATGTATTTTGCATCGTAGGAATAAAAGTCGTCTAAAGGAATGATTTCGCCGATGACAGATGCGATAGGCTGCTCATTGCCCAACACTGCACACTCCACTTCTCTTCCAACAATAGCCTCTTCCACCAAAACTTTTCTGTCGTATTGCATAGCATCTTTTAATGCCGTTTCGTATGCCGCTTTGTTTTTAACTTTATGAACCCCAACCGAAGAACCAGCATTAGCAGGTTTCACAAACAAAGGAGAGCCCAACTCTGCTACTATCTCTTCATAACTAAACTCATCGGGTTGGTGTTTGTGGATCGTGAAAAAACGAGCAATAGGGATACCTGCATCTCTCAATAGTCTTTTGGTGACGTCTTTATCCATTCCGACAGCTGATGCTAAAATATCGACGCCAACGAAGGGAATATTCAAAGCCCTCATCAGACCCTGCAAAGTGCCGTCTTCCCCAAATGCACCATGAATGATAGGGAAAACCACATCTACATCCCCAAGGGATTGGTTGGTTTTTACATCAATTTTGGTGACAGAATTATTTTTTGTAGCCAAGTAAATTTCTGTATCAGAAGGGTTTAATGCTATTTTTTTTGCATCCTCAGCATTCAGTAAGTAGTGGCTTTCCTCATTCAAATGCCATTTTCCCGATTTGTCAATCCCAATCAATTGAACTTCATATTTATTTCTATCGATGGCTTCAATCACACTTTTAGCAGATCGTAATGAAATTTCATGTTCTGTTGATTTTCCACCAAAAAGGATGGCTACTTTTACTTTTTTCATGGATGAAATAGAATTTTCACAAAGATAAAGAAACCCTATTGATGATATTTATATTTTCTTGGAAATATTTATTTTGATTATAATTTAATGAAATTCAATGTAATATGCATTAATATTAAAAGTATTTGAAAATTTTTAGAATCGAATACAACATATTAAAAACTGTAAGGCTCTTTTATTCGATTAAATTTTCAACTTAAAAATACTAATTATGAAATTTAGAATCCTAGCAATCGCTGCTCTCCTGACGACATCCTTATTATTTATTAACTGTGCAAAACAGAATCCAGATAATGAAACAAATGGGAAGGAATTGATTACTACCATTTCTGGAAATGTTAAAAATGAATTGAATGAAATTATCCCAAATGCTACCATTTCGATAGATGGACAAACTATAGTAACCGATAACAATGGTGAGTATCAATTAAAAAATGTAACGATTAAACAAAGAGGTGTAATAACAGTGAAAAAAGATGGTTATTTTGATAACTTTAGAACCATTGAAGTCACAAAAGGGAATCATCACTATGTTCCTTTATTTATTTTTCAGAAAAGCTTTTCTCAAAGTTTTAACACCAATAATGGTGGGAATATTGCATTATCAAACAAAGTAAGTATTGATTTTGAGAAAAATAGTATTGTTGACCTCAATGGAAATGATTTTTCGGGTAGTGTAACAGTTGCTGTTACCTACCAAGATCCTGCAAAGGCATTGAATTTTATGCCAGGAGGAAATTTGGGCGTTGATGCAAATGGTAAGGAGACGGTTATTAAATCTTTTGGGATGGCAGGAGTAGAGCTGTTGAAAAGTAATGGGGAAAAACTCCAATTAAAAAAGGGAACAAAAGCTACATTGAAAGTAGCAATTCCAAGTTCTGCTGTTTCGAAAGCACCTTCCAAAGTTGCTTTGAGCTATTTTGATGCAAGCACTGGTTTTTGGAAGGAAGAAGGATCTGCAACCAAGGATGGTAGTTTTTATATCGGAACTGTAAGCCACTTTAGTTTTTGGAATTGTGTTCTACAATTTGAAGCTATAAATATTTTTGGGACAGTAAAAGATAAATTAGGTATTCCAACATTATCAAATATTTTCATTACAGAATCAAATGATTCAACATCAATTGCTTATGGTACTACGAATGAAGATGGAACTTTTGAAGGGAAGATACCTAAGAATATGGCTCTAAATATGATTATTTCGCATATAAACACATGTGAAATGAAATTATTTGGTTTACCAATAGGTCCATATACACAAGATAATGATTTTGGAGTGATTACAACAAATATTGAAACTAAAAAGCTTAACGTAAGTGGTATTGTAAAGGATTGTAATAATACAATAATTAAAGGTGCAGTTGTTAGATTAATATTAGGTAGTTCTATCTATCAATATGAAAAAGAAACTACTACGGATGATAATGGTAGTTATAATTTTGATATGTTTAATTGTAATAATTTAATCTATAAAGTAGTTGCTATTGATAATATTAAAAATAAAGTTTCTTCAATAACATTGATAACAGAGAAATTTGGTATTATTACAAAAGACTTAAATGCTTGTTCCAGTATTGATTATGTAGAGATTAGTGGAACTCTTCAAAATTCTAATGGACAATTATTAGACTCAACGATTGTTATTACAAATCTAAATGATAAAATTCCGATTCAATACACAAAAAGTATTAATGGTGTTTTCAAAGTAAATGGACCCAAAAATACACCATTAAAATTAAGACTTTATAAGTCAAGTAATTGTGGCGAAATAGAATTTTCGAAAGAGATTGGTCCATTTTCTCAAAACACTAATATTGGGAATATTACAGTAACATACCCATCCTCAACTTTAAATGTTTCAGGAATACTGACTGATTGTAATGGAAATGCAGTGTCAAATGGTGTTGTTCATTATGCTTATGATCAGTATTCTAAAAATTATAGATTTACAGATAACAATGGTGCATATTCAATTAATATAGATAATTGTAATAATAAATCATATAGTTTTAAGGCTTTTGATGAAACAAATGATAAATTGTCCAACGAAGTCATTAAAAGTGGAGTGGGAAATTATACGGTAAATTTCTCTGTTTGCAATCAACCAGATGAATATATTCGTATCCAATCTAATAACCCAATTTTTGATAATAAGATATTTCAAAATATTTCTATTTCAGACTCATTAAATAATATTTTGATTTATAGTTCTGAAACATCAACTGTTAATAATGTTGAATTCTCAATGAAGGGGTTAATTAATAATAATACAGGAAGTGCTGTTAAATTATCCTATTTCGGTTCAAATATTAATTTCGGATTGGGCGGGAATGTCACTACTAATACTATCACCTTACAGAATTTTCCAGTAGGTGTAGGAGAATATTATATTGGTACTTTTAGTATAAAGGGACTTACTAATTTTAGCGGAAATAATTTAGTGGACATAACAGGAGATTTTAAAATTAAAAAGAAATAAATTTTTAAACATACCAATTTTTTAATAAATTTTAATATATTTAAAGGATGAAAACCAATAGATTATATATTTTTCTAATACTTATAGTTAGTTTGATTATTGTCAATTGCAGGAAAGATAGTGATAATTTTATCCCTGACAATGACAATGGAGGAGGCAAGTTTGTTTCTACTGTTTCTGGTTATGTTTTAGACGAGGCGAATCAAATTGTTGTTGGGGCTGATGTGGAATCAAATGGAAAAAGAACCACAACAAATAATGAGGGATTTTTCATAATCAAGGATGTTTCTTCTTCCAATACTTTGAAAGTAATCATTCAAAAAGATGGTTATTTCAAGGGTTGTCGGACACTTTTTATTTCTAAGAACAATATTTATGATGTGAAAGTAACCCTATTAAGAAAGGAATTTTCGCAATCCTTCCAATCCAATACTGGTGGCAAAGTAGTTTTAGGTAATAAGATGACGATAAATTTTGAAGCAAATAGCATTGTTACAGAGGCTGGTAATGCATATAATGGAATAGTAAAAGTTGCCATGAAATATTTGAACCCTAGGGAAAGTAACATTGCTTCCATTATGCCTGGAGCATTAGCTGGACTAGACACCAACAATCAACTTAAAGCACTTATTTCTTATGGTATGATCGGTGTGGAGTTAGAAGGAAATAGCGGACAAAAGCTTCAAATAAAACAAGGATCAACTGCTTCTATTAGTGTTTTAATACCAGAAAGCCTTCAATTATCAGCTCCCAAAAGCATCCCACTTTGGTCCTTCAATTACGATACTGGACTATGGAAAGAGGAAGGCGTTGCTATATTTGATGGAGAAAATTATGTGGGAAAAGTGAGCCATTTTAGTTTTTGGAATTGTGATGTACCCAATGATTTTATTCGATTAAAAGGGAAAGTTGTGTATGCTGATGGATCTCCTTTTCAAGGAGTTGTAAAATTAACTATTTTAGGTAGCAACACTAGCTCTATATTTCCTTATGCATTTACTTATACAAATATTGATGGGGAATTTGAAGGTAGAGCACCCAGAAACACGAAATTTTTAATGCAAGTTAATGAACATAATTGTTCAGAAGTATTATATGAATCAGAAATAGGTCCTTTTGATAATGATGTTACGCTTTCTACAATATCAATTAAATCAAACAATAATAGTTTAATTGTTACTGGAAAAGTTTTTGGTTGTAATGGTACAGATTTATTGAAAAATGGATTAGTAACGATTTTTGATAACTCTAAGAAAATATTGAAATATACTTATACTGATAATGAAGGTCTATTTTCGTTAACATTGAATAATTGTAGTTTATTAGAAATCAAGCTAACTGCTTATGATATTGTAAATTTGCAAAAGTCTAAAGAAATTTTAATTCCAATAAAAAGTGGAAAATATGAATTATCAGATATTTCTACATGTGACCAAATTGATGAATATTTAACAATTAAAAATACAGCAGGAATTGATACAATAATTACAGACTTATATGTTCAAGACTCTACCAATAAAAGCTTATCATTATTTTCAAATGTAAATGGAAAAAGTATATATTTAATAATAAATACTTCAATCCAAAGTAATATTAAAGAAATATCTAATTTTACTTATTATGCAAATAACTCAAACTTCAATATATCAAATACTAATAAACCAACAATAAATATTGTAAATTTGAAGAAATATCCAATTCAAAATGGTGAATATTTTGAAGGTGATTATAAAATTAATAATATAAGTAAAAATGGAACACAGGAACTTCACGAATTTTCTGGTAACTTTAGAATCAAAAAGAAATAACAACTTAAAATAATATATGGATCAAAATCACCGCATATTAGTAGAAGAGTGCCTTAAGGGTAACTCTCTGAAGCAAAAGGAGTTGTATGACTCTTTTGCTCCAGCTATGTATGCGGTGGCGATGCGATATGCCAATAATAAATTGGATGCTGATGATATGTTGCAGAATGCATTTATAAAAGTTTTTAGATATTTAGAGAAGTTTAGATTTGAATGCAGCTTGGGCTATTGGATAAAAAGAATTGTGATTAGTGAGTCATTGAAATACATACAATTGAATTGGAACAGCCAAACTAATTTAGTTGAAATCAATGATTTTCCCATCCAAAAATCTGAAAACGATGCATTACAAAACTTGAATTATCAAGATGTCAAACAGCTTTTAGTGAAGCTTCCCAAAGGATATCGCACCATTTTCCAAATGTACGTTATAGACGATTTATCCCATAAAGAGATTGCAGAAATGCTGAACATAAAGGAATCTACCTCAAGATCTCAGTTTATGCAAGCAAGACTATTTTTACAACAATTAATAAAAAAAGAAGACAGTAAAGTGTCATGAAAGATAAAAATATATTGAATCGAAACATAAAAGATCAATTTGATCGAGAACGGCTGGAGCCACCTGCTTTCATTTGGGAAAATGTAAAGACCTCTATTGATGCTGGTAAAAAAAGGAAGATTTTCCCATTTTGGATAATTCTAGCTATCGTTGGCGGACTGGCTTTAGACTTCTATTTGCCGCAAAAAGTGCAGGAAAAGAACATTGAAACTAAAACAGAATTTTCAACAAAGCAGCAAAATATTGCATCAACAACATCAGTTAATCAAGCTGTTGAAAATAATGCTAATGAACTAGCAAACAAAACATTATCGTCAAAAAGTAACGTATCGAATATCCGAAATTCATCGATTGAAAATACAGTAAACAATAGTTCTAAAAGTGCAAATCAGAAGAAAATAAACAATATAGTAAACCAAAAACAAAGCCCAAAAGAGGCAGAGGAAATTGTACAAAATGAAAATTTAGGATTAAAAAATACTACTGAGCAATCGAACACTTCGGAAAATAAGGATGAAAATTTAATAGTAAAAGCTGAAGATGATAAGAGTGAACAAGCAACTAGAGAATTATGGACAGCAATCAACCCAATTGATGCATTAGCACCAAATTTATTGGAAATTGCAGATAACCAACTTCGAATGGGAGATTGCTATAGTTTTAAAAATAAGCGAAAAAAATCGGCAAATGGATTCGAGTTCTATGGTTTGGGAATGATTAATCAACAACTTCTTTCAGCCAAAAATGCAGCGGCAGACAATTACTTGACCAATAGAAAAATAACTGAAAATAATGGAGTAGCTTATGGTGTGGGAATTGCATTTAGATATTATTTCAATCAAAGTATTTTTGTAAAAGCGGGATTACAATATCAGGATAGGATCACCTATTTCAATTATACCAACAACGATGAAGTTAAAATAGATAGCCTTGGAAGAATTATTAATGGCACTAGAATCAAAAAAACTACGAATATTTTTAATCATATTGAGTTGCCATTAATGGTAGGTTATCAGCAAAATTTGGGAAGATTTAATCTAAATTTTGCAGGAGGAATTGGTATCGGTATTTGGAATAAGAGAAAGGGAGATATTTTGAATAGCTCCATCCGACCTATCAATATCAATAGCGGAACTGTTACTGGAGATAGTCTATATACATCCGGGACATCCAGTTCATTAATATTCAATGCTGCTTTGGAATATAAATTTACGCCAAAATATCATTTGTTTATTCGACCTACTTTACAATATTATTTTAAAGACATTAGCACTACAAATAATCCTATTTCAGAAAAGTATTTGACGTACGGATTGCAAGCTGGTTTATTTGTAAAATTATAACTCAATTTCTTCCACAATTCCTTTGAAGGGTTGAATTATCCAGTATTTAATGGAGCTAATTTGTCGTTGATTGATGATAGCAGCAGCTATTTTCATTGCAACCAATTCATTTTTATCAACTTCATTCTTGAATTGGTAAATGATCAAATTCCATCCAAAATCGTCAATGATAACTCTTGGAATAATAGTGTTGAAAGTATGGTGATCTACGATTCCAGAAAGGTGAAAAAGTTTATTATCCGAAATGTTTGTAGCTTTGTGAAAATAGACATCAATCTTATCTAGCTGATTAACAATATTTTGTATATCACTTTCTGCCAATAAAACACCCATTCTGTTGGCAATCTTTATGAATATTTCATGCTTAAAATCATGTGATTTGTTATATACCTCCACATTCAAATATGCATTCAAAACAACATCAAGTTTTTTGCTAACATTTATTTGTGGGTACAAAGTAAGTTGTTGTAGTGTTTTATATTTCATTTTTTTGGAGAATGAAATGGTGTCTAATTTTTTCAAAGGGAAAGCCTTTCGGCCATTTTTTATTTCAAAATAATTAAATTTTTCGGTAGAAAAAGGAGTGGACTCGATGTTTTCTGGAAGCACTATCGAATCAAATGCTACAGGAATTATTTTATCTTCAAAGTAAAATGGGGACTCTAACGAATGGATATCAAAAACTGGAGCATCTGGATTTCCATCGTTGAATGCCATGTTTAGCCATTTTTGAGGGTCTTTATTTCCCACAAATATTTGGTAATCTCGAGCCCTAGTGAGTCCGACATAGAGTAATCTCGACCCTTCTTCCAAAGCATTTTTTCTACTTGCAATCGCTTCATTCCCAAGAGATAAACTATCTGATAAAAGTGTATTTTTTACAAGATTATCATAAGGATTTACCCAAAAGCGAATCCAACGATTGCCCAAAACATTTTTTAAATCCAACCTTTGATCAGGCTGTTTGGATTCTATCGAAACACCAAAAACATTTTCTTTTAGCTCATTTTCCAAATTGATAGAAATGACAATGGGCCATTCCAACCCCTTGCTTTTGTGGTAGGTGCCGACAAAAACGGCGTTTTCTGCCACCGAAAAGGCTTGTTCATCCAGCTCTTTGCTTTCCAAATCTTTCAGCCACAGTAAAAAGCCACCCAACGTTGCAGATTGGTAGATATTCATGCAGGTGTCTTCATATTTTTTAGCGAAAGAAAGCAGTTTGTCTAAATTCGCCCATCGCTGTTCGACATCACCCCATTTTGCAACGATCCTTCGGAGATCCAAACTATTCAATACTAGCTCACAAATTTCCTTGACAGACAAATCGGTACATTTTGTCCTTAATTCCAACAAAAATTGAAGGATAGATTGTTGGGATCCCCATAATTCATTTTCTTCCGATTGGATATATTTTAAGCGGTCTTCCACAATTTCTTTTAGGGAAAAATCCTCGGCAAGCAAAAGCAACTCTGCTACAGCCAAGGTGTCGTTTTTGCTAAAAATAAATTTCAAACAGGCTTGGAAAAGCACAATCTCTTTCGTTTGAATCAAACCAAATCTTGGTGTTGCCGACTTAATTCCCACATGATGCAGTGCCTCAGCCATGTTTGTACCAAATAGATTCGTTCTGCAAAGTATGGCAATATCACTGAATTGGGCATCTCTAAGGAGTTTGGTGTTTTTGTCCCTAACTTTTGGCTCGGTTGCCATCCACTTTTTGATTTGGGCTGCAATACTTTTTTGATACCAATTTTGGTTCGATTTATTGGGTGTTCCTTCCATTGTGAAATGCCAATAATGAATGGCAGTGCCCATCTCTGGAGTATACTCTATTTTGGGTCGAAGAATAATTTGTTCTGGAGGAAGATTCTGAAAAGCTCTAGTGAAAATGCAGTTGGTCATATTCACCAAATCGGGTCTGGATCGCCACGAATCACTTAGAATATCTTCCGTTTTTATACCGCCTTGCTCTTCGATGATTGCTTGCATCAGTCGAGGCTCTGCCCCACGAAATCCATAAATAGATTGTTTGGTGTCACCGACCCAAATTGCTTCATTGGAAAGCAAGGAAAGTTTTAGAAAAATAGCCAATTGTAAAGGGCTGGTATCTTGAAACTCATCCACAATTAACAAGTCCAATTCCGATTCTATGCTTTTTTTTACAGTTGGATTTTCTAATAAATCTAAAATATGGGCTTCCATATCCGTATAATCCACCAAGCCTCTCACTTTTTTAAAGTGTTGGTATTGTTGGAGTGCTGCAAAAGAAATGTCAAAAATTTGGTATATATATTCTTTTATATTTTCCTGAAATTCAGCGATTTCGATATGTTTTTCTGCAAACTCGATGAGTGGTTCAAAGAGTGTTTCTGATTTTTTGGAAACTTTTAATTTAGTAATTTTAATCCATTGATGCCAAGGGAAATCATTTTTGGAGATATCCTGATAAATTGATTTTAATTCAATGATGCGATCTGTGGTTGTTTTTGTGGTATCAGAAACTTCCAACACGGCGACCAGCAGTTCGTCAATTATGGTTTTGAGTTTGGTTTTTGCAGCAGCAAGGTCGAGGGTAGGGGTGGGCAAATATTTTTTGAAACTTTCCCAAGAATTTTCTTTGCTAAAAATGATGGTCTCTTCCTCAAAATTGTTTTGTCGGATAAGATTGGAGATTTCCTGAATATTTTTCCGCCAATCGAAATCACCCGATTTATTCAAGCCCAACATTGTAGCTAAATAATTCATTTTTTCAATCTGCTCATCTGTCAAAATATTGGCGATAGATTGGTTAAAAAAAGCAGACTCATCGTTGGCATCCATAATGTTGATATCTGGCGAAACACCAGCTTCATAAGCAAACCTTTTGATCAATCGGATGCCAATGCTATGGACAGTTCCAATCATGGAAGCGGCAACTTCGGTTGCTAAAACAGCTTTGTTCCGCTCCAATAATTTTAATTTCACCCTATCTTTTAGCTCGGCGGCGGCAGCATTTGTAAAGGTGGTTGCTATCACCCCGTTTGGTCTGACTGCTCCTGTTTCGAGCCTTTTTACCAATTCTTCAGTAATTCTGTAAGTCTTCCCACTTCCAGCTCCAGCAGCGATTATTTTAATAGGCATATGGCATCAATTGGATGATAAGTTTGTAAAAGTGACCGATAAAGGGTATTTTTTTGTAAAATCTCTTTGTTCCCAATAAGAATAATTTGTTCTTTTGCCCTTGTGAGTGCTACATTTAATTTTCTATCCACTCCTTCTTTCGATAGAGATGCCATTGCAGACAATTGACTTTCGTTGTTCGTACATAATGAGAGGATAATAATATCTCTTGCCCCCCCTTGATATCTTTCCACTGTGTCAATGGATAAGTTTTCAATATTGATATTTTCGGTCAATAATTTATCTTTAATTTTGGCAATCTGTGCCCGATAGGGCGTAATAATCCCAATGGAGCGATGGCTGATTTCTTTCTGATGGTTTTCGTATAGCGAGTTTATTGCTTTTACCACCAAGGAAATTGTATCAGCCTCATATTGATTAGTTTTTTTGCGAATGCTAGAAATATCTATTGGAGTATCAATGAAAATACAGCGTTTTGTCGCTAAACATTTCAATAATTCTTGATCCTTTTCAGTAACCGAATAGGGTAGTGGTGCATATTGTCGGCTTGAAATATTTTGTGGCAAGGTTTTCAAAGTATTCTGGTAAAAAAATTTGCTTGGAAAATACATTAAATCTTCGTGCATTCTTCCTTGCACCTCCAATTGACTATATGCCCAATTCCAATTATTTTTTTTACACAATAAAAACAATCTTTCGAATAAGGAATCCCTAAGATTGGTTAGGCACAATTCGTTCAAGTTTTCGTCGATTATGATAGAATGCTTTGGATCTTGGGTCACCACTGCAGGCAATTGCAGATGATCGCCAATCAATATTACTTTCGCAAATCTCGTCAATAATCCTACCAACATTGGCTCAAGAATTTGTGAAGCCTCATCAATGACAATTCTGGTGCAATCCATCAGTTCTAAGATTTCTGGTTTGCTTACGATAGAAGATACTGTGGCTACCACAATTCTATGTCCTAAGATCATGTCTTTTAGCGCCTTGCGGTTTCCGACATCTTTTATTTTATCATCTAAGAGTTGCCCTTGAAAAGCTTTTCCTGTGGAAAATCTCGACCCAATTCTGAAATAGGTATTTTTTATATCTGAACTAATTTTTTCAATAGAGTCACAAATTTCATCTACGGCTCTGTTGGTATAAGCCAAAAGCATTATTTTTTCCTCGGTGTGTTCCAAAATATATTGGACAAAATATTTGACCATAATGCTAGTTTTTCCAGTGCCTGGAGGTCCCCAGAGCAGGAAATAGTCATTAGAAGCCAACATTTTTTGCAAAATATCTTGTTGGTTTGGCAGCAGCTCTTCATATTTTGGGATGGTTAGTTTATCAGGTTTATTGGGTGGGGCAGTTCCAAGCCATATCGACCGAACTACTTTTTCCGAAGCTGCCCATTCGAAAATCTGTCGATACATATTATTGAAGCTGGTGTCCAATAAATCGTGTTCTATATTCCAAAATTCATTTTTTTGAAAAATATTATAATTGAATTGCCTACATCTCAATCGAATGACCACAGAATTTTCATCTACTTTTATGATGTTGCATTTGAAAACCTGATTGCCCAATACATTTTTTTCTGGGTTCGAAAAAGGATAAAGTACTCCAATATCTCCATCTCTGAAATTGGATAAAACATGGGTATTTTCTGTTTTTTCGAAAATAATAAGCGGATCTTCCTCAGCAGATAGATTGGTTTTTATTTTTAGGTTGTTGATGATAGAGAATCGATCTTCTTTTTCTTTTATTGTATTCAACCAGAGTGAAGCAGTACCATTGCTATCCTCCAAATCCTGAATGCCGATTTTTGCTAAATGCTGCTCTCTAGCAATGAATCCTACAAACGAATTAAAATACAATTTTTCCAACGCTGTAAGTTGGGAATAAACTGTCGAAAACAGTTGTAAGTCTCTAGAAGAAAAACCGCCCCCTCCTCGAATCAATGGATGTTGCAGGATTTTTTCAATGATAGTTTGAACATTAAAATCTTCTTTTTGCAAAGCCATCATTTTCTCTAATCCCACTATTTGATTTCTTATTTGCAGTGCTTCGTATTGTTGTGTTTTCGAAGTGGGTGCATATCGAAGCGGATTGTCATAATATCTTGAATACAAAATATAATTGGTGGCATCCATTTTTGATCCGAATGCTGATTTCAACAATAAATCGTATAAAAGTGTCTGGTAGTAATGGCTATGATTCAATCCATAGCTATTGGGCTTGAATAATTTGCTACTTTTCAATTCGATGATAGCACCTTTTCTGTCGTTTTTTTTATTTTGGTAAAAGACATCCAGACGACCTTGTAAGCCGTAATTTTCGGAATAAAAAGTGGGCTCTAGAAAACAATCTTTTATTTCAATATTCTGATTTTCAAAATCTTGCAGCACCATTTTTTGCAAAGTTTGGAAATGCATCTTTGCCGATTCATTCACTTCTTTCACGTCGGCATCTTCCCAAAAGACAAAGGCAAAAGGGTTTTGTTTGAAAGCTTTTATAAACAATTCTTTATATTCCAACTTTGGATTTGCCATTAATTCATCCAAAAACATATTCGCTATGTTTCCGACAGTGATGGCTTTTGTTGTTTCGTAGGGAAGAAATTTTTTCAAAATGTGGGCTATTGGGTCAGCACCATAATCTTTAAAACTTTCTGCAACACTAGTGACGTCCACCAGATAATCGGGTTCGATTACTATGGCAGATGGTCGGTAGATTTCATCGTGGTCTATGGCTACATCTAGCAATTGCAAGGTAATGGGGAAGCCAATTTGTACGATAGTTTGTATGGTGGGGTTGAAATTTTCGTTTCTTTCCGATATGTTGTATTGTAATAAGATTGTTTTTTCGGGCTCATCCTCAGGCACTACTTTCAATTGATGGTGTTTTTCGTCTATATCTAAGGCAAGTACCCTTACTTTGGGCTTGAAAGCTGCAATTGGGATGGGGTTGGTATTATAAAAATTATCTGGTGGTAATATTTTGATCAAATCAGCTGGCATTCCTGACTCAAAAATAGTTAGAATGGTTTCGGCTAAAACTTTTATTCCCAACAGGCAATCTAACAAAAGTGCTGAATCTGTTTTTTTATTTTCTGATCTAGCAACTTTTCTGAAAGTGTGAATGAAAAACTGTGCTTTCCCACTGATTTTGTAGCGGTGGCAGGCATAAGCTATTTTAGCAAATAAGGTATTGAATTGAATTTTTTCATCTTTGGTAGCTTCGTTGAAAACTAGGATGAGTAAATCGTTCAATTGATCTATTTTGCCTGACAAACTCAATTCCTGATTGTGATGAATTTTCAGCAACTCATGGTAGAGAATACTTGCTAAATCTGGATTATACATTATTTTTCAATAAAATTAATCATTCAAATCGAGACTTCCGCCCCATTTGTTCATTAAATTAAGAATTCTATTTTTCTTTTTCAAAATATAACTGTCTGGATAGCGAGGCGACCACTTTCTGGGATTGGGCAAAACGGCGGCAATCAGAGCTGCTTCGCTGGGTTTTAAATCAATCGCTTTTTTTCCAAAATAAGTATATGAAGCAGCTTGGGCACCATAGATGCCATCCCCCATTTCTATCACATTGAGATATACTTCCATAATTCGTTCTTTGCTCCAAAACAGCTCAATTAATATGGTAAAATATACTTCAAATCCTTTCCGAACCCAACTTCTTGAGGGATACAAAAATACATTTTTTGCGACTTGTTGGCTAATTGTGCTAGCTCCTTTGATGGGCTTCCCTTTTTTTCCGCAACTTTTTATTTTGCTCAATTACTTTTTCTATTGCATTGAAATCGAAGCCATTATGTTCTTCGAATTTATTGTCTTCGGAGCAAACAACTGCTAAAACTAGATGATCCGAAATTTGTTCGATAGGCACCCATTCTTTTTGAAGAACGATTGGTTTCCCATTCCACTTTTGTTCGATCATTCTATCCACCATGAGCCAAGTGAATGGAATGGGGAGCCAGCGAAAAATAATGACACCAACGATACTCAAGGCAAAAAATGCGATGATAGCATTTCGCAACCACTTAAGCCCTTTTTTAAAATAGGGATGATTTTTTATGGCAATCCAATCGAATTTCAAATCAAATTTTTTTGCAATATAGCAAGATTTTGAAATAAAATAGGGTTACATTTTTGCAATCCAATCTTTTATCAATTGTATCCCTTCTTTATGGTGAATTGTCCTTCCCAATTCGGGCATCATAACTCCAGGGTCGAGGGATTGCATACGATAAAGGAGAATAGATTCTTTGGGTTTTCCTTTCACAATATCATATTTTAAATTTCCCGAACCTTTCCCCGCTGCAACGGGAGCTTTATTGAATCCGAAAGCTGTGGAATCAGTCTGATGGTACTCCAAGAACAAGCCTGAAGTGCTAGCTGGACCATTTTTATTATGGCAATGTGCACAATTGATATCGAGATAAGCCCTTGCTTTTTTGTCCAAATCTGCAGTTTCCCAATCCCCAAAAAAGGGTATTTTTTCCAGCTCTATATCTCCTGATAGTAGCCCAATTTCTTTAAAATAGTTTAATTGATGTATCTTACTTTTTTCTATCGAAACGGTTTTGTTGAGTTGTCGAGCCGAGGGACCGATGGGTTCCATTTTCTCATATTTATTATGGCATCCTTTGCATTGGTTCCTATTGGGTATTGCATAATCGATGGTATTTTTTTTGCCAGAAATATCCGTCCAAGATACTGATTTGGTGTCTCCAGCGATTTCCAAAATGGCATCGGATTGGTCTTCATTCCAAATATAGGTCAGGGCATCCCAACCTTTATTTTTATCATGGATCAGCAATCTTGTTTCTATCATTCGATTGCCTAAGGTTAAATTTCTTTCATCAATTGGGTAATAAAATGTTTTTATTAGCACAGTTCCAACTGGAAATTGTAGGACAGAATCTGGGTTGAAGGCTACTTTTTCTCCTACGGGCAACACAAAATACCTTTTTTTATAGGCATAATCAGTAAATAGTGGCATATTAATTTCATAAGGTACAACGCCTTTTGAAGGGATTTGCAATTTCAAATCTCCTTGAAAAAATCCATATTCTGATAATTTTTCTTTGGTACTTAACGGTGTTAAGTGATTTTCAACATTGTTCATAAACGCCATACAAAGCCCCACCCAAATCAACCCAAGAAAGAAAAAAATGAATTTGAACTTCATAATAAATTTTGACTCATTTGCAGCAAAAAAATAGAGAACAAAGCTATTTAAAACGCAAAAGATAGTCTAATATTTTCAGATTTTTTTGGAAATTTACATAAAAAACATATAATCGTTACAATAAATTACTGTATACCAAAGATAGCAGACAAGCCGATAAGATGTAAAATTTCAAATCAGTTTGTAATAGACGCATTAGAAAATCATATAAAGTAGTCAATATGGCAAGAAATTATTATATATCAAAAGAAAAAATAACCGGAGACAAAGGACTAAAGGGAGTAATCCATAAAATAACTCAAGAAGAGTGGGAAACGGCAGTAGATGCAAATCCTTATTGGTCTTGGTTTTATGATACAGATGAGGGTCAAAAGACTTTTGAATTTAGAAAAAAATTATGTGAAGAAGATGGTGTTATTTTAGAGAAGACCAAAAGTATCATAAGTGCTGATTATGATAAAAAAAAGATACCATAAGTTTATAGTTGTATTTAGAACTGAACTTGGCTATATTGCATTATCATCATTGGACAAAACAGACAAAAAAATATATGCAAGAGTTATATAAATTATCTCAAGCCATACCTGGAGCAATGCTCTTAAGAGGATATACAAAAGTAGTTACACAAGAGGATATAGATCAATTGAAATAAATAGAATTAAAATAATGGGAATATAGACTAATATGTATATCAGCTTTCTCTAGTTCATGAGTAGTAAATTTACCATCATAACTTATATTTACAAGTCAGGAGAATTGTAACCAACATGTTACTGTTCTGAAGAACCTAACGAGTTTTGTATATTTGGTGGAAGATTTTGTGTTAGCAGGGCAAGTTAAAATTAATTATAAGCAAATAATCTTGTATTTTTGATAATTAAAAGTTATTCATTTTAATAAAGCTAGAAATAAAAATAGTATTTTTATCAAAAATTTATTACAAAATAGATCTTACTTTATTACAAAAAATATTATAAAAATGAAAAAATTATTACTGTTCACAAGTCTTTTTCTATTGGTATATAATATTCAATCGCAGACTTTAGATGTTAAATTAGAGAAAATTGGGGATTTAAGTTTTCCATTCGTATGGGCATTAGCAATGGATCCTGATTCTAATTTATATGTAGGAAATGATGTAGGCAAACTATGGACAAAGCATATTAAAGACACCATTTGGACAGAAGTAACTTCATTGAAAGTTACAAATAATGTTCCGATTAAAGGGGTTAGTGCATTTTCTAAAAACGATATATGGGTTTGCACATACGGACAAGGTTTATATAATTTTGATGGTACAACTTGGAAAAATTATACTGTAACAAATGCTGGTTTGCCTACCAATGATTATTATAGAAAAGTAATTAAGGACTATGACTCAAATTATTGGTTTGCTATTTCACCTGGTGGACTATTAAAAAGAGGTAAAGATGGAACTTGGACGCATTATAATACTACAAACAGTCCACAAACTTTTGCAAATATAAATTCTTTAATTCTATCAAAAGATAGTTCTATATGGGCATCTAGTAGTGAAAAGATTTTTAACATTAAGAAAGGTGTATGGACAACTTATAATTTGGAAAAATTATTTAATTATTTTCCAAATGGAACAAATTATTTATATGAAGACCAAAATGGAGTTCTTTGGGTATGTGCTGATTACGGTTTATTTACATTTGATAAATTAAAATGGACAGATAGATCAGATATTAGTGATAAAAAAGAAATTTCATTAATAAGTATTGATAAAAGCGGAAGTATTTGGTTGCTAGAGTATTTAAAAGGTTTGATCAGATGGAATAATGGTGAGAAACTTAGTTTTTATGCTAATAGTTCAAATAATATACCTAGCCAAGCCTGGTCAATAATGGTGACATCAGATAATAAGAAATTGATGTTAGGTAATAGGGGAGCCAATCTAATAATTATTAATGATGAAAAAATTCCAACTTCTGCCAAAGACATTCAAACTGAAAATATTTCTTTATTTCCAAATCCAAATAGTACAGATATACTATATTTTAATTTAAAAGAAACTGGAGAAATTAATATTTACAATTCAGTAGGACAAAAAGTTTTAACCCAAAAAATTGAATCCATTGGAAATCAAACAATTTCTGTTGAGAAATTGGAATTAGGCACCTATTTCGTGCAAATGGTTGGTAAGGAAAAGATTTATATTGGGAAGATAATCAAGGAATAAAACTGGTTGATATAATAATCGATTTTTTTTCAAAAATAATAGATTATTTTAAATGCAAATTGCAATAAATATTATTTTCATTATATATTTTATAATAATTGTTGGATGCTTACAAAGTAAAAAAAATGAAGATACTACAACTAAAATTTTAATTCAAGATTCTTTAGGTATTAGTTTAGAGGTAGTTGAATTAGATCGAGATACTACTTTTAATCAAAAAAACTTATCAAATGAAATAATATATTATAGAAATCAAGGTAAAATAAAGAACAATTCAACAAAACCAATTTACTTACTTACTATTATAGATGATTTTATTGAAGAGAAAAATAGATTTATCTTAATTACACCAAAATTAGTTGGTCATATAAGTTTTGACGAACTAAATCCGTCGAAGTTGCAGCGACTAAATTTAATTCAAAAGATAGTTTATCTTGTTATTTCAATTTAAATCATTACTTTGATAGTAAAATAATCGGCTATAATAACCTTACATTAGGATATTTAAAAGAGGATTTTAGGCAACTAAAAAGACCGAACGATCAAGATTTTATTTCAAAAATTCAACATTTATCCATTAATATCCAAAAACTAGATTCTGGATTAAAAGTTTATAATGCAGGGGAATAGGAATTGCTTCTAAATTATTTTATTAAAATCAAATTACAATTTTTGGTGATTTTAAAATTTCTTTGACTTTTGATAGAGATATATTCGTGATATTGGCAATCAGTTGCAAAGTAATTCCATTATTAAAAGCATTTAATACTAGCTCAATTGTATTCTTTCGATTCCTTTTCCTTTCTCAATACCTTTCTCAATTCCTTTCAATCCCCACCTTTTCAATTCCTAAATTATAAGGTAATCTTTCACATCAATAGAAATAGGCATATCATTACTAATTTTAATGGTTAAATCATCTATATGTCGGAGGCGAGATAAAATTAACAATTGTTTCATAAATTTGGATAAATCCAAGTTTGAATTTGAAACTTTTTGCAATCGCTCAACCATTAAACGTAAAATTTCTTCACTTTGTTCCTTTGGATAGTTGCTTAAAATAGCTAAAAGAACAACTTCTGGAATCTGAGAGCTCAAAATTCT
>JADJVK010000022.1 GCA_016710625.1 Saprospiraceae bacterium
TTCGTATTGCTTGACGTGTTTTTTGGTCTGCTACGGAATAATTTAGTTTTGCTTCAACATCTGTTCCTCAAGTTCATTAAATTTCTCATTTATGTCTCTTGAATTCAGTCGTGTATATGTCTGTTCTCACAAACCTTGTATATAAGGCATTGAAATTGGCGACAAAGCAAAAAGCGGCAAAGAAGAAATATATCCAACTTAAACCAGTTGTTGAATTTCCTTTTAAGCGATTTAGTCTAATTTGCCAAAGTAAAAATAGCAGAATTAAAGACAGCACTAAAGCTATGATGATTGAACTTCCTCCAAAAATTTGGTCTAATCCTAACCAAGTTTGGTAAAAGCTGACACTAATAAGTAGCACAGCAAGGAATGCCAAAAATAGGTCCGTTACTGTAAATAATTGTTTCTTCATTTTTCTGTATTTATTTAATTGTTAATTGTTTTGCGGTTTCAAATATCTGAATTTCTGTGTCAAAATTAGCACAATGTCTCTTTTTGTTAGTTGTTGGTTTCAAAATCTTGTTTTTCATTCGTCTGTTCTTTTTTAGCACTGTCGTCTTTTAGGGTGAGGCATAACAAAATATAATCGAAAGATTACCTTCTGATTTATCAAAACATTAAGCTTTTTATTATTCCTTATTATCATAATTTACTTAATAATTAACTCATCAAATTTATAAAATAATTTAATAAATCCATTCACAAATCCTACTAATTATTTCTAAAATCGATACATATTAATTTATGTTAAGCAGCTTTCTATCCTCTCTTTTCTCTCCATTAATCCCATAACTATCGGCTTCGTTTATTCCTAACTACCTAATGTTCTATCCGAATGCTTCAGGTCAACAGCTTCCTGAATGATCGGTATCATCGTCACGTTCTAAATTGGGAGGCTTGCAGCCATGACGAAAACTTAGTTGTCAGCTGTTCGGCTTTATTTCTCCCCTTTTTTTTGTCTTTTATTTTGGTCTTTAATAGCTGTCTCTAAGTCGTGTGGACCAACTCCAATTTTCTCAAATGTTAATGTGCTATAATGTTCGTGCAAGTATTTGTCAGAAATATCTCCTTCTAGTCTTCCTGTCTCTAACTCAATAATTTTTTGTGCATAATCCATTTCCTTAATATAAACTTTAACAGTATTCAATAATATTGTATCATTTATTGCTTTGCCTGTATTTATTGCATTTTGAAGACTTATTAAATTGTCTGCACATTGATTGTATGCTTCAATTCCTTGTTGTGAAAGGTGTCTTAATACAACTTCATTTCCTACAATAGATTGGAACAATTTAGGAATTTGCATTGGATTGTTCTCTATATGTTTTCTTGTAGAAAAAATGCTATCTCCAATTTTAGCCAACTCATATGTAACATTTGTTCTTTCTTTGCAGTTTCGTAAGTCCAGAGTTGCATTTAATAATTTCACAACGTTTTTTTTTCTTCCTTTTTAATTCTGCTTTATTTGTCAAATCAAATATTATAAAAAAACTCCTACAAAAGTAGCTACAAGAGTTAACCTAAGTTGAATAATTCAGAGTTTGCTTTTCTAAAATTATCAATGCGTTTCCAATAGGTTAGAAATGCTGTTAATAATATTAGTCCAATTGAGATAATTGTATACATTTTAATTTTCTTTTAAGGTGACATAACGGCATCTTTCATATCAGCAGCTTTTTAATCGAGGTTTGCGGGTTTTGGGTTTTAAAAGCGGTTGGCATGAAAGTTGTTTAGGCACAGGCTTTTTTCTTATTTTCGTTAAAATCTTTACGTTAAGATGGTTTATACTGAGGGGTTTTTTTATTTATCTTTTGTAGAAAATTAAATCTTAACCCCTCATTAAATGTCTAAATGCAACTCTGCAGGAATTGATTGCAATATTAATCATAAAGACATTGAAGATAAGATGTCATTATAGGTTCTTTTGCTATACTTGTAAATCAGAAATAGGAATCCCTATTAAAATCTTTATTAAGAGATTAAGCGCTCCAATAGTAAATCTAATTATTGTCTTTTGGTGGAGGTGGAGAGGTTTCTTCATAGTTAGGGTTACTTGAAATAATATTGTGATTAATGGGTCTATTTATACTCCCAGAATCTGGCTTTGGATTAGATTTGACTTCTTTTGCCATATTTATGATAATTTAGTTAAATAATTTCTTGTTAATTGGTCTGCATTTGACTGTATAGGCTCTTTTCCGAATACTTTATTATGTTTATTTATTTTCATCATTAATCTTTCGGAATCTCTGAATTCTTTGCAAATTTACATATGTTTTCTGTTGTAATCTTTCATTAAAAAGTCATCATAAGTTTTCAAGGCTTCTAAATTGGTCTATATAAAATTCAAATGCTGCTTTCAATTACTTATTTGATGAGTCGGGAGTCATAAACTTTGATTTCACTTAATCGTTTGCACCATTAATTAAAATAAGTATTGATGCAAAAAATAGAGTTGTCAGCATATTTGTACCGCCTGCAATACTGCCAAAGATAAAAATGCATAAATATTAACTATCAAATCGGTTTGTCTATCTAAATTATCTATATGAAGTCCTAAATATTCCATATAGAAACGTATTTAACTAAGTCATACCAAATTCTATCTCTTATCATTTTTTTTATTTTTTGTCGAGTTGTTTTTTTTTTTTAGTGCCTAACAAAATATAAACGAAAGTTTTCCTTCTGATTTATCAAAACTTTCGTTTATAAATTCAATAAAGCTGTTATTACTACTTATTTTCATAATTTACTAAATAAGTAACACAGCAAATTTATTAAATTATTTAATAAATTAATCACAAATCCTACTAATTATTTCTAAAATCGATACATATTAATTTATGTTAAGTCGCTTTTAAGATTAAAATTTAAATAAACTTTCAAGAAATATTAGGACTTTACACCATCTTGAATTCGTTTTCAAGGTGGTTTTTTTGTTTTAGGACAATTATGTTTAAATGGCAGTATATCACAAACTGTGTAATAACATCAAAAAGTATCATTCATAAAAAAAGGGCTAATGCAATGCAAAAACCCAATATAAACATTTATTATAGTAATTTTTTAATCCAATTTTTTGTGTAAATATCTGTTTTGAGATACTAATTCATTATCCTCATTCAAAGAAAAGGATGTATCACTCATATCATTTCCATTAGAGGAAATATTATTCTCCAAAATAACGCCTCTTCTCAAATAAGCTGGTTCATTTTCCAACTCATTAACGATGTTTGGATTTGTTAGCTTAATTAAATTATTTGGTTTTAATTTTTCTTTTCTATAATTCTCTCTAATTGCCATCAACCTTCTTCTTTCCAATTCATCATTCTCCGAATTGGATGGAGTTGGAATTGGATTTGAAGTTGACTTAGAAGGATTATTAACAGTATATGGTTTCGAATTTGGGTTTGTATCAAATTCTATTGTATTTGCAGTATCACCTTCATTAAAAGCAACATCATACACTGTACCCAACTTTTTTCCAGTATAATCATCGTCCAAATTTACTTTAATCACTCTATCTTTTTGATTAGAAATTTGGTTGAAATTTGGATTCTCAATATTTCCTTGTTCAAAACCTGTCGCAATAACCGTAACACTCAATTTTTCACCCAAGGCATCATCGAAATTAGCACCCCAAATCAAATTCGAGCCATTACCAGCCTCTTCTTGAACGAAAGTTGTAATTTCAGTAATTTCATCCATTGTTACTTCTTTCGAACCATAAGTGATATTTACTAAAATTTGTTTTGCACCACAGATATTATTGTCCTCTAACAATGGCGAAGTTAAAGCGGTGTCAACAGCGATTCTAGCTCTATTATCTCCTTCAGCAGTAGCAATACCCATGATTGCAACGCCACTATCTCTCATTACTGTATTTACATCTTCAAAATCTACATTCACTAAACCAGCTTTAGTAATAATCTCAGCAATACTTTTTGCAGCAGTTGCCAAAATATTATCAGCTTGAGAGAATGCATTTGAGAATGACATATTACCATAAATCTCTCTCAATTTATCATTGGAGATCACAATTATCGTATCTACATTTTGACGAAGTTCTTGTAAACCGTCAAAACCCTGAGTCGTTCTTTTTTTACCCTCAAAAGAAAATGGTAAAGTCACGATACCAACGGTAAGTATGTCCATTTCTTTGGCTGCCTTTGCGATGATTGGAGCGGCACCAGTACCAGTTCCACCACCCATTCCAGCAGTTACAAATAGCATTTTACAACCATTTCCTAAATATGACTTGATATCTTCGATAGATTCTAAACAAGCTTTTTTCCCAACTTCTGGTCTCGAACCAGCACCCATTCCTTCTGTAAGATTTGGACCCAATTGAATTTTGGAAGGTACAGGACTCAAGTCCATAGCTTGGTTATCCGTATTGCAAATGGCAAAGTCAACACCAACAATACCTTGTTTGTACATATGATTAACGGCATTACTGCCGCCACCACCTACTCCAATCACTTTTATCATAGAGCTTCTATATTTCTGCAAATCAAATTTTATTGTATTCATAGCTTATCTGTAAAAAATTAGGACAACCTAATAATGATTATGTGATTGATTAATACAAGTTAAACAAATTATAATATTTTATAATATAACAATTATTTTGCCAAAAAAAATATTGATCCTAGTAAATAAACTTTTATATATAATATATTTTAATATTTTAGAAATTAAAACTCAGAATCTGGCTCAGCTTCGAACCATTCTTTTGTCTTTTTTATGATGCTAGTAAAGAAAGATTTTGGCTTTTCATCCTGAATGTGCTCTACTTCTTCTACTTCATTTTCTACAATTTCCTCTTCAGTTTTCAAATCATTCATCACCACATATTGATTATTTCTAGCTGCTTTCAATAAAAGTCCGACAGCTGTAGAAAGAATAGGTGAATTAATTTGTTCAGAATATCCGTGAGCTAATATTTCCACAGGAACGCCAATTCTAGTAATGACACCAGTATGAAATTCACAAAGTTTTTCAATATTTTGCAATAATGAACCACCGCCAGTCAAAACGATACCAGCAACTATTTTTCTTTCGTAACCTGCTTTTTTTACTTCCCAGATAACATAGTCCAAAATTTCTTCCATTCTTGCTTGAATCACTCTTGCAAGATTTTTTTCAGAAATCTCTTTTACATCTCTATTATTTAATCCAGGAATTGTAATCACTCGATTATCATACACTTCATCTGCAAATGAGCTACCGAATTTCACTTTCAATTTCTCAGCTTGGTGTTGCATCACTGAACAACCATCTTTGATATCTTTCGTAATTACATTTCCGCCGAATGGAATTACTGCAGTATGACGGATAATTCCTTCATGGAAAATTGCTAAATCAGTAGTACCACCTCCGATATCCACTAAAACAACTCCAGCTTCTTTTTCTTCCTCACTCAAAACAGCATGAGAAGATGCAATTGGCTCCAAAGTCATATCAGCGACTTTCAATCCAGCCTTTTCAACACATTTATGAATATTAGAGGAAGCTGTAATCTGACCTGTTATGATATGAAAATTAGCTTCCAATCTGACGCCAGACATACCTATTGGATCTGTTATACCTTGTTCGTTATCAACAGTGTATTCTTGTGGAATCACATGAAGAATTTTGTCGCCAGCTGGAAGTACCAACTTGTGCATATCATTGACTAATTTTTCGATATCAAGGCGAGAAATTTCAGTATTGTTATGATCTCTGGTGAGCATTCCTCTATGCACCAAACTTTTGATATGTTGACCAGCAATACCCACATGAACATGAGTAATTCTTTTGCCAATCATGTTTTCACATATCGAAACAGCTTCAGAAATAGCTTTGACGGTTTTTTCAATATTTGAAACAACGCCTCTCGTCACCCCTTGTGACTCCACCTTTCCTATACCAACTACTTCAAGTTTATCGTACTGATCTAACCTACCAGCCACAGCACAAATCTTGGTTGTGCCAATATCTAAAGCTACTACTAAATCGGAATATTGGATGCTCATTTTTTTTAAATTTTCCATTTTATGCTCAATATTGGATAAATCACCAAGTAAAATTTTTTGGTTTCCTACAATTGGAATCATCAAAATATCTCCCTGTCGATCAATATGAATCTGAGAAACTAAAGATCTAAGAAAGTCATCTGATTCAATTAAATGATTTAACTGAAACAAATTAGATAAGGCGTAATTTTCTTTTTGTAAAAAATCGGTGGTATATGGAGGGATGTTTCCAGTTGCTACCACAACTCTTGCTGAATAAAGCTTTGATGTTGGCATCTTTATGCCTTTATCGTCGAGGTAATAATTGTTGCCACTATTGTCAATAATTCTTAAAACAGGTTGTCGTTGCTCAACATCAATATGTAAATTATTATTAGCATCGACAAAAACATTTGCTTTTTTCACAAAAGGATCTGTCTCAACAACCTCTTCTAAATTTAATAAGGATAAATTTTTTATTAAAACTCCTCTTATGGAATTTCCATAACCTTTTAAAATTTGTTTTTTTACATCATCTTCACCTATAAAGTTGTTATTAATTTTATCTTTTTTCACATTAATAACTACCTCATTAATATAAGCTCCAGACTTTCTATTAACTGCCGCAATGAGTAAAATTGTTGTCAAAACAACTGTTAAAATACCCAAAGATTTTTTCCATTTCGTCGATATCTGCATCATAAGTTTCTAGATTTCAACATATTAGAAATTTCTATAATCTTTGTATCAATATCACCTGCTCCCATCGTCAACAAAACTCCTTCGTGAAATACATTACTCAAAATCGGCAATAATAATTCTTTAGTGGTCAATATTTTATTGCTATTTTTTATTAAATCAAAAATCGTGCTAGAACTTACATTTTCTATAGGAATTTCTCTTGCAGGATAGATATCTAGTAAAATAATTTGATCTAAATTGTCTAAAGCAGCCGCAAAACCTGTTGCAAAATCTCGAGTTCTTGAAAATAAATGTGGTTGAAAAATTCCTGTAATTTTTTTATCAGGGTACATCATTTTTGCAGCACTAATTGCAGCATTCAATTCTGTAGGATGATGAGCATAATCATCTATATAAATTGTATGCTCACTTTTATAATGATATTCGAATCTTCTCTTAATTCCTAAAAAGGAAGCAACTGCTTTTTTAAGCTTTTCGTCCCCAATTTTCAAAATTTTTGCTGCACAATATGCCGCTAAAGCATTTTGAATATTGTGTAATCCGGGTTGAGAAATAATCCAACCTTGTGTGTTTCCAAATAATCCTTCGATATCAAAAACAAAATTTCCATTTTCAACATGAATATTTGTTGCTCGAACATCTCCTTCATTTATTCCAAAAGAAATAAATTGAATTTCTGGATAATCAGATTTTTGTACCAAGTCGATTTGATGATGGTGAATCAAATAACCACCCTCTTTTATTTTCTTGATGAAATCAATATATGATTTTTTTACTTCATCGTCACTACCATAAATATCAAGATGGTCGGCATCAACAGACATCAACATGGCGATATCTGGTGACAACTGCAAGAAGGATCTATCGTACTCATCCGCTTCTACTACCACCCATTCACTATTTCCTTCTATATAATTATTGTCAAAATTCTTAGCAATTCCACCTAAAAATCCAGTAGCATCTATTCCTCCTTCTCTAATAAAATAAGTAGCCATTGAGGAGGTCGTCGTTTTACCATGTGTACCAGCAATAGCAACAGTTTTCTTCGCTCTGCTAATCAAACCTAATACTGCTGCCCGCTTCATCATTGGCAATTGGCGTCTAATGATTTCATTATATCCCAAATGATCTTTTGGAATAGCAGGAGTATAAATTACTAAATCAATATTTTCAGGTATGAAATCTATTTTATCCTCATAATGAACACCAATTCCTTGATTTTCAAGTGCTATTGTCAAATCTGTTCTTGTCTTATCATAGCCAGACACTTTTATATCATGGGCATGAAAAAAACGAGCCAAGGCAGACATACCGATGCCACCAATTCCAATAAAATACACTTTTTTTAATTGCCCTAATTCTATATTTTGGCTCATATTTATATTTTACTTATATGTTCAACAATTTCTTTTGTGGCATTTGGTTTTGCCAGTTTTAGTATTTCTTGTTTCAGTGAATTTCTTTCTGGTTCGTTATCAATTAATTTAATTGCAGTTTCTAATAAAGTATTTTTTGCCAAATCATCTTTCACTAAAATGGCAGCCTGAACCTTACTTAAGCTTTCCGCATTTTTTGTTTGATGGTCTTCCGCAACATGTGGGGATGGCACTAAAATAGTTGGCAAACCAGCAACACAAACCTCTGAAATCGTCAATGCTCCAGCTCTAGCTACCACGACATCTGCAACTGCATAAGCAAAATCCATTTTTTGCAAAAATTCAAATAAATGGACATTCGGCAATTTGGCTGTTTCGCAATTGGAAAATTTTTCTTTGTATAATTTTCCCACTTGCCATAAAATTTGAATATCTGACCTACTTTTAATCAATTCAAAGCTATTTTCCATAGCTTCATTCATAGTTTTTGCACCAAGGCTTCCACCCATGACCACTATGGTTTTCAGATTTGGATTTAATTGATAATAAGAATAACCTTCCAATCTTTTGCTTCCTAAATTAATCAAATCTTGACGAACTGGGTTGCCAGTTAAAACTAATTTATTTGCAGGGAAAAATTGACCCATACTATCATAAGCTACAAAAATTTGTTTTGCCTTTTGACTCAATAGTTTATTCGTCACTCCTGCATAAGAATTTTGTTCTTGGATAAAAGTCGGAATATTCAGCAGATTAGCTACTTTTAATAGCGGTCCACTTGCATACCCTCCTACTCCGATAACAGCTGTTGGTTTAAAAGATTTTAAAACTTTATATGCTTTATATAAACTATTGACTAATTTAAATGGCAAAGAAATATTTTTAATTATAGAACCTCTTTGGAAGCCCGCTATAGGTAATCCAACAATTTTATAACCATTTTGAGGTACTTTTTCCATTTCCATTCTCCCTTCTGCACCTACAAATAATATGTCGCAATCTGGATTGAATGTTTTAATTCATTTGCAATAGCAATGGCTGGGAAAATATGCCCACCAGTTCCACCACCACTTATTATATATTTCTTTTGTGCCATATTTAATCCGCTAAAGATTGTTTATTCGAATTCTTCTCCTCATGTTTGTTCTCAATATATTTCGAAACACTCAAAATAATTCCAAATGAGACACAACTGAAAATAAGTGAAGTTCCTCCCATACTAATCATAGGTAATGCCAAACCTGTAACTGGCACCAAATCCACAGAAACAGCCATATTCGCCAAAGCCTGAATTACCAAAATTATGGACAAACCTACAGCTAATAATGCTCCAAAAGCCTTTGGACTTCTAGTGACCAACCGAACAGAACGAACAAAAAGCCAGATATACAAAATCATAATAAATAAGGCGCCAATAATTCCAAATTCCTCCATGATCATCGCATAAATGTAATCAGCATATGGCGAAGGCAAATGGTTTCTTTGCATACCATTCCCTGGTCCTAAACCAAACCAGCCACCTTTTGCAATGGCAATTTTTGCTTGCTTGATTTGATAGCCTCCATCAGAATTCATTATAAACTCTCTAATTCTGGATATCCACGTTTCTGCCCTACCGTAGCCACTGACATAACTTACAAATAATATGACTGCAAATAAAATTATTCCAAATCCCAATAAATAACCAATGTATTTTAATTGAACTCTACCAATGTACATCATGATGATACATGTGGTGAAAAGCACTAATGCAGTAGATAAATTTGCTACAGCAATCAGACCACAAACAATAAGTATTGGTGTCAAAATGGGAAGAAATGCAGTTTTGAAATCTTTGATTTGCTCTTGTCTTGAAGCTGTTTCTCTTGCTACATATATTATCAGTGCTAATTTTGCAAAATCAGAAGATTGGAAGGTAATTCCAACAAATGGGATGGTTATCCATCTTCTTGCAGAGTTAATATCCGTACCAAAAAGGAGCGTAAAAAACAATAAACCAATGGCAGTAACTAAAAGCATGGGTGCCCATTTGGAGTACTTCATATAGTGCAATAGATAGCATAAGTAAGCTAAAAAAATGCCTGTACCTAATGTAAGTATTTGTTTTATAAGATAATACGTTGTATTTCCTTCTTTCATTTTGTAGGCAATAGTGCCTGTGGAACTATAAACAGATAAGATGGAACAAATAGCTAAGAAAGCAACTATCATCCAAATTACTCTATCACCTTTTAGTTCTACATTTATTCTATTAGAAATTGACATTTTAATTACTTTTTGTAAGTGTTAAAATTTTTGTTCTAAACTGATCGCCTCTATCTTCATAATTATTGAATAAATCGAAACTAGCACAAGCAGGAGAAAGCAACACTACATCTCCACTTTTTGCTAATTTAATCGATTCATTAATTGCTTCATCAAGTGAATTGGTTGAAATAGTGTGTATTCCTTTTTCAGGAAAATAGTTTAAAATGGGGCTATTATCAGTTCCCATTGCTACTATTGCTTTCACTTTTGATTGTACAAAATCCAATATTTCATTATAATCATTTCCTTTATCTACACCGCCTAAAATCAAAATTGTAGGTTTTGTCATGGATTGCAAGGCATAATAAACTGAGTCAACATTCGTAGCTTTGCTATCATTCACAAATTCAATTCCATTATATATAGCCACCTTTTCTAATCGATGTGGTGCATTAACAAAGGAGTTTAAAGCCTCTTGAATTTGTTTTTCAGTAACTAATCCTGTTTTATATGCAGCTAAAGCAGCACAATATGCATTGAAATAGTTATGAATACCTCTCAAAGAAGAATTTGACATATCAAATTCAAAATTACTATTGGGTAAAATAAATTTACCATCCATAAAGTCATTTTGGTCAACTCCAATTGCATACTTTTTCAAACTATCATGTCGGTTCAAATAATCTACAGTTGCTTCATTATGAGTATTATATAAAAAACATTGTCCTTCTTTCAAGTTTTTAGTAATCAAAAATTTTGATTGAATATAATTTTCAATTTTATATTCATATCTATCTAAATGGTCTTTTGTAATATTTAAAATCATTGCGATATCAGGGGAAAAAGTCTCGATTGAATCCAATTGAAAACTACTTAGTTCTAAAACAGTCCAATCAAAATCAAGCCCTTCTGCAATAATTCTAGCATAGCTTTTTCCAACATTTCCTCCCATTGCAGCTTTTACTCCACTTTGTTGAAGGATATGATGCATCAATAAAGTAGTGGTGGTCTTACCATTACTACCAGTAATGCCAATTATTTTTGATTTTGAATATAAATATGCAAATTCAATTTCGCCAATTATCTTCAGCTGCTTTTCCTTAGCTTTTTTAATGATTGGTGCTTTATCAGGTATTCCAGGGCTTTTGACAATAATGTCAGCATCTAATATTAATTCTTCAGTGTGCTTATTCTCTTCAAATAAGATTGCTAATTTGTTCAACTCTTCTTTGTATTGCTGTTTGATAGCTCCAAAATCAGAGACAAATACTTGGTAATCTTTTTCTTTTGCAAGTATAGCTGTCCCTACTCCACTTTCTCCACCCCCTAAAACGACCAATTTCTTCATATTATCTAACTTTTAAGGTGATTAAGGTAATAACAGCTAGCAAAATACTTACAATCCAAAATCTTGTTACTAAACGAGCTTCTGGAATGCCTTTCTTTTGAAAATGGTGGTGTAATGGAGACATTAGAAAGATTCTTCTGCCTTCTCCATACTTTCTTTTGGTATATTTGAAATAAGCTACTTGAATAATTACTGATAAACTTTCTGCTAAAAACACCCCACATAAAATCGGAATTAACAATTCCTTTCTAATCAAAATAGCTAATGCAGCTATGATTCCACCAATTGTCAAACTACCAGTATCTCCCATAAATATTTTGGCAGGATAGGAATTGTACCACAAAAAACCAATACAACTTCCTGTGAAACAGGCACAAAATATTACCAACTCACTGGTATTTGGGATATAAAGTAAATTCAAATAATCTGAAAACAAGGTATTACCAGAAACATATGCCAATATTCCTAAAGTTGCTCCAATAATTGCAGAAATTCCTGTAGCTAATCCATCAATACCATCCGTCAGATTTGCTGCATTAGAAACAGCAGTTACGACGAAAATAACCAAAAGCACAAAGAAAATATACAAAAGCTTTTCGGAGCCTCCCACCCACTTTTGATAATTCAATTCATTGCCTTTCATGAAAGGCACATTGGTTAAAGGAGCTTTTACATACACCATTTCTTTCTTATTTCCTTTCCAATCAGAAGCAGTAACTTGTTTGATGATATTAAAATTATTTTGTGCAGCTACTTCTGGACTCACTCTCACCACTATTTCATTACTATACAGCATGGTCAATCCAACAATTAAACCCAAGCCAATTTGTCCTAGTATTTTGAATTTACCTTGTAAACCTTCTTTATTTTTTTTAAAAACTTTAATATAATCATCTGTAAATCCAATAATTCCCATCCATGTGGTTGCTAACAACATGATAATGATGTAGATATTATTTAAATTACAAAATAATAAACATGGAACAATAATCGAAAGGATAATGATGACACCGCCCATCGTTGGAGTGCCCTCTTTTTCTTTTTGACCCGTTAAGCCTAAATCTCTTACCGTCTCGCCAATTTGCAATCTTCTAAGAAATGCAATAATTTTTCTACCAATAATCAATGAAATGATTAAAGATAAAATAACTGCAGCTCCAGCCCTAAAAGTTACATATTTGAATAGCCCAGATCCAGGGAAGTGGAAATGCTGATTCAAATATTCAAATAAGTGATATAACATAAGTATAAAATTATGATTGATCCAAAATGTAGTAAATTTTGCTTAAAAATGTTTTAGTGGAAAAACAGTGGGGAAATTTTGGGTATATAGATAACTTTTTAACTATTACAAATTCCCCCCTGTAACCACTTGTATCAATCATTATGAAGAGATTCGTTAATCTCCGATCATTTTTTTAAATTTTGTCATTGCATGTCTAATGCGGTTATCAATTCAATTTTATCATCAAAAGGGTGTTTTTCCCCATTTATTTCTTGATATTTTTCATGCCCTTTTCCAGCTACCAAAATGATATCCGATTTCCGAGCAAGTTTAACAGCAGTTCTAATGGCTTGTTTCCTATCAGAAATGGTTAAAACCTTATTTTTCATGGTAATAGGTACACCTAATTCCATATCTTTTAATATCATATCTGGATCTTCAGATCTCGGATTATCAGAAGTTAAAATAACTGTATGGCTATATTCGCAAGCTATATTTGCCATTTTTGGTCTTTTGAGCTTATCTCTATCTCCTCCACAACCGATAACAGTAATAATATTTTGATGTTCTGCTCTCAATTCTCTAATTGTCTCCAAAACCTTTTCTAAGGCATCTGGTGTATGTGCATAATCAATTATTGCTGTTATATCCTGATTTGCATTGTGGAAATGGTCGAATCTCCCTTCTGCACTTTTCAGTTGGCTGAGTTTTGTCAAAACCTCCATCTCATCTTGCTGCAATAACATAGCACAACCATAAGCAGCCATAATATTATAAGCATTAAAATCACCAATCAATTTGCAAAAAACTTCATGTTGGTTAATCAGCATATGTAAGCCAGTCAGATTATTCTCCAGAATTTTTCCTTTGAAATCTGCCATGCTATGCAAACTATAGGTTTTTCTGCTTGCCAAAGTATTTTGAAGCATTACCAAACCCTTTTTGTCATCAATATTTGTCAATGCAAAAGCATTTGGACTCAATTGGTCAAAAAGCATTTTTTTTGCATCAATATAATTATTGAAATTCACATGGTAATCCATGTGGTCATGAGTAATATTTGAAAATAATGCCCCAGTAAAATCTAATCCAGCAACTCTATATTGATGTATTGCATGGGAACTAGCTTCCATAAAAGCAAAAGTGCACCCTTTATCCACCATCATTGCCAATAATTTACTTATTGAAATTGCATCTGGTGTCGTATGAGTTGAGGGTATTATTTCTCCTGCTATTCGATTTTCAACTGTAGATAACAAACCACATTTATAACCTAATTGGGTGAATAAATCATACAATAAAGTAGTGGTAGTAGTTTTTCCATTAGTCCCAGTTATTGCAACCAATTTCAATTTAGTTGATGGTTGGTCATAAAAGTAATGAGCTACAACTCCTAAAGCAATTGCTGAATTTTCAACTTCAATATAAGTTACAGAGGTTAAGACATTTTCAGGAATTTTCTCACAAATTATTACTCTTGCCCCCTGTTCTTCTGCATTTTTAATAAAAAGGTGGCCATCCACATGAGCACCTCTCACTGCAACAAACAAATCTCCTTTTTGAACTTTTCTTGAGTCAAATTCGATTCGATCAATATGTAATTGAGTAGTACCTTCTACTCTTTTTACTTTTACAGATTGTATTAAATGCTCTAAATGTTTCATTTTCTAATTTAAGTGTAATGTTACATACTGTCCTTTTGCAATTGTCCCTGCAGGTACAGATTGTTCGGTTACTTTTCCGATACCTCTAATTTCGACTTTCATTCCTTTGTTTTCTAATAGGAACAGGGCATCTTTAAGCCCCATTCCTATTACATTTGGAACCTTATTTTTCGTGATTTCTCTAGACACTAATTTTATTGAATCTTTCTGAGCGACTATTGCTCCGTAATCCTCTATTTTATTAGTCTGATATTTATAGTTAATTTTATCTAATACAGTTTTTAATTCTTCCCCTTTACCTGCACTTAATGAAGGTAATGCAGCTAACTCCATTTTTTTAGGGGTGTTTTTTGTAATATAAGTTTGCAATCCTGCAATGGAAGCATAACAATTATCTGCTATTTTTCGAAATGCACTTCCTGCAACAGTTGAGCCATAAAAGCTTCCTCTTTTGGGATCAACCACAACCACAATACAAGAATATTTTGGGTTTTCCGCAGGAAAATAACCAACAAATGAAGCTTGATGACCTCCAATTTCACTACTAGTTTCACTCCGCTTATAATCCAATTGTGCAGTTCCCGTTTTACCAGCATAATTATACAAAGGAGATTTATATTCCTTCATCGTTCCACTTTCAACAACGCCTTCTAATAGCTCTTTCATTGCGTTGATAGTTTTTGTGGAAGCAATTTTCTTTTTTAATATGATTGGGTTAAAAACTTTTATCGTTTTATCAAATTTTTGAATTTCAGAAATCAAATAAGGCTTCATCAATTGACCATTATTTGCAATTGCATTATAAAAATTCAATATTTGCAAAGGAGTTATTTTCACTTCATACCCGATTGACATCCAAGGTAATGATGTGCAACTCCATCCTTGTTCTTGATTAAAAGCATCTTTAATAAGTGGTGCCGCTTCCCCATCCAATTCTATACCTGTTGGTAAATGCAAATTAAAATCTCTAAGATGACGAATGAATTTTTCAGCATTGTTTCTTTCACCAAAAACAGAAGTGACCAATTTGGAAATACCCACATTTGACGATTCCTCAAAGGCTTCTTTTACAGTAACTTTGCCAAGTTTGTGCTTTTCAGCATCCACTAATTCCACATTACAGTATTTCGTTGACCCTTGTTGCAAATGGACAGTATCTTTCAAAGAAATCAGTCCATCTTCGAGCATTGCCATCATCGATGCTGCTTTGAAAGTAGAACCAGGCTCTGAGCTCATACCAATGGCATAATTATAGTTTTCAACCCACTCCCCATTTTCTTTTCCTAAATTAACCATTGCTTTTATAGCACCAGTCTTCACATCCATAATGATGGCACAACCATGTTTCCCATCATAAGTCTCTAAAGACTCCTGCAAAGCATTGTGTGCAATTTCTTGCATATTAATATTTAAGGTAGTTTTGATATCATCTCCACTTTTGGGCTCAACACTAGTCATATCATTTACTGGAATCCAAGCATCATTTGACACTTTTTGCATGAGTTGTTTTCCAGCATGCCCCTCCAAAATACTATTATAATAACCTTCCAAACCAATTGGCTGAGTTCCTTCTCGAATATACCCTATTGTTCTTCTTGCTAATAGATTAAAAGGTCTTTCTCGAATATTTTTTCTTTCTACAATTAATCCTCCCTTGTTTTTTCCTAACCTGAAAATTGGGAAATTTTTGATTAGCTCCAAATCCTCATAAGTAGCAGATTTTCTGATCATTACATATCTATCAGCAGCTTTTCTTTTGGTGACTAAAAAGTTTTTGTAGCCACTAAAATCCATTTCAGCACCTTTCATTCTAGATAGGCAATAAGCTAGAGAATCCACTCCGTTTTTGAATATCAAATCGGTCAATCCAGTCGAATTCATATCCATTCTTACATCAAAATTAGGTAATGATGTGGCTAGAATACCGCCATCATCAGCTAAAATGCTGCCTCTCTGTGCTTCCACATTCACCATTCTCACATAAAGGCTATCTCCCATTGATCGCCATTTATTTCCTTCAACTTTTGAAATATAAATTGCTTTACTAAAAATGATGATACCCAATGCTATTACGATGAATAACACTAGATAAACTCTTGCCAGTACTTCATTTTTAATATTCATAATACCTATTTTATTTCTCTACCACTTTTAATGGCGGATTATTTGTCATTTTAATATTATGTGGAGCAACATCTTTTTCGATCTCAGTCAATCGACTATTCACCATTAAATCTGCTTTCACTCCTATAGATTTCGATCTAATATCTTTGATATCTCGTTCCATTGCCTGAATTTGTCTAACTTTTTTCTCGGCATGGTGGGCATTTGCGATATAAACTATGCCGATAACAGTTAAAAAAAACAAGTAAGACAAATTGCCCAAAACCAGTTCAGCACTTTTATTTCCAATTTTAAAATAGGATAATACTTCTCTTACTCTTGACATATAATTCTATATTTTTTGACAAACTCTTAATTTAGCACTTCTTGACCTTGGGTTCGATTTCACTTCTTCTGGCGACGCTTCTTGAGATTTTTTCAATATCAATTCAAATGGTCTATTGATATTTCCATAAAAATCAGTTTCTAAAGCACCTTCAAAATTTCCAGCTTTCATAAAATTCTTTACCAATCTATCTTCTAAAGAATGATAAGACATTACTACTAGCCTTCCCTCTTCATTTAAAACCTCTTTTGTTGCCATCAAAAAGGATTTCAGCACACTTAATTCATCATTCACTTCCATTCTGATTGCCTGAAAAACTTGAGACATATATTTAAACTTATCGCCCATTATTACAGGATCAATCATTCTTAGAAAATCCTGTATTGTACTTACTTTCGATACTTTTCGCTCTTTAACTATATGATTAACAAGGGTTTTTGAATTTCTCACTTCTCCATATTCACTGAACACCTTTAAAAGTTTTTCATCTGAGTAAGTGTTTACAACTTTTGCTGCATCCAATGAAGCTTGCTGGTTCATTCTCATATCTAAAGGTGCATCGAAACGATACGAAAACCCCCTACTTGCTTCATCCAACTGAAAGGAAGATACGCCCAAATCAGCCAAAATTCCATCCACTTTTCTAATTCCGTTCAATCTCAAAAAAGAAGCGATATCACTAAAATTTGCTTGAATCATTAAAAACCTTGGATCTTTTAGTGCATTTTTCACCGCATCATCATCCTGATCAAAACCAACCAATTTTCCTTTCTTACCTAGTTTTTCTAAAATCAAACGACTATGCCCTCCTCCACCAAACGTCACATCAACATAAACTCCTGACTCTTTAATATTTAGAAAATCAATACATTCTTGTAACATTACTGGCTTATGATACATAGTTTTTGCTTTTTAGATTTGATCAATATTTCCTAAAACATCCTCAGCAAGATCGCTAAAATCAAATGGCTCATCAGCCAAAACAGCATCATAATTAGCTTTAGACCAAACTTCTATTCTATCATTGTAGGCAAAAAGAACGACCTCTTTGTCTATACCAGCATATTCTAATAATTTTTTCGGAATCAAAATTCTTTCAGATGTGTCTGTCTCCATTTTGGTCGCACCCCTATAAAAGTAGCGAACAAACTCTCTGTTCTTTTTTATGTATTGGTTTAATTTATCTACTTGGCTGGAAATTTTATCCCAAATGGACTCGGGATACATCATTAGATTGGCTTCAAATCCTCTATTGACAACGAAAGTAAATGAAGATGACTCCCCCATCTGCTTAAGCAGCGGAGCTGGCAGCTTCAATCTGCCTTTATCATCCAATTTACAATCAAATTCGCCAATAAGCTTCTTCATTACAACAATTAAATCTATATGATTAACAAGCGGTTTCTTCTAAAAATATCAATACACTTATAAATAATGCTCAAATTTATAATTTTTACTCCACTTTTTCCCACTTTGTTCCACATTTTTTAAATTATTTTTTCACATATTTATTCATTTAGTATTTATTAAAATTTATTTAAATTCGTAAGTAATTATTTATCAAATACTTAAGTAATCTTTTTAGAATAAACAAAATTTTTCTTCATTTTAAAAAATTAAAAAAAATATTTTTAATCCCAAAATAGAGTTTTGAATATGTACATTTGGGCAAGATTTACGTTTAAAATCCATATCATTTCTTTATGAATGCAAAGTATTGGAATATTTTAATGCCGTTATTATTATCTATGGTATTGGTGATTGGGATGTATTTAGGTATACATTTACAAAAGTCGGAGCCAACAATAATTTTAAATGACATTGAAAACAATCAACCATTAGGTAATTCGCTAGATGAAATTATAAGATATATTGATGCAAAATATGTAGATACAGTATCTATTGATACTTTACAAAACGAAGCAATTCAATCCATTGTAGAAAAACTTGACCCATTTTCCACTTTTATCCCTTCAAATGAATTAGAAGAAACGAATGATGAATTAGATGGTGATTTTGTTGGAATTGGTGTTGACTACAATATGTTAAGAGACACTATGATTCTTATTCATATTTTCAAAAATGGACCAGCAGAAAAAGCAGGGCTAAAAACAGGTTGTAAAATTTTAGAAATCAATAATACTCCTGTAGCAGGAAAAAAATTCAACAAAGATTCTTTATTGAGTAAAATCAGAGGTGCTGAAGGAAGCAGTTTGACGATGAATGTACTTTTCCCCAATAATGAAAAAAAGAACCTAGAATTAGTTCGCAAAGAAATAAAAAGCAGCAGCATTGATGCAGCTTATATGTTGAATAATGAGATGTGCTATGTTAAAATAGAGGCATTTACTGAAAACACCTATACTGAAGTGATGGATCAGCTGGATAAATATCACAACAGCAACAAATTCAAACATTTAGTAATAGATCTTAGAAATAATCATGGGGGCTTTTTGCAGCAGGCGACAAAATTGTTAAATCAATTTTTCAATGAAAAAGATAAAATGTTGGTTTATACAAAAGGGCGATCAAAAAATCAAACTGAATATAAATCAACTGGTAAACCATTTTACCAAATAGACAAAATTTATGTTTTGGTCAATAGTGAATCGGCTTCAGCAAGTGAGATTGTAGCTGGTGCATTACAAGATTGGGATAGAGGGAAGATAATTGGTGAAAAAACCTTTGGGAAAGGTCTCGTTCAAGAACAATATGAGCTGATGAATGGTGCTGCTCTCAGACTTACGACAGCTAAATATTATACGCCAAGTGGCAGGTGTATTCAGAAACCATATGACCAATTATATTCAGTAAATTCACAAAATAATTCTAAAGAAGTTTTTAAAACTAGCTCAGGCAGAACAGTTTATGGAGGTGGAGGAATCACTCCTGACATTTTAATATCTGAAGATACAGCTACGATTTATGCTTTTTATGACAATTATTATGAAGTAATGAAAGATGCATGTTTGGATTATTTCCTAAAATCGAATATCAAAGAATTGAAAAGTATTGATGATATAGAAAATAATAATACAGCTACTAATTATATTAAAAATGCTGTATTAAATAACAAAAATATTAAGGACAAAAAGCTGCTTCAAAGTCCAAAAATGTCAAAATATCTAGACATAAATATAAAATCCTATCTGGCAGATTTGATATTAGGTAAAAATGCATCCTATCAAATATTGAACAAACAAGACCCATATATTTTAAAAGTACTTGAAAATTAAGATATTATGATTAAAAATATACATTTTATATTTTTATCTATATTATCAATTATTTGAGTATTTATTGCATTCTTTTTCAATATTTTACGACAAAAAAACTACATATTCAATATATTATAAATAATTGTAAATCAATTCATTTGTCACTTATTGGCATATTAATTGAATTATTGGATGTATCAATTTATTTGATACAAATTATAATCCATAATTTCCTAAAAATCTTAATTAAGAAGATTGAATACGACTTAACTGTTTGTGAAGATGTTTACAAACAGTTTTTTTATTTTTAATCCTCGATATTTGTCAGCTATCTTACATATCTACATTTTCCTTTCTTTTTAAATAAATTTTCATTATATATTTGAGGTATATTATTCAATAAACTGATTCATTAATGAAACACTTAATCCTTATTAGCTTCGTATTTATTTCTTTGATTTTAAATGCCGCAGCTCCAAAAAATCTAAAAAGAATAGCAAGTCCGAAACCGCCAACATTTGCAGCATGTGTTGCTGGTACTTCTCAGACAGATTTAAAAGTCAACAATGTAAGAGCACGGCTCTTAATGGGCGGTGATATGTGGTGGGATGGCAAGAATGTTCCAAAATATATTGTACCAAATGTTGCCCCTGGACAAAAAGAAGTTTCTTCAATTTTTGCAGGTGGTTTATGGGTTGCTGGAAAAGATGCAACAGGAAATATAAAAGTTGCAATTACTACATATAGAACCAATGGAACGGATATGTGGCCTGGGCCTTTAGATGAAAATGGTGCTTCTAATGATACTATTTGCTCAAAATGGGATAGATTTTTTGAAGTTTTTTCAGAAGATATTGAATCACATAAAAGATTGTATGATTTATCGATCAAAAATGGGACTAAATATAATTTAGATGATATACCAAAAAATGTTAAGTATTGGCCCGGCAAAAACAATCCCTATTTTTATGAGAAATATTTATTTCAACTTCCAGTAGCTAATCAAGGACTTGCCCCATTTTTTGACAAAGATGGAGATGATATTTACAATCCTTTGAATGGCGATTATCCAACTTTACCAAATGAATCAAATTCTTGCCCAGTTTATGCAGATCAAATGATATATTCAATCATAAATGATGCAGCAAATGTACACTCAGCTTCTAAAGGGACAGAACCGATACATTTAGAGATTCAGAAATTAGCATATTCATTTATTTCAAACGACGAAGCAAATAATTCAACATTTTATTATAATAAATTGATATATAAAGGAACTGATTTACTTAATAAAAGCTACTTTTCTATTTGGATGGATCCAGATCTTGGCTGTGCTTCAGATGATTATGTAGGGTGTGATTCTGTTAGAAATTTAATGTATGTTTATAATAGTGATGCATTAGATGGGTCAAATGACTGTAATTGTGGTACAACAAACACTTATTGTGATAGAATTCCTATGGTAGGATGTACATTCCTTTCAGGTCCTTTAGCCTTCCAATATGATTCCTTAACTGGTAATCCAATCGATACTTTTAGATCGAGAATGTCCAGTTTTACAATTTATGTAAATGGTGGAGGAATATATGGTCCATCAGGATCTGACCCAGCCACTTCTCAAGAATATTATAATTATATGTCTGGTTTTTGGAAAGATGGAACTCCTAGACCAAGATTATCATATACAGGCGAACCTTGTGATCCAAAAGGATGGACAATGGCAAATGATACATTTTCTGGTCAAGATTTTAGAACTTTACAATCCACAGGTCCTTTCGAGTTTCTACCAGGGCAATCAAATGAAATTACTTATGCAGTGGTATGGACACCTGATGTGCCACATCCAAAGCCATGTTTGGACAAAATTAGAGCAGCTGCTGATAATGCTAGAAATATGTTAAATAATTGTTTCAAGTTTTTAAAAGGTCCTGATGCACCTGAGTTAACAATCATTAATCTTGATAAATCATTAAGGATTTCATTTAATAACTACACTAATTCGAATAATTATCATTTGGGATATAATGAAATGGTATTAGGTACGCCAAAAACTACACCTGATAGTTTATATAGATTTGAGGGATACAAAATATATCAATTATTAGATGAATCAGTTAATCAATTTCAAACCAATGATACAACAAAAGCGAAACTAGTTTTTCAATGTGATTTGAAAAACAATGTGACTAATATTAAAAATTGGACTTCAAAGTACAATCCTGTTTTAAATAAAATGGAACATTTTGGTAAAGAAATGATTGAAGTTCCAGCAGCGAATGCAGGAATACCTCAATCTATTACAATCACAAAAGATGTTTTTAATAATGAAAATATAAAGAATTATCAAAATTATTACTATTGTGTAGTAGCTTATGGATATAATAATTATGAACCATTTGACACCAATACAGGAGTAGGTCAAAGAACCCCTTATGTTGAAAGCACTAGGTTGAAAAAGATATATCATGGTAGACCCGATTTGATTTCAGCCATAAAATACTCTGATTCTCAACCAATTGTAACTAGATTGGAAGGCACAGGCACTGGATCTAACTTTTTGGAAATTGATAGAAAAATGAGAGATTCTCTTTTCTTTAAAAATAACAGTGCAGTTATTTCTTATAAACCTCTAAATTCCCCAATAAAAATATTGGTTTTAGACCCAACTTTAACTCAAAATAAAAAATTTGAATTATCTATTTTTGATGAAAATATGGATGATACCGTAATAAATAATACAGCAAAATGGAAGTTGAAAGATTTGAACAATCCAAATGATAGTGTAATTTCAGCGAATTCAATATCACAATTCAATGAAACTGTATTGAGTCAATATGGTTTTGCAATTAGCCTGAATCAAGTTGAAGAACCTGGCTCCAAAGTGTTTACTGATAAATCAAATGGATTTGTAGGTGTTAAAAAGTTGTATAATTCCTATCCTGGAGGTTGGTTAAATACAATTGAAAATGGATATGCAAACACTACGAACGGAATCTTTTCAGCTGAACATTTACGATTCATGAGCACTTCAGATCCAATAATGGTTGATTTTAATCTCGACCCTTATCAAAGTTATTCAAAATCAGGAAATTCTTTTTTCCCATTTGGGTTAGCAGATTACAGGAGTCATGTAGTGTCAGGAGAGAATTTACATTATAACACTCCTAGTAATTTATTAGAATCAATCTTTGGACCAGTTAGTAGAGGAGCTTTAAGTAATTTGAATAATGTTGATATCGTTTTGACACCTGATAAATCAAAATGGAGCAGGTGTATTGTTGTAGAAACTGCAGATGCATTTTATACAAACAAAAAAATCCATCTAACACATTAACTAACAATTATTTAGGATTAGAAACAGTAAAAAATCCATTAGGTAATGTCCCAATGAAATTTGATTTAAGAGGTGATTTATCAGTCGGAAAATCAGATAGTGATAATGATGGCAAACCAGATCCTGATGGCGCAAAAGACAGTAATGGAGCACCACTTTACGGTATGGGTTGGTTTCCCGGTTATGCTATTGATATTGAAACTGGGAAAAGGCTAAATATATTTTTTGGCGAAAACTCTTGTTATAGAAAAGAGTTAGAACAAATTTGTCCAAAAGAATATCAAAATGGTGCTGATATGCTTTGGAATCCAAATGACAAAGTAGTCATCAATGATATGTATAATGATAATCCAAAAAATACATATAGTCATTATGCAGGAGGACAACATTATATATATGTTCATAAATCAACTTATGATGAATGTGAAATTTTAAGGAAAGTATTGTCAGGAACAAATAAATCTCTAAAAGCTGTTCAATTAAAAAACATCACTTGGACTACACTACCAATAATGTATTCTAATAAACCATTAAAGCCTTTAGGGAATGGAAGCAAAGGACTTATTCCATCAGAAGTAATTATTGAAATGAGAGTAGATAATCCATATTTAGTCCAGAAAGAAAATGGGTATAACAACGGATATCCTACTTATCTATTTAGTTTTCCAAAAATGAATGTGGATAACAAGTCGGATGAAGCAGGTAATCCAAAGTTAAGTGGTACGAAAATAAGTCTTTCACCAAATCCTTTTTCTTTAACATCCCACAATACTTTGAACATCGACAATTTGGATGCTGGTATAAATAAAGTATCCATTTATTCCTTGAATGGCAATATCGTAGATCAATTTGAAAGTAATGATATCAATTACAGTAGAAATATTTCTGAAAAACGGCAAAAGTTATCCAAAGGAGTCTATTTAGTCCAAATTCAAAATGAGCAAATGGAATCGAAAATATTAAAATTAATAGTAACTGAATAATGGAATAGAATAAATATGTTTAATAAAGGTTATTTCTTATCATGAGAAATAGCCTTTTTTTGTTTTTATTTGTAAATTTGTCATATTCAAATGTTTATCCATGAAAAAATTACTATTTCTTTTGTTTTTGCCCATATTTTCATTTGCTCAATTGCCAACAGGTTGCGAATTAACAGTTTTAGCTGATAATCTTAATGCACCTTGGGAAATTGAAATGGGACCTGATGGACGAATTTGGTTTACAGAAAAATATGGCACTATTAAGGTGCTCAATACGTTTACTAAAGCCATTAAAGAATTGACAATAATTCCAAATATTGTTACTTCTGGAGAAGGCGGTTTGTTGGGAATGGCATTCGATCCTGATTTTAAAAACAATAAATTTCTTTATTGCATTTACAACTTCACGCCATCCCAAAGTCTTCAAAGAATGAGAGTTATTCGATTTACCCACGATGAGAATTTGGATACTTTGAAAGATTTAAAAGTGATATTAGATGGAATCAAATCGAATAATATTCATAATGGGTCTAGAATTACTTTTGGAGCTGATGGAAAAATGTATGTCAGCACAGGAAATGCAGAAGGAAATGGAACAATTCCTCCAGACCCAAATTCACAAAACAACCTTTCATTAAATGGAAAAGTTCTAAGATTGAATAAAGATGGTTCTATTCCAAATGACAATCCTGTTCAAGGAAGTTATATTTATTCAAAAGGGCACCGAAACATACAAGGATTAGCATATGGAAATAATAAATTGTATGCTAGTGAACATGGCTTCAATGAAGACGAAATCAATATCATTCAAGCCAATAGAAATTACGGTTGGCCTGCTGTAGAAGCATGGGCTGACAATGCTAGTGAAGTGAAGTTCAAAAAAGACAGCAATTGTGTTGACCCAATTTTTGTATTTAACAATGCCTCCACCAACGGCGACAAAGCACCCAGTGGCATGATATATTACAACCACTCCCTAATTCCAAGTCTTCAAAACTCATTATTAGTTGGCACTTTAAATGCAAATGGCAGAGACATTTCTCAATTTAAATTAAATAATAATGGGGATTCTATCATTGGAACAAATACATTTTTCAGAAATGAGTTTGGAAGAATGAGAGACTTAGCACAATCCATTGATGGGAGAATTTTCTTTTGCACCAGTAATAAAGATCAATATGGGGCTGGAGTTTTAAAACCTGGTGATGACAAGATTTATGAAATAAAACCAATTGGTTATACACCCATCAAACAAATAAATAATGAAACACTTTCCATTTTTCCCAAATCCTGCCAATCGGAATATTTATATAAAAAATTCTAATCTGATAGGCAATTCTAGTTTCACCATCTATAATGTTGATGGGAAAATAATGGATCAAAAAAATGAAATCGAATTAATAGATGATTATCTTACAGTAGATATTAGCAATTTACAAAATGGAATTTATATCTTGCAACTTCATAATAATGGTAAATTATTTATCGGAAAAGTATTAATATTAAAATAATTGAAAATGAAGTATTTATCTATATTTATAATTGGATTAATTTTTTTTAGTTGTGCTGCTCAAAAGCAAATTAGTAAAAATGAAACGCCAACTTTAAATACGAAAACTGAACCATATAAAGGAAGAATTGCTTTTTATAATTTAGAAAACCTTTTTGATACCATCGATAGCCCACTTACTAAAGACGAAGATTTTCTACCTGGTTCCAAACAAAATTGGAATACTAATAAATATTTGAAAAAGTTAAATCATACTGCTCAAGTGATAGTTGCATTAGAATTTCCTACTGTGATGGGTTTTTGTGAGGTAGAAAATGCAGCTGTTGTTAATGATTTAATTCATCAAAAAGAATTAGTTGACAAAAATTATAGTATAGTACATTATGAATCTAATGACGAAAGAGGAATTGATTGTGCATTTATTTATCAACAATCAAAATTCTCTATTACCAATTCAAAATCAATAAAAATTACTTTTCCAGAAGAAATTGCAACTAGCGGTGATGGATATAAATATACCACTAGAGATATTTTAAGAATTGATGGTGTGATGGGTGGAAAAGATAAAATTACATTTTTTGTAAATCACTGGCCCTCCAGAGGTAGAGACGGTCAACAAAAAAGCGAAGCAAGAAGAGTTCATGTAGCTTCTGTATTAAAAAAAGAAGTTGATGGAATATTAAAAAATGACCCAAAAGCAAATATCGTTATCATGGGAGATTTGAATGACGAAACAGATAATATTAGTGTTTCAAGTACGTTGGGTGCAAAAAATCCTTCTGATTACACATCATCTACATTAATTGATTGGATGATTCCAATGGATTTGACAGGAGATGGATCTTATAACTATAAAGGAGATTGGAATATGTTGGATCACATTATTTCAACTGCTTCTTTAGCAAATACAACAGCTAATTTTTCGCTGAGCAACCCAACAATTTTTAAAGAAGATTTTATACTTTATTTTGATAAAAAAGCAAATAAAAAATTACCTAGCCATACTTATGTTGGTGAAAAATATTATGGTGGCTATAGCGACCATTTACCCGTTTATATCAATGTGATTAGTAAATAGTTATTCAATTTAATTTATAAAAAAAAGCCACTTTCAAACAATATTGAAAGTGGCTTTTTTGTTATTTTCTCATTGCTTCCACAGGATCTAAACCTGATGCTTGGATAGCAGGAATTATACCAGCTAATACACCAATGATGATGGATCCCAAAATACCAATTATTATATTTTTGAAAGATAAGAATATATCGAAATCAAGAACAAAAGAAACTATTAAAAGAATTCCATAGATTAACAATAATCCTATTACTCCTCCAATTATACATAAAATAACAGATTCAATTAGGAACTCTAATAAAATCACTAATCTTCTTGCTCCTAAAGCTTTTTTAATGCCAATAATACTGGTTCTTTCTTTTACAGACACGAACATAATGTTAGCTACAGAAACAGCACCTACTAGTAATGCAAATATTCCAATGACAAATCCTGCTAAATTTAATACTTTAAAAAACCCTTCTAATATTTTTGATAGTAATGAAGCTTCATTCATAGAAAAATTCTCAGATTCAATTGGTTTTAATTTTCGGTGAGCTCTCATGATTCCAGTTACCTCGTCTATTAAGGTTTCAGTACTGATTTTATCTTTTGCTTTTACGGATAGCATCCCTCCCCTATGTGCATTATTACTATTGATATTCATGACTTTTCTTCCATATTCAAATGGAACAATGATTGCATTATCAAAATCCATGAAACTAAAAACATCATTTCCTTTCTTTTTTATTACCCCGATTACAAGAAACTTTCTTCCCATAATTTGAATTTCACGATTTATAGGATCCAAATTTCCAAACACTTCCGAAGCAACTTTATTACCAATGATACATCTTTCAGCACCAGTGGAGGATTCTAATGTAGAAAAATACCTGCCAGATTCAATATCTAATTTATATATTTCATCATAATCATGAGTGACACTTACTAAAGCTACATTTTCAAGTTTATTATCTCTAAATGATGCTTGGAATCGTCCTAAAAACAAAAAATAAGAAACAGAAGCTGCCAAATCCGATTTTTCTTTAATTGCTCTATAATCAAAATAATTGGGATTAGGCCTTCTCAAATATTTGAAATAATCATCTTCAGAAATTTCTTTCCAAGGTAATTTACTCACATAAACCACATTGCTTCCTAACTTGTCAAAACTACTTTTAATATTAAATTCTAAGGAATCTACAGCAGAGAGCACCCCGATTATACAAAAAATACCAATTGTAATACCTAGCAACGATAAAAAACTTCTCAGTTTGTTGCCAGTTAGTTGCTGAAAAGCTTGAATAATACTTTCATAAATGATTTTAAAAATAAATTTCATTTCTGTAAATTCAATTATTTATTATTGAAAATCAAAGATATTTCATTAAAAAGTAAAGTATATTACAATTTAGATTAAAATTAAAGAAAAAAGGATGAAAATAATAATTAATAGGTTAAACTTTTAGAAAGATTGTTGCGTTAAAGAGGCAATCATTAACAATTTAAAAAATGGGAAAAAGATAGATTGATTATAAATCATAACTTTTTATCTTTGCCGGAATTTATAAAAAAGCTACAATGCGAACAAAATTATCACATTTTAATTTTGATTTACCTAAAAATTTAATTGCACAGTATCCAGCTCCAAAAAGAGATGAATCTAGATTGATGGTAATCAATAAAAGTACTGGAAAAATAGAACATAAAATTTTCAAAGATTTAATTGATTATTTCGATGACGGAGATATGTTTATTTTCAACAATACTAAAGTATTTCCAGCTAGATTATATGGAAAAAAAGAAAAAACTGGTGCTAATATCGAAGTTTTCTTATTAAGAGAGCTGAATCACGATGCCAGACTTTGGGATGTATTGGTCGATCCTGCTAGAAAAATCAGAGTAGGTAACAAATTATATTTTTGCGACGAACAAGACAATGATATTTTAGTAGCTGAAGTGGTAGATAATACAACTTCAAGAGGAAGGACCATCCGATTTTTATTTGATGGAACAGAAGATGATTTTCATAGTAGATTAGAATTGTTAGGAAATACGCCTTTGCCAAAATATATCACTAGAGAGTCTGAAGCAATTGATAAAGAAAGATATCAAACAGTATATGCAAAAGAATTAGGAGCTGTTGCAGCCCCTACTGCTGGTTTGCACTTTAGCCAAGAGCTAATGAAAAGATTGGAAATCAAAGGAATTGACTTTGCTGATGTCACTTTGCATGTTGGTTTAGGCACATTCAGAACCATAGATGTAGAGGATTTATCCAAACATAAAATGGATGCAGAATATTTCAAGATTCCATTGGCAACTGCTGATAAAGTAAATAAAGCAAAATTAGAAGGTAGAAAAATTTGTGGAGTGGGTACAACCTCTCTTCGAACTGTGGAATCTGCAGTTTCTGCTGAAGGAATGTTAAAAGCAGCAGAAGGATGGACGAACAAATTTATATATCCTCCGTTCGACTTTAGTATAACAAATGCAATGGTAACTAACTTTCATTTACCAAAATCTAGTTTAATCATTATGGTTGCAGCTTTTGGAGGATTTGAGTTAGTTATGGAAGCTTATAATGAAGCTATTAAAGAAAAATATAGATTTTATAGCTACGGAGATGCAATGTTAATAATATAGAATTTATTCAATAAACAATCATTTTATAATATGTATTGGACTTTAGAATTAGCTTCCTATTTAGAAGAAGCACCTTGGCCAGCCACCAGAGACGAATTAATAGATTATGCAATCAGATCTGGTTCGCCACTAGAAGTGATAGAAAATTTACAGGAAATGGAAGATGAAGGCGAATTATATGAAGGAATCGAGGACATTTGGCCCGACTATCCGAGGAATGACGATTTCTTTTTCAATGAAGATGAATATTAAATTGAAATAAAAAAAAGCTTTAGTAACCCTAAGGCTTTTTTTTGTGATGCTACTTTTGATTAAAAATTATTTTTTTTTCTATATCTAATTCTAATTCCATTTTAATTAAATAAATTATTTTTTAAATATTACTTAAAAATTTATGTCACTAAAATTATACATTTAAATGGAACATTATTTTTACAATCAACTTATTTTAAAGAGTTTATAAAATCATCCTCCATTAGTCATTTTTAAAAATATTATAAATTATAAAAAAATATTTTAAAAAATATATGGAAATATCAATGAAATATATCATTTTTGCATAAACAACACTAAAAATTATATATTATCTATTGTGACAAATTATTGTAAACTCATATTTGATGAAGAATTTAATTGAAATCTCCAAAATAGTTACTAAAAAGAAAGTAAGAAAAATTGAAATTTTTGATGATAATAGTCTTCGTCATAAAAACAGTAAATTTAATGAATTTTACGAATCCTTAATGGGTGGTAAATTCAAGAATGACAGAGATGCTTCAACCGCTTTATATGGTTGTAGCCCTACAGATGATAAATATCGCCAACTCAAATCTAGATTCAGAAAAAGACTCTTAAACACCCTATTCTTTTTAGATATCAACGTTCCTTCTACTTCAAATTACGATAGAGCTTATTACACTGTAAATAAGGATTGGACACTAGTAAAAATTTTACTTTCAAATAATGCGAATTTTACTGCTGCAACCTTAGCAAGACAGATATTAACGATTGCTTTAAAATTCCAATTTGCAGATATTATTGTCAATTGGTGTAGAATTTTAAGGAAAGAAGCATCCTTGACTAATGATGAAAAAGCATTTGAAGAATATGATCAATATATCAAACAATATTCTAATATTTTAGATGCTGAGATTCGTTCTGAAGAATTATATCAAAGAGTTATCATTAATTATTATAAACCTTACCAAAAAACAACTAGTCTTAGAGAGAAAATCGACACCTATTGTGATGCATTAATCGGATTATCAGAGATTTACGAATCTCCAGTGGTTATTTATAATATGTATTTGGTTTGGGCATATCGCCATGAAATGCTTTATGAATTCGAATCTCTATTAGATATTTGTAACAGAGCTGAAAATTATATTACTGAAAATCCTCTTTTCCACCAAGAAGAAAAGCTGACAACTTTCAATTTGAAAAAAATGTCATCTTTCTTACATCTTAGAGATTATAAAAGAGGAAAAATCAATGCAGAGAAATGCTTGATTTCGGTTTTAGAGGGGAGCGAAAAATGGTTTGAATTTTTAGAATACTATATTTTACTGTGTTTCCACACACAAAACTTCGAAAATGCATATGCAATACATACGAAGGCTACAACAAATAATAAATTCAAGAGCCTAAGTACATCTTCAAAAGAAAAATGGTATTGTTACGAGGCATATTTGAATGTTCTAAGTGACATTGATGAAGATGGTGGAGAATTGAAAAATAACATAAATAAGAAAAACTTCAAACTCAACAAGTTTGTTTTAGACCCTATTTTGCATCATAGAGAATTGAGGATTCTTACAGTTCATTTAGTTATAGCACAAATTCTTTATTATTTGAAGAAAAGAAGCTATGGAAATGTAACTGAGAAAATTGAGCGATTGAAAGGATATTCTCTTCGTCAGTTGAAAAAAGAAGATTATTTCAGAACAACTCAATTTATTCGTTTATTACAGCAATTATTAAAGTCTGGCTATAAATCTAAAAATTTGAGTAATACTGAAAAGTATTATAATAGATTATTAAAGCATAAATTCTATTACAGAGGTTTATTAAGTGAAATTGAAATCATTCCTTACGAAAATGTATGGGATCTAATTTTAAAAATAATCAACTAATTTTTGCCTATTTTTTAAAAAAATGATGGTTAATTAAATTATTTAAACAACAATCTTTAGTTTTGTATGTTTTTAAATAAAATGCAATCCTTATTATATGTATTTATTTGATAGAGCAAATTTATTAATATACAGATTGGGCAAAAAAGGGCTGGAGGTTTTTCTTAAAATGGGAGAAAATAACGAGTATTCCATACCTGTAAGCAATCCAAGCAAATTGATTAAAAATGATTTTATTGAGTTAGAATCGATTGATAATGAAGACAATGAAGCTATCAAAGCTTATGCAGTTGAAGCAGATTGGCATGAAATTCCATCATTAAAAAGTTTTATAAAGCAAGATATTGAAGATGTTGCAGGAAAAATTATAGATTTCATACCTAACGATGACCATTTAGGTAGTTTTGTAACCATCAAAGAAGCCTTTAAAAAAATACTTCCAAGTCAATATGCATATCTGAAAGAATTAAAAGATATCATCAAAGAAAGAAATTCTGTAAGAGATATATAAATTCTTTACTTTACAAAATAAAAAAACCATGTAGTTAATCAACTGCATGGTTTTTTTTATGCCTTCATTATTATTTTCAAAGAAAACAATAATGAAGGCTTTTTACTATTTATTCAGTAATAATCAGCTGTTTAGTAGCAGAATTATTACTAGTTGTTAATCTATAAGTAAATATACCAGCTGTTGGTAGTTTACTTCTATCAATATCAATTTCATTATAACCTTTTGTATAATTTCCATTGACAATTTGGTGAATTTTTCCAACTGCATCATAAATAGTTAATGTTGCATTTGTACTTTCTGGCAAAATAAACCCAATAATCGTTTTTTGATTAAATGGATTTGGTTTGTTTTGGAATAATTGGAAATTATTATTATCAACCAAACCACTGAATTTCAATGAAATATTCGCTAAATCTCCTCCAATAGTATAAGCTTCAGCTTTTGTAAATCTAGAGCCAATACTGAACCCATTTTCAATATTTAAGTTTTTCTTCGCTTTAAAAGTCAATAAAATGGATTGATTGTTTTGGTCATTCGTACTAATTGTCAAAGCTCCTTCATTTAATAAAGCGAAACCAAAATTATCCTCTTTTAATCCACTTGCATTGATAATTTCAAGTTGAGCAGGATCAAAGTTTAAAGTAAATTGGTATCCAGCCAAATTAGCTGATTGATCCAATTTCAATTCGATTGTTTTGGTTTCTCCAGCTTTCACAAATGTATTTTCAGAAACGAAATTAAAGGATAACCCATTTCTTTCCTCACCATATCCAATTAAATTATTAGCTTTTGCAGAACCATTTACATCCCCAATTTTCACCCCAATAAAGTTATTGGTATTCACCGACTTAGTTAATGGGTCAAAAGTGAATGATTTTGGATAATTTTCTTTCTCTGGTGTCGCAGTTGTAAATGAGTAATTCTTATCCAACAATTTCCAAGAAGTATTATTTGAAAAACCATCAGATATGAATAATATCAATTTTCTCAACTCCACCATATCAGCAGTTGAAATTTTACTATCATTATTGATATCAGCCGCAATTCTCTTGTATGGAGAATTTAAGGATTCTATAGCTAAAACATGCTTATTTATAGCCACCAAATCAGCTGTAGTTACTCCATTTCTAGGTTCTATTAATTTCTCAGCTGTGATATTATATGTTTTATTCTTTTCCAAAATTAAATTGAAAATACCTTGAGCATCTGTTTTATATTTTGAAATTCCATTCACTTTAATATCAACATTATCCATATTTTCTTTTGCCTCTGTTTGAACAGTTCCGCTTACAATTGCAGTGTTTCCGTTAGTATTACAATCAGGATTCATCACAGATTGTACTAAAACAAAAGTTTCTACAAAGTCCCAATTATTATCCGAATCAATTACAAAAAGTGCTACAGTTTGAGAACCTATTTCTCCTGCACCAAACACTACGTAATCATTCAAACTCAATACTTGATCCAAAGTCATGCTCGAACTATATTCCCCTAATTTAGCCAATCTGAATCTCAAATTAAACATCGGCGTACAGTTGTCCCAACTAAAGTTATTTAGTTTAGCAGCTTCTAAAGTTGCTTGACAATTATTTGGCATCAACTCTATTGCTAATAATTTTGCTACTGGAGTCGGTTTTTTACAATCCTTAATGATGAATGTCTTAGAACAAGTTTTCACATTTCCACAATTGTCTTCCACAGACCAAGTTATCATATGTTTTCCATATTTTAACCCTAAAGATTTGCTTATGGTTACACAAGCTGTATTTCCACCAAAATCTCTTGTTCCATCATTATTTAAGTCCACAAAATAGCTGTATTTCAGTTGGTCATCTGGTGTACAATCATCTTTAGCAGTTGCACAAAATGAAATCGCATCAGGTCCACAATCCGTAGGATATTGACAAATTGTATCATTTTTACAAGTATTACCTGTAAAATCTGGTGCAATTTTATTCACTAATTTGATCACTTGAGTATAGGTCCATTTCCTACCTAAAGGTTTATTTTGACACCAATCAATTACTGTCCAAGTTCTTAAAATTTTAACACAAGCTGGTTGAGCAATTGGATAGACTTCATCTACATAATTCATCGCAACCAAATCACATTTATCATTTCTCAATATTCTTGGTTTTCCAGCATCCTTACCTGTATTTGCACATTCTGTACCAATAGAAGCTATACCTGTACAATTAGATAATTCAACTACTTTATCGGGCCAAATGATATTATCTGGTGCAAAATTTGGACTTACATAAAGGTCATTTACAAAATCTTCATTAGCACCAATTCTAATTCTTTCTGAACCATCACATGGGTCTGACAAATCGGAACCTGAATCAGTATAATGTCCAGCATTAATAAAGAATGGATTTTGATTTGTAATAACAATTAATTGAGTACAAGGTGTAGATTGTCTTCCTGCTTTATCTACTGCTCTGAATGTTCTGGTAATCGTCCCTACTCCACATTCAATTTGCGATGTAACTGTTTGAGGAATTGAAACAGTACAATTATCAAAAGCCCAACCTTCTTGAATTTGAGATGGAATTCCATTCACTTTTACAATACCTCTATTTTGATTGATACTACAATCTTGTCTTACAATTTTTCCAAAATATTTATTGAACCAAGCAGTATCAGCATTTAACACTGGTGAGCTGAAATCATACGATGTACAAGAAATCTCAACATTTGTTGGACATTGAATGATTGGAGAAACTCTATCTTCAATAACCACTCTTACGATACAATCATTATAATTCGAACCACAAGCATTAACTGGACGATAATTATCGAGAACAGTACCAGCTATTGGAGCACTATCATAAACTCTTAATAAAACGTTGACAACAGTGTCTTCACAACAGAAATTTACATAGTCATTTAATAATTTTGAATTCTCACAGCTAGAAGCTTTTGGATCCAATCTTTTAACTTTAAAATATACATTTCCGCAATTATCCCAACTTCCTTCATCAAATTTATTTGCATCTACTCTAGCAGATCCGCAGGCACCTGATCCAAGAGAAACCTGAGATACAGTTCTACAAACAGGAACTGGAGCTGTAATATCTCTTACAAAAATATCAAAAGTGATACATTCAGACACATTTCCACATTCATCAACAGCTCTATATTTGAAGTTGTAATTTCCTGCTGGAAATCCTTCATATCTATATAAGCTATCATTTACTTTTGTAACAGTTGCACCATCCGGTAACATAGTTAATAAAGTAGTTGTTCCACAAATAGTTCCAGTATTATAAGAAACACTATAGCTAACCTTGCTGCATTTATCAGTAATAACTGGGACTGGGAAATAACCACTTGACAAACAATTCAACCCATCAGTAGTAACAGTTATGTCAGTAGGACAAACTAATGTTGGATTGGTAATGTCTCTAACTCTCACAAATTGTGTATCAATTCTAACTGACTGATCACACCAATCGTATAATCTCCATTGTCTTAATAAAGTATAACCATTTCCACAATCTGGTATTTTATAAGTTTTAACCGTCCATTGAATAGATCCACATAATCCAACAGTTGGTTTACCAGTAGTTGCTACTGGTACAGAATCTCTATATGCTGCATTACAAACATCGAAAATTGGGTTATTTCCAGGTTTGCCATCATAATCTTTAGGCATTACAACATCAGCCAAAGTAGATCTTCTATAATTGATAACTTGTGTACAGTTAGTTACATTTCCATAAATATCTATTGCTGACCAAGTTCTATCGATTCTACGAGTCAAAATATTTGGACAACCATAATCTGTAATTTTATCAATAAATGTCAATGTTGAAGCAGAGCATTTATCAGGATTACCACTAGTTGCTAAATATTTGTTTTGATTACTAACTTGAGTTAAGTTAACTCCTAATTTCAATCCATTCGGGAAACCAGTAAATGAAGGGTTTTGAGAACTTCCACATAAAAACGATGTATCTCTACAATTTAAAACAGGAGCAGTTTTTTCTTCCACTTTTATTTTTCCCCAACATTTATTATAATTACAATTGTAAACTTCATAAGTTAACAATGCTCCAATATCAGTAATTGTCAATGTATCATTTACTGTAATATTATCTTTATGATAAATTTTCACTTTCAAACCATCATAACACAAAGGATCGCCTTCTAATAACATATCCCAGTTTACAACAGCCATGCAATTTGTATCTAATGAAACATTCAATAAATCATTACAAACCATAGTAAAGTCTGGAGTTCTATCCACAACGTAAGTAAGGATTTGTGAACATCCATATTGATTAGTTATTTTCAATTTGTAAGAACCTTCAGTAGTAACTGTTGTGTCTTTAAGTGTATGTCCTCCATTTAACCACAAATAAGTATAACCTGCTGGTCCAATAAGTTTTACACTTCCACCTGGACAAACACAATAGTGTCTTGGTTGATCTTCTATTGGATTTGGATTTACAGTAACTAAAACAGAAATTGTATCACTTTTACATCCAAATGGAGAAACGCCATAAACTTTATAGGTTACAGATAATGGAGCAAAAGTTCCATTATGTAATCTTTGTGCTATTGAATTTCCAGACCCAGCTGTTGCTCCAACTGCATTAGGTGTAGGAATAACAAGATAATTAATTATTGTACCAGGTACAGTGCTATTAATAGTTATATTGGTATAATCATTACTGCAAATTGTTTGCGATGCAGGAATTGCAGTTAAAACAGGTTTGTCATTAATATTAATAACAGTTTTAACTGGAGAACTTTCACAACCATTGGCAACATTAGTTACCCAAACCATATACATTCCTGCTACAGATGAGCTAATTGGCAAACTAGTTGGTCCAATTGGCATTAATGTATCCATTAAAAATGCAGTTGCAGGTCCTGGAACTGGGTTTGTATTATAAAATTTGAAAACTGGCGGTACTAATGGTAATGAACCTTGATTTGTAGTCAAATTTGGTCCAACCCAAGTCGAGTTACCAAAATTATATTGTAAACTATTACCAACTCCAGGAACAGGGAAATCTTCTTGAACAGGAATTGGTGTTGAATTTAAACCATTTGCATATCCACCACTTGCTGTAATAGCTCCACCTTCATAACTAATGAATTGGAGAACAGCAGTTGGGTTTGGACAAGTAGCACTATTAACATAAACTAATGCAATACCATCTGTCGGACCATTTTGAATTCCATTAACAGGATATACAAAATCAACTGCTCCATAACCATTACCTTCATTATCTATTAACCCACTCAAAACCTTTGTATCATAAACAATAGCTGCAGTTGGTATATTTCCATTATATAATTGTAATGTATAACATGCCAAATTTGTGCCAGCTGGACCAGCAACTTCTATAAATTCATTTGCATCTGTACCTATATTATCATAATGAAATTCAGAGATAATAACATTCGGAACAGTTGGTAAAGATGGTGTAGCTTGTGGCTTAAGTGTATCAATTTCGTTTAAACACAAATTAATTGGATTATCAACTGCTAAAATAGTTGGTGGTGCTGGTAAAGGGTTAACAACCATTTGATAACTAGCAATTGACAAACAACCATTTGCATTTGTACAAGTAACTGTATATGTATTGGATGTTGTCATGGTAAGTGTAATAGTTGGTGTCGTTGCTCCATTACTCCATGTATATCCAGTAAAATTATTTGGTGTTGTAGAAAAAGTGCAACTTGTTCCAAAGCAAACTGGTGAAGGAGGAACTGCATTTACAACAACAGTTGGTGGGGCTGTGACTGTAACTGTTGCCGCTGTAACCCCTGTACAAAGATTCGCATCAGTTACTGTAACGGTATATGTTGTATTCACACTAGGACTAACTGTAATTGATTGAGTTGTTTCTCCAGTACTCCAACTATATGCATTATAAGCAGCAAGTGTACTTAAAGTAGTACTATTTCCTTGGCAAATATTTAAATTACCAGTAATTACTGGAACTGGCAATGGATTTACATTTATTGTAATACTGGCTGTGCCAATACAACCTGCAGCATCTTGTACTGTAACAGTATAAGTTGTCATTGAAGTTGGAGATACCGTAATTGTAGATGTTGATTGCCCAGTACTCCAAGCATAAGTACTATATGTTGAACTCAAACTCAGCACTGCTGAACTACCAGAACAAATTGGACCATTAGGATTTGATAATATCGTTGGTGTAATTGCACCTCCAACAGTCACTGTTGCTGATCCTGTTCCAGAACATGCTCCGTCAGAAACAGTTACCGTAAATGTAGTAGTATTACTTACATTTTGTGAAAATGATTGAGTTGTTTGTCCTGAACTCCAAGTATAAGACAAATAACCAGCTGTTGCTGAAACATTTACAATACCCCCTGAAGGACTACAAATAAAAGTTGGATTTACTGTTACCATTGGAGTTAAACTTGATCCAACAGTAATTGTAATTGATGCGGTTGATGTACATAATCCACCATCAGAAACCGTTACAGTATAAGTAGTTGTAATACTTGGTGAAACTGTAATTGAAGGTGTTGATTCACCAGTACTCCAACTGTAAGTTACGAAAGGTCCACCATTTACAGTTAATGTAGATGAACCACTATTACAAATGGTATTTTGTGTCGCTGAAATACTTGGCGATAATGATGAAATTGTATAAGTCAATTTTACCGGTGTACTTTCACAAGTATTCGGTTCTGAACAAGAGCTTGCTCTGCTCGTAACCCATACCATGAACATGCCAGGAGTTGCAGTATTTAATGGTGTAGAAGTTGAATTTAAAGTCAAAGTTGGTCCGCTATAAAATGGAGTTACACCTCCTAATGTAGGGTCAACTGAATAAAAATTAAAACATGCAGCACTAGTTTGTAATGAATCTTTTGAATCTGTTTGAGGACCTACCCAAGTTCCATTTATTAATTGTAAACTTTGTCCTACAGGTTCAGTACCTGCTTCAGAAACTGGAATATTTTTTGAAACTATACTCTTAGCCCAACCAGATGCACCTGTAGTAACTCCTTCATAACTTATAAATTCAATTAAATCGCTTAATTCTGGACAAGTAGCACTTTGTCTATAAAGTAAAGCCATACCATCATTAGCTCCATTTTGAATATTTGCTCTTAAAAAAGAGACAGCTCCATAGCCACATCCATTTTCATTATCAATTGTACCTGACAAAGAAATTGAATCATAGCCAACAGCAGCTGTTGGAGCTGAACCATTATAAAAAATAATTTTATAACAGCTTAAATCTGTACCTGCTGGTCCACCAACTTCTACAAACTCATTAACATCAGTACCTGTATTATCATAATGAATTTCAGTTATTTTAACACTTGGCAGTTTTTGACAAATCCTTGAACCCGTTGGTGCAATTATATCAGATCCATTTTGACAAACGGTTCTATTTAAATTTGAAATTGTTGGAGGAGCAGGTTTCATTCTAATAGTAATAATCTGTTCCCCTTGACAATCCCCCTCATTATATCCAGTTACTGTTACAACATAATCTTTATTTACTGTAACAGTAAATGTATTTCCATATGAATAAGTATCTGCATCATATCTCCATGAATAAACTTGAGCTCCACTAGCTGTAATTGTGATAGAAGTACCAGCTGCAACACAAGTATCTGGAGAAACATTTGTTGTAATATTATTAGTGCAACAACTTGTTAAACAACTTGCATTATTTACTTTACTATCTATCAAATCCCCAGGTTGAGGACCAAAACCATATGCAAAATTAATTCCAGTTGAAACCAAATGGCAATAACTCATCACAGTTCCAGTGTTAGCTGGTGGCAATCCTGGTGCAGGTGGGCAAGTGCCTTCATTATATCCAGCATTTGTACCACAATCATCTATTTTTGTATTTGCTCCATTCCAATTACAGGCATGAGTATGAGGACTTCCTAAATTATGACCCAATTCATGTGTACAAACTTCGACATTCCATGAAAAAGTTGGGACATTTGAAATAGTATTGGAAAGTGAACCACTTACTGCAACTCTATAATCATAAGGGCTTCCATTATAAGTACTTACAGCATTACATAGCACATTTAGCCAAGCAACTCCGCCTCCCATACCTGGGTGTAACAAGTGAAACATATCACTATTCGGCATATAATTAGCTGGTAATGACCAACCAAATGATTCTAGTGCAGTAACAGTTGAAGTATAATTAAAAGTATCTGAAGCAGCTGTATTAAAAATATAAATATCTCCAATTTTTTGATGTACATTATGTAAAGCATAAATTGCTCCCATGTTATTGGACAATGCTCTAATATAATTTGTAGCTGTAGTTGAATTAGAACCAAATCTAGTACTATACATTGGATAAGAAACTAAAAATCCAACTCGGACACATTTATTAATAGTTACATTTTGTCCCCTTAGCTCCTCAATTAAATTAATTAATCCATCTTCTTCAGGAATCTGGTCGGCAGATGCACAAGTGAAAGGGTTTCCAATTTTTAGTTTTTGTTCCTCATAAATAATATAAGTAGGTTCAGAATTTTTAGGTTGGTTCAATAACTGGCCAATTACTATATTACCAGTTGATTTTGATGAAATAATACCATAAATATCGCCATTTCTAAAAAATGAAATTCCCACAACTGATGTAGGGTCATTTTCAATGATACCTCTAAAACTTTTACCTGGATCTATTTTATTAATAGGTGAAGTTGCAGAATTAATTGGAATATTTGCTTGAGTAGATTCATATAATAGTATATCAATGAATTTTCCATTATAAGGAATCTTCAAACGATAAGCTCCGTTGTGAATTTCCCAAATTTTTGAAAACTCTAAAAAATTAGATTGAACGTAAGTCGCACCGAGAACATCATTTTTTGCATCTGGGTCTTCAGCTACAATTGAGAATGGTATGATTTCTTTAACGCCATCGCCAGTATTTTTCCAAGAATTTACTTCATTGAAAATAATGCTAGATTCTTTTTGCCCAATTATAGAAATTAAGGGCATTACTAAAAGTAATACAATGTATAAATTTTTCATAAGATCATAATTCGTTTTAATAATTTCTTCATACTTTAATGAAGAAAATCAATAACATATAAATTAAATAGATAATGGATATGTTTTTTGGTTTAAAATCGTCGTAAAGATATGTTTTTTAACCTATATGGTACAAGTTTTTTGATATTAAATCAACATTAATTTTATTAAATGCCACTATATTGGAAACCATTGTGTTAAATTTGTGCTTTATTTTTTTTAATCTTAAATATTAGATGGATAAGCTAATTGTAACATCTTTATTAAAGCAGATGTTAACTCAAAATAATCAATCTGTTTATGAAATATCAACAAAAAAAAGAGTCATGTTGGTGTTTTTAAGACACTTTGGTTGTTTTTTTTGCCGTGAAACACTTGATGAATTATCCAAATTTTTTGAAGAGTTAAGCAAAAATAATACTCAGTTAATTTTTGTTCATATGTCTGAAAATCAAGTTGCTGAACAATATTTTGTAAAGTATGGGCTAAATGATATTCAGCATGTGAGTGACAAAGAGTGTTATTACTATAATATGTTCAAACTTGGGAAAGCGACAACCAAGCAACTATTAAATTTACAATCTTTTATTCGTGGTTTCGATTCTGCTTTTATCAAAGGTCGAGGAGGAGCACTTCCAAATGAAAAGACTGGAGATGAATATCAAATGCCCGGTATTTTCATAATTGACAATGGATTGATTACCAACCAATTTATTCACAAAACGCCTTCTGACAAACCAGATTATAATAACTTAATAAAAAGCCAGTTTTGATTCATTTAAAAAAACTATTACCCTATTTTTATAAATATAAATGGAAATTTTGGTTTGGAATTTTATGTGTAGCACTTTCTAACTATTTCAAGATATTACAACCTCAGATTGTTCGTCAATCCATTGATTATGTTATTAATTCAGTTTCAAAAAATAAATTAACTGGAAATGTACAAAATTTTGATGCTCAAATACTTATAAATTTTGGTCTAACAATAGTTGGTTTGTCTTTGCTAATGGGGCTTTTTATGTATTTCATGAGACAAACCATAATTGTAATGTCAAGATGGATGGAATACGACCTAAGGAATGACATTTTTGCCCATTATTCCAACCTAGATATTTCATTTTTCAAAAAAAATACCGTTGGAGATATTTTGTCGAGAATCACAGAAGATGTTTCAAAAGTAAGAATGGCAATTGGTCCAGCAATTTTATATTGTATAAATTTATTGACCTTATTTATTTTTGCCATATTCTCAATGTTACACATCAATAGAGAATTGACATTCTACACCCTCCTACCCTTACCAATCCTTTCAATATCAATATATTATGTCAGCAAATTGATTAATAAAAAATCAGAAGAAATACAGAAACAACTTGCTGTTGTTACAACTATTACTCAAGAATCTTACTCTGGAATACGGATTATGAAATCATTTGTAATGGAAAAAATGATTAGTAGTTTATTTGAAGAAAGTACAGAAAAATATAGAAAAGACGCTTTGAAATTAGCAAAAGTTAATTCCGTTTTTTCTCCATTAATTCTATTACTAATAGGTTTAAGTACGATTTTGACGATATATATTGGTGGTGTAAAAGTAATGAGTGGGGAAATAACTTATGGAAATGTCGCAGAGTTTGTAATCTATATTAATATGCTCACTTGGCCCGTTACTTCCTTGGGTTGGATTGCTTCATTGGTTCAGCAGGCAGCTGCTTCGCAAAAAAGGATTAATGAATTTCTAGACACAAAGTCTATAATAATTGATAATGAATCAAAAAATGTTGCTTTCTCAGGCAATATTGCTTTTAAATCTGTAACTTTCACTTACCCAGAAACAAAAGTTACTGCTTTAGAAAAAATCAACTTTACCATTCAACAGGGTCAAAAAATAGCCATCATAGGTAAAACTGGGTCAGGAAAAAGCACTATTGCTGAATTATTACTAAGAACATACGATGTGGAAATTGGTGAAATCTATTTAGATGGCAAAAATCTAAAAAATTATTCTTTATCAAATATTAGAACCAACATCGCTTATGTCCCTCAAGATGTATTTTTGTTTTCGGATACTATTTACAATAATATTGCTTTAAACAACAAACAAGTAACTTTAGAAATGGTAGAAGAAATTACCAGAAAAGTTAGTCTTTGGGAGGATATTCAGCAAATGCCAGAGAAATTTTCTACCATAATTGGCGAAAGAGGTGTTACTTTAAGTGGTGGTCAGAAACAACGGATTGCAATAGCTAGAGCCCTTATTAAAAAACCAGATATTATAATACTAGATGACTGTCTTTCAGCAGTTGATACAGAAACTGAATACAATATTTTGCAATTTCTAAAAACAAGTTTAGGGTCAATAACATCAATTTTTATTACACATCGACTGTTTCAAAGTATGAAATTTGATCAAATCATAACTTTAGAAGACGGAAAAATCCAGAAAATCGAATTCCCCAATTAAAAATGCTTTTGGGAATAATTTTTAATTAAAAAATATCTTCATCGTCTTCCTCAAAATCATCTTTACCAAGCATATTTGACAATAAATCGCCGAAAGAATATTTCGATTCCATCAATTCCTTACTAACAATATTTTATTCAGAAAGTCCGTGCAACACTAATTCAAGCATAAAATCAAGGTCTTTCGCATCACAATTGGTACTTTCAGCAACTTTTCTCAATCCAACTACACTCTCTAAAGTTTTTCGGTGTTCTTCATTTGTCGAATCCAATTGAACTTCAATAGAATTTCCATCACCAAACCATTCTCTCAAAACGCCATACAAATCTTTTTCTTTTCCCTTTTTAACTTTGTCTGGATTTGGAAAATAGGCATCAAATATTTTTTTAATCGCATTTTCAATTAAAGTGTGGGCAACAGAATCATAACCTTCTTGCTCACCCTCATATACTAACTCAACTTTCCCTACAATAGCCGGAATGATTCCCACATAATCAGACAATCTAATAGATGTTGCTTTTTCATTATTAATCAACATTCTCCTCTCTGCTGTACTCACTAAATTTTCGAAAGCAGCGATACTTAGTCTTGCAGATACCCCACTATTTTGATCCACCAACTCACTATCTCTTGCTTCCATTACAATATATTCAATCAAATCTTTTGCAATTTCAGGAATATAAATCATAGAAATTTGATCAGCACTTAATTTAGCTTCTTGTTGTGTAATTTTTTTGGCAATCTCGATTGTAGTAGGATAATGAGTAACAATTTGGCTTTCAATCCTATCTTTCAAAGGCGTAACAATACTTCCTCTATTTGTATAATCTTCAGGATTTGCTGTGAAAACAAATTCAATATCTAATGGCAATCTCAATTTGAATCCTCTAATTTGAATATCCCCTTCTTGTAATGCATTGAACAAAGCTACTTGAATTCTAGCTTGCAAATCAGGTAACTCGTTGATTACAAATATACTACGATTTGCTCTCGGCACTAAACCAAAATGAATTACATTCTCATTTGAATAATGCAATTTTAAAGATGCAGCCTTTATTGGGTCAACATCACCAATCAAATCAGCAACAGTAACATCTGGAGTTGCTAATTTTTCCACATATCTTTCTGAGCGATGCAGCCATGTAATTGGAGTATCATCCCCTTTCTCTTTTATTAATTCGATTGCAAATTTAGAAATCGGTTGGATAGGGTCATCATTCAAATCACTTCCTTCAACTACTGGAATATATTCATCCAATAATTTTACCATTAGTCTCGCAATTCTAGTTTTTGCTTGCCCACGAAGCCCCAGAAAAAGCATATTATGTTTGGACAAAATCGCTCTTTGAACATCAGGTAGGACTGTTGAGTCATATCCAATAATGCCATCGAACAAGTTTTGTTTATTTTTAATAGATTCAATCAAATTAGCTCTTAATTCTGTTTTGATAGATCTTGGTTGATATCCCGATAATTTTAATTCGCCTAAGGTTTTAGCTAATTTCATTGTTAAAATATTAAGTTATGTTCAACGGCTAAAGCGGTTGAATTGTTTAAAATTAGGATTTAATACGTTAAATTATTAGGAAAAAATTAGAAAATCGGACAAGGTTTGAAGGTGTTAAATTTAATTTTGGGTTTTGGTGCATAAAACAATGCAATCTCTGGACCTCCTTTCCTATTAGTTGCTTCTACAAATTTAGAATTATTGATATCATAGGAAACACTCAACAACCAAGCATCCCATTTTAATTCTACAAATGGAATATAGGCATCTTGATTTCTTAGATGAAATCCAAGACCGACTGAAGTTCCTTCCATTGATTCAGAATGGAGATAATAACGAATCAAACCACCAGCAACCAACTCATTTTGAACTTCTTGAGTAGAATATAAGCCGTTCAATTGAAATTCAATATTGTTGGTTAATCCAAGATTTAATGAGCTCTGATAATTAAATCTCAAGGGCATTTTTTTCGTTTTTTCGTCAAAAAAATTTATGTTTGCTTGGTTTAGATGCCTTACAGAAGCACCAAAATTGAAAACAATATTCTTTGATATTTTTTGCAAATAGGAAACACCAGCACCTAAATCTATTGCTAACTTTTGTTTATTTGCCAAATTTTCACCATTTGGATTTATTGGATCATAATGGTCATCAATAAATTGTTTGTCAAAACTAAGCCCACTTGTAGAAAAAGCTCTTTGGACGCCACCCAACTGAAAACCAGCAGATAAAACACTGCTGGAGCCAAGTCGAACACCATAAGAAACATTTGCAGCAAGTTCTATCCAATTCAAATGAGTATCTCCAGCTTTATCATAATGAAAAATAAAAGAAGTAGCCCAACCTCCAGGATTAATATTTCGTCCAATTTTTTTATCAAAAACAGCAGTCATTGTAGTATAGGGCAAAGGAACAGATGCCCATTGATTTCGATAAACCAAACCACATCGCCATTGGTCATCAAAATTATTTGTACTAGCGATATTATAAAAAGAAGGAATTAAATGAAATAAGGAGTGGTGCAAATCTTGAGCACTCATGGTAAATGATAAAAAACTAAAATAGAATATGAAAAGCTTATATTTCATCCAATCTTATTTGAATTAAAGATACAATAGATTAGTTTAAATAAATTTATTTTTGAAAAAAATATTTTTAATTGCCTTTTGCATTATTTATTATAATCAATATTGCTGCTCACAATATTACATGATTTAAATACATAATCACAGCACATTCAAAGTTCGATTTTCCAATTTTCATACTTCATTCCAATATCTGGAACATATTTAATTATTTTTAATACTTATATCATTGATTATCAATATACATTTGTTTGGCACACTTTTCCATTATTTAAGATATATGCATATTTATAAAACTCAAGTAAATATTTATAACAAACATAGAAGAATATTTATAACAAAACAATAAGGAATATTTATAACAAACAATGAAAAATATTTATAACAAAACGATTAAATTTTAAAGTAAACATAATTTATAAAATTCAATATTTAGACTTAACATTATTTATAAAATTCAACATTATGACCAAACACTATTTATAAAATTCAAAATAAATAACAAACATTTTTTTTACAAAAGGACAATGATTAATTTATTTAACAACATTCTATTTTAACAGACACTATTTATAAAACATTAATTATCAAGTTAATTAATATTTATAATTCAAACATATGATATTTAATTACTCAACACTATGAAGAAATAATATACAGTAAGTTCATAAATGTAAGTTTAGATTTTTTAAGTTAAAATGAGGTAGTAAAAAAAGCATCACAAAAAAGTTTTGGTGCTTTTTTTTAAAAAAGATTTAGTAAAGAATGACGATATAGACAGTAATAATTTGGTTTGATTTTGCCCACTTTTAATAGAAATATTATTATTGGGCAATTTTTTTTATCCCAATTCTATCATTTTAACTAAAGTATTCCAATTTCTTGTAGTAGCACTAATTTTCAACTTTTGTTCGAAAAAAGTATTTGTCAATTTTGTTTTCCCATATCCATTTATGCAGTTAATATAAATAACATCTTGACTCACAACATATTCATCTGGCAAAGCCTGATTTGAAGTCAATTTTTGAGCTTCTTCTTTGGTCAATTTTCTTTCTAAAAAAGTAAAATATATTTGTTTTGTATCTTCATTATTTTTAAATGGTTGATTTTCCAAAATATTTTCCAGAACAGTTTTTTGTGTAATAAAAGCTACAATTTGCAAACCAAACTTTTGTAAAATCAAACTTTCAATTTGAGTTTTTAAATTTCCATAAGAGGTCTCTTGATAATTGAAAACAATATTTCCACTCTGAATGTAAGTTACAATATCCTTAAAACCAATACCTTCCAAATACGATTTCAATTCCTTCATCAAAATCATATTCTTTCCACTCACATTAATTCCTCTTAAAAATAGAATATATTTTTTCATTATATTTTATGAATGATTATTCTGGAAGTAAATAATTTTTGATCCTTTGTTTTGCATCTTATAAAATAAATCCCATTTTCAAAATTGGACCCATCCAAGCTAAAAGAACCTTTGCATTGATTATTTGATATCAATTTCCCATTTATATCAAAAATATTCAACTGATAGATTTCCTCCTCATTTGCCTGAATATCAATTCTTTGCTCAATAGGTAAATAACGAATAATGATATTTTCTTTCAACTCATTTGCATCTGTAATCGAAGTAGTTGAACACATAATTTCATTTAAATATTGCCAAATCTGATTGCAAAACATCGTCGGGACATCAACTATGGAACTCCCAGGCTCATTTCCCATTCTTACCACCACAATTCCTTTACTGGGAGAAATACTTAATATCTGACCATTTTTACCTAAAGCTGCAAACATATCACTCGGTGCATCAGGAGCATAAGAGCCTTTGAACACAATTTGTAAACCCGGCACCATATAATCCTTTTTGCCATTGAGCCACCATAGATATCCATAAGAGTTGTTGAGATTTTGAGAACTCGTTGTCATTCGATTGATGTAAGCAGTATCTTTCAAGATAGGTAATCCATTCCAGATGAATTTGTTTTGTGCCAAAATACCATACCTAGCCATGCTTCTTGCCTTACTAAAAAATACATTATCTCCATCAACAGTCGTCCAAATGCCATTCATTCCAGTACTGCTTTTGAGTTTTTCATTCGTAAAAGCATTAATTGTTTGGCCACTAGCATTTTCTATAACTTTTTCCAACAAAGTGTAAGGAGCATTGTGGTAAGCCCATCTTGTACCAGCATCCGCCTTGTAAATCAAACAATTAGGTGTAATGCAATGATTGTCAGCCACCCCATCATCCAATCCAGTTGTCATCGTTATTTGATGCTTTATTGTAATTTTTGATTCTTGAAGAGCGGTACAATTTGTCCAGCCATTTCCCAGATATTTACTGGTTGGATCCAAAATCGATAATTTTCCATCTTCCTGTGCCTTCCCAATCAGCATTGAAGTAACAGATTTTCCAGCAGATGCCCAATACCAAAAACTATCTCTTGTAAAAGTTCCGAAATAATTTTCAAGTACAATTTTTCCATCTTTTAAAACAATGATTGCCTTTGAATTGGCACTTTCCAAATAATCATAAAATGGCTGAATTTTATTTTCACACCAACCTAAAGTTTTTGGGTTTATCGTATCCCAAACATTGCTTAATTGGCTGGTTGGAGGGAAGTATATTTTCTGAGCAATAATATTTGTGGATTGAAATAATATAAAAATACAAACTTTAAATACGAATTTCATAAGCTTTTATTATAGGACACAAATATATTGTATTGGTTTAAAATGGTTTGAACTAATAGAATTTAATATTCATAATTTGAATAAAATTGTGTTATCCTAATTGAATTTTACTATTTTAAACTATATTCACACTTAGAATAAATGCTATGAAAAAAGGATATGTTTTAATAACTGGTGCTTCGACAGGAATTGGTTATGATAGTACAAGATTATTGATTGAAAATGGATTTAAAGTTTTTGCAACCGTAAGAAATGAAGCTGATAAAATGAAGTTATCACTTAATTTTGGGTCAAATGTAATACCTTTAATTCTTGACATAACAGATTCAAAATCAATTGAAACTGCAAAAAGTATTGTTGAAAATCAACTTGGAGATGAAGTATTAGTTGCATTAGTAAATAATGCTGGAATTGCAGTAAGTGGACCACTCCAATTTATTGCTATAGAAGATGTTAGACATCAAATGGATGTGAATGTAATTGGAACATTATTGATAACACAAACCTTTTTACCATTTTTGGGAGGCAAACTCCCAATCATCAATAATCCAGGCAAAATAATTAACATAAGTTCAATATCTGGAATATTTTCAACGCCATTTATGGGACCATACTGTATGTCAAAATATGCCGTTGAGAGCATGTCCGATATTTTAAGAAGGGAATTATCTGTGTATGGAATAGATGTAATTGTCATTGAACCTGGTCCGATTTTAACCCCTATTTGGGAAAAAGCAAAGCAAGATACGAGTAATAGCAGATATCAAGGGACAATTTATGAACCAATTTTGGCAAATAGAATGGACATTATCAATCAAAATGAAAAAAATGCTTTGCCTGTTGAAGCAGTTTCCAATTTAGTATTACAATCGATTTTGAAGAACAAACCTTCTACAAGAACAATAATTACCAAAAAATCTTGGTTAATCAAGATCATAAAATCTTTACCCGATAGATTCGTTGATAAATTAATTACGAAAACATTGAAAAAAGGAAAATTAGTCGGTAGATAAGCACTTTTAGTTATGAATAAAAAAGTATTAATAATATTTTGTCTTTTTATTTTAGTCTTAAAAATAAATGCTCAAAATAGAAATTCCTATTTTAAAAAAGTATTTACAGAAGCTGATACATTGAGAGGTAATTTGTCAAAATACAGAACTTGTTTTGATGTGACTTACTATGATTTAAAGGTTGAATTTAATATTGAAAACAAGAGCATAGTAGGAACAAATGATATTTATTTTGAAGTCAAACACGACCTTGATACATTGCAAATTGATTTATTTGATAATTTAAATATTTCAAAAATCGAATTTGATGGTCAAGAATTAAAATATTTTAGAAAGTTTAATGCAGTTTTTGTCATATTTCCTAGAACTCTTTTTCAAGAAACAAGAGGAGTTCTCACTGTTAATTATGATGGAATTCCCAAAATTGCAATCAGACCACCTTGGGATGGCGGATTTGTATATAGCAAAGATGATTTTGGAACAGATTGGTTAGCAGTATCTTGTGAAGGAATTGGAGCAAGTATTTGGTGGCCCAACAAAGATCATTTATCAGATGAACCAGATAGTATGGATATCCACTTGTTAGTTCCACAAAAATTCAATGCAATTTCTAATGGCAATCTTGTCAGTGCAATACAAATTAATAGTAAACAAACTGATTATCATTGGCATGTATCTTATCCTATTAATAATTACAATGTAACCTTTAATATTGGCAACTATAGCCATTTTGAAGATACCTTAAAATATAAAGATGGAGAAGTGTTGAAATTGGATTATTATGTGTTATCTAATCATGTTGATACTGCCAAGGTTCATTTTCAGCAAGTAAAACCCATGCTGAGAATTTATGATAAATATTTTGGGAAATATCCTTTCATGAAAGATGGATATGCATTGGTGGAAACACCCTACTTAGGGATGGAGCACCAGAGTTGTATTTCTTATGGCAATAAATTTAATATTGGCTATCTAGGTGGACGAATGCCCGATTCGATGTATTGGGATTTCATCATCATTCATGAGTCTGGGCATGAATATTTTGGAAATAGTGTAAGTTGCAAAGATCATGCAGAAATGTGGATACATGAAGCTTTTACCACTTATATGGAAGCACTCTATGTCGAAAATACACTTGGGTATGATAAAGCATTAGAATATTTGGAATATCAAACACAATATATTAAAAATTTGGAACCAGTAATTGGTCCCATGAACGTGAATTTCGGAGAATGGAATTCTTCCGATCATTATTTCAAAGGTTCTTGGATACTTCATACTTTAAGAAATACAATAAGTCAGGATTCCGTATTTTTTGATATTTTGAGAACATTTTATGATCAACATAAATGCGGTTTTGCGACAACTGATGATTTTGTAAAATTAGTCAATGAAAAGGCAAAAAGAGACTACACCAATTTTTTTGAGCAATATTTATATCATCCAAGTATTCCAAAATTACAATTTAGGAGTAAAAAGAATGGAAATGGTATTATACTTACTTTCAGATGGAGTGCTTCGACACCAAAATTTGATATGCCTATAAAAATATCTAAAAACGAAGAATTTGCGATATGGTTGAATCCTACAACAGAATGGCAAGACGTAGAATTGTCTGATATTGAAGAAGATGCTATCCGATTTGATTCGAGATTGTACTTAGTAGATTTGCAAAGGGTGAATGACAACTTCAAATAAAAAATAGCCTTGACTGAAAAGACAAGGCTATTTTTTTAAATATAATCTAAACAACAATAGCTTAAGCTTTTGCTGTTTTTAATTCTTTGATTCTAGCTTTCTTACCAACTAAGCCTCTCAAATAGAATAATTTAGCTCTTCTTACTCTACCTCTCTTAATAACTTCGATTGTATCGATATTAGGAGAAACCATAGGGAAAATTCTTTCTACTCCTACCCCATTAGAAATTTTTCTAACAGTAAAAGTTTTTCCTAAACCTTCACCAGAGATTTGAATAACATCTCCTTTATAAGATTGGATACGGAATTTATCTCCTTCAATAATTTTATAATTTACGTTAATCGTATCACCTGGGCGAAAACTTGGTAATGGTTTAGTTGTAACCATTTGTTCCTGAACAAACTTTATAGCATCCATTGTACTAATATTTTATATGCTTTTCTTTTTTCAATAATTCGAGGTGCAAAAGTATATAAAGTATTTTGAATTGACAAATTATTCCTAACTTTTTAATGAAAAAAACTAATAAATTATTGAAATAACCCAGTTTGAATGCTTGAATGATGAATATTTACATCTTATAAAAAAAATTAATACGTTTTCAATCAATAATAAGTATGAAAATTGTACAAATATTGATTAATTCCAAAAGTTTGATTTTAATCAAAAGACTATTCTCCGTATAAATCATTTCTCAAATCACTCAATCTATTATCAATTGACCATGAATGTTCTTTTTTGATAGGAATCGAATGTATGAAATCCAAAACTTGCTGACGAATTTGATGAATTGATGGTGATTCAAAAATCCTTTTCCCCTTATCCATCACTTTTACTAATAAATCTTTTCCTTTAATATCAGATTCATGATCAAATTCAGAAAATAGAGTGTCATACATTACATTATCAATTATTTCTCTTTTAATTTGCAATTTTCCGGGCCAAGAAATTTTTGAATGATCATCTGATTTTTTCAATTTACTCTCCCATTTATCCCCATTTTTTAATGCAGATAATTTATAAACTCCACTCAGACTTTCCGAAACAGCAACTAACCGAGTTCCAACTCCCCATAAATCAATTTTAGCCCCTCTTTTCTTCAGATTTTCAATCACATTTTCATCTAAATCATTGGTTGCCAATATTTTTGTTTCTGACAATCCAGCTGCATCCAATGCCCTTCTAACATAATTACTTAAATCATATAAATCGCCACTATCCAACCGAACTCCTTGTAAATGTTGCCCTTTAGCTTTCATTTGAAGCCCAATTTCTATTGCATTCTTAATTCCTAATTTCGTTTCGTAAGTATCAATTAATAAGGTGCAATTATTTGGCATTACATCAGCAAACGACTTAAACGACTGTATTTCAGAGTCATGTGACATCACCCAACTATGTGCATGAGTGCCTCGAACAGGAATTCCATAAATAAACCCAGCTTGAACATTGCTTGTCCCATCAAATCCTCCAATATAAGCTGCTCTACTAGCTGACAATGCACCATCAGGACCATTTGCCCTTCTCAATCCAAATTCAAAACAGGCATCCTCTTTTGCCACTGACTTTATAATAGCAGCTTTTGTAGCAATGTTTGTCGAATAATTAATAATATTTAATAATGTTGATTCTATCAATTGTGCCTGAATCAATGGACCTTCAACCCTAATAATTGGTGAATTGGCTTGAATAGCAGTGCCTTCAGGAATGGCAAAAACATCACATTCGAATTTAAATCTTTGTAAATAATTCAATATACTTTCATCAAAAATTGATTTACCATCATTGCCTTTCAAATTTCCAAGATATTGAATTTCTTTCGGATCAAACTTCAAATTTTCTAAATAATCTAATGTTAATTCCAATCCAGATGAAATCGCATAATATGCATGAAAAGGTACTTTTCTAAAATATAAATGAAAGATAGATTCTTTATTATAAATCCCTGATTTCCAATATCCTTTTGCCATACTCAACTGATACAAATCGGTTAGAAGAGATAATGAGGATGGATATAATGTACTACTATTTTTCATAATAAACCTATTAAACATTTCAATTTGGATGCAAATATTGTGTATATTGCCATCAATTTATTAATTTTTTGATATGAATATTGAAAATAGTATAAAAAAAGGCTATAAATTCAAATTTAGCCAATACTTCTCTGAGAGATTTGAGATTTTAAAAAAGACATGGGTAGTTTTGTTGGTTATGGCTTAGTTGTAATGATTATCAACCTCCTATCTAAATTTCTTCCATTAATTGGCTACGTAATTGGACTATTATTAACTCCTTTATATGCAGGATTTTATGTTGTTGCCAATAAAATAACTAATGGCGAAAGATATGAATTTCAATCCTTTTTTGAAGGATTTAATAGAGCTCTTGAAATGATTTTGGCAAGTATTTTCAAAATAATAATTTCATTGTTTTTTATAATACCATATTTAATAATAATTTTTTATTCAATTAGTTCAAAAATCAATTTTAATAGTAATTTTGATAATTTCGAAGGAATTTTTTCAATTGTCTTATTAATTATTCCAATGTTATTATTTGGTTTTGTTATTTTTGTTTTACTTCTTCCATTTCTGATTTGGACTGATTTAATCATCTTATTTTCAGACAAATACAAAGCATGGGACTCACTAGTTCTCAGTTTCAAATTAACATTAAAGAATTATTTCCCAATTCTAATTTTTGCCACCATTTTACTTTTATTAAATATATTTGGAGCAGTATTATTTGGATTTGGTTTATTATTTACAATTCCATTGACCTATTGCATTTTTTATGCAGCTTTTAGAGATATAGCGAATTTATCCAATGATAATCAATCTAATATAGATGAACATTTGATTGTGGATGATTTAGTTTAATTGATTTTTTTTCTTATTTTATAAAAAAGTTCAATTATTACAAAAACAAACCACAATATTTGCATTTAATTTATTTAAAACTAAATAATTCATTATTCAAATAATTTAAAAATGAAACCAAATTTAATGATACTTGCTGCTGGAATGGGCAGTAGATATGGAGGACTAAAGCAAGTAGATTCGATTGGTCCGAGTGGCGAAGCAATTATAGAGTATTCCATCTACGATGCATTGAAAGCTGGTTTTGGGAAAATAATCTTTATTATAAGAGAAAGTATTGAAAGTGATTTCAGAGCTAAATTTGAAGCAAAATTCAAAGGAAAATTTGAGTATGAATTTGCATTTCAAGAATTTAACACAGGATTTGAAAAAGAGGAAGAAATACCAGAGAGAGCCAAGCCTTGGGGAACTGCCCATGCTATTATGGCAGCAGAATCGGTCACCGATGCTCCTTTTGCAGTAATCAATGCCGATGATTATTATGGAGTTGAGGCATTTCAACAAATGGCAGATTTTTTGAAAAAGGATTGCTCAGAGAAAAAATATGGGATGGTCGGCTATATTTTGAATAATACATTGTCTGAAAATGGCTCTGTTTCTAGAGGTGTTTGTAGTGTAAATGAGCAAGGAAATCTTGCTGAAGTTAATGAAAGAACAAGCATCGCAAAAGTAAATGACGAAATTCAATATCAAGATGCAAATGGAAGTCATTTTTTACCAGATAATACAATTGTTTCAATGAATTTTTGGGGATTTCACCCAAGTCTTTTCGATTACTTGAAAGTAAGATTTAAAGAATTTGTGAAAGAAACTGCAAATAATCCTAAATCCGAATTTTTCATTCCGCTTCCTGTGGATGAAATGATAAAAAAAGGGTTAATGGAATTGAAAGTGATGGAATCAAATGACAAATGGTATGGTGTAACCTATCAAGAAGATAAACCAATTGTTCAAGCTGCTTTCAAAAATTTGATAGAAAAAGGAGTTTATCCAAATCCACTTTGGTAATGGAGCTAGAATTAACGGATGTAATTAGCCAATTTTCAAATGAACCAGTAGTTGACATCCAGCCACTTGGAAATGGGCATATCCATAAAACATGGAAGGTAGATTTTGCTTCACATTCCATTGTTTTACAACAGTTTAATTCAAATATTTTCAAAAACCCTTATGAAGTTTGCAAAAATATTGAAATAATCTCTGATCATTTGAAGTCTAAAAATGACTATCCTTATGATATATTGCAATTAATCCGTTCAAAACAAAATGAATTTATTGTTCCATTTGAAAATAATTATTTTAGAGCTATAAATTTTGCTGAAAACTGTTATGCAGCAGACATAATGGATAGTGTGAATACCGCTTTTGAAGTGTCAAAAGCATTTGGTAAGTTTGCAAAATCACTATCTGATTTAAACCCAAATTCATTAACTTATTCCATTGAAAATTTTCATAATGGCACCCTCCGACATGCAACTTTGTGGACTGCAATCAAAGAAAACATTGCAGATAGAGTTAAATATTGTGAAAATTTAATCAACAAGATAGAAACCAATAAAGAGATAACAAAAAAAATTGACTCATTAAAAGAAATTCAAAAAATACCTTTAAGAATCGCCCATTTCGACACAAAGGTGAATAATATCCTTTTGGACAATTTAACCCATTCACCTAAAATGATAATAGATTTGGATACGACGATGCCAGGTACTTTATTATCAGATTTTGGAGATATGGTTCGTACAGCTACGCCTACGAAAGATGAAAATGAGATGGATTTGGATATGGTAAATTTTGACTTAAAATTCTTTGAAGGGATTACTCAAGGATATTTGTCTGAGCTATCTTCCACACTGAATCAACATGAAAAAGAAAATTTGCTAGAAGGTGGAAAATACTTGATTTTAATGCAATGTGAGCGATTTCTTGCAGATTATCTAAATGGCGATATTTATTATCCAATTAATTATGAAAATCAAAATCTAGTTAGGGCAAATAATCAAATGAAGCTTCTTGAATCTATCGTCGATCAAGAAACGGCAGCAAATCAGATTTTAAAAAAATATTGGTAGATGAAAAAAGTATTTGTAAGTGGTTGTTTCGATATGTTACATAGTGGTCATGTTGCTTTTTTAGAGTCTGCTGCCCAATATGGTGACTTATATGTCGGAATCGGTAGTGATCAAACCATTTTAGAGTTAAAGAATAGAAATACAATTTTCAAAGAAAATGAGCGAAAATATATTATTGAAAACTTAAAATTTGTGAAAAAATGTTTCATAAATAGTGGCAATAGTAAATTAGATTTTTTAAAAGAACTTGATGAATTAAACCCAGATATTTTTGTTGTAAACCAAGATGGACATTCTTTAGACAAAGCAAATCTTTGTGAAGAAAAAAATATACAATACATTGTATTAGAAAGAATTCCAAAAGAAAATTTAGCAGCTAGATCTACAACAGATTTACTAAAAATTTCTGGAATTCCATATAGAATTGACCTTGCAGGTGGTTGGCTCGATCAACCCTATGTCTCAAAACATTGCCCCGGTCCTGTTCTGACTATTTCTATTTTACCCACCCACGAATTCAATTTAAGAAGTGGTATGTCATCCTCTACAAGGAATAAAGCTAAAGAAATCTGGAATAATAATCTGCCAAATGACAACCCAGAGCAATTGGCAAAATTGTTGTTTTGTTTTGACAATCCTCCAGGTACAACTGAAGTTTCAGGCTCTCAAGATGCTTTGGGAATTGTAATGCCTGGATTGAATTATTTATATTATGATAAAAATTATTGGCCCACAAATATTATAAATATAAGAAATCAATCAATTTTAGATTGGTTAGAAGACAAAATTCAACTCATCCCGTTATCTCCAAGAGAATCCAATTATAATGTGTTAGAAAACACTGATATAACCATTGAAAAAGCAAAAAATTTGTCTGAAGCTGCAGAAAGATGTTGGAAATCAATTTTAGAAAAAGATGTTAAAAACTTTGGTTTTTATCTAAAAAAATCATTTGAAGCACAAATTTCGATGTTTCCCAATATGGTGGATGAGCATATTATGGAAAAAATCAATAACTTGTCAACAGATGTTCTTGGATATAAAATTTCAGGAGCTGGTGGCGGCGGTTATTTAATCGTCATATCCGATTCTTATATTGAGAATGCTATTAAGATAAAAATTAGAAATTAATCTTTAAGAAAAATAATATGAATCTTGAATTTAATAAAAATGAAGATGCACTGAAACTTTCAGTTTCCAATTTGAATAGAAAATTAGAAAAAATCTATCAAGGAGGTGGGCTTAAAAAGTTAGAAAAACTGAAAGCTGAAGGGAAAATGAGTGCAAGAGAACGTATTAATTTTCTTTTAGATAAAGGAAAACCTACCCTCGAAGTTGGAGCTTTTGCTGGATATGAAATGTATGAAGAACATGGCGGTTGTCCAGGTGGAGGTGTAATTGTAGTAATTGGCTACATTCAAGGAAGACAATGTATTGTAGTCGCAAATGATGCTACTGTAAAAGCAGGAGCTTGGTTTCCGATAACTGGTAAAAAGAACTTAAGAGCACAAGAAATTGCGATGGAAAACCGTTTGCCAATTATCTATTTAGTGGATAGTGCAGGGGTTTATTTACCTATGCAAGATGAGATTTTCCCTGACAAAGAGCATTTTGGCAGAATTTTTAGAAATAACGCTAAAATGTCTAGTATGGGAATTCCACAAATAGCTGCAATCATGGGAAGTTGTGTAGCTGGAGGTGCTTACCTACCTATCATGTCTGATGAAGCCTTGATTGTGGAGGGAAATGGATCTATATTTTTAGCTGGACCTTATTTGGTGAAAGCTGCTATTGGAGAAGATGTTGACAAAGAAACTTTAGGTGGGGCAAAAACTCAATCTGAGATTTCCGGGGTCACAGATTATAAAATGCCCGATGAAGTAACCTGTTTAGAAACCATTAAAAAGTTAATTGATAAGTTTGGAAAATTTGACAATGCTGGCTTTGATAGAATAAAAACTGAAAAGCCATTATCTGATTATGAGAATATTTATGGCTTTTATCCAGAAGGTGGATTAAAACCATACGACACTGTCGAACTCATAAAATGTTTGGTTGACAATTCAGAGTTAACACAATATAAAGAGCATTATGGCAAAACAATCATATGTGGATATGCCAGAATTGATGGATGGGCTGTTGGGATAGTTGCAAACCAACGATTGGTCGTCAAAAATGCAAAAGGAGAAATGCAATTCGGTGGGGTCATTTATTCAGATAGTGCAGATAAAGCCACTAGATTTATTATGAATTGCAATCAAAAGAAAATTCCATTAGTGTTTCTTCACGATGTCACAGGTTTTATGGTTGGCTCAAGATCTGAGCATGGTGGAATCATTAAAGATGGTGCAAAAATGGTGAATGCAGTTGCAAATTCTACTGTACCAAAATTTAGTATAGTTATTGGAAATTCTTATGGAGCTGGAAATTATGCAATGTGTGGAAAAGCATATGATCCAAGGTTGATAGTTGCTTGGCCTTCAGCAAAAATAGCAGTGATGGGTGGAGCTCAAGCCGCTAAAGTACTCACTCAGATACAAGTAGCAACGCTAAAAGCCAAAGGCGAAGCGGCAGATTCAGAAGCTGAACAAAAATTATATGAGGCTACCAAAGCCAATTACGACAGACAAACTACTCCATTTTATGCTGCAGCAAGACTTTGGGTGGATGCAATTATTGACCCCACAGATACAAGAAAGTGGGTTTCAATGGGTATAGAAGCAGCAAACAATTCGATAATTGAAAAATTTAATGTAGGAGTTCTTCAAGTATAATTTCTAACCTTAGTGACATAAATAGAACTATTTTAAATTTCTTTTAGTCGACATGCTAAAAGGATGTTATTTTTTTGTATTAAATCAATTGAATATTTTCATATATCTATAATATACTAATTTCCAATTGTTTGTTTTCGACGAAATATAATTCCAACAACTCTCCAAAACAGCAACTTAAACCAAATTGTATTTTGAATACATATCATTTTTCCTTTCATTAATTTTTTTTTAAAATTTTCTTCCTAATAATGTTATAATAATTTAAATAATTACAATATAATTGCAGCTGTACAATAAAACAATTTAAATAAAATTTCAAACTTTCCAATCATGATTAAAAGATTACTCTTTTACCTGTTATTTTTTATCCCCATTTTTAAAATTAATGCCCAATGTACCTGTGTTGGAAATTCCCTTTGTCCCACTTCAACTGTTACAGCTTCCAATACAGGTTTAACATATTTGATAAGTTCATCTATTTATGCAGGTGACACATCAAAATTAACTGGTTTTACAGGTAATAAAACCTATAAATTCAATTCAAGTGTTGCTGCTGATAATTTAACTTTAAGATATAATTCTATAAATGGGTTAGTTTGTGATGCAAATCCAATAACCTATACTTTTCCTTCAAGCCCAGCATCACTATATTCTCTAACTACCCATAAAAATACAACTTGTGGGACAGAATCTATTTCAAGAACAACTTATGTAACATGCTTAGATTGTGTATCAGCTCCAGCAAATGACAATTGTTCTGGTGCGATATCGATAACACCTACTTCAGGATCAACTTGTACTGGAGTAGTTTGGGGATTGCAGATGATGACACATGGTTTTCTTTTGTTGCAACACAAACAAACCATTCAATAGTTTTATCCTCTGTTACTTATGATATGGTTACAGAAGTATTTAGCGGCTCTTGTGGTTCATTGACTCAATTAGTTTGTTCAGACCCAGACATTACAAGTCTTACAGGTCTTACAATAGGTGACACCTATTATTTCAGATGTTATTCTAAAGCTGATGGGCTAAGAAATACATTTAATTTATGTGTTACTGCACCGCCACCACCACCTAGCAATGACGAATGTAGTGGTGCAATAAACTTGACAGTGAATCCAGCAACGACATGTACAACTGTAACTAATGGATCTACATCAGGAGCTACTCAATCACAATCAGCATGTCTTGGCTCAGGAGCTGATGACGATGTATGGTTTAGCTTTGTTGCTACATCTACTAGCCATTTAATTGACTTATTAAATGTTTCTGGTTCAACAGATATGTTACACCAAGTCTTTTCAGGTACTTGTGGTTCATTAACGTCATTAACTTGTAGTGATCCTAATTCAAGTACAACTTCAGGTTTAACTATTGGATCTACTTATTATGTTAGAGTACATACTTATTATACAGGTAGTTCTGCATCTTTTGATATTTGTGTAAAAACACCACCTCCACCTCCAAAAACATGGGTTGGAGGCACAGGAGATTGGGGTGTAGCAGCTAACTGGAGTCCAAGCGGTGTACCAACTTGTACTGATAGTGTAAATATAAATACAGGAACAATAACTTTGAATGGAGCAAATGCAGAATGTAGAGGTTTTATTATTTCATCAGGCACATTAAATCTTAATTCTGGTTCATTAACCATTGGAGTTTGTGGGGCAACTGATGGTGGTAGTAAATATTTTGTTCAATCAGGAGGAACAATTAATTTGAGTGGTGCAACAGTTACTTTGAATGGTGGATTTACTCAATCTGCTGGTACATTTACATTTTCTTCAGGAACTTTTACAATAGATCCAAATGGAACTGCAGGAGTTTATTCAAATACAAATTCTTGTAATATTGCTGGTACATTTAATATGTCAGGTGGAAATCTTATATTACCTGATGCCTCAAGTTCATCAGGAACAGTTATATATTATAATGGTACAACAAATAGAAATTTTACTGGTGGAACTGTTAGTATTGGTGGTGGTAATTCATCCAACACTTTGAATATAAATACATATGTTGGATCATATAGGTTAGCATTTTATAATTTAGAAATTAATACTTCTACAAACAATACATATGCAAATTCTTCGTCATGGAGTTTTGGTGTATTAAATAATCTTAATATTGCTAGCGGAGAATTAAGAACTAGTGTAGCAATTTATGTAAATGGAAATTTGAATAATGATGGTATTTTCACAAATTCATCAACTTTATATTTAGCAAATTTTACTAGTGGTTCGGCAACAGCATCTACTTTAGCTCAAGAAATATCTGGCGGAGGTATTTACAGAAATTCAACGACAAAAACAGCTGAATTCACTACATTAAATATAAATAATACAAATACTTCTGGAGTAACATTTAATATTTCTGACCCATCAGTTAGTGGTACTTTAACTTTGACTGCTGGAAAAATCTTTGGGCAAAGTTCTAACCAATTTGTATTATGGGCAAAAAGTTCTATAATTTATACAAATGGTTGGGTAGTTGGCAAATTAAAGAGAACTATTTCTTCATCTGGAGCAACTGTATTTTATATTGGGACTGCTTCTACTTATTATCCAGTTACTACAAATTTTACATCGAATCCAGCAGGCACTTTAACTGCTAGTTTTGAAGCAGGAGCTCCGGGAAGTACGGGACTACCATTAACTGAGGTTTCCGGAACAAATCCATATTTATCAGCTGATTCATTATGGTCTGCAGGAGTTTGGAGATTAACTACAGCTGATATAACATCTACAACATATTCAATATCTGTTACTGCAACAGGTTCATCACAAAATGGAAATAATGCTAATGTAAGGGTTATTAAAAGAGCAGACAATGGTTCTTCTTGGGATAATCCTGGAACACATGTTAATGGTTCTGGCATAGTTTATTCAAGATCAGGATTATCTGGTTTTAGTGAATTTACAATTGTTAGAGGGGCTCTACTTCCTTTACCACTTGAGCTTACCTCCATCAATGCAAAATCAATTAACAAATCCAATAAAATAACATGGACTACTGCTAATGAAAAAAATACTGCTTGGCATCAAATTGAGCGGGCAAATGATGAATTAGCAGAATTCAAGCCTATTGGAAAAATTGCTGCTGCAGGAAATTCTTTAAGTTCTTTAGATTATAGCTTCATGGATGAAAACCCTTTATTTATGAGCTATTATAGAGTAAGGACAATAGATTTGGATGGTAAAGAAAGTATTTCTCCAGTTGTTTCTGTAGAAAGAGCAGTTGAAAGATTTTCAATAGAGAAATTATATCCAAACCCAACAAATAATTTATTAAATATTGACATCCAATCCCTGAATCTGAAGAGTTTACTTTGAATATCTTCAATTCAATTGGTCAAGTTGTCTATTCAAAATCAGTATTAATTTCTAAAGGGATTAGTACAGAAACTTTTGATGTTAATAATTTATCCAATGGTTATTATCATTTACAATTGAAAAATAATATTCACAATATTAATCATCAGTTTTGTAAACAATAAGCATTATTATCTATATAATAAAAATTAAAAAAGCCGCTAGAAGTAAAATTCTAGCGGCTTTTCTTCATATATACTAGTATAAATTAAGCAGCAGCTTGTGTATAGCTGTGCATAAAGGCATCTTCCAATGAAGGTAATTGGTCAAAATAATTCGTTAGTTTTGTAACTTCTAATACGGTAGTAAACTGCTTTGTTGGATTGGTAACCACCAATTGTCCATCAAATTTATCAACTCTTTTTTTTGCTAAAAACAAGAAATTTAAAGCTGAGCTGTTGAATACAGTCAATCGAGAAAATCAATGATAAGATTACTTGCACCTTTACGGAGGCGAAGCTCTATATCTTGTAAAATAGTGCGATTATCTATTTCGCACTGAAGGCTGTTTACCTGTAGAACCTGATAATTGGCTCTTTCCAGGATGTGGTAATTGTTCAAAGTCATGGGACATAAAATTATAAGGGTCCTAAAAACTAAATAAATGGATATGTTAAAAAATAAAAACTAAATACATTTTTAAAAACAACTCTTTAGTTGCTTTAGTGTTTATTTAAGGTCTTTTTTCAGTTGACATGCTCCACAAATACCATACAAATTTAAAGAATGATGTGTGATTTTATAATTTAATAAATCTCCCATCATCAATTTTATCTGTTGTACTCTTGGATCACAAAACTCAACTACTTTTCCACAATTTGCACAAATGATATGATCATGTTGCTTAAATCCATAAGACTTTTCAAATTGTGCTAAATTCTTTCCAAATTGGTGTTTCTTGACTAAATCACATGTAACCAACAACTCTAAAGTATTATAAACAGTTGCTCGGCTTACTCTGCAACTTTGGTTTTTCATATGTATAAATAGAGCCTCAGCATCAAAATGATCAGTTCTATTATAGATTTCTTCTAAAATCGCAAATCTTTCAGGTGTTTTTCGATGACCATTTTGTTCTAAATAATTCGAAAATATGGTATTTACTTCCCGAATAATCTCTTCTTTTCTCTCCATAAAGAGGCACTAACCTATAGTGATTTTATACATACCTCACAAAGGTAATCTTTTTTTCATTATTATTCAAACAGTTGTGTTAATTTAAAGTTAATTCAATATTTGAAATTCATTAACAAATTTGACTCATTAATCTCTTGATGACAATTTGGATAATAGTCTCAAAATCTCAATATAAAGCCATACTAAGGTAACCATAATACTCATTCCAAATAACCATTCAGCATATTTTGGAGCACCATATTGTTCTCCTTTTTCAAAATTGTCAAAATCTAATAGCAAATTCATAGAAGCTAAGCCAACAACAAATAGGCTAAATCCTATTCCTAACCATCCATTTGAATGAATCATAGGCATTTGAAAACCAAATCCATAATTTGCAATTATAGAAATTATATAAAATGTTGCTATTGCAGCCGTTGAAGCCACTATCATAGATCTTAATTTTTCAGTTACTTTTATCCATTGATATTTATATGCCATTAGCATAAAAAATAATACTGCTAATGTTAATGTAACTGCTTGAAAAACAATTCCATGAAATTGACTAGCATAAATAAAACTAATTGTTCCAACAAAAAGCCCTTCCAAAAAAGCATAAGTTGGAGCCAACCAATTTGCCCATTGTGGTTTAAATCTAGCTACTATTACTGTTACCAATCCACCAATCAAACCTGTGAACAAGAAAATATTATTGGGCACCAAATAGCTAAATAAAGCTGCAACAAGTAAAATACCGAAAAGTATAAAAGTTTTACTAATTGCACCATTAATTGTCATTTTATCATTAATAGACTGATCCAAAGTTTGATCAATCAATGAATCTGAAATAAATGGATTTGAGTTGTTAAAATTAGAATTTGACATTTTAATTAATTAAGATTAAAATAATATGAATACAAATTTATTAAAGTTTTCATAAAAATTAGTTTAAATACAAATATTTTAAAAAACAATTTATAACATTGTGAAATATTATTTTACATTATATTAATTTTTCCATATTTTTATTATTGTCTATGAGCTTAAAACCAACGCTAATATTACTTTCTTTGTTATTTATGAATAATATTCTATCCTCACAAATTGTGATAAATGAATATTCTGCAGCAAATCTAAATGGACCAATTGATGATTTTAAGAAAACTGAGGATTGGATCGAAATATATAATGTAGGAAATGATACCATAAATATTGGGGAATTCTATCTAAGTGACAACAAATCAAATCTGCAAAAATGGAAATTTCCTAACAATACTAAAATTGCAAGTCATTCATTTTTAACAGTTTGGGCAAGTGGCAGAGACACCTTTTCAAATAAGGGAATACATACTAATTTTAGATTAACCCAAACAAAGAAAAATGCAGAATCATTAATTATTAGTAATAATTTGAGTGAAATTATTGACGAAATCAAAGTTAATAAAACAAAACACAATCAATCTAGAGCAAGAATTGTGGATGGAGAAAATACTTGGGGAATAACCAAAACACCTACTTTTAAAAAATCTAATAACAATGCAAAATTCTTCAAATCATTTGCTGATAGACCAAGTTTTGATGTCAAACCTGGCTTTTACAACACTAATATTACTGTTACAATCACCAATAATGAGTTGAATTCTATTGTTAAATATACATTGGATGGTACAGAACCGACCATAAAATCATCAACATATATTAATCCAATAAATATAGATTCTACAATGGTTTTAAAAGCAATTTCAATAAGCAATGACTCGACCGTTTTATCAAGTTTCATTGAGTTTGCCACTTATTTTATTAATGAAAAACATAGTTTAGTAGTAGTCTCCATTGCTGGAGACAGCTTAGATAATTTAGCAAATGGCAAAAAAGATGTTATGCCATTTGGATCAATTGAATATTTCAATAAAAATGGAGAAAGAAAAGCAAATAGCTATGGTGAATATAATAGCCATGGTCAAGATAGTTGGGTAAACGATCAAAGAAGTTTAGACTTCGTAGCTAGGGATGAATGTGGGTACAATAAAGGTTTGGAAGAAAAAATATTTGAATTAACGGATAGAACTGAATTTCAACGCCTTATACTAAGAGCAGCTGGAGACGACAATTATCCAGCTACAGATAATCCAGAGCATAATGGTGATGCTCATATTAGAGATGCTTATGTCCAAAACCTTGTAAAAAAAGGAAAATTGAATTTAGATGTTAGAATTGCAGAAAAAGCTATTATCTATTTGAATGGAAAATATTGGGGAGTTTATGATTTGAGGGAACGCCCTGATGATAGCGACTATACAGAATATAACTATGGACAAGGAAAATATGATTTACAGTATATCCTTACTTGGGGGGAAACTTGGGTTGAATATGGTGATAGTTTGACGGCTAGAAAAGAATGGAAAACTTTGTATGATTATATCCAAAAAAACGATATGTCTATACAAACAAAATTTGATACAGTATCTGCTCAATTGGATGTCAAAAGTTTGACAGATTATGTTATTGTAAACTCTATTACAGTTTGTTCGGATTGGTTGAATTATAATACTGGTTGGTGGAGAGGAAAGAATCCATCAGGAAGTCATCAGAAATGGGGATATATCCTTTGGGACAATGATGCTACCTTTGGTTATTATGTGAATTATACTGGAATCAAAGACACTTCTGCAAAAGCCTTGCCTTGCAACGTTGAAAAAATCACTAGCTCATTTTCTGATCCGATGGGGCATATCAAAACCCTCAATAAACTCCTGAAAAATCAAGATTTTAAACAATATTATATTTCTAGATATATTGATTTATTGAATACGACTTTTTCTTGTAGCAATATGTTAGGCTATTTGGATACTATTGTGAATACAATTGATCCTGAAATGAAAAGACATATTGCAAGATGGGGAGGAACTTATGAGGAATGGAGGCAAAATGTGCAAAGATTGCGATATTTCATAGAGAGAAGATGTGAATTATTGAATAGTGGATTGAACAGTTGTTATTCATTAACTGGACCCTACCCAATTACTTTTGATATCAACCCAGTTGGAGCAGGAAAATTAATTATCAATTCATTAACCATTGAAGAATTTCCATATGTTGGGAAGTATTTTGGAGGCATAAATATAAATTTAGTCCCAACAGTAAACGATCCAAATGAATATAAATTTGACAAATTTACTTCTTCAAATGGTAGCAGTAATATTTTTGATACTACATCTTTAAAAGTATTAAGAGTTATACAATCCGATACTATCTTGGCTAATTTTGTGAAAGTAACTACTAGTATTGGTGAATTACCAAATAATGCTAACAGCTTTTTGGCAAGTGCTTATCCAACTATTTTTACAGATGAAGTTAATTTGATATATGATTTACCAATAGAAAGCACTATAGATGCAAGTTTGTATGATAATAGCGGACTGAAAATAGCTACAATTCTAAGTGGAAAAGATATTTTACATCCAGGTCACTATATCTCCAACCTTAAATTCAATAATTATTATTTGGCAAATGGCATATACTATTTAAAATTACAAACAAAAAATGAGTTTAAAACCATAAAATTGATTAGGCAATCCAATAATTAACAAAATTTAATTTACTTGTTTAAAAGATTATATTTCATTAATTTTGTATTCTCAATTGAAATAAATTTAACAAATTAATAATTTTATAAAATCTTAATGATGAAAAAAATAGTACTATTTTTTGCAATCTTATTTTCAATAGTTGGGACTAACCAAGCTCAATTGGCAGACGATTCTTTTGCACAGAATTTCACATTGAAAGACATCAATGGAAATTCTCATACTTTGTATAATTATCTCGATTCGGGTTATACTGTAATTATAGATGTTTCTGCTACTTGGTGTGGACCATGTTGGGCATATCATAATTCAAAAAGTTTGGAAACATTGTATGAGGAGCATGGACCAGGATCAGCTGACAATAAAGTGAGAGTACTATTTATTGAAGGAGATGTTTCTACAACAAATGATAATTTGCATGGAATTGGAGGAAACACTCAAGGTGATTGGGTTTCTGGTACACCGTATCCAATAATTGATTTGAATAGCAGCAATAGTGCTTCCATCATGACTAATTATAAAATTGGTTATTTCCCAACAGTATATGCAATTTGTCCTAACCGCCAACTTTTCGAAATTGGCCAATTATCAGCAGCAAATTTATGGACTAACTCACAAAGTTATTGTGGAAATAAAGTTGCTACAACAGACAATGATCCAGCTTTATTATCTTATTCTGGAAATGTGAATGATTGTAAAACACCTACAATCAAAGTAAAAATGCAAAACATGGGTAAAGTTGCACTTACTGCTGCAACGTTAACAGCTGAACCAGATGGTTTTTCACCAATTGTTTATAATTGGACTGGAAATCTTGCTCCTTATGCTGTTGCTGACGTAACATTAGGAACATTACCAATTACTCAGAATACAAAAATGAATGTTAAAATAACTTCTACTGACGATAATGCAGCAAATAATATTGTTTCTTCTGAAATTCTTTATGGCATCTTAAGTGGTTCAAAAACTGCAGTTGTTAAAGTAGCAACTGACAAATTAGGAGCTCAAACTACTTGGAAAATAACAGCAAATGGTTTGACGATCAAATCTGGCGGACCATATGCAAATGAAACAGCTCCTGGAACATATTTTAGAGAAGAAGTATCAATTAGTTTGCCTTTAAATACTTGTTATAAAGTTGAAGTTTTTGATTCAGGAAATAATGGAATGAAAGGAGTAAATGGAGAAGGTTATGTAAAAGTATTGGATGCAAATGGTGTAGAAATGGTTTCAATTTCAGATTTCAAAGATACTGGAGTTGGCATCTTTAAAAAAGACGCAACATCTGCTGTTGGTGATTTAGAATCTACAATTGCTTCTATTTATCCAAATCCAAGTACTAATGTATTCTTCGTAACTTCTACTCAGCACGATTTGAAAATGTCTGTAGAAAATATGATGGGTCAAAAATTAAATACTCAAATTTCTGCAAATGAAGGTACATATAGTATTGATTTATCTTCATATCCAGCTGGAACTTATGTCCTAAAAATAAGAAATGGAGATTTATTAGAATCACATAAGTTAGTTTTAGTAAAATAAACTATTATTTTTTAGAAATTTAAAAGAGCTATCGGATTTGAATTCTGATAGCTCTTTTTGTTTACATCAAAAAAAAATTAAATTTGTTGTGGACAAATCACAAATAAATATAGCTTTTATTCGTTATTAATTCAAATTTTGTAACTTTGAATTTGAATAAATAATTACACTTTTAATATATGAGATTAAAATCTTTACTTTTCGCTTTTAGTATATTGATTATCAATTAACTATACTCTCAAGATTTGCATTTCACCCAATATTATTTATCTCCATTGCAACTTAATCCTGCGAATACTGGAGATTTTTTTGGATCAATTAGGATTGGTGGAATCTATAGGGGACAAAATTTTACGCCAAATAATATTGGAAATTTCCGAACCCCATTAATTTATGGTGATGCACCATTGAAAGGATTACGAAGAAAAGATTGGATAGGACTTGGTGTTACTTTATACCAAGATCAAGCTGGTGTAGCTAATGTTACTAATAGTGGACTATTTGGGTCAGCTGCTTATCATTTTGCTGTATCAAAAGATGCCAAAACTGTTCTTAGTGCTGGAGTTATGGCTGGCTATGCTCAATTAAAATTGGGCGATAAAGATAAGTTGGTATTTGCAGATGCAATAAAATCTGGAAATGCAAGTACTGATTTGAATGCTTTATCCACTCAGACAGTAAAAGATTTAGATGTAAGTGCAGGATTAACGTTAAAGACTCCATTGAATAATGCGATGAACATGACTTTGGGTTTTGCTGTTCGACATATCAATAGACCATCTAAATTATCACTTTTAACATCTGGGGGAAGTTCAGCAAGAAAAAGATTGAATTATAGCTTTAATGGAGCTTTTGATTTAGCTTTAAATGAAAGATTGACTTTGACTCCACAATTTATGTTTCAAACTACTGCAAAGCAGCGAGAAATAATGGTTCAAGCATTATCTAGTTATAAATTAAAAAAAGACAATCCTTTGAAATTACAAGCTGGATTAGGATATAGACTTGGTGATGCTGCTCAAATTTTATTAGGAGCAGATTGGGGAAATTTGAGAGTTGGAATGGCTTATGATGTGAGGGTTTCTAGTCAAAGTAATATTGATGGTGGAAATGGAGCTTTCGAATTAGGTGTAGCTTATATCGTCAAAATTTACAAAAACCCTAAAGTGGATCCAGTAATTTTCTGCCCAAGATTTTAATATTTAACCTTTTAATTATCATTCATTAAAGAAGAATTTTATTATGAAATATACTTTTTATTTTAGTTTGTTCCTATTAATTTTTTCTGCAAAATCAATTGCACAACCAGTTAATAGAGCTACTTATGAAAAAATGTTAGAAGCTGCTCAAACCAGTATGGAAAAGTTTGATTACTACAATGCATTAGATTGGTATGAGCAGGCTTATGATGATAAAAAAGATAAAGACATTGCCTATAAAATCGGTAAATTGAATCTTCAATTAAGAGATTATGTGCAAGCCGAAAAATGGCTAGGTAAAGTGACTCGAATCAGAAAAAATCCGAATCCTGATTCTCGTTTTTATTTGGCAAGAGCCATGAAACAAAATGGCAAATACAATGAATCTGTTGAAGAATTTCAACAATTCATAACAGAAACAACCAATGATAGTTTGAAAAAAATAGCAAGTTTAGAATTAGAAGGTTCCAAACTTGGTTTAAAACTTCCTGATAATGAGCTAATTGTTGTAAGTAATGCAGGTAATTCTGTCAATACACAATTTGCTGATTTTGGTGCTACTATGGCGAACATGAATGAAATGTTCTATTCTAGTTTCCAGAGGGATGATTATATTACAATCGATGGAAAAGAAGGAAATTACCATTCAAGAATTTTATCTGCTTCTAAAACAGGAGAAAATTGGAGTAAAGGAGAAGATTTGGGAAAAGAAATCAATAGAGAAGGTTTTCATACTTGCAATCCTACAGTTTCAGCGGATGGGAAAAGAATGTATTTTAATAGATCAACATTATTAGGGAATGATTTGAAAGAGGCTGAAATCTATGTTTCTGAAAAAGGACCAGAAGGTTGGACGCCACCATTGAAAGTTAAAGGGGTGAACGGAAATTATATTGCGAAGCAACCTTGTATTGGCGACTTATTCGGAAAAGAAGTTCTTTATTTTTCTTCTAATATGGAAGGTGGTAAAGGAGGATTTGATATCTATTATGCTACCAGAAAAGAAGATGGTTCTTTTGAATTACCAGTTAATTTAGGTTCAACTATCAATACCTCAGGTGATGAAGTAACGCCATTTTACAGAGATGGGAAATTGTATTTCAGTACCAATGGTTTACCATCTATAGGTGGATTTGATATCTATAATAGTTTATGGAACAGTGTTTCTTGGAGTAAACCAACCAATTTAGGAAAAGGATTTAACTCTCCTGCGGATGATTTGTATTTCAGTACTGACCAAAGTGGCGAAATAGGATTGTTGGTAAGTAATAGATTAAACAAACAAAATAAAAATATCAAAAGCAAAACTTGTTGTGATGATATTTATCAATTCAAAGTGGAAAAACCAGTTATTGACTTAACAGTATCTACTTTTGAAAAAGGAAATAAGGAATTAAAAGGTTCTACAGTTAGTTTGATCAAAATCATCAATGACAAACCAACAAAATCAGAATCAAAACCTACTGCAGGAAATAAAGCAACTTTTAAATTAGAACCGGATAGGTATTATATGATTATTACTAGTAAAGATGGTTATAATCCTGATACGATGACTGTCAATACAACAAATACAAAAAAGAATTCTGCAATTGAGAAAAAGGTAACACTTAGACCAGCTAGAAAAAAACAAACAGAAGAGGAGGATATTGTTGTAGAGACGAATCAAACGATTCGTTTGAACAATATTTATTACGACTATGATGATGATAAAATCTTACCAGATGCTGAAGAAGATTTAAATTATTTGGATACTTTAATGAAGAAATATCCTGATATGGTAATCGAATTGTCTTCACATACGGATGCTAGAGGAATTGATGATTATAATTTGAAATTATCACAAAGAAGAGCAGAATCAGCAAAGAGATATTTGATTAGTAAAGGTATTAAAGATGCTAGAATCAAAGCGGTTGGTTATGGTGAAACAGTTTTATTGAACGATTGTAAAAATGGGGTGAAATGCTCAGATGCAGAACATCGTTTGAATAGAAGAACTGAATTCAAAATCCTTTCAGGTCCAACGACGATTACGATTAAAAAAATAGAAAAGAAAAAGAAAGGGCAAACAACTGATGACTCAAAAAAGGATAAAGGCGGACCACATATAGGAAATGTGGGGGACTCCGCCATGCCGATCAAAAAAACGCAGCCTTTGATGACATTTGATAAGAAAATGATTGATTTTGGATCTCTAAAAAAAGGAGAGAAAAGAAATAATGTTTATAATTTTAAAAATACTGGTGATGAGCCAATTGAAATTGATATTGTAACAGCTTGTGAATGTACAAAAGTTGATTGGAGCAGAGGAAAAATATTACCTGGTGAAAGTGGTAAAATAACCGCTGATTTTGATAGCAAAGAAAAAGATGAATCAGAGACGATAACTATAACAATTGTATTAAAAAATACGGATAAAAAAATGGGTTATCCGATCATAGAAGAAGTGAAATTCAAATATGAATTAATAAAATAGTTTTTTAGTTTATGTCTGAAACAGTTGCTATTCCAAAGCGGAAATATGAGAATGTGGAGTTGTTGAGAGGATTAGCAGCTCTTGGTATCTGTTTATATCACTATGGTCATGGTTTTTTACCTGATGGCAATATCTTCAAAATCTTTACAGAGCCTTTATATCTTGGAGTAGATGTTTTTCTGATAATAACAGGATTTACGCTGACATTATCATTATTTGCTCAGAATTATACTATTGAAAATATTGGGAGCTATCTAAAGAAAAGACTTCTAAGGATTGAAATTCCTTATTTTGTTAGTTTGTTATTAGTTATAGGAATGGCATATGGCTCCAAGCTATTCCCACAATACGAATGGAAAGGCTTACAACTTGATTTTTGGTCGATTGCAGCCCACTTTTTTCATTTAAATGATATTTTAGGATTACAGTGGCTTCATGAAGTTTATTGGACTTTGGCGGTACAGGTACAATATTATATATTTATGGGATTTGCATTTATTGGTCTATCCTACCCTAACCGAATTGTAAATTATTCTTTTTTACTTATATTTTTCTTATCACAATTCATATCGACGAAACCCTTTTTTACATATTTTAGTTCAACTTTTATCATTGGGATACTTTTTGCATTTTATTATTTGAAAAAACAAAATCTAGTTATAACAATATTTTGTTTGTCAATTGTTTTAATTAGTACTTTTATTTTTTCAACCCAAAGCCACTTCATTACTCAATTATTATCTTCAATTATTTTATTTTTTCCTTCATTTAGTAATTCAATAACAAACTATTTGGGAAAAATTTCCTATTCATTATATTTAACACACCTAACTATCGGTTGGTCTTTTATCGGTTTCATGAAAGATGTATTCCATATTGAACAATTTATTTTCCCACTTATTCTAATTGCAACTTGCATAAGTATAGTTTTTGCTAATTATTTCTACAAATTTGTTGAATTACCAAGTAGTAAATTATTCAAAAACAGCTAATTATAACCACTCATTACCGATTTTGTGCACTTCACACTCTTTTTTTCGATTGAAATTAATTTATTTTTAATTACATTATAGAGTAAAATAAATAATTGATATTATCGCCATCAACAATTTGTAATATATTGGTTATTAGATTATTGCAAATCATATTTTAGCAATTTTCATATATATTTTTTTTTGTAAGAAATTAATTAATTATAGTCACAGTACCTATATTGACAATTTTTTATAGTAAAGATTTGATATTTAATTTGCACTAATATTTTTTATACTCATACTAATTTGTAAATTTTTATTTATAGTTTATGAACAAGTTCTCACACTATGTAAATTTAGTCTTACTATTTTTTTGTATATTATCATGTACAAATCTAAATGGGCAAAACACAAAACAAATAATTTCTAAATCAAATAGAATTACTGGTTTACAAAATGTAACTTTAAAAAACAAGGAACAAATTCTTACTAGAATTGCAAATAGCCAGGCACAGTTTAGTGCCCAATCTATCAGTAGTGGTCCTGTAAATGTAAGTGTAGTTAGTTTAAATGGAATTACAGGTTATCCTTCATTAGATTCTATGCAGCTTTGTGGGGGACCTGATACTTTAGCAGTTTTAATTTTTACAAATGCTCCAACTCCTATTACAAATATTGCCATGGATTTGAATTATAGTGGCGGAATAGAATTTGGAGGCTTCCTTACTACTGTACCAACTGGGCAAATTGTTCCGATAAACTTATCCAATTCCCTTTCTCCAAAATTCAATATTCCAACTTTAGATCAAAACAATGCAATTATTGCTTATGTTGCAGTAAAAACGAACTGTTCTTCATTGAATAATGACAACATGAATCTTGAGTTCGAATTTAATTATACCTACAATGATGGAACAGGATCAAAAAAATATAAGGACTTAAAGAGTTTTGGTTCAAACGAATTTGCTCCAGCGGTATTAAGACCAGTTCTGAATTTCAGGAATGATCCTGCGGATTTGACATTTACTAACTTAAATACCAATTATTGTCAAAGTCTTACTGTTTCACAAGATGGAATTAGAGCAGTTTTAGATTCTTTTGAATTTACAATTGATAGCTTAAATACAAGTTTATTAAATTTTGTAAGTTTAAAAATAAATAATATTACCTACCCTTTCAAGATTGATACTGCTAATAATCGACTAACTGCAATTATAAAAGGTACTGTTTTTCAAAGCAATACAAATAATAATGGTCCAGCCAATAATTATTTTAATGAAAATGAATCCTTAACAATTCAGACTTGTTACTCAATTACTGGCTGTATTAGTCAACCCTTAATACCAATTGCTTATTCAATAAAACAGATTTGTGCCGGAAATTCATGCTATGGTTCAGATGATTATCATTCTGAAATATTTAAGTTTTCTCCATCATTTGGTGCAAATCCTGTTGCTGTCGTTACGATGTTAAGTAATGCTGAAGTATGTGGAGCTCCAGCAGTTTTAAAAGTAGAATTTAATTCATCTGTTACAGATCCATTAAAGGGGCTTTATGAAGATATTGATTTAAGGTTGAATAGTTGTGATTCTAATTTTTTACATTTAAATAGTATAAAAATCGGCGTAGCTCCCAATCAATTTACCCTTCCACAAAATTTAATAGGCTACACAACTGCCGGACAGATTCTAGTGAATATAAAAGATGGTCTTACAGTTGATCCTGATGGACCAGGTGGATTAGCAGATACAGATGGTGATGGTTTTTTTGATGATTTGCCAGGTGGACAAAAATTAACTTTAGAAGTTTACTTAGATGTTCAATGTGCTGAAGGTTTACAAGGTTGTGCCGCAGTAAGTTGTAAGATTGAAAGTGTAAATGTAACGGGTTATAGAAATTGTAGGACATATTTCTCTGCAAATGCAGGTACACCTAATGCTCCTTTAATTGGTTTTGTAAGTGGTGGAAGATATTCAAATACCAATCAATTGCCTAACTTAACTCAAGGTTATAACTTTGGAGTAATAGGATATGTAAATGGTATTGATGACACTCCATCCTCTCAGGATATGGAATTCAATTATGCATTTAATCCGACCAATTTTGTTACCTGTGGAGGTCAACATATTTTGCAATTTGCAATTTCTGGACCTCCAGAAATTGTTTTTGATATGCCATTTTCTAATGTAATGAGTGGTATGCAAGGAGGACCATTTAGCCCAGCAGTTTTCACTGTGATTGATTCTCCAAATATTAGTACTAGATTTTTGAGAATAGAAGTTGCAGCACCAACAGCTTTAGATACATTTACTTGTAAATGGACTTCTACTTTGGATACTTCCTATTGTACACCAGGTTTGTATTTTTCTGGCTCAGCCACTTTAATAGAAGAATGCCCAACCTGTGCCTGTGAGATCAAAAAAGCATGTAGATCAATTACGATGTATGTAGATCCAAATGATATAGGTTGTGATTGTGATATGAGTTCAATAGTTGAAATTAAAAGGAAAACTACAGGATATACAAATACTGACTTAACAACTAAACTGACGCCAGATCAAAGTAAATCCTGAAGATAGGATTCGATTCTTACCTGGTGATACGATGCTGATAAAAGCTAAATTTAAAATTTTGGATGCAGTTCCATTTAATGATGCAAATGCTTATTTATATTATTATATCAGAAATTATCCAATTGGTGGCGATGCATTAAGACCTAGAGTTCGATCCATATTCAATGGAGAATTAGCTAGAACAAAATCAATGATTGTAAAAAGAGGTAGTACCATTTTTGATGTAACAAGTATTATTTGTACAGATGCAAATCCAAATACAGTTTATAGAGGACTATGGCAAGGAACATCCTCCTTGCAAAATGCTCCATTTGTAGATGCTTGGACAAATCAACCTGTTCGCTATTATAATGCAAATAGTAGTTACGATCCTTATGATGGTCAATTATTTTATACTTACTTTTTTGATGAAAAAATTTATGGAGATGGTGGTTCTTCTAGCCCTTCTTCATTTTTTGATAATGATTGTTTGAATCCTTATAAAAATCTCATTGGTGGATTTCAAGTTGGAGATAGTATAATTATTGATATGGAAGTTCCTGTAATTGTCAATCCTGGCTTTGATCCATCTTTAGGTGCTGAAGTGGAAGCACAAGTTTTTGCTTATGGAGGAGCAGTAGCTAGACTACCTGGTGGTGCAGGACCTGCATATAGTATTGATAATGGAACTTGCTGGACTGGAGCACCTTACCAATTTTTCCAACCTGAATTGGAAGGAAATAGTGAAATAAAATATGATGCCTGTG
>JADJVK010000023.1 GCA_016710625.1 Saprospiraceae bacterium
CCTAAAACATCAAAATCTCAATTTAGTCATAAGACTGATTCCCTTTCACTTCGATTGTATTGGTCGATGGATTAGGAAAACTAAAATTCTATTACTTCAGATTGTGTAGCTCTAACCCATTAATATTGTTCAGTCTTCATTCAATTGTTCAATTTCTGTGTTTCCTAATTTTGGCTTCGAACACTATTAAAATCGAATCTGATTCAGTAGGAACAGTTGGCGGTAGTAAATAGTCGATTTTAACCAACCAGTTGTCAATCCTTTTGGAAAAGTAACTTGAATACAATTTTGATTATTTTGATTAATTACTTTGTATTTAAAATTTTGAAGTTGTCCAAGTGTGAACTTTTTATTGGTTGGGATTTATTGATACAATAGTTGTGTGGTTTTTCAAAAACTGTGCTAGGTCCAAAAATATCTATTTTTGGAACTGATTCTTCCACATAAAATGTTTTTTCTATTTTTAAACTTGAACAATTATTACTAATTTGAATAGGTAATTTAAATATTCCACTATATTTAAAATTCAATAAAAAACTATCTTGATATTGTTTTACCAGTAAAAGTATCGTATTTCAAGTCCAATCCACCTTGCTCGATGGGTCAAAACTAGATAGTTTTAATTTAATAGGATGATTGTTACAACCTGTATTATATCCTTCTATTGCAGAAGATATGTCAATTGGATATGTCCTTTTAATATTTTAATGTTTCTATCATAAACACATTCCCCAATATTTCTATTGATTACGGTATCAATTTTGTCAGACAACACAGTCCTAAATGTATCTGAATTGAAAATATTACCCAATTTATCAATCCATTGATAACTGTAGGTAGCATTTTTATTAGTCAAATAATATACTATTGAATCTCCTACACAACTTCCTTTATATATTGTATTTATACTAGGATAGGATGGGTTTGACTTATCTGAAATATTGATTTCATTACTTAAAAATGTCATTTTACAAAAATCATTTGTAAAAGTATCATTTTGGAAATTGTTTTTTACATGAGCAATGACTTCTAAACGATACCTTCCAGCATCATTTATTATTAGTGTATTAACTTTTGATAGTGGTAAAATAGGTTCCCAAACAAAAAGTATTGAATCAAATTTTTGCCAATTATAAAAAACTTCAACGTTGTTAAAATATGAAGAAACATTACCAATTAATGTTACAGTATCTTTTTTACATTTATTTAGATTTCCATTAACACTGATCGTTGGATCCAAATTTAATATTACCAAATTCCCTGAATAAATGATTGGACAACTTTTGGTTATTGAATCTGGAAAGGTCATTTGGTTGTTTACATTTGAGAATTTTCCTCCAAAGTTAAAAAATTTATTAAAAATTTGAAAATTTCCACCGCTACAAACATTAATATCTCCGAGATCTTTTTTGTAATTTAATGTATCACAAGTTTTCCCAACATATAATTTTATTTTTTTGACACAATCAATATTTGAACTTAAAACTATATCATAGGATTTGAATTTACCACAAGTATCACTTCCTAAAAATGGGCTTCCAGGGAAATTATCATTTTCATAAACTTGTTGGAAAGGACAAACATAAGCATAAGCCGTATCAATATTTTTTAACTCATTAATTAATATTGTTTTAAATATTTTTTTTGTAAATTGACATCCATTTGTACCTTGAACTGATATATTTACTGATCCGGTTTTTGGAAATTTTACATTTATACATTGTCTTTTTCCACTTTTTATGAATGTTAGTTATCGATTTGCAGGGTCAAAATTCATAATTCTTCTCCTGTATCTGTGATTATTGCATTACCAGATTCTATCTTCCATAAAAATTGTGTAGCACAGTCATTGAATGGGTTTGCACAATATGTATAAACATTCTCTGATGGACAGGATATTAAACTTGGACCACTTAAAATTGTTAATTCTGGAATTAATGGTCCATTTGGGTTTTGTATTGCATTTGCTGGAAAAGTAGTAATTTGAATAGGGCAAACTGCACCACTACAACCATCTATTCTTAAGTAATAGGTTTTCCTGGGATAAAGGTTAGACCGCCCCAACACTGAAGGAGAACCACCGCAAGCCACATCACAATCAATTGGATCTGTAGCACAATTATCATGTATCAATGCTTGAACACCATTGCCAGCAGAACAATTTCCTATAACATCAACTGTGATTTCTAAAGAAGATTGAGTTGGGACGAATGCAATCCAGCACATTGTGTACTCCCCATTGTTGACCATTAGGGCAAATAATCTGTTCGCTACCAGCTGTGTAACCAGGCATAGTGGTGATGAATCCATTCATACATAATTTGGGTGCTATGCCACAAGAATCAGTAGGTAAACAACTTTGTTGAGCGGAATGATTTAAGATAAATAGCGATAAACAGCGTAACAAACCAAAGTATTTTTTTCATAAGGAATATAGATTTAGTGATAAATGATATTATTTATTTGATAAAATTAAATCTAAAAATCATTCTTTCATAATTTTATAATTATTAATTATAGTATATGTCGCCTATTTGTCACTTTATTATACGATTTTTTAATGCTAATCAATTTTTATAAAGGTATTTTTAGCTAATACTTTTTTATTAGAAATTATTTTTAAAATATAAAAGCCAGCATTTAATTCACTGATGTCGAACTTGTTAGAAATATTATCTATTAATTTTGATTTACCTAAAACATCCAAAATCTCGATTTGGTCAAATGGCTGATTCCCTTTTACTTCGATTGTGTTGGTCGCTGGATTCGGAAAAACCGAAAATTCTATTTCTTCAGATTGTGTTGCTCTATTATTAATATTTTTAGAGTCTTCATCCAATTGATCAATTTCTGTATTTCCTAATTTTGGCTTTGAAACTATTAAAATCGAATCTGATTCAGAGGAACAGTTGTTGTAAATCGTAGATTTTATCCAACCGACATTGATTCCTTTTGGGAAAGTAACATAGATACAGCTTTGTTTATTTGTACTACTTACCTTGTATTTCAAGTTTTTTGAAGTTGTCCAAGTGATAGCGTTATTATTCGGATTATTGACACAATAGGTTTGAGTTGTTTTTTCAATAGCAGTTTTTGGTCCTCGAATGCTTATTTTTGGAACAGATTGGTCAATAATAAATTGTTTTGAAATCGTTTTAGCATTACAGGCATTACTTACTTCAAACTGGATTTGATAGGTTCCAGCATATTTGAATTTCAGGAAAATACTATCTTTTTCAATTCTTGAATTGATTGTATCTTTATAAGAATGCAATACATTGATTAAATAATTGTTATTATTGAGCAATTTTAATCCAATTTCTTTCCCACTACATCCCGAATTAAATCCTTGAATACTAATATTTTCGTCAATAGGAAGTTCACTTTTATTAAATATTGTATCACACCTAGTTATACTATTTAAACCACATAAACTTTTAGATTGAAGACAAACTATTTGATAAGGATTATTCATATCCAATTTTATTGATGTAGAAATTATTGTATCATTTTGAGGGATTTTCACCCAATTATAAATAAGATTTGGGTCAGGATTTATAATGTTTAAGGAATAAGGTTTCCCAATACAAAAAGAGTTAACGAGTTCATAATCAGGTGTTTCTAGTGAGTTTGTTCCAAGTGGAGACACAACTATTTGTTTTGATGTTTTACTACAAGTCTTCACTTTAATATTTCCAAATCCATCTTTATATTTCACCTCCAATGTTGTAATTAATCGATATCTACCTGGTTTGTCCACCAATAATGTATCTTGTGTAGCATCAGGAATAACTTGCCATCCGTTGCCTGGTGCTGGTGTATAATCTTGCCATTTAAATGATATAGATTTTAATAAAGCAGTGTCAATGGGATACCAATTTGAGGATTTTGCATTCAAAGTAATTTTAGAATCTACACATGGTAAAGTATATTTTTCAGGAAAAATAATCGGGTTGATTTTAATTGCACTTATTATGAATGTTTTAATCGTATCACATTGAGGAGGATTCAAATTAGCATTCTGAGATGGTCACCAAGTAAAGTATCGTTTTCATAAAAATACTGGTTTGGACAAATATTAATATTTATGGAATCAATTGTTGTTTGTAAAACCTCTATTGTTTTAGTTACTTTATTTGTAAAATTGATTCCATTGCTTCCAATAACACTTAGTTTTACAGGTCCAGCTCCTTTGAATTTCAAATTTACACAATTTCTTCCTATTCCAGTTTTAGAAATATTTTTTCCAGGATTAGATGGATCATTGTCTATGATTTGACCTCCAGAATTATCAATTATTGCATTTCCTGATTCGATTATCCAATTATAATCTTTTGAACAATCGTTGATTGGGATTGTACAATAGGTATATGTTTTATCACCTAAACATGTTATGGTATTAAGTCCAGAGATATCAGATAAATTTGAATTAAGTGTGTCTGATTGTGATTCAATTGCTGTACTAGGATTTACACTGATTTGAACAGGACAGACAGCCCCACTACAACCATCAATTCTTAAGTAATATGTTTTTCCAGATATAAAAGTTACAGCACCACCAACTGATGCAGAACCACCACAATCCACATCACAATCAATAGGATCAGGATGCACAATTATCATGAATTAAGGCTTGAACGCCATCGCCAGAGCTACAATTTCCAATGATATCAACAAAAATTTCAAGATTAGCCTGCTTAGGTACAAATGCGATCCATAAATCATTATGTACACCCCATTGTTGACCATTTGGGCAATTTATTGGTTCTGTACCAGGTGAAAAATATAACAAAGAAGTAACATAGCCATTCATATTCAATTTTGGAGCATATGCACAGGCATCAGATGGTACACAATTTTGAGAGAATGAATGAAAGCAAAAGGCAAGACAAAGGGTTAAAATTAGTAGCATTTTTTTCATAAGGAATTCATTTTTAGTGATATAATTGTGATAATAAATATAATTTTTCAAATAATTGATTTATTTAAAAAATTTGTGTCTAAATATATAAAGATAAAGATAATAAATAATTCGCTGCTTTCTTAAAATAAAAATTTTAATAAAATATAATTTGAAACCAAATAATCAAAATTTATGTGTTTCTTTAAAGATTAGCTTCCTATTTTGTACTTTTGCAAAAACATTTGAATTTTGGTTCAACAATTATTTTGGCTCCTAAAAAAGGAGTTTACATTGGAATGGAGGCAGAAATATAGCTTGGGAGGCATATTTTTATATGTTGGTTCTACTATTTTTATAATATATACCTCCTTCATTAAAATCCAACCAAATATTTGGAATATACTTTTTTGGATTATCGCTTTATTTACTTCTGTCAATGCTGTTGCAAAGAGTTTTGTGCAAGAAAGTGGCTATCGACAATTATATTATTACCAGACAGTCAATCCAGTTTTATTACTATTGGCAAAAATGATTTATAACACCATATTGTTGTTGTTAATCAATGTTTTATCATTCAGTTTGTTGAGTATCGTTGCTGGTAATCCTGTTAAAGATTATGGATTATTTTCAGTTGCAATTTTACTCGGAAGCATAGGTTTCTCATTTGCCTTTACATTTGTGTCTTCTATTGCATCCAAAGCAAATAATAGTGCTACATTAATGGCTATTTTGAGCTTTCCGATAGTGATTCCAATTATTATGACGTTAGTAAAAATAGCAGCAAGTGCTTTGCGACTATTGCAAGACACCTCTGTTTGGAAAGATATTGCCATATTATTTGGTATAAATTTAATCTTAGGAACATTAGCAATTATTTTGTTCCCCTATATTTGGAAAGAATAAAAAATAACTTTATGAAATTAGCTTGGTGGAAAATCTTATCCGTTTTTATAATTCTATATGTCATAATTGTAGGCTTGTTGGTACCGCTGAAACAAGGTATTACTGCGGTAACTCCTTCAAGTCTTAATGCTGGAACATCTGTCGATTTGAAAATTATTGGTTATAATACCAAATTTAATTCAGATAGTAAAATAAGAGTTTGGCTGAAACAAGATGATGAACATGCTTTAGAAAGCAATAAAATTGCTGTTTCCAATGAAACTGAAATTACTGCATCATTTTCAATACCCCATGATTTGCCTTTTGATACCAAAGTAAAGGATTTTACTTTAGTGGTGGATAATGCAATTGAAGGGACAACAGTACTGCCCAATGCCATTTATATCACCAAAAATGATACAATTAAAGGGGATTTTGTAAATGCTAAGATTGAAAATTTGACAAAGGCAAATGCAATTACTTTTCCTTTTAGAAATATATTGGCAGAGACTATTAGAAATACTTATTTTCATGTGCCACTTTGGTTTGCGATGTTTGCATTGTTTTTTACTGCTTTGATTAATAGTGTAAAGTTTTTGAGAACCAATGACTTACAATATGAATATAAAGCAGCAGGTTATACATATACTGGTTTGATTTTTGGCATTTTAGGGTTAATAACTGGAGCAATTTGGGCAAAACATACTTGGGGAGCCTATTGGAGTTGGGATGTTAAACAAAATATGGCGGCAATTTCAGTGTTGATTTATTTAGCTTATTTTGTGTTGAAAAACTCATTTGAAGATAGAGAAAAAGCGGCAAGGCTTTCTGGTGTGTATAATATTTTTGCTTTTATGGCAATGATTCCATTATTGTTTGTAATTCCAAGAATGACGGATAGCTTACATCCAGGTAATGGTGGAAATCCAGCATTGGGAAGTCAAGATCTAGACAAAACCATGAGAATGGTGTTTTATCCAGCTGTAATTGGATTTATTTTATTAGGTTTTTGGCTTTCAGAGATTAAATTTAGGTATGAAATTTTAAAAGCTAAAGTGTTAGAAGATTTAGAGTAATGATAAATTATATTTTAAAAAATTACTTTCTTATAAATTTTTATTTTAATTTTACCATTATTTTTGGTAGAATACGAATAAAATTTTGTTAGTGATTGTTTTATAATATTTTATAAATAAATTTTAAAAGTATTAAATTTCAATAATTATGCGAAAACTTATCTTATCAACAATAATTTTAATCTCATGTATCACAAATGTATTTTGTCAGGCTCCAAACGCTGACTTTTTACATTCAATTGGCAAAATATATGTGGTGGTTGCCGTAATCGCTGCATCTTTTATAGGAATTATTTTATATTTAGTTAGCTTAGATAAAAAGTTAACCAAATTAGAGAACCAAATAAAGAAGTAAATGAGTGGAAATTTAAGTTTTTTTGAAAGTGTTCAACGCAACTTTGATAAAGCTGCTAAATACACTAATCTTCATAAGGGTTTGCTAGAGCAAATTAAGGTTTGCAATGCAGTGTATGAAGTGCATTTTCCAGTAAAAATTGGAGAAGAATTTAAGGTGATTGAGGCATATAGAGTGCAACACAGCCACCACAGAATGCCTACTAAAGGTGGGATTCGTTACAGTTTGAACGTAGATAGAGACGAAGTAATGGCTCTAGCTGCATTGATGACTTACAAATGTGCATTGGTAGATGTTCCTTTTGGAGGAGCTAAAGGCGGATTGAAAATCGACCCAAAGTCTTATTCTGAGCACGATTTGCAAAAAATTACAAGAAGATATACCAAAGAGTTAATCAATAAAGGATTTATAGGTCCAGGAATTGATGTTCCAGCTCCAGATTATGGAACCGGTCCTAGAGAAATGGCTTGGATTTTAGATACTTATACGACTTTCAATCATGGCGAAATAGATGCCATGGCTTGTGTGACTGGAAAACCAGTGAGCCAAGGTGGTATTGCAGGTAGAACTGAAGCTACAGGAAGAGGTGTCTTTTATGCTTTAAAAGAAATTTTCACTTACGAAGATGATATGAAAAAATATGGTTTGACTCCTGGATTAGAGGGTAAAACTATGGTTGTTCAAGGTCTTGGTAATGTGGGTTATTATGCTTCTTTAATATCTCAAACTGAAGGAAAAGTTAAAATTATTGGAGTTGCTGAATTTGAAGGTTCAATCTATAATCCAAATGGAATTGATATCGAAAAATTAGTTGCTTTCAGAAAAGAAACTGGCTCTATTCTTAATTTTGATGGTTGTACCAACTTAGAAACTCGTACAGCTGCTTTAGAGTTAGAATGTGATATTTTAGTTCCAGCTGCATTGGAAAATGTAATTACAAAAGAAAATGCACCGAGAATTAAAGCAAAAGTGATTGCAGAGGCTGCAAATGGTCCAGTAACTTCAGAAGCTGAAGATATTTTATTAGCTAAGAATATTTTGATAGTTCCTGATATGTATATCAATGCAGGTGGGGTGACGGTTTCCTATTTCGAATGGTTGAAGAACCTTTCTCATATGAGATTCGGAAGAATGGAAAAAAGATTCAACCACAATACTTATGATAACATTATGAGTACGGTTGAGCACATGACAGGCAAAAAAATAGATGTCAAAGAACGAAATATAATTACTAGAGGAGCAGATGAAGTAGATTTGGTTCGTTCAGGATTGGAAGAAACAATGATAACTGCTTATCAACAGATTAGAAATGTTTGGATGTCCAATCCAGATATCAAAGATATGAGAACAGCAGCATTCGTTTGTGCTTTACAAAAGATTGGAAGTGATTATGAGAATTTAGGAATTTTCCCATAGTCTTTAAAAATAAGCCTATAAAAAAAGCTTGAATTGAAAAATTCAGGCTTTTTTTGTTTGATTTTGGTTAATACAATAAATAAGTTTCTTATTTTCACACAAAATTTAATATAATGGCTTCATTTGATATAGTTTCAAAAGTTGATATTCAACAACTTGATAATGCAATAAATACGGTTAAAAAGGAAATTTCTACTCGTTATGATTTTAAAGGATCTCATGTGGAAATCGAATTGAATAAAAAAGACTTGAAATTGGTGATTGAATCTGAAAATGAGATGAAAATGGGTCAAGTTTTAGATGTATTAATCACCCGATCTATGAGGCAAAATCTCGATCCAAAATGTTTTGATATGGAAAAAGAAGCTTATGGTTCGGGAAAGATTTTGAAAAAAGATATTGTTATTAGAAATGGAATTCCACAAGATATTATTAAAAAAATCAATAAAGCTATTAAAGATAGTGGCTTAAAAGTCCAATCCGCAGTGATGGATGATTTGATCAGAGTAACAGCCAAGAAAATAGATGATTTACAAGCTGTGATAAGTCTTTGTAAAACAAATGATTTTGGAATTCCTTTGCAATATATTAATATGAAATAACCTTTAAAGCGATTCAATAAAAAAAATAATTAATCAAATATGAAAAAAATTATTCCGCATCTAATTGCCTTCGCTGCAATTGCGATTTTTTCAATCATTTATTTTTCTCCAGCTGTATTCGATGGAAAAGTTTTGCAGCAAACAGACTCACTTCAAGGTATAGCAGCAGGAAAAGAAGGAATGGAATTTTACAAAAAAGAAAATAGAGAAATTCTATGGAGTAATTCAATGTTCTCAGGGATGCCAACCTATCAAGGTACAACTGGTTCTAACTATAATTTTATTGGAATGGTAGTAAAAAAAGTAACTACTTTATTCACTCCAAGTGATGAATCGGGCTCATATTCTACTTTGGGAATGTTATTTATGTTATCAATCGGTTTCTATTTTTTATTAATTGTTTTAAAAGTTGATTATCGAATTGCAATTTTTGGAGCAATTATTTTCGGAATAAGTACCAATCATATCTTATTAATTCAAGCTGGACATTTATTCAAAGTGTTGGCATTAGCATCTTTGCCTCCATTATTAGCTGGAATTTTGCTTGCTTTTAGAGGCAATTATCTTTGGGGAGCCTTGGTTACCGCTATATTTACAGCGTTACTTATTCAATCACAACATATACAAATTACTTTTTATTTTTTCTTGACAATGCTGATATTCTTAGGAATAAAAGCCTATGAAGCAGTAAAATTGAATAGAATGCCCAAGTTTGTTAGAGGGCTTGCGGCAATAGCAGTCGGAGCACTTTTAGGCTTGATGACTAATATTACGACATTATGGACACAACAAGATTATGCTTCACAAACCATCAGAGGAAAATCGGAATTAGTGAGTAAAACTGGTGAAGTGAAGAATGGTTTGGATAAAGATTATGCATTTGGTTGGAGTTTTGGTAAAATGGAAACATTCAGTGTTTTGATACCTAATTTCATGGGTGCAAATAGCGGTGAAGCCTTTGTAAGTAACCCATCAAGTGAGTCATTAGCTGCATTGAGAGCAATGAATTCACCAAAAGCAAATGAGTTAGCTCAGCTTACAACAATGTATTGGGGAGATCAACCTTTTACCTCAGGTGCGCCTTATTTTGGAGCAGTGATTATCTTTTTGTTTTTCTTAGGGATATTTCTTTTGAAAGATAGAATTAAATGGTGGGCTTTAGGAGCAACTATATTATTGATTTTATTGGGATGGGGTAGAAATTTTGAAGCATTAAACTTCTTTTTATTCGATCATGTTCCTTTATTCAATAAATTTAGAGCTGTTACTATGACTTTTAGTTTGATCCATTTGATGATGGTGATGATAGCATTTTTAGCTTTACAAAGATTTTTGTATGGCTCATTAACCATGCCTGAAATGAAAAAAGCTTTATTGAAAGCTTTATATGTTACAGGAGGATTATGTATTGTTGCTTTGTTATATAGTTGGGTTTATGATTTATCAGGTGCAAATGATGCTAAATTAGCTGAATATCCTCAATTGTTAAAAGCAATAAAATCAGATAGAGCAGCTGCATTACAAAGCGATACCTATCGATCCTTAATGTTTATTCTAGCTGCTGCTGGCGTTTTATGGGCATCTTTCAAAATGAAATTAGGTCCAGTAGTATCTTTTGCAATTGTTGGTTTATTAGCTTTAATCGATATTATTGGAGTTGATAATCGCTATTTAAGTAATGATGATTTCATTTTTCCAAATGTATTAAATCAAAATATCGGTGCAAGAACTGTTGATAATCAGATCAATAGAGATGCAACTAATTATAGAGTAATGGATTTGACAAGAGGTGGAAATCCTTTTGCAAATGGTTTCACCTCTGCATTTCATAAATCGATTGGGGGATATTCTGCAGCAAAATTGATGATTTATCAAGAATTGATTGAAAAATACCTTTCTGGAACGGATGGTCAAGTGCTTAATGCTATGGCAACTGGAAACGACTCTACTTTGGAAAATAAAGGTACTTTATATGCTCTTAATATGCTAAATACAAAATATATCATTTATCCTACTGGATCTGGTAAAGAGGAGACTTTTATTCAAAATACTTTGGCTAATGGCAATGCATGGTTTGTGAAGCAAGTGAAAGTTGTTGCAAATGCAAATGAAGAAATTGATGCCATTGCTACGAATAATCCTAAAAATGTTGCCATTATACAATCTAGATTTGCAAACGCTATAAATGGATTTCAGCCTCAATTTGATAGTTCAAATACGATTAAACTTTCAAATTACATTCCAGACCATTTGACTTATGAAACGAATTGTAAGACAGATCAAATAGCTGTATTATCTGAAGTGTATTACCCAGAAGAAAAGGGAATGAATATTTATATTGATGGAAAAATACAACCAAATTCATTAATGAAGGCTGATTATGTTTTAAGAGCATTGAAAGTTCCTGCTGGAAATCATAAGATTGAGGTGAAATTTGAACCAAAAGCATATTATACAGGAGTAAATATTGCTAGAGTAGGTTCTTTATTGACTTTATTGTTATTAGGATTTGCGATATGGTCGGTTTACAAGAAAAAAGAATATACTGAGGAAGAAGTGGAAATAATCCATGCCACAGAAATTCCAAAATATGTTTTTAATACGAATGCTACCATTAATAAGAAGAAGAAATAAAACAACAAAAAAAGGATGCCAGTTTTGGCATCCTTTTTTTTTGTAAATTGAAAATTATATCAAATCTAATATTTTTTCAGCTACCTCATTTTTGGGAAGTAAATTATATTTTACAAATAACCCATCTTTATTATAGATATTGATTTTATTCGTGTCAAAACCAAACCCAGCTCCTTTTTCATTCAAGGAATTTAATACAATATAGTCCATGTTTTTCCTTTGCAATTTTTCAATTGCATTCGTTTCCTCATTTTCTGTCTCTAAAGCAAATCCAATAATAATTTGATTGGCTTTTTTATCTGCTCCAACTGAGGCGGCAATATCTTTTGTTTTAGTTAACGCTACATTGAATTGAGCTTCTTTCTTTTTGATTTTTTGTGTTGCAACAGTAACAGGTGTATAATCCGCAACTGCAGCACTCAAAATCAACACATCTGCTTTTTCTTTTCTTATAGTTACAGCATCGTACATCTCTTGTGCTGTGCCAACTGAAACTACGGCTATTGCAGGATTTTTTACTGTTAATTGTGTGGGTCCAAGAACTAGAGTAACTTTTGCACCTCTTTTAGCAGCTACTTCAGCAATTGCAATACCCATTTTACCAGTAGATCTGTTTCCAATAAATCTTACTGGATCAATCGGCTCATAAGTTGGTCCAGCAGTAATTAGGATATTTTTTCCTTTCAATTGGGTATTTTTTTCCAATTCATTATTCAAAAAGGAAACGATATGTTCTGGCTCTGCCATTCTGCCCATTCCTACCAAACCACTTGCTAATTCACCATATTCACTTGGAATCTCAATATTATTATAAGATTTCAATAATTGAATATTCCTTATAGTTGATGGATGTTTCCACATATCCAAATCCATAGCTGGAGCAAAGTAAACTGGACATTTGGCGGATAAATAAGTGGCAACCAATAGATTATCGCAAAAACCATTTGCCATTTTTGCAATCGTATTTGAAGTTGCTGGAGCTATTATCATTAGGTCTGCCCACAAACCAAGTTCTACATGATTATCCCAACTATCTTGTTCTATGATTTGAGTATGTACTTTATTTTTGTATAGGGTAGAGAGGGTGAGTGGAGAAATAAAAGCAGTTGCAGATTCTGTCATAATGACTTTGACATTTGCACCTGCTTTTACTAAAAGGCGAACCAATATTGCAATTTTATAAGCTGCAATACTGCCACTGATTCCAATAATAATATTTTTACTTTGAAGCATTTCTACAAAATAAAAAAAGAGGAATCAAATTCCTCTTTAATTGATTATCTTAAATCGTTATCTTGATTGATATATCTAAAATCGATCTGACCTCTCAAATATTCATCCATTGCAATAATAGATGGATTTGGTAGTCTCTCGTAATATTTAGAGATTTCGATTTGTTCCTTATTTTCGTGAACTTCTTCTATTGTATCTGAGCTAACTGCAAATTCATCTAATTTCTGATGCAATTCGATTTTCATATCAACTGCAATTTGCTTTGCTCTTTTGCTGATGATTGATAATGTTTCATAAATGTTTTTTGTATCTGAAACCATACCTCTCACATCTCTTGCTCTCACATTAGGGTCTAATCCCTGTGCTTTTGACTTGATGTCGCTCATTTTTTAAATCTTTTAATTTAGTATTTGCAATTTTATCAATGCTATTAATCTCTTTGATATACTTGCTTTTTGGAAATTTGTTTGAAAATTCCGTACAAGAAGCTATCGTAGTGCTTAATCTATCTTCTTTTTTCTCTAAAACACTATTTAATGCCCATTCATATTTAGACTTAATAATGTAATATCTTATTTTTTCTACTTCTGTACTTTCAGGGAATTCTTTTTGCATGTTTTCTAAACTCGTAATACTAGCTTCATATTGCTTCATGTCGTGATAAAGTCTTCCTTGTTCGAAAGCCTTAATTTCCAACTTCTTTCGCATTTCATCTATTAGCTTATTACTCTCATCCACTCTTTTGCTATTTGGGTAAGAATTTATGAAATTCTGTAATTCATCAATTGCTTTTTCAGTATATGTCTGATCCAATCTGAAAGTAGGTGATAAGTGGTAATGACTATATGCAGACATAAATTCTGCTTCTTCTTTCATTTTTGAATTAGGAAAAGTAGTCGCAAAATTCTTGAAATAATAGTTACTCAATAAAAAGTTCTTTAAATAATAATGAGTGTAAGCATATTTGAAATATAAATTCTCAGCTTCTTCTTTTCCTCTATAATTATTTAGAATCGCTTCAAACAAATCTTGAGCATCAGCATATTTTTGTTTGTCAAATGCTGTGATAGCTGCTTTATAGATTGCTTTGGCATCTCCAGTAGCTTTCAGTTTTTCTAATTTACCTTTACAAGAAAAAAGGAAAATTATGGAAAAAAATAGTAAAATATAATTCTTTAAATTCATAAGGGCGCAAAGTTACAATTTTTATTTAACGTTGCAATATTTTAATTGCTGCTTTTAAAATAAATTTATATTAAATTATTCTCTAATATATTCTTTTAAAGCATCAGCAATTTTTCTATCGTTGCTCAGTCTAGGTACTTTATTCTGACTTCCAAGTTTTCCTTGTGATTTCATATAATTTCTAAAAGTATCCTGCTTCATCAAACGAATTTTTAATGGTTGTAATATGTTACCAACAATTAAATCTTGATAATAGATATTTTGAAGGATCATTTCTGCATCCAATTGCTTTGCAAAAGCTGCTTTATCTGAATGGAAATTGTCGAATTCAATAAACCATTCATGATAAGGTAACCCGCCTTCTTCAGGATTGATATTGGGAGCAACCGTAAATTCTACTAGATGTTCACCAAATGAATTTACCACTTTTAAAATTGCCTCCTCCACTTCTTTACTGATCACATGTTCACCAAAAGCAGAAATGTAATGTTTGATTCTTCCTGTAACTAATAATCTATGCGGAAATTTGGAAATAAATTGGACTGTATCACCAATGCTATAGCCCCATAATCCAGCATTATTGTTGATTATCAAGGCATAATTAACACCAATTTCAATTTCATTTAATGACAATCTCGTTGGATTTTCCTCGAAAACTTCATCTACTGGTACAAATTCAAAGAAAATTCCCGAATTAGAATTCAGTAATAATCCATTAGATTTTTGTGTGTCTTGAAATGCAATAAAACCCTCACTGGCTGGATACGTCTCCACACTATCCATTTTCTTGCCCACCAATGACTCTAATTTCGATCGATATGGTTCGAAATTTACACCTCCATATACAAAAACCGAAAAGTCAGGAAAAATATCCTTTATATTTGATTTTCCACTTCTTACTATTAATCGTTCGTAATACATCTGTACCCAAGGTGGAATTCCACTGATTAATCCCATAGGTTCTGAAAGTGTTTCTTCCACAATCTTTTCTACTTTTTCCTCCCAATCATCTATGCAGTTTGTATTGTAAGAAGGCATTTGGTTTTTCTTCAACCAATTGGGAACCATATGATTAGATATGCCAGATAGTCTTCCTGTTAATATGCCATTTATATTTTCAAGTTCTGGGCTTCCTGACAGGAAAATAACCTTTTTATCCAACCATTTACCATTTCCTGTTTCAATAAAATAATTGAATAGTGCATTTCTTGCAGTATTGAAATGATTCGGAACACTTTCTTTGGTAATTGGAATATATTTGATTCCAGAAGTAGTGCCAGAAGTTTTGGCAAAATATTTTGGTTTTCCGGGCCACAACACATTTTCTTCGCCCTTTTTTATTCTTTCAATATAAGTTTTCAGTTGTTCATATTCTCTGATGGGCACTTTTTTCTTGAACTCCTCATAAGTTGTAATTGCAGTAAGTCCATGATCTTTTCCGAATGCAGTTTTCTCCACTGCAGCCATCAATTCTTTAAAAATATTATTTTGGCAATCAACCGCTTTTGATGACCAATTTTTGATATCGTTTGCAATATATTTTGCAAATGGCTTTATGATAAATGATTTCCAACCCATAAGCACAAAATTAATTACTTTCTTAAAAAATAATGAACAATTTTTTGAAAACATTGTATTAATAGCTAGATTTAAAATAATTACATTGCAAAAAGGTTTATCGTTTAATTTTCATACTACAATTACCGAAGTTCCTGAAATGGGTTGGGTGGATAATTTTTTCCTGAGTAAGCAATACTTACAGATGATGGAATCTGCTCAACCAGTGGGTATGAAATTTAAATATTTAACGATTTGCATTGATAATGAGGTGGTTGCATTTTTTTATTTTCAAATTGTTCCATTTAATGCTTCGAATAGTTTGCAAGTAAAAAGCAATAATGTTTCTCATAAAGATGCTTTTAATTCCTGTATCAAATCGTTTTTTTCCAATTTTATTCAATTCAATACTCTTGTTGTTGGGAATCTGACTCTTACGGGTCCTTATGCATTCCAATTCCATCCACAACATCTTGATTTGAAAACGGATCATTTTTTGAATCAAATAATTGAGAAAGCAATAGGGTTTTTCAATAAAGAAGGTGAAAATATTAGCTTGATTTTATTGAAAGATTTTCCTTTTGTAGAAAAAAAGGACGATTTTTTATTTCCATAAAAAGTATTTTCCATTTTGTATTGATCCTGATATGAATTTCAATTTGAAAAATAATTGGTTCAATACAGAAGATTATATTGCTGATTTTACTACAAAATATAGAACGAGATGTAACAGAGCCAAAAAGAAATTGGGCAATATTTTTAGAAAAGATTTGAATTTGTCAGATGTGATTGAATTACAAGAAAGTATGTATCAATTATATCTAAATGTTGCCGAAAAAGCAGATTTCAATACGGTATATTTAAATAATAATTACTTTTTGGAATTAAAAAAACAACTAGGCGAAGCTACCCATTTTTTTGGTTATTTTCTTGAAGATAAATTGGTGAGTTTTGTTTCCATGATAAAAGTTGAAGATAAGTTGGAGGCACATTATATTGGTTATGAGCCATCTATCAATGCTGATCGTCAGATTTATTTAAATATGTTGTACGATATTGTAGATTTCGGTATATCGAATGGGTTCAAAAAAATTGGTTTTGCACGAACAGCTTCAGAAATAAAAAGTTCAGTGGGAGCCACTGCAAGTCAATATTACTGCTATCTGAAACATACAAAACCAATTATCAATCGATGCATTCCTGCTCTATTTCAATATTTTACACCAGTTGAAAACTGGAAACCTAGAAATCCATTTAAGCAAGTTTAAACTTTATTGATTCCAAGAAAATACAAATCTTCTGTTTCCACAAGATGCTTTTGCATAAGATCCAATTCCAAAATTGAGCTCTAATACGGCTTGAATATTGATTATATTTGTTTTGCTATTCCCAATTTGTAGTGGTGGAATTGGTTGATTAACTAATTTTCCATCATTATTTACAAAATCTGCAAACATATATTCAAATCGCAAACCAAAGGTCAAAGCAACTACATCGCCACCTGCAATGTTTCCACCAAATCCCATGGCTGCACCCATCAATCCTTTATTGAATTTATCACTTTTATCTTCTTCAATATTAACGTCTATTTGTTTCACACTTCTAATAGTTGAATATTTTGGACCAATTTCAAAATAACCACCATTTCCACTATTTCTATACAATAAATAATAATCCAATGATTTCCAAGCTGTTGTAAAATCAACTTTAGTAGCCGAAGTGCCTAACTGATAACCCCAAGTTTGTTTTCCACTAGCAGTGAGTACTTCTAATGCAAACCCATGGGTTGAGCCGATATTAATACCAAGTCTGCCACCCACTCCATATCCTGTTGTGAATTTGTTACTAATCCTGGTGTCATCCCAAACATTATTATTATATAATGCAGTGATTCCATAAGATCCTTTTGCTCCAACTTCAAACCAAACCTGTGATTTTGCAGTAAATACAGCAAAAAGGATAAAAATTGTTAAAATATTTTTCATGTTTTGTCTAATTTTTTCTTTAAAACTCTAATATAGATACATATCTTCTTATTTTCGCTTCTTATTCTAAATTTAATATAATAATTTTTTTTAATTAATCGTCTATGAAATTTCGTTTAATCTTATTGTTATCCATTTTCGCTATTTATTCTAAAGCACAGGTGAATGCCGTGAAATCAAATAAAAAGGGAAGTACATTAAAATTTTCTGTTGAAAAAGATATCACTCATTCAGATGTGAAAAACCAAGGATCAACTGGAACTTGTTGGAGTTTTTCTAGCGAATCTTTTTTAGAATCTGAAGTTATTAAAGCAGGTCATGAGCCAGTTGATTTGGCTGAAATGTTTATTGCAAGAAAGGCTTATGAAGAAAAAGCGGAGAAATATGTGAGAATGTTAGGTAAAACTAATTTTGGTCAAGGTGGAGAGCCTCATGATGTGATGAATATGATGAACAAATATGGTGCATTACCTCAAGAAGTTTATACAGGATTGGTGGGTGATCAAAAAAAGTATGACCACTCAGAGTTGGAGTCTGTTTTAAAAGCATTTTGTGATGCTTTGGTTAAAACTGTCGAAGCTGGAAGACCATTATCAAAAAGTTGGAAATCAGCTATGGGTGCTATTTTAGATTCATATTTAGGAAAAGTTCCAGAGAAATTTGATTATAAAGGAAAAAGCTATACTCCGAAGTCATTTTCAGCTAGCTTAGGTATTAATCCAGAGGATTATGTTGAAATTACTTCATTTACACATCATCCGTTTTACCAAAAATTTATGATTGAAATTCCAGACAACTGGAGTGATGATTTAGTATATAATGTGCCTTTGGACGAATTAGAAGCGATAGCGGATAATGCAATTGCAAATAATTATTCAATAGAGTGGGCAAGTGATGTGAGTGAAAAATACTTTTCTCACAAATCAGGTTTGGCAATCGTTCCAGAAAAGGATTTTTCTGAAATGGCTCAAGTGGATAAAGACTCTCTATTCTTAAGACCAGTGGTTGAAAAAACAATTACTCAAGAAATGAGACAAGAAGGCTTTGACAATCAAACTACACAAGATGATCATGGAATGCATATAACGGGTATGGTTGCAGATCAAACTGGCAAGAAATATTATGTAGTAAAAAATTCTTGGGGAAATGATAGCAATGATAACGGTGGATTCTTTTATTGCAGCAAAGCATATTTCAGATACAAAACAACTGGAATCATGGTAAACAAAAAAGCTGTCCCAGCTGCTATTGCTAAGAAATTAGGAATTATGTAGAAATAGAAAGTCAGGAATTAGGACTTTGAAGTGCTGATTCCTGACTTTTAATAAAATGTAATTTTATTTTATATCAGTAGAGATTCAGAATTAACTTACGAAGTTACTATAACAGAATATTCAACATATCACCAACTAATCATAATATTTGTATTCAATAAATTCCATCTATCGGGATTATTTAAATAATTCACTTACTATTTTCATAGGTAAAAACATTTTTCCTGCATCGGGAGTAAAATAAATCCAAATTTTTTATAAAATTCAATTGCATTCTCATCAATCGGATCAACAATTATTGCAAATGAAGCTATTGTCATAGCTGTAAAATAGCATCTTTTTAAAGCATCTATCAATAATAATTTTCCAATGCCTTTGTTTTGATGGCTTTTATCAATTGCAAATCTGCCTAATAAGGTAACTGGGATTTGGTTATAAGAGTTTGGTAATTTATTTTTTAATTCAATTGGTATGAAATCTAATGGAATGCTATAATTTGAAAGGGTATAATAGCCTACAATTTGGTTGTTTTCTTCATTATTTAAAACAAAACAAACCGATAATTTTCTTTTAAAATCTTGGCTAGATTGGAATTTTAAATAATTATCAAGCTGAATTTGCCCACAATTAAATGATGACTTATTATCATTTGAATCAATTATTTTGGAAATATATTTCATTGATTGATTAGAGAATTATATTCTTGAAGTGCTTTTTTTAGATAATTGTTTGGAAGTGAATCATTTGCTAAAGCATCAAAAAAGATTTGTTTGTCTTTTTGTGATAAACTTATTTGTTCATTATCCTTTATAATTTCATCAGATTTGTTTTGTAAGGTGAAAATAACAAAATCGGTAAGACTACTAAATCCTGCCAAAAATGCTGCTTTTTCAGCTTCAAATCTAGCTTTTTCAACTTTTAAATTATTTGTTTCCATATTTGAAAATATTCAACAAATGTACGGCAATATGACGGATAAATCAATAATTATTTAAATTCATATTATTAATTCTATATATCATCTTATGAGTTATCAAAATCAACTCCCACACCCCAAAAAAAATCAGAAAAGTATCATTTTTTTAACTCACAAATTTCCGATAAATTCAGAAAATGAGTAAAAAAGAAACTCCCGAACTTCCGATTGTTTCGGGACGGATCACAATTCGGGATAAACACATCAACAAATTAACACATCAACATCTACTCAATCCTAATTCCCTTCTTCCTCAGCCTTTCCACCAATGGTAAACCAAAAGCTTGAACAGGAGTCAAAACGCCATATTCCAATTGATGATTTCTTGATTTATCCACTATACAAAAAGCAGCTTCGCTGAACATTTTTGCAGTTTCGTTATAGCCTGGGTCGCCACCACTAAATACGGTTTCTACCTTTTCGTTTTGGCTGATACCAATTGCTTTGACTTCAAATTTACTTGAATTTCGCTTTTCCTCTGTTGGTCCAGAACCTGAGTGATATTTTTTATACATTCGTTTTCTGAACCATTCAAATCGAACCAACAAAGCTGCCATTCCAATTGGAAAAATGGTGCCTAAAACCTTCCAAAAAGAGGAGCGAACAAAATATTGCCCATAAGCAAATGGACCGTAGTCGTCAGAAAGTGTTGCTGCCGAACGTTTTACAATATGTGGATCCACAACTGGCATTGGAATCGCCCAACCATTTATTAATTTGGAAAAGTGCAATTTCAAAGCATGTTTTGGTGCATTTGGATGTTTTTTGTATCTGCTGCCAGATGTATTTCCCTTGCTTTGCTCATAAAGTGCATTGATTGCAGTGGTCAGAGTGCCTCCCGAAAAGGAAGCATTGGTTCTTATAAATGTTTGAACAGTTTTTGGGTCATTTGCATTCATCTTACGAACTGTCATCCAAGTAGCAAATTCAGCAGGAATGCTATCAAAACCACAACAATTGACAATCGGACACTGATTTTCTTGTGCCTTATCTTTATATAAATCGTATATCTTATTGACAAAAGCGGCTCACCAGTTATGTCTAAATAATGAGTATGATTTTCAACACAGGCTTTTACAACGTCATATCCATACCAATTAAAGGGACCCACCGTATTCATTAAAACATGAGTGGAACTAGCCATGAGGCTTAAGCTTTCGTAATTTTTAACATCAGCAACCACAATTTCTGGTTTTAACCCGACTAAATTAGATTGCAAAGTTTGTAATTTTTCAAAATCTCTTCCAGCGATTGCCCAACGAATATTTTCTTGGCTGCCATTTTCTGCAAGGTATTTTGCAATTAATTTACCAGTGAATCCAGTGGCACCAAAAAGGACGATATCATATATTTTCATGTTTGCAATTTAGACTTTAATATTATAATCCATTATAATGTTTCACAAATATCCTGTAATTTTATGGTAAATTAGCTAAAATGGCAAAACCTATTATTCAACAATTTTTGGAGGCTGTCAATCAACATGATTTTAATGGAATGAAAAATGTTGTGCATGATTCCTTTTGTTTGATTGATGTTCATGGTTATAAGATTGAAGGTATTGAAAATAATCAAATTATTTGGAATCAGTTTATAAATAAATTTCCAGGATTCAAAATCGAGATAGAGGAGTGGCTTGGACAAGATAACACTTTCATTATTATTGGATTTGCTTCAAATGAAGGATCCCACTTTTGGAAAATTCCAATATGTTGTAAGTTGAATATAATGGATGAAAAAATTATGGGTTGTCAAATATTTGCAGATACAAATTTGCCAACAATAGCAATGGATAATAAATTATCTTCAAATTGCAATCGAGTCAATAGTATAGGAGGCATCTTTTTTAAAAGTGAAAATCCAGAGGTGTTAAAAGAGTGGTATAAAAAGCATTTAGGATTTGTCATAGATAATTATGGGACTTCGTTTGAGTGGCGAAAGGCAACGGATAGAAACAGATTGGGTTATACTGCATGGAGCCCAATGAAAGAAGATACTACTTATTTTGCACCTTCTGATAAGCAATTTATGATCAATTATAGAGTGCAAAATTTGGAGCAATTGATAGAAGAACTCATAAAAGAAGGTGTCATTATTTGCGATGCTATTGAACATTATGAATATGGCAAATTTGTTCATATTTTAGATGTAGAAAACAATAAAATTGAACTTTGGGAGCCAAATGATGTTGAGTATGAAAAGATTTTAGCAGTAATAATGAATTAAAATGGCATCAGTTTTCAATACAGAAACAGAGAAAAACTATTGGAGCAGCAGATACGAGGAAAATGCAACTGGCTGGGATATTGGATATCCATCCACTCCTTTGAAAACGTATATTGACCAATTGGAAGATAAAACATTAAAAATCTTAATACCTGGGGCAGGCAATGCTCATGAAGCTGCCTATTTATATGAGCAAGGCTTTGAAAATGTATTTATTTTAGATATTTCACCCATTCCACTACAGAAATTCAAGGAAAAGTATCCCGATTTTCCACAAAATCAACTCATCAGTGACAATTTCTTTAATCATCAGGAAAAATATGATCTAATCCTTGAGCAAACCTTTTTCTGCTCATTTGTCCCTACTCAAGAAAACAGAATTGCTTATGCAAAACAAATGAGTGAATTGCTGAAAGCAAATGGGAAATTAGTTGGCTTGTGGTTCAATTTTGAACTGACTGGAGATATGGAAAAAAGACCTTTTGGTGGCTCCAAAAGTGAATATCTAACCTATTTTGAGCCCTACTTCAAAGTCAAATCCTTTGAGATTTGCCACAACTCCATTCCGCCAAGAGCTGGAAATGAGTTGTTTGGGATTTTTGAAAAGAAATAGTAAGTTATTACTAATCACTTTTGAATATTTTTCCTTTAATAGCATAAATTAAATTGTGGTATTGCAATACCGCTGCACGATGAAGCAGTACCTTTCTTTGAGGATGCAATACTGTTGTTCTTGCAATACCGTTGCACGATTTTCTAATACCGCTGCTTGATGAAGCAATAGCTCTTTGAGGATGCAATACCCTTGCTTGACCTTTGCAATACAGCTGCATGATTTTCTAATTCCGCTGCTTGAAGAAGTAATACATATCTTAGAGAAAGTAATACAGTTGCACGATTTTTCTAATTCCGCTACTTGATGAAGCAATATATTTTTTTGAGGATGCAGCAACTTTGATTGACCTTGTAATTAAGCTATATGAAACAATGATTTTCATTAAAAATGAATTTCAATGTTTTATTACATTTTAAATTAGGAATTATGAATTTATAGTTAAAATTAGATCTAAAAAATATTTAGTTTTATATTTAACAAAATTTGTCATAAAATTTAATTTCTATATTCAATTACATTGATTCTAAATGAATATTCTTTTCATATGTAGTCGAAATAAATGGAGAAGTGCCACTGCTGAATCTATTTTTAAGAAAAGTAGAAACCATAATGTAAAATCAGCTGGAACTGCACCTTCAGCGATTAATAAAATATCTGTTAAATTGATAACATGGTCTGATATGATTTTTGTTATGGAGAAAAAACACAAACAAATACTTCAAAGAAAATTTCCAAATGAAATTTTAGAAAAGAAAATTATAATACTCGGAATAGAAGATAATTATGAATTTATGGATGCTGATTTAATTGAGATTTTACAAGAATCCGTAAAATCTTATGTTTTTGATATTTAATTGAAATATTTTAATTTTACAGGATTATTTTTAAATTCTTTAAAACATGAATAAAGTACTATTTTTTATTATCGGATTGATATCCATTCTGTTAGCTTCTTGTAGTTCTATCAATTTAGCCAACGAATCCTCTTTTTACAATCCAGATAGGAAAACCGATACGGTAAAAATGTTTGCAAGAAAAGAGAAAATCAATCACAAAGGGAAGCGAATTGGTGATTTTGTGTTGAGTGAACATAAAAGTGATGATTGGTCTAAGATTCGGTTGAAACTAGAGAAATTTGCTAAATCAAATGGTGCCAATATTATTGAATTTGATAAAATAGGACCAAGAATAGATGCAAATCGTTTTCATGCAGATGGTAGCTTGTATTTTGTAGAAAATATTGATAGTGTGTCGGCAAAAAGGAGGAAAAATGCCATTTGAACTTCATCAGAGATTATAATGAAGGCTTGTTAGGCTCTTTTTTCGATATTGATATCAAAGTAGATGATAAAATGTATAAAGACCTCAAATCCAATGCTTTAATCAGTCATGAAGTAGCTAACTGCCAAAACGATGTCCTTGTTACAATCAATAATGTCGAGCATAAAATCCGTTTTGATGGAAAATCAAAATACTTTATGTTGAGTAATAATAAGTTGGGCTTATCTCCATATGGAATTTCCATTTCCTTCAATAATGTAATTATCAATGAAATCAACGATGAAGAATTAGGTAAATTTATTTTTTATCAGTTTAAGTAGGAAATAAAATGTCAATTTAAAATTTGATGATTATTTTATCAAATCTATTGATTGTCAATTTTAAGAATTAAACTTTTAAAAATTGCATTTAAAATTTCCTTTTCGTTTCATCGAATACAACTTTAGAGTTTAAATCATCATTTTTTCACTTCAATTTGATCTAGTCCGTTAAAAATATCCAGTTTTGTAACCTTTATAATTTATTCATCACCATTTTATTATTTAGTGTAGTTTATAATACATTTTTGAATATATTTTTGCTTCGATTTTAATATTAATGTATTTATTTTAAATTGATTTTCGAAATAATTGCACATTAATTAGTTTGTTAGGTTTTGAAAATTTAAATAATAAAAAACTTTAATAATTTAAAAATCTTAAAAATTAAGCAATTGCATGATAGTTTTATAAATATAGTAAATTGGTTTCGAGAGGTAATTATTACTAATTTGACTCAATATTTTCAGTTGCACTTTTACAAGATGAGTGCTAAACTTCTAATTTTCTTTACAATAAAGTAGGATAAAATACAAAAGTTTTATCTTCTGGTTTTAAATTATGTATTCGTTGTAATGTTTCTAATAATTTCATAAACCAATGAATTAGACAAAATAACATTATAATAAATTTTGAAAGTTGAGTTATAAATAGTTAATAAAGCTCTACCAAAAAGTTGGTAGGGCATTTTTTTTTATCATTTCAGTTTTTAGTTTAGAAATTGTATTTCAATTTTTATTTTTTTATCCTCTTCTCTTGTTTAAAATAACGAACAAAACAAATTGCATCTTTTTTGAAATATAATTATTCTGTTAAAAAAAATAATTAAATGTCTAAACATTTGTATTAAAAAGTAAATTTAATGTGAAAATTGGATTTTAAAAGTGTAATTTTTTAATGTAAAAAATCATACATGTAAAAGTAGTATTAGTTTGCATTATACATTATAAATAATAGATAATCAGCATAATAGGAATTTATTAAATTTTCTTTTATTTAATATAATACCAAAGTCTATTGTCACAAAAAAATCATTACTATTTTCATATCAATTAAAAAAGGCTACATATTTGCATAGTATTTGACAAACTATTTTAATTCTATTGATATAATTTATAAATTTTAATTAATTATTAACTATTTGATTCATCTTAGCTTAAATATGCTAAAGAACTATTTGTAAAGAATTTATTAGTAGATTTTGATTGTTTATTACTATTTATTAACTATAATTTATTTATGAAAAAACTCATTTACTTCGTCTTTTTATTATTCACATCCAATTCATTGATTTCCCAAACTTTAGAAATAACAACTCAAGCAGATAAGACTGATATCTTAACTGGAGAAAGTATTCTATATACACTTAAATATAAATGTGCAAGTACAACTACTAATTGTACAAAGGTTTCTATTGAAGCAAATATTCCATCTGGAATAAAATTTAATGGAGCAGTTATCGGTCTTACATCCGATATTGCAAGCTATTCTTATTCTAATAATAATAAAACAGTAACATTTATTTTCAAAGAACCTTTGATAGCTGGAAATACAGGTATAATTGAAATAACTGGAATTGGAGATTTAGGGCTTCAGAATGGTACAGTTGCTACAATGACAGCTTCAATTTTTTCTGATGGAAATTTAGCATCATCAGACTTTGAAAATACTACTTTGCATTCTTATGATGGTTTTGTCCGCAACTATATACACCTACTGGTTTAGGATTAGATAATACAACTTATTATGTTCTTGACTTAAAACAAGGAAGTTCATATGCTATTGGTGTTGCAAACCCTGGAGATATTCATGCAGTGGATAATTTCCCAGCAAATACCATTATAGATTCTGTCGTTTTATTTACTGATTACCCATCTGCTTTTGCACTTCCTCTAGGAACAGTAAATATTTCTGGGACAACTGTTACGGTTGATATACCAGCATATAATACAGGTATTTATGTAAATAATTATACCACTTCTATTCGAGTAAGAATGTATGTTCGTTATCCATCAGCATATTTTAGTGCTGGAAGTATGATAACAAATTCAGCAACAGTGACACATACACCAATTGGAGGAAGCCCTATTGTGCAAGTTGATGGATCAACTAATAACTATCAATGTGGGAGTACTTATAGTAATCTATCAACATGTACCTGTACAACAACACTTAGTAGAACATCAACGCTACAAAATCCTCTAACAAAATTATATTTAAATAAGACATCCTCTTCATCAACAGTTAAAGTTGGTGCTGCGGCTAGTTATAATTTAAACTTTGGAAATACGGGTAATACAGTATTAAATGATGTTGTGATTGAAGATATATTACCTAACTATATTTTAGGAACTTCAATAATTGTAGTAAATGGATATTTGACAAATCTTTCAGGTAATGAGATTATAAAATATTATATACAAACTGTAGGAAATCCTTCATATACAGAAGTTACACCACAATATCAAGTGATTTATCCACCAGTAAGTGGAGATAAAATTACTGCATTTAAAATAACAATTAATTCACTTCCGGCTGGTGCAGTCGTGTCAAATGGAAGTCTTGTATTAAATTATACTTTAGACCCAACAACACCTATTGGTACAATGATACAAAATTGTTTAAATGGATCTTCTAGCTCTTCTGGATTAATACTTGACAATAGTACAGCTTGTGCTACTATTACCTCTTTAGAACCTGATCCTTTTAGCACAATTGTTTTGACTAAAAGCTTTACAAATGAAACTGGCTCAGGTTATGGTGGTGCAACATTAAGTAAGGGGACTATTGTTTATAGTCAATTACATGCTATAGTAGAACCTGGTGGTTCACCATTACAAAATCCTGTGGTGATGGACTTATTACCAAAGGGAGTTGATTATTTGGATTATAAACCATTTACCAATTCTGGAGGATCTCCTCCACCTGCAGATTTAGTAGAAGTATTACCAAATTATAATGGTTCGGGCAGAACTTTAGTCCGTTTTTCTTGGAATAGCCCATGGCCTTCGCCAACAAGTTATTATATATATATAAGAGTTAAAATTAATGATTTTGCAATTGCAGGAACATCAGCTCTTTATACATATGATGATGCATTTTATAAAAATCCATTTACAGAACTAAAAGGACTTAAAAATACAGGTTTCTTTACAGGAAGTAGCCCAAGAAAGTGTACTTATTCAGATTATTATCATCAATTTTATGTTACTCAAGATTCATTGGATGTAAATGGGAATGGCTCATTTATAGATAGTTTATGTTATGATGCTGATTATTTAGGGGTTACTTCTCAAGCCCAACTTTCATCCGAAAAGTGGGTAAAGGACAATGTGATACCGTTTATACTAGATATCCAAATCATGGTAAAACGATGCCCGGCGGTTTAGCAAACTATAAATTATATGTCACCAATAATGGGAATGTTCCTGCTACTGAAATAATTGTTGAAGATATCTTACCATTCATTGGCGATGCTGGTGTGATAGATTTGAATGGTAGATTAACACAATGGCGACCTAATTTAGTGACTCCAGTGTCAGCACCATCAGGGGTGACCATCTATTATAGTACTGCTCAAAATCCATGTAGAACAGATTTTGTTGCTTCAGGACCAGCAGGTTGTACTCCTGCTAATTGGACCACCATTTTACCAACTGACCCAACTACAATTCAGTCTTTAAAATTTGATTTTGGTACTAAAGTATTAAACCCTGGAGATCAAATTGAATTGACTTGGGATATGAGAGCTCCTGTAACTGCACCAACAACTGGAGAGATTGCATGGAACTCATTTGCTTATAAAGCTATTAGAACGGATAATAATGATAACTTTTTACCAGCTGAACCACTTAAAGTAGGTATTGAATTAAAACCAAATGTGCCAGGTAATATCGGAAACTATGTTTGGTGTGATGCCAACAATAATGGGATTCAAGATAATGGAGAAATTGGAGCAGATGGTGTAAGAGTTGAATTGTATAAAGATAATGGGGATGGAATCAATAATCCAGATAATGATATTTTGGTATCATTTACTTCCACTGCAAATGGTGGTTTGTACCAGTTCCCAAATCTTGCAGTTGGTAATTATTATTTAGTTTTCTTTTTACCACCAGGCTACACAACTTCTCCAGCAAATGCAACAACAGATGATAAAGATTCTGATGGTACTGAGACATTATTTAAAGGATTAAGAGTAACAGTAACGCCTATAACTACAATAGATGCATCTGAAACAGACTTGACATGGGATCAAGGAATGGGTTGTTTTGCAAAAGCTGCGTTAGGAAATTATGTTTGGTTTGATGAAAATCAAAATAATATTCAAGATGAACCATCTGCAAATGGTGTAAATGGAATCGAAGTGATTCTATATAATAGTTCAAATACAATAATTGCAAGAGACACCACATCCAATGATATGTATGGAAGACCTGGATATTATCTATTTGATTTATTAATGCCAGGTGATTATTATGTATCATTTGTATTAACCAATGGAAAAGTATTTACACCAAGTACAGGAACATCAGGTGGCACTTCAAGAGATGAAACTGATTCCGATGCTGATATCACTACAGGTAAAACAGCAATAACTAATTTGACAGCTGGAGAAGTTGATTTAACATGGGATGCTGGAATAATAATACCAACTGGATTATATAAATTAGGAAATTTTGTGTGGGAAGATACAAACAATAATGGAATGTGGGATTCTGGGGAGAAAGGTTTTAATAACGTTGTTGTCAATTTATACAATGATGTGAATAATGATGGAATCCCTCAATCTTCTGAATTTGTAACCACAACCAATACGATTACAGAAAGTGGTGTTGATGGTATTTATCATTTTGATAGATTGCCAGCAGGAGATTATTTAGTACAAATTCCAAGTCAAAACTTTAGTGGTGTTCTTTCCGGATATACATCAAGTACTGGAAATGACCCAGCACCTGATCCAGATGATAATGTTGAAAATGATGATAATGGAACATTCGTTACAGGATATGGAGTGATTAGTGGAACAATAACTCTGGGAGCAACTGCGGAACCACTTGAATCTGGCTACTCAAACCAAACGGTAGATTTTGGATTTTATAAAGCACCATTATGTTCTGTATTAATAACTGCAGTACCTGGAAGTTGTAATCCTACGGATAATAAATACACATTAACTGGTGATATACAATTAACCAATCCTCCATCAAGTGGCACTTTAACAGTTCAGATTGTAGGTGGAGGCAGTCAATCCTTTGATTTATCTGCTGGAATACCAACAAGTTACAGTATTGCAAATCAAAATTCTGATGGAGCCAGCCATATAGTTAGTTTAAGCATAAGTGGATCAACTTGTACAGATACAAAGACATATACAGCGCCAGTGAATTGCTTAGTGATACCATGTCCAACTCCGAATTGTACAACCTATAAATCAAAAAGAGTTATTAACAACTAATTAAACTCACATTTAAGAAATTATACAATGAAAAAAATAAAATTACTCTCAATTATTTCAATATGCATTTTCAGTTGGAATGTATATGGTCAAATATCTGGAACAGTTTTTAGAGATTTTAATGGAGATGGAATAAAACAAAGCGGTGAACCTTTAATGGGAAATATAATAGTTAAAGCATTTGCTCCTGGTTCTTCCATTCCATGTGGAAGTGCTATTACTACTGCTATCTCTAGCCCTAATTATTCTATTTCAGGATGTAGTGGGAACGTCAGGATTGAGTTTGAAATTCCATCAACAAATACCTATCCTAATGGACCTTTAACTGGAATTGATTTTTCTTCATTCATTGGAACTAATAATGGTTCATCTGTACAATTTGTATCATCAAATCAAACAAATGTAGATTTTGGTATATTTTATCCAAATGGATTTAGCAACCAAAGTGTAAACAATATAAAACTAACCGTTCCAACTTACAACTCTGGAGATATAACAGATCCTGGTAGTAATGCAATTAACGATAAAGCAATTATTACATTCCCATATCTTGCAAATGGAAGAGAGGATCAAATTGATCAATCAGGCACAGATAATTTTACTACTGCAACAGCTGGTGAAATTGGTTCAACTTGGGGATTAGCTTATCAGAAAGACCAAAAAAGGTTATTTGCATCTACCTTGTTAAAAAGACACGTAGGTTTAACAACTAATGGTGTTGGTATTATTTGGAAGATTGATATGAATGACCCTACAAATGCTGGTACGCCTTCAATTTTCTATGATTTTGGTTCTTTAGCTGGTACAATAGGTTCCAATGCTTCTAGAGATATTCCTGCTGATAAAACTAAAAATTCAGTTGATGCTGAAGCATTTACAAAAGCTGGGAAAGTAGGTTTTGGTGATATTGAAATATCAGATGACAATAAGAAATTATATGTTGTAAATTTAAATGATAGAAAAGTTTATTCTTTAGATGCTACAGCTACTACTGCAAGCAGTGCCACCGCTTTACCCAATTACCCAGATCCTGGTTGTGCAAATGGAGTTACTAGACCTTGGGCTTTAAAATATTGGAGAGGAAAATTGTATCTTGGTGTAATTTGTGATGCTAGTAATGGGGGTACAAGATCTAATCTGAGTGCTTATGTTTATGCATTCAATCCAACTTCTAATGCATGGATTACAACACCCATTATTAATTTCCCTTTAGATTATAATAAAGGATCTGTTTGGATAGGTGGTGCTGCACCATATTGGAACCCTTGGACTGACAACTTTAATGATTTTGAATATAAAGGTGGTGATTTTTATAATCCGTTTTATCACCCACAACCAGTATTATCAGATATAGAGTTCGATGAGGAAGGGTCTATGCATTTAGCATTTTTAGATAGATCTGGATTTCAAACTGGTAACAGAAATGCACTTCCAACTGCAACTCCTTCAAATAAAGAACTTGCAATTAATAATGGAAATGGAATTTCTAGTGGCGATATTTTAAGAACATATTTGAATCCAACTACAGGACTATACGAATTAGAAGAGGATGGTAAAGCAGGAATTTATACTTCTTCTGGTACAGGGACTGATATTTCAGGATATGGTGGTGTCAATTCTATACAAGGACCATCTAAAAATAATCCTGGAGAATTTTATTGGGATGATCAAGTAAATAATGGTTGGCATTCGGAAATTAGTGTTGGAGGACTCGTTTACGTTCCTGGTCAAAAAGAAATTGTGCTATCAGTTTTTGATCCAATTACATTAGATGCAGGAGGTGTTGAATCTTTTAGTATAATTGATGGTAGCTCAACAAGAAGATATCAAACATATTATGGTGCTGCTGTTGATGAAGGTGGACCTGGAAAAGCAAATGGTATGGGAGATATTGAAATCTTAGGGGATGTCCCTTCCATCGAAATCGGAAACCGTGTTTGGATAGATACTATATCAATGCAGATATAATATATACGACTGGTAATGCTGGGGAGAACAATCACACATTAGATTTTGGTTTTAGCTTGACCCCACCAGTTGCTTGTCAACCAGATTCTATAAAAATTTGTGCTGGAAATTCAGCAGAAATCGTTGCAGCTGATGGATATACAAGCTATATCTGGTATAAAATAAATAATCCTGGGGATACAGTACAAGTTGCAACAGGTCAAACCTTTACGACAAATATTGTTGGAAATTATATTTTCAAAGCGACAGATAGTAATGGTTGTCCAGCATCAATGTGCTGCCCTATTACAATTGCCGATTCAACTTGTTGTGTGATTGATAATATCAATTTAGTGATTGGAAATTGTGATAATAAGGGAACATTAACCAATGCCTCCGATGATGAATATACCTTTACTTTAAACCCAACTGGTGTTGGAATTGGTACAACATATACAATTAGTGGATTGCCAAATAGCCCTCAAACTGGGACATATGGTAGCCCAACCACTTTTGGTCCTTATTTTATTAGTGCTGGTGTTTTGAATATTTCTGTTTCAGATGATGTAGCAAGTTCTTGTAGTAAAACAGCAAGTGTAACGCCACCTCCATCTTGTTCCGTTTGTAATGTTTCGCCGCCAGTATTGTCTGTTAATGACAATATTTGTCCAAATAGAACAGGAACAATCAATTTGGTTCAAGGATGTGGAGCAGGAACTTTCATTCAATATAGTATTAATAATGGATCGACATGGAGTTCAGTAAAACCATTGTATTCTACAACACCTAGAACTATTTTAGCTAGATGTGTGAATAGTATTGATACATCTTGTAAAAGTCCAAATACTTCAGTAACAACTGCTCCAAAAAATGTGTCCAAATAATGGAGAAGAATGTACTTTGAATGCAAATGCAACTATTGACCCTTGTAATAACAATGGAACTGACGATGTTGCAGCTGATGATTATTTTACAATACAAATCAATGCAACTGTTGCAAACGGCGGATCGAGTAATAAATATGAAGTTGTAATTGGAGCTGATCCTTTGACTGGAATTGGAGGAAATGTATTGAATAGTGAAAGAACAAATTATGGTTCACCTGTAACTGTAGGCAATACAAAAATATTCAAAGCAGATGTTTCATCAACATATCAATTAGTGGTAAGAGACATTAATAATAATAATTGTTTTCAATTAATTGATATTCAATCAGTAACTCCATGTTCAATAGCACCACCAAAAAGTCCATGTTACCCAGTTCCATGTGTACCAATTGGATTGATAAAAAATTAATTTACAATGGGGTATTCGGAATATTCGGTAATTTGTAATATTCGGATTATTCGGAAAGAAAAAGAAATTAAAAATGTTGAGTTATAAATAGTTAAATCGTTCTCTTAAAAAGTTAAGAGAGCGATTTTTTGTTACTAAGGTATTGTGAAAAAAAATATTTAAAAAAATATCAGTATTATTTTAATATTTACAAAAGTCTAATTATCTTTGCACCGCTTTAGAAATAAAGTATTCGGTTTTGGAGAGATGGCAGAGCGGTTTAATGCGGCGGTCTTGAAAACCGTTGTACCGAAAGGTACCCGGGGTTCGAATCCCTGTCTCTCCGCCAAAATTATAAACGTTTGTAAGTTTACTTGCAAACGTTTTTTTTTTTTTATACTTTCTTTAATTTAATATCGTTAATTTTGATAAATTTTCTTTTAAATGAAGCTATCCAATTTCATTGTTTTATTTTTTACTTTTTTTCAAATTTTATAAGTGCTCAGCAAATGCCAACCAAACCTGAGGAAATAATTAACGACACTTTATTGCCATCTATTCCTTCAAGTGTCAATATTCCTGTTAATCTTGAAATTAGTGATTTGCAAAAATCTATAAATAAAAAAATTACAGGTGTATTGTATGAAGATTACGACATGACTAACAATGATAATGATCAATTGATGTTGAAAGTTATGAAGGCAAGTGATATTACCTTGAAAGTCAATGGACAACAATTGGAGTATAGAGTACCACTTAATATTTGGTTCAAAAAAGGTGTTTTTGGGATGACCGATGTTGATGGTTCTGGTGATTTAGCTTTGACATTTAAAACAGACTTTTCTATCAATGGGGATTGGAGTTTGAATACTTTCACCCAAATTATTAATCATGAATGGATTACTCCGCCAAAAATACAAACTAGCTTAGTGGATGTGCCGATTAAGTATATAGCAGATATTGTGATTAGTAGGAGCAAAACAAAATTGAGCCAAATCATTGATAATCAAATAAAACAAAGCTTAGACCTTAAGAAATATGTCGCTGATGCTTGGATGAAAATTCAAGAACCAGTTTTGGTAATGCCAGATTATAAAGTTTGGTCTAAAATTACGCCGACTGCCATAAGTATGATTCCATTCTATACTTTTAATAATGAATGGAGATCTGTTTTTTCAATCTCTTGCCTATCTGATATTAATTTAGGGGATAAGCCAATTTTCAGAAAAAATTCAACCTTATCTAATATCAATATTTCTAATCAAACTAAAGATGATTTTTCATTGAATTTAATCGTAGATGTACCTTATACTGAAGCTGATTCTATTGCGAAAAAAACAATGTTGGGTCAAACTTTTGGATCTGATGGGAAAACAGTAAAATTAGAAGATATTAGCCTTTTTGGTCAAGGTGAATTTATTGTAATAAACACTAAAATGAGTGGAAGTTTCAATGGAAGCATTTATCTAAAAGGGAAGCCGTTTTATAATCAAGTAACCAGAAATATAGAAATGAAAGACTTAGATTTTGAAATGAGTACTAAGAATTTCTTATTCAAAACTGCTAATTGGTTGTTTCATAAAGGATTAGTAGAAAAGTTGAAAAATAGTTTGAAAATTCCTATTGGAGAGAAAATAGACACGGTTAAACTAGAAATGCAACAGAAACTAACGAATTATACTTTGAGTCAAGGTGTAACTTTACAAGGCAAAATTGATAGTATATCCATTTCAGATATTCAAATAGCGAAGAATTCAATCAGACCTATTTTGGTTTCAACTGGAAAATTGAATTTAATAGTCAAAGGACTAGATTAATTTGTAGATTTTTCGATTTTATACAATTGCTCTCCATCTTTACTGATGATTTTGATTTCTTGCTCAAGATTGATATCTTTGATAGTAATCAGTCTTTTATGGCTATTTTCTATAATAAAATAACCATTTTCCAAGTTTTTTCTCCAATTATATTGTTGGAATTTTTCTTCAATCATTAGTAATTGTTGCTGTTTGTGAATGAGTTGTGCATTAAATTGATTTTGAATATTTTTAGTTAATAATTCAAATTCAAAATTTTTGTTTTGAACAATGTTTTTCATTTTCCATTGAATTCCAGTTGCAATTTGTTCGAATTGCTGCAAAATCATATGGAAACAATTCTTTATGGTTTGATTAATTTGCAAATAAACTTCTTGAAAATTGGTTTCAAAGTTTAAATTATGTTGAATGATATATTCAGCGACTGCAGTTGGTGTTTTCAAACTTTTATTTGCTACTTCATCACTTATGGTTTCATCAATTTCGTGCCCAATTCCAACTAAAACTGGGTAATTGGAAAGGCAGATTTGCTTACAAACTTCAAAGTCATTAAAAACTTGTAAATCCATCTTTGCTCCACCACCTCTTACAATAATAATGCAATCAAACTTTGATTCAGAATTGTTTATAGCATTTAGTGAATTTATCAATTCAATTTTTGCTGCATCACCCTGAACACTTGATTCGAAAGTGGTAGTTTTAAATTGATAGCCATAAACGTTATTTGCTAATTGATGCATGAAATCTAAATATCCAGCAGCTGTAGAGGAAGAAATAATTGCAATATTTTTCATAATTAGGGGAAGTTTCTTTTGTTTGTTTATTTCCCACAATAACTCTTTTTTGAGCTTTAATCTGGTTTTTTCTAACTCAAGTTGCAGTAAACCGATGGTGAATTGAGCATCAAAATCTTCTATATTTAATTTGAGTCCAAATATTTCGTGAAATTCGGGAATACATTTTATTAAAATCTTATTTCCAATTTTAAATATTTCAAAAATGGATTCAATGTCGTTATTTTTTAATTTCGATTTCCATAATGTAGCTTCAGTTTTTGCAGTTAATTCATTGTTTTTCTCATTTTTTTCAATCAAATTCAAATAAATATTCCCTTTGTTAAAACTGACTTGTGCTATTTCAGCAATGACCCAAATGGGGTCTTGATAATTTATTGCCAAAGATCTTTTTACATGATGTAATAAATAGGATAAGGAATAAGATTCGGTCATTTAGTTTACTTTTTTACAAAAATAAAAAAAGGATTGACGCTTTTCGCCAATCCAATAAAAATAGCTGTCCAAAATCACGAATTTATTTTTATACCAACAGCTTGGCTGGGTACTTTTATGTTCTCATAAATAGTGGTGAGTTTATTAGAAATTAACTTATAATCAGTCTTTTATTTAATAAAGTTATAACACCTATAATCCAAATTACATGCCATAGCGGATGCCAATATGGGTCATATAATTGTATATAACTATATGATAATATGTAATGAAGTAAGAACTATGAAATTAGTAAAGAAAAAAAATATTGAAAATCTTGTATATTATTTTTTATTATATAATAAAACTACATATCAAGACTTTCAATACTTTAATTTATGCATGTGGAACTTTTAGAATTTCCTTATTTTTTAGATATGCTTTTAGTGCAATATGAGCTGCATGAGCCGCTTCCTCTCCAAAGGAGTCGTTAATTATCTTTGTTGTATAATATTTTGAAACAAAATTGGTATCAAAATCACCTTTTTTGAATGCTTCGTGATTCAATACAAATAGTCCAAAAGGTAGGGTAGATTGAATTCCTTCGATTTTAAAATTTCGAATAGCAATTTTTAAATTTTCTATAGCTGCACTTCTATTCTCACCCCAAACAACCAACTTGGACAACATTGGATCATAATAAATAGGAACATCCATTCCTTCTTCAATTCCATTGTCCACTCTTATATTTTCGCCAACTGGAGGTCTATAAATAGACAAATTACCTGTAGAAGGTAAAAAATTATTTAATGGATCTTCTGCATAAACACGTATTTCCATACTATGTCCATGAATTTTCAAGTCTTCTTGCTGGATGGAAAGTTTTTCTCCTCTTGCCACTCTGATCTGCTGTTCAACCAAATCTACACCAGTAATCATTTCAGTCACAGGGTGTTCCACTTGAAGCCTTGTATTCATTTCTAAAAAATAGAAATTTAATTGCTCATCCACTAGAAATTCAACCGTTCCAGCTCCTCTATAATTACATGATTTTGCAACTAAAACAGCAGCTTCTCCAATAGCTTTTCTTTTTTCAGGGGTTAAACAAGAAGAGTGCTTCTTCCAAAACTTTTTGATGTCTCCTTTGCACACTGCATTCTCTTTCAAATAGATAGATGGTATTGCCATAACTATCGGATAAAACCTGTACTTCAATATGCTTTGGTGAACCCACATATTTTTCAATAAAAACGGAACCATCACCAAATGCGGAAATTGCCTCACTAACGGCTCTATTCATTTGTTCTTCCAACTCTTCTGCAAATTGCACTACTCTCATACCTTTTCCACCTCCACCTGCAGATGCCTTAATTAATACTGGAAATCCAATATTTTTAGCAATTTCAATTGCTGCTTTCACATCAGTTATTGCACCGTCGGAGCCAGGAACCATTGGAATGTCAAATTGTTTTGCAGCTTCTTTTGCTGCCAATTTACTACCCATGGTTTCGATTGATTTATAATGTGGGCCTATGAAAATCAAGCCATTATCTTCCACTAATTTTGAAAAATTAGCATTTTCGCTAAGGAATCCATAACCTGGATGAATACCTTTTGCTCCAGATAATTTAGCTATTTCGATGACTTTATCCCCTCTCAAATAAGATTGAGCTGATGGAGCAGGACCAATTAAATATGCTTCGTCAGCCATTTTTACATGCAAAGCTTCTTTATCAGCCTCAGAATAAATGGCTACCGTTTTAATTCCCATTTTTTTTGCTGATTTTATTACTCTGACAGCAATTTCCCCTCTATTTGCAATAAGAATTTTATCCATATTGTAATTTTAATTATCTGAACTATTAATATCTTGCTGATTTCCAAGGTTTACTTCCTCAAAAAAGCCAGTTTTTCTATTTTTAACTACGTTATTCCAGTTGAAATATCGACCATTCATCACCACATAAACCCCTTTCGGAAGTGTTTGTACAAAAGATAAAGCAGATCCTAAATTGAAAAATCCATCAGATGAAGTTCCAAAAGCATATGGAATCATTGCTCCTGTCAAAACTATTGTTTTATCTGATAAATCTAAGTCTTCTGCTAGATACCTTGCTGTCTGAACCATCGTATCCGTTCCATGAGTAATGAGAATATGATTAGAAGCAGATTTTTTGCAATTATGTTTGATTATCAATCGATCTTCGTCATTCATCTGCATACTATCCAACATCATCAATGTTTTCACATCAATATTTAGATTGCATCTGCCCAATTCAAACATTTTATTAAGGTGTGTGTCTTTAAAATAAAGCTCTCCAGTTATATAATTATACTCTTTATCAAAAGTTCCCCCAGTAACAAAAACTTGTATCATCGTATTAAATTAATTCACAAACTTACATATTGTAAAGAAGATTCAATAATATTGTTGAAAGATAAATTAATTTTGCAAAAAATTAAATATACCAAATATGTCAAATGCATTTTTCAAAGTTCCTACTCCTATTAATGAACCTGTATTGAGTTATGTTAAAGGGAGTAAAGAACGTCAAAATCTAGATAAAGCAATTATCGAATTGAAGTCAAAACCTCTTGATATCCCAATGATTATCGGAGGAAAAAAGATTTTTACCGATAAGAAATTATCTATGCATCCTCCTCATGATTTATCATTCAATCTTGGAACATACAACAGAGGAGACGCATCTCATGTGGAGCAAGCAATAGAAGCTAGTTTGAATGCAAGAGAAAAGTGGAATGATTTGAGTTGGGAACAAAGAGCTGCTATATTTTTAAAAGCTGCCGATTTGTTGACTGGACCTTTTAGAGCGAAAATGAACGCTGCAACAATGTTATGCCAATCCAAAAATGTCCTTCAAGCAGAGATAGATGCAGTTTGTGAAATGGCTGACTTTTTTAGATTTAATTGCCAATTTGCTCAAGAAATATATCATGAACAACCTAGTAGTTCTCCTTTGACTTGGAATCGAATGGAATACAGAGGTTTAGAAGGATTTGTTTTTGCACTAACTCCTTTTAATTTCACATCCATTGCGGCTAATCTTTGTGCTGCCCCTGCTTTGATGGGTAATACAATTGTTTGGAAACCAGCTGAATCACAAATATATTCAGCAGCTGTGATTATGGAGGTCTTTGAAGCTGCTGGGTTGCCAGATGGAGTGATAAATCTTGTGTTTGTCGATGGACCTACTGCTGGTGATATTATTTTCAATCATCCATCATTTGCTGGATTGCACTTTACTGGTTCCACTGGAGTTTTTCAAAATATGTGGAAAACGATTGGTAATAATATTAGCAAATACAAATCTTATCCGAGAATAGTAGGGGAGACTGGTGGAAAAGATTTTGTGGTGGCACACAAATCAGCTGATCCTAAAGAAGTTGCTGTTGCATTAGCTAGAGGAGCATTTGAATTTCAAGGTCAAAAATGTTCAGCAGCTTCTAGAGCATATATTTCAAGATCAATTTGGAATGATGTTGAAAAATATTTGAAAGAAGATTTAGCTTCTTTCAAAATGGGAACACCTGAGGATTACTCCAATTTTATCAATGCTGTAATTGATGAAAGAGCTTTTAATAAAATTTCAAATTATATACAATCAGCAAAAGCTGACAAAAGTGTGAAAATAATCGCTGGAGGAAATTTCGATAATTCTAAAGGTTATTTCATAGAGCCAACTGTGATTTTGACAGATAATCCTAAATTTCAAACCATGTGTGAAGAAATTTTTGGTCCTGTTTTGACAATTTTTGTTTTTGAAGATGCTGATTTTGAAAAAACATTGGATTTAGTTGATTCAACCTCACCATATGCATTGACAGGTGCTTTCTTTGCAAAAGACAGATATATTATTGACTATGCATCCAAAAAATTGGTGAATAGTGCTGGAAATTTCTATATCAATGATAAACCAACTGGAGCTGTAGTTGGGCAGCAACCTTTTGGTGGAGCAAGAGCATCAGGTACAAATGATAAAGCTGGCTCGAAATTGAATTTATTGAGATGGACAAATCCTAGGACAATAAAGGAGAATTTTGTAGCACCAAAAGATTATAGATATCCATTTATGGATTAAAAAAAAAATGACCCTGGAACATTATCCAGGGTCTTCTACAATGTGAGTGAGTTTCAAAATTGTTAATAAAAGATGTTATTTTATTACTCGTTAATCAAATATTTTTTTGATAAAATATGTGAGATCATACTGTTTGTCGTCGTTTGTTCATGCACCATCCTGAATACTATTCATTTAAGATAGTAATTTTTGAGTAATAGTTTTTCCTATTTTGTGTGAGTGAAATAAAATATATTCCACTATTTAATTCTGAAACATCGAACTCATATTCTTGGTTATTGTTCATTTTAATATTCTCACTTTTGATAATCATACCACAGTTGTTGATTAATTTTATTTCAGTTGCTTCATTTGTAAAATCATTTGAATACAATTTTAGCAAACCAGTATTTATTGGATTTGGATATGCCATCATATAATTTGTATTTTCTGCTGTTTGATTATGATCTAATTTTGCAGAAACAATAGATGAGATTGCAAATTTTCCATTATAATCTAATTGCTTTAATCTATAATAATAAGTAAACCCTTTTCTTACAGCATTATCTTCAAATTCATAATTAAATGATAAATCATTGTCAACCCAACCAATTGGTTCATAGCCATTTAATGGATTGATACTCTTTTCAACTACAAATCCTTTATTATTCACTTCAGAATCTGTTCTCCATTTTAATTTTACACTTTTTTCATGTGGAATAGCAATGAATGAAAGAAAATTCAATGGAAAACTTGTATTATAAGTAACAGAGAATTTGGGAGATATTGCTTGTAATGGATGGTTGTTTCCAACTAACATTATTCTGGCATTCGTTGATGCAATGTTCGGTAATGAAACTGTTTGGCTTCCATCATTTGGCGTATTTGAAATCAATGAATAAGGATAAGTCAATCCATTATCTAATGATAACATTAAATCTACATTTGATAAATTCACTGGTGACAAATTGCTATTACTAACATTCCAAGAAATTGTAACATTTGTACTACCAAGAATGCTTGCTCCTGTTGATGGGTATGTAAATGCAACTGGATTATTATTCGTTACAATCAAGCTCATATCATCTTCGTTTGTACATCCTCTACCAGTACCATTTACTGATCTAACTACAAATCTGAATGCAAGTGTTCTACTTACATTAGGTAGCATTTCAAAGGCATTCGGTACTGAACCATTTAATACTTGATATCTTGGAAAACTTCTTTGTAATGAACTAGTTGCCTTGAAACTTCTGAAATTTGGACCTCCCAAATTTGTATTTAAAGGTGGAGATGGATAAGTGACAATATTTCCATTTCCATCATCACTAATAACTTCATTATTCATTTGTTCCCAACAATAAGATAAAGTCACATTCGGATCCCCACCATTTCCTGCAGTTCCTTTTAGGTAAAATGGTGTATTTTTATTAGTATTAAAATCAGATCCTGCATTCGCAGTTGGTCTTGTAAGGGTTGTAAGCACTATACCACAATCAGTAAAAATTAGATTATCGCCAATTTCTTTTAAACTATTTGAATGATAGTAATCATCTGAAAATGTTTGAACATTATCTGCTGTATTACAAACACCTGAATAAGACATGATAGTAGATCCACTGCCTGGCTCATAACAAGAAGATGAGGTAATAGATCCATTACAATTTCCAGATTGAGCATAGTGACTATGTAATGCACCTATTGTGTGGCCAATTTCATGAGCAAAAATGTCAATGTCAAAATTATCACCAGTTGGAGCATTACCTCTTGATACAGCTTGCCCTTTATAATCAGGATCACAATTAACTCCAATATATGCAACTCCAGAGCTTCCTGTTCCGAAAACATGTCCAATATCATAATTCGCAGTACCGATAACGGCATCTAAATTATCTTGATTTTGTTGCAGCATTGCAAATGCATCTGAGTTGGTATAAGGATCTGTCGCACTATTTGTATAAATGATAGAGCTATTATTTCCAATAAGTTGTAACACGACTCCTACTTCTTTTTGTAAAATACCATTTACTCTATTCAAGGAAGTAGTAATTGCAGACAATGCATTTGAGACGGAACCACCAAAATATGAAGTATATTCTCCAGTTGCTGCAATTGCAATTTTAAATTGTCTCACTTTACAATCTCCAGTTCGATCTGAAATTTTATTTGTATGTTTTCTATCTGTTGTATGTTCCAAATGATCTGTTAAGCAATCATGGAAGAAGCTTTTATCAAAATAAACATCATTTTTCTCATAAATAACATATTCATTTTCTGTTGGTTGAATAATAACTGTTGGTGAATCATTAGAAATTATCATTCCATGAAAACCTAATGTGGTTAATTCACAATGAATCACTTTAGAAGGATCTTCTAATGCAGTTCCTTGGTAAGTATGTAAATCTGGAAATTCTCGCTGTAATTCAGGAGATAAAGTAGTATTCTTATATAATTTGAAGCTTAAAACATTACCATCAGGCATAGGTATTTCCATTATCACATCTTCTCTCAATCCATAGTCTTCTAAAATTGGAATTTTATAATCTACATTGGATAATAAAGATGTTGAGAATGAATATACATTAAATTTAGTCAACTTTCGGTGTTCGTCCAAAATGAGTTCTGAACTTCTATTCAATGAATTTTTCCAGTTTTGAACTCTAATTGTTGTTTGACCAAAGATGTTTGAATAAAAACTAATACAAAATAAGAATAAAAAAAATCTTAACATACGATTGTTATTAATGAGTTTTAATACCTTCGTTTGTTAAATAGTAGAAAAGTCTGTATTGAAATCTATTATGGCACAAATATAAGGGGTAACTTAATGAAGTTATAAGGTGTGGTTCAGTTTATGTGACATCAATATTTGAACATTATTAAATTAATTACATAAAGATAATACTATAAGATCCTTTTATAATGCTTACTTTCGGACAATTTTTAAAATTTTAGTGTAACAAAAATAAATTTTTTTCTTTATATGAAAATGGTGAATTTAGCAATATTTGCATCTGGAGCTGGCTCAAATGCAAAGAAAATTTTAGAATATTTTTCAAATAATACAGGTATTGAAGTGGTAAAAATAATTACGAATAATCCTGATGCTTATGTTTTGGAGATAGCCAAACAATTTAATATTGAATCTATAATAATTTCTAAGTCGGTATTAAAATCTGAGGATTTCATTAAAATGTTAAATGATCATAAAATCGATTTAATTGTTCTTGCTGGATTTTTATTAAAGATTCCTAAAGAATTAATTGAAGGTTTTCGTGGTGATATAATCAATATTCACCCAGCTTTATTGCCAAAATATGGGGGAAAAGGGATGTATGGAATGCATGTTCATCAAGCTGTGAAGGATGCAAACGAAATTGAAACAGGAATTACCATCCATTATGTAAATGAAAATTATGATGAAGGAAAAGTTATCTTACAAGAACATGTAAATATTCAAAATAATGATACAATAGAGATGATTGCAAATAAAGTGCATCAGCTTGAATATCAATATTTTGCACCTACAATAGAAAAAATTTGCAAACTAATTCAAAATAATTAATATTAATATTTTTTGTTATACGTTTGTTATTTATCTTTGGGGCTTTAAGAATTTTACATTTATTTAATATGCTGAATAGATTATTCCTATCCCTTGGATTTATACTTACATTTGCTTTGGTAACTTTTGCTCAAAATAATGATGACTTAAGTTGGCGAAAACATAGAAAATTAGCAGAATCACTTGTAGAAAAAGGCTTTTTTCAAGACGCTGCCACTCATTACGAAAGTGCTTTCAAAAAAAATACGGATAAAAAAGAGCTAATATATTTGGCAGGAGAAAATTTTTACAAAGCAAAAGATTTTGTAAAAGCTGCTGAGTCATATAAATTTGTAAAAGACGAAAAAGATAAAGATTTTGATCTTGTTGGTCTAAAGTATGCGAAATCACTAAAGCAATCTGGAGATTATGAATCAGCGATTAGAGAATTTACTTATTTTGAAAATGCTTACAACGGAGATCAAAAAGTCGTTTTAAAAGATTTTATCTCAAAAGAAATAAAAGGTTGTGAGTTAGGAATGAAATTAGAGGGGGAAACGCCTAAAATCGTCTTGAATCATTTAAATGAGAATGTAAATACTTCCGAAAATGAATTAGCACCTATTGCTTTTTCTGATGATATTTTATATTACACATCTACTTTATCTGGTAAAAGAGCAATGATTTACCGATCTCAATTCCAAAATGGGGTTTGGTCAAAATATGCACCAGCATCAGGTCTTCCTACTGTTACAAATGCACATTTGGCAAATGGCTGCTTTTCTCCTGATGGACAAAGATTCTATTTCACACAATGTGCTTTGGAACAAACAAATGAAAAGAAATCGAAAAATAAAAATGAGCAAGTTGCTTTATGTGAAATTTATGTAATTAAAAAACAAGATGAAGGATGGTCATCACCTATTCGATTAAGAGATTATATTAATCTAAAGGGTTTTACGACCACTCATCCGAATATCGTTCATACTGATGATAAGGAAATTTTATATTTTTCATCAGATAGAGAAGGCGGAAAAGGTGGTATGGATCTTTGGTATTGCGTCAGAGATTTAAAATCAAATGATATCGACTTTACTTTTCCTAAAAACTTAGGTGGAAATATCAATACAAAAGGAGATGAAATCACTCCATATTTTGATGCTGAAAAGGGTGTATTATTTTTCAGTTCAAATGGATTGATTACCATTGGTGGTTTAGATATTTTCAGTTCAAAAGGATTATTAAGTAATTGGGAGCAACCAAATAATATTGGAATTCCCTTCAACTCTGCTGTGGATGATTATTATTATACTGAAAAGAAAAACAGAACGGGTGGTTTTTTAGTATCAAATAGAATGGTGGCAGGAGAAAAAAACAATACGATCAATGAAGACATTTTTGAATTCGTAACTTCTACCAAAGCTCCTGAAATGTTTGCAAGAGGAAGTTTGTTTGATAAAAAAAGTTTGAATTTATTAAAAGAAGTTACTGTTTCACTTTATGAAATGAACAATGGTGATAAGCAATTGCTGACTACAAAAGTATTTTCAGATGGAGTTTATCAAATTCAAGTTTTAGCAAATAAAGAATATGTTTTAGAGGCAGATAAAGATGGTTTCCAGACAGGTTCCATTAAAATTAATACGAAAGATAAATTGGATGCAAATAATATTGGAGAAAGTATTTATCTAAATCCTTCTATACCAATGGATAACACCGTAGCTAAAGTTGAAACTAAAACAGAAGAAACTACTACTGTAGTTCCAACAAAAAATAATACAAATAATCCTACAACCAATACCAATAAAAAAGAACCCAAAAAACAAATGAATAATCTACCAAATAATGACACAAAAGTGGTTGATAATAATTCAAAAAAGAATACTAATCCTAGCACTACAAACACTGCAACAACAACAGAAACAACTACAAAGGTTGAAAATAAAATAAAACCTGCAGCTACAGTTCAAAATGAAGTAGTATCCACAGATACAAAAGCTGAAAGTGCAAAAAATAGTACAGCAACTACAAAACCAGTAAAAGAAAATAAACCTACAAAGACAGATGCTCAATCTCAACAAAAGGAAGTAGTAGTCAAAAATTCTAAACCAACAACTTCAAGTGAGACAGCTTCAAAACCAGTTACATCTGAACCAATTGTAAATTCTAGTGCAAGTAATACATCTCCTGTTACACATGAGCTGAAAGATGAAGGGGAAACATTTAAAGTTCAAATAGGAGCACATGCTAAATATCAGCCTGAACATATTCGATATGCAAACTTAGAGGAATATGGAGTAGTAGAAACTGATGATACTTCTCATCCTGGGTTGACTAGAGTTTTGATTGGTAATGTTGCATCAAGAGCTGAAGCGATTGTTTTGCAAAGAAGATTGAAAATGAAAGGATTTAGGGATGCTTTCATTGTAACTTATAGTGGAATAAATAGAATTACAAAATAAGATTTTATCTAAAAATGGAGGTTGGCAAGTTGTTTTTCTTGCAAAATCCATCTATTCCCTGTAATCCACCTGTATGAATAACCAATATTTTTGATTTAGCAGGAAAATGGTTTTTTTCTGCTAAATCAAAAATTGCATACAAACATTTTGCATTATAAATTGGGTCAATAGGAATAGCGTATTTTTGAACAAATGATTTTGAAAAAGTTATTAAAGATTCATTGGACTTTGCATAACCACCAAAATGATAATTTTCTAAAATTTTAAAATTTTCAAGAAAACAGTTCTGGTCTTTTTGAATGTTTTCAGCCACATTTTCTCCTTTTATTACTGCAATTCCAAAAGCCTGTTGTCCATCTGTAATTTTTTCTGCAATACCTGCAATTGTGGTTCCAGTTCCGACAGCTGAAAAATAAAAATCTGGTTCGAAACTTAATTGACTTTCAGTTTCAGTTACGATTTCACCACAACCTTTTTTTGCCAAATTATTTTTCCCACCTTCTGGCAAAATGAATGTTGATGGATATTCCAATAATATCTTTTCTAAAAATTTGGTAGTTTCTTTATTTCTATATTCTTCTATTGATAAATATTTGATTATCATGCCGTTGCTTTCGCAAAATTCTATGGTGTCTGATTTTTCACGATGATAATTTCCTCTTACAAAACCTATAGTTGGAATATTAATACTTTTACCAAGATAGGACAAAGCAGCTAAATGATTGGAATAAGGACCACCAAAAGAGAGAATCGATTCGTATTTTTTTAAATGAAAATTTTCTAGATTATATTTTAATTTTCTAAGTTTATTGCCACTTACAAATTCATGATTCAAATAATCCAATTTCATCCAAACTCCAATCTCTTTTTGAGTAAATAACTCATGCTCTAGTTTAACTATTGGAGTTGGTTCAATATCAAACATTTAACTATGAACTCTTTTGCTTTCAAACTCCTTTTTATTGACAGGGTATATGACAGTTGGCATTACAAATTGGTTAATTTCAGTTTCTAAACTTCCATATATTTCATTGTACCAATAAGGGCATCTTATGCAAGGTTCAATGTTCCCAGATTTTCTTGGATCATTTGGGCTGATTACTAATTTAAGAGGTTGATTTTCATTGGTTTGAAGATATTTTAAGGCATCGTTAAGAGCTATGCTATTATTTAGTTTTATTTTCTCTTTTAACCAATATTTACTTTTCTTTTTAATTTTTCTTGCATAAAAATCATTTGGATATGCAATGACATATTGTTGGTTTGAATGATTTATGTCAAAAATTCCAATTGGAAAATCCTGTTCGATTTCAAAATTATCAACTTTCAATAAATGAGGCAATTCATTTTCATCCATTCCCCATACTTCGATGGTGTTTTCATTTTTAAAGACAAGTATTTCGAATGAATATATTTTATTTAGATCAAAATCTTCTTCTATACTAGGATTTTTTCTTTCTTTTACATATTCGATGGAGTCAATTTTTGTGTATTTTATCGTATCTGATAAAGAAGTAGTCACCACTGTCGAATCCAAATAGACGAAGCTAAAGAAGGAAATTAAGCTAATAATTAAAAAAAGTAAGATGAATTTATTTCGTGATATCAAAACAACTATTTTAAACAATAACGCAAAAATAGTTGAATATTGTTTGAAAGACAAGAAAAAAAATAGAAAATGACCTAATCCGTGATAAATCATCGATTCATAGAACCTTTTTGAATGCAAAACGTTAATTTTGTAATAAATATTGGTATGAGTTTTTTAGAATTTGAGAATTTACCCATCAAATGGGAAGATCATGAAGATGTAGCGATGAAACTTTATGAAAAATTCGGAGACGAATTTAATGAAGGCAAGATTTATAGAGTACGATTTACGGAATTATTAGACTGGATACTTGAGCTTCCTAATTTTATTGGAAAAAAGGAAGAATGTACAGAAGGCCATTTGGAGCAAATTCAAGCCAAATGGGTTTATGAATGGAGAGATAATAATAATTAATGAACCAATTAGAAATTTTCCGTGGAATAAAGGGCTTTATCTTTGATATTGATGGGGTTTTCACCAATTCTATGATTATTTTGACTGAAACTGGTGAATTGTCAAGGCAATTTAATGTTCGGGATCATTATGCAATCAGAAAAGCAATTGCAAATAATTATAAAATTTGTATCATCACCGCTGGAAATAGTGTGGGTGTAGAAAAAAATCTACAAAACCTAGGAATTGAATATATTTATACCAAAATAAGAGATAAAAAGCCTGCTTTTATTGATTTTTTAATAAAGTCAAAATTGGAAGAATCAGAAGTTCTTTATATGGGAGATGATATGCCAGATTTACCTGTCCTCAATCTAGTTGCTTTACCCACCTGCCCAGCAGATGCAATTCCAGAAGTTAAGGCAATCTCAAAATATATTTCTCCATTGAAAGGAGGGGAGGGTTGTGTAAGAGATGTTATCGAAAAGGTATTAAAATTGAACAACCAATGGCAAATGTAAGCAATTGGGTTATATTAATCAGATTTAATAATTTGATTATCAATGCATTTGTTCAATTTTTTTATTTTATTATATTATTAAAAGAGCATCCTGAATTATCATTTTACCCTACTTTTTTGATAATGATATTTTCTTTTTTTATTGGTGCATCCACCTATATTTTCAATGATATTGTCGACTTAGATATCGATAAAATAAACAAACCGGAAACCTTTATAATAGAAAACCAGCTTTCACTTAAAGCTTCGAAGTGGGGATTATTTGTATTTTTTTTTGTTGGTTTTTTGATTTCAATTTATTGTACTTTTTATTTCAATCTCATATTTTGGGCAGCTAATTATTTGATTTTAAGTGGCTTAAGCTCATATTATTCAATTATTTTTAAAAGGATATTTTTGATTGGAAATCTCATAGTAGCTTTTTTCTGCTCATATTCAATTTTATTAATTCAATTTGTGAATGTGGGATTTGATTTTTCTTCAATAAATCTAAATTCAAATCTTGGATTCTTGTTATTATTTTCATTTCTAATCACTTTAATTAGAGAAATAGTGAAAGACCTTGAAGATATTGAAGGAGATAAATTATTAGGTTTGAAAACATTACCAATAGTTCTTGGAGATAAAAAGACTAAGCTTTTTTTGAAGGCACTTTTAATAATATCTATTGTCGGTTTGAGTTTTTATTTTTCTAACAATTGGATATTCAATGTGTTAAATTGTGTATTAATCGCTATTTATATATATTTATTACTAGAAATAACCAAAGCTGAGGACAAAAAAAATTACCATAGAATCAGTTCAATATTGAAATATTCTATGGTAATTGGATTAATTTGTGCTTATTGGTTAGATTAACCTTTTCTTTTTGCTAAAAATTGATCAACTCCTGAAGTGAATTCAGCAACAGTAGCTCTATAACCAGTTTGTCCTAATGGAATAATATTGAATTTATTGGTTGTTTTATCAAATTCTAAATCGAAAACCCAAACTGTAGGATATCCACTAACCTGAAAAGCCTGTTGAAGACCAGCATTTTGGTTTCTTATTTCATCAGGTAATTGTTTCATTCTAGGAAAATCCAATTCTAAAAGTACCACATTTTTTTCTGCCCATTTCTTGAATTCATCTTGACTAAAAACCGAGGCTGTCAATCTTTTGCACCATCCACACCAATCACTGCCTGTGAAATTTGCCATAATTGGCTTATTTAATTTTTTTGACAAAGCATAAGCTTCTTCCATTTTTACCAACCACCCTGGATTTTCAGCATGGTAAGTGGAAGTAACCTGAGCAGGAGTTGCAGTAGATTGATGTGCATTTTGTTGAGCATTTCCGCAAGATGCAAAGATGAAAAATGCTAAAATTGGTATTATAGTTCTAAATTTCAAAAACTTCATTTTTATAATTTTGAACAAAAATAACAGCTTTTAGTTGATATTAAAAAATAAATTGCAAAACATTAACATTTTTAATCACTTTGTTAACCTATTGCAAATAGGTTGTATATTCTACAATTGTGTAATATCTTTGTGAAAATTTTTTAATTTTAGTATTAAGTTTAATTTTAATATGAGACAATTTTCAATCTTACTAATTTTATTATTTTCAATTAATCTATTTGCCCAGCAAGACACTTGTGAAATCAATATCCAAATAAAAGGAGAGAGTGGGGGAAAAGCAAGGCTCATTGGAATTTATGTAGATCAAAACTTTTTGGCGGATTCAGCTATTGTTGACAATCAAGGGAAATTTACTTTTAGAAAAAAGTCACCTTACAAAAGTGGTCTATTTTATGTGATTTTGCCTGATCAAAAGACAAACTTTCAGTTTATTTTGGATAAAGAACAACGATTTTCTATTGTTGGAGACAAGTCAGATTTGATCAATTCAATGAAATTCACTGGTTCATTCGAAAATGATTTATTGTATCAATCTTTGATTATGCAAGTTCAACATGAAAAAACAGCGGATTCATTATATAAATTAATGCAAGGCAAATTGCCCAATGATCCTAATTATGTGTCCGCAAAAAATGAAATTAAAAATTTGGGGGATGCAAGAAAAAAGCAATTGGAAAATTTTGGTAAAAAATACCCTAATTCCTTTTTTGTAAAATATAAAACCGCTGGACAAAATCCTGATATTGTGGATGTTAGAAAGCCAAATGGGGATTTGGATACTTTAGGTCAATTAGAATTATATAGAAATCAATTTTGGGATAATGTTGATTTGAATGATGAAAGGTTGTTATACACACCAGTTATTGCCAATAAACTCAGAAAATATATTACTGAATTGACACCACAAAACCCAGATTCGATAATTCGCCAATCTGATATTATCATCAAAAAATCAATGGTGAATAATGAGATGTTCAAATTTATAAGTAATTGGATAGCATTGAATTATCAACCAACAAAGACAACTGTAATGGATGGTGAAGCAGTATATGTTCATATTATTGACAAGTATTTTACTGCTGAGAGAGCCAATTGGTTGACACCGAAGGAGTTGACTGAGATTCGAAAAAAAGCATGGGAAATGCAATCTAGTTTGCTAAATAAGATTGGTCCTGATGTGGTCTCAACTGACCCTAATGGAAATACAAAATCTATATATGAAATAAAAGCACCTTTTGTAATTGTTTATATGTACAATCCAAATTGTGAACATTGCCAAAAAGAAACGCCCAAATTGAAAAAATTCTATGACGAATGGAAAAGCAAAGGCGTTGAGGTGTTTGCCATCGTTTTAGATTCCAATGATAAAGAATGGCGTGATTATATGGAAAAAAATCATATGCAAGAATGGATTAATGTTTTTGACCCAACCAATAAATCCATTTATGCTAAATATTTTGTGGACATCACTCCAGAATTATATGTGCTGAATAAAGATCGAAAGATAGTTGGTAAGAATCTAAAAGTAGAACAATTACCCATCATTTTGGAGAGGGAAATGAGAAAGATGCAGTAGAAAAAAAGGAGCTGATAGATATAAATCAGCTCCTTTCTTTTGAAATAAAAGTCGCAAATATCTTAACTCAATAACTGATTTTTAAGTTTGCTTTTGAGACAACAAACTATTTCTTTACATTTTCTCTTTAAAAGAAATTGCACATCCACCGCCTTGAGCCATTTTGATGATCATTGAAGTATTGGCATCTACTGTTTTTGTATCAATTGAGTATGCCTCAGGGTTGTCTTTCCAATGAGATTTGTCGTTGTCTCTATAGATAGTTGCTTCATATTTTTTTCCAGGAGTTAAAAAATCTAACTTTATCTCTTTATTTCTAGCGTTTTCATCTGTAATGGCACCTAAATACCAGTTATCTTTCCCCTTTTCTTTTCTTACTGCAATAATGAAATCTCCTATTTCTGCATCTATATATTTACTAAAATCCCACTCTACTGGTACATCCTTGATGAATTGGAAGGCATCTAATTTCTTTTCATAATTCTCTGGCAAATCAGCTGCCATCTGCAACGGACTATATAAAGTAATGTACAAAGCTAACTGTTTTGAAAGAGTTGTGTGTACTTGCTCCGTTTTGTTTTTATCAAATTGATTTAGTTTGATGCTAAAAATTCCAGGTGTATAATCCATCGGACCACCCATTAATCGAGTAAAAGGTAAAATGGTCTCATGTTCTGGTAAATTTCCTTCACTCCAAGCATTAAATTCCTGTCCTCTGGCAGCTTCGCAAGCCAACCAATTTGGATAGGTTCTTTGTAAACCTGTTGGACGAACCGACTCATGAGAGCAAAGCATAATTTTGTTTTTTGCTGTTTCACTTGCCACTCTTTCATAGTGATTGACCATCCATTGTCCATCGTGATGTTCACCTCTTGGGATAATTTTACCAACATAGCCAGTTTTAACCGCAGGATAACCATATTTTTTCATAAAGGCATAAGCATCTTCCATTCTTCTTTCATAATTGGTTACAGAAGCAGAAGTTTCGTGGTGCA
>JADJVK010000024.1 GCA_016710625.1 Saprospiraceae bacterium
CAAATGCCGTTAAAAAGCATCAATCTGATAGATATACCCAAGCACTTTAAACGAGGAAAGACCACTTAATCAGTATGTTATTTTGCGCCTTTGCAGAATGCAATTCTTTGAGAGAGAGGGAGTATCAGGTGCGATTTTAGGACTGTCGGGCAAAGCAGCCAATTTTCAACTCAATCATATCCCTAAGGAGTACCCTTTCTGATGCCAACAAGAACAAGAATGGTGGATGTATTTGCTAGTATTTGCAACGAGTTACTTAAAGTTATAGCAATATTTTATCAGGACAGCCGAATAAAATCTGTGATTGGCACAAACAAGTAAAAATCATTGATAGTACTACAATTAGCTTGTTTAAAGATATTTTGAAATGTATTTGGCAGGAAGTCCAAAACGGGTAAAAGTAAAGGTGGTTTAAAAGAAGTGCGCTTAACAGCCGGTAGGAAATGCAGATGAAATAGTACAATCTAGTGTGGTTTAGTCCAGCTACCACTCCCGTACTTACAATATCTTAAAAGTTAAATGATGATAATACTATTTATCATTTTTTGACCAAGAATATTAATGATTATGAAGCATTTTTTGCATTTTACCCAAAACCAGACGAGTTTTGTAACTCGTATTAAAGACAATGCAGTTTATAAAACCATTGAAAACAACATAATAGATGATGAAATTCATAGTGGAGTGCTGGAAGACAATGTTATTGGGGGTGCAGAAAAATCAGGAAACACAGCAACTCCGTACAATTGGAAAATAAAAATTTTATGATAGAGGAAGCAAAAGAGAATTTGAATTTAAACGAATCTATTGGAAATAGGCAGAATATGATTGCGGCACTTTATAAAACTCGTTGGCAAATAGAGCTATTATTTAAGCAATTGAAACAAAAACTTTCCATTAAAATATTTTTTGGGAGACAATGAAAATGCTATTAAAATACGAAATTTATTGTGTGCTCATCGTTAATACTTCTTTTAGTTGTCAAAAAGGTTAAACAAAGGGTTGGGCATTCTATTGGTCAGCTTTTTGTAAAATACATTTGTTCAACTTTATACAACTTATAAGAATTTCTCAAAACCCTGAAAAGATTGGATTCTTGTGCAAATCCTAAAGATCAATTAACTATTTTTGATTAGCTTGATTTCTGAAAATCACTAATTCTAATTATCAAACTCAACATTAGCAAGGGTTTTGACTCTAAAATTTTTATTTTTGTACTTTTATCGGACATTAATGATTTTTAAAATATCTTTTTTGCAAATTAACGAGTGTCATTTTTATTAAATTGATAATTATTAATCACAGACAGGCCCGGAAACAAACACATTAACAAACTATTTTAATATTTATAAACCATATATGTCAACAAACTATTTATAGCTATTCAACATAATTCATATCAATGAATAAAGCATTTTTTGATATGATTTTAGAAACAATGTTTTTATACATTTAATAGTTTTTGGTTTAGGGTCAGTTACAAAAAACAGGTTTAACGCTCTCTATTTAAACGAGGAGCTGAAGAGCTTCTCGTTATTTTATTATATATTTATAACTCAATTTTTTTAACAAATTATTTTTTTATCTATTATTAATTTGTTGATAGTTAAGTTGAATGAACACTAGGTTTTTTTTTATTAAATTACATCTCACACATAAATAATAATCACTATTAATTTAATTTTTTTGGGTTTAATTATTTATGAAATCAGTATAATGTCATCAACTTAATATTGCCGTCAAAATGTTTTGGCGGCTTTTTATATTATAATTCTCCTTTAATATACGTCACTATATTTGAATAAAAGAAATTAAGTTGAAAGATTATTTTATTAATCACACCTCCTTTTACAACTAAATACATATATCCAGCTACTCCTTATCTAAAGGGTTTCCTGAACACCAAAGGGATTGATTGTTATCAAATTGATTTGAAGTGAAATGATAAATCAGCTCTTTGCAAACATTTTTGAATATATTATTTGATGGGCATTCTCTAATAAAACTATTTTATCTGAAAATTCGAAAAAGAATTTATGCTCTTAAAAATGAATATTTAAAAACAGTAGAGCCAGTTATACAATTTTTACAAGGGAAAAAATCAGAAACTTTGGGTAGAGAGAAATTTTTGCGGGAAAATTCCTACCTCAAGCATCTAGATTTGACGTAATTGACGATCTGGAATGGGCTTTTGGGATAATGGGAATGCAAGATAAAGCAAAGCATCTTGCAACTTTATATTTAGAAGATCTTTCAGATTTCATAGTAGAATGTGTGGATGAACATTTTGGATTCAGTAGATATGCGGAAAGATTGGAGTAGGTCTGCCAATTCTTTTGATGAACTTTTGATTATCTCCAAAAACCTCTTTCTATTGCCGAAAATCTAACAATTGATACTTTAAAAAATCATATTGAGAAGTTTCAGCCTAAATTTATTTGTTCTAGGTGCCTTTTATGGCAATTTAACAGCCGCTTTTTTGCAGTCAATTTATAAGGAGTGATATCAAGTATTAAAACTGCTATGGGTGGCGGTTTTGCCAATACAGAACTCAAGTATTACTGAAACAAAAGTCTTTCATTTCTTGACTTTATTACTTTAGATGATGAGAATTGCCAATAGAAATTTTGATTGAAAATGTATTGAATAATGACCCTAAAAGCCCAAATTATCAGCTTTTTAAAAGGACTTTCTTATTAGAAAATGGAAAGGTTGTTTTCAATAATTTTTCTATTAGAAATGATTATAAACAATTAAATGTTGGAACGCCTGATTATTCAGATCTGCTTTTAAATCAATATATTTCCTCTGTGATAAGTGGCAAGACCAATGCATAGTTTGTGGGTGATGGAAGATGGAATAAGCTTACGATGGCACGTAGTTTGTTATTAGGAAAATGTACCTTTGCGATACTTCCTGAGATTATATCAAACGTTGAGCCCATCGCCACTCAAAAACATTGGTAGATAAAATGGAGCAATTGATAGCTCAAACTGGAGAGAATAGTTTCATTTGTGGATGAAGCCGCTCCACCTGCATTAATGAGAGATGTGGCATTGGAAATATTAAAAAGAAATTTGGTGAGACTTGGTGGACGAATATCCGTTTCGAAAAGGTTTTACCAAGGATTTGAAGACTATTAAAAGCATCTGGTTGTGTGGCAGTCTCAGGTGGTTTGGAAGTAGCTTCTGATCGTTTATTAGCATTGATTCAGAAAGGTGCTTAACTGTGGAGCAAGTGGCTCAAGTTACCATCATTTCACTGAAGCAGGGATTATGGTTCATGCTTATTTGATGTATGGATATCAACTCCAAACTGAACAAAAGCCATTGACAGTTTAGAAATGGTTCGTCCAATTATTCGAATTGGGGGTAATTCAATCTGGATTTTGGCGTCAATTTGCATTGACTGCTCATAGTCAATTGGATTGGAGCCTGAAATACAAGATTGTGCCTGATATTCAGCCCTATTACATTTTACGAATAATGATGTTCAATTCAAAGATAAAACAGGCGTTAACCCACGAAAAATATAGCTTTGGATTGAAAAATCTTTATATAATTTATGCATGGAATATGTTTTGAATTGCCATTGCAAGATTGGTTTGATGATTTTCGAATACCAAAACAAAGATTCCAAAGATTTTATAAGAAATTGTATCACTAGTAATGATACTCTCATAACAAAATCAACTTCTAGAATTATTTGGCTTGGAAACTCTCCTTATTGGAATACATTACTAAAAACAAAAAGGGAGAAATTTGGAGCTAATCAATTACAATTTCATACCCAAGATGCAGTAGTAAATGTGAGTTTTGAAAAAGGGAAAAGAAGTGGTTGGTTAAAAAATTACCGAATTACATATTAGTAAATCTAATAAAATAGCCTTTTCTGATTTAAAAACGAATTATGAAGAAGAGATTCAGGAAGATTTTGAATTATTTTGGTATTCAAAAGGAATGGATGCTATAAAGGAAATTGGTCTTTTGGTATTATAGAAAAAACACCCAAATTAAACTCAAGATTGAATCACTGTTGGGCAATTATTCTGGAAAATTATTTATTGCTTTTTCGTGCTTTTCAACATAGCTCTTTACAGGTAAGATAACTGTATCCTCTTGCCTTCTTTTATAGGCTGAAATGGGCTTTAGCTCTACCTAAAGACTTATCAGCTGGTGCTTTCTTTACATTTTTTTGATCCTTTATCCTTACTCATACTTCAAAATTTGTTGTCGAAGAAATTATCAACACTTAAAGGTAGTCTAAATAGTTGCCAAACTTATCTATTTGATTATAAATGATTTATTTATTTTCAATTTGCTTTTTATTTATTTTAAATTCATTAATAAATTTTTCAAAGGAACTTATTTTGAAAATATTGAAGGATGAGCTGAAAACTAAAGTTTTGCAATATATGTAAATAATAATATAATTATTCTCAATCTAATTTTTGAAGTTTAAATAATTTAGAAAAATTGAATTTCCCAAAAGTGGCACAATTTTTTTAAATAGATTAACTTGATTTCTCACCAATATCCAATTGTTGTAATTATTTCCAAAATTTGGAATAATTAAAAATGTACAATCTGTTTAAAACGTTGATAAATAATGTATTAAAAACTGGCATGTTTTTGATATAAAATTATATATAAAATGTAGGTTTTAAAATTTAACCTTAAATGAATATTTGATAACTGTAAAATTTATTTGTTAAATAATAAATTTGTTTGTATTGATTTAAGTGATGGTAGAAACAGTTCTACTATCACTTTTTTTTAATCATTAATTTTTGACTTATTTGTAAAAATGAAGAAAGGCAACAAAAAATTGCTGCCTTAATTATGATTATTATATTAAATTAAATTTTTATGTATTTTGATTGTTATTTTATGATTTAATCCATTTTAGTAAATTAGTTTTTTCAACGATATTCCATGAATGAGGATGTATGGTTCCGTTAGCACGAATACCTCTATTTTCTGTTTTGATGTAATCAATTTTTTTAAATCCTGCAACTTTTAAATTCTGATAAGCAGCATCTAATATGAAACTGTTAGTGTCTTCATAGCTTCTCTTTCTGAATGTTTTTTGCCAATCAATAGCTGGTTCAGAATAAAATCGAATTTTGATTTTTTGTAGATAACTTAAATTTTGAATTTCTTTTATAGATAAAAGATATGGTGAATATTTTTTATAGGACGAAAGTTGCTCTTTCGGATTTCCTAATTCGGATGTAAATAAATCAGTTAAAAAGATAGCTTCATTTAATGCATCTTCATTACTTTTTTAACAATTTCTTTTTGAGCATTTTCATACAATTTCTCCAAATCTATTGGTGAATCAACTACAAATACGCCTTTTAAATCAATTTTGGAGTTTGTAAAAACAATATAATTTGATAATAATAAAGCGACATTTCCACCACTTGAAAATCCTCCTAAATATATATTTTTATTTTTTAATTGATGATTATTGATTATGTTTTTAATTAAATCAATTATATCATTTTTGTCCTGATCTTTTTTAACCATAATTTTTGGTTGATATCTAAAAGTATTGTTGTAATTCCTTCTTTTTCAATGCCATTTAAAAACTTTGCCTCAGATTTTGTATTTTCAATATCGCAAGGAAAACATGGAAATAGTATTAAGATGGCATTTTGCTTTTGAGCAATTTTTAATTCATAATGATCCCCTTTGATAATTTTATCCGAAGGGGATTGTGCAAAAATGTATATATGAAATAACAAAAATATGAAAGAAAAATATTGTTTTAAATGGCTCATTTGTATATAATTGTTTGTATTAAGATTGATATCTATATACAAATATAAACATTTTCAAAATAATATTTATGTAGTTTTAATGTTTTATTAATTAATTATTTGAATTTCAATCTTTCATGGACTTCTCTAAATCATCAAATGGTATAATAGTTTTTACTCCATAATCAGCAACAGGCCAAGATTGCAATATCGTTTTAACATCTAATTTTAAGTTTTTGATAGCATTATACAAGCCTGCTTGTCTACTTCTTGCTTTTTTAATCGGACCTTCTTTGGCTATCCAAGCTAAATCGTCTTGAAAAACTACTTTTTCACTTGGAAAGTAATAAATTAAATAATCAACCGTATGATCGGATTGTTTCCCGATAAAGTAAATTTTCATTTCGAAATTATCATCTTTGATGCTTAATGAGTCATTTATTAATTTGGTTACTAATGGTTTAGGTTCCATTTCAAGTTTGTCAGGATTTAATGAATGTTTAGAATCTACAAGATATTGCAGATAATCTTTATTAAATGAGAGCAAATAATAGTTGCTCCATCATGAACAAATGGTCGAACGCCCCCAAATAGTGTTCATGGAAATGACCAAATACAAAATATTTAATTGGTTTATTAGATTTGCAATTTTCTTAGCTTCTGAGATGATTAAATCACCATTTTGACTATTTAAGGAGCTTCAGCTATCAATAGAAAATCTGCAAATTCTACAAGTAAAACTCGATCATCCGTATGTTTTAATTCTAATAATTGAATATGGTCGCTGTATTTAATATGTTCAATAGATGATTTAATTGATTCATTATCAGTCATTTTGTAATCCTTTGGATATTCAAGAACAATTGGATTTTCACTTGTGATTTGTGATGTTAAAATTTCAACTTCATCAATTATTTTGCCATTATATTTTTCAATTGATATATTTTTAGGAATTTTCAATTGGTTAATTTTTACATAATTGGAATATTTAAAAGTTGTCAAAACATCTCCAAATAATGCATCATCATTCAAAATAGAAACTTGAGAGAGTGTTTTTTCTTTTTTTGAAATATATAATCTTACAATTGACTGATTTATAGTTATTTTATATAATGCAAATTCTTTATTAATGGAATCTGGTTGTATCTTTTTTTCATAAAAATAGTTAATCAGAACCATTGGATTATATTTAACGGAATTGTATGTCATCGCTAAAAACTGACTATTTGTAACCTTACTTAATGACTTATCTCCATAATCCTGAAAAAGTAGAACCTGAGAATTAAAATCCGTTTTCGAACTATATTTCCTATTAGAATTTTGAATAGTATCTACTTTCTTAAATTGATTTTTATTTATCCAAATATTTCCAAATCCATTATAATCAGTTGTTTCCCAAGGTTTAAAGTTATGATTTAGTTCATGCAACTTTTCTGAATAACTGAAATTTAGATAATCATTTTTAATTGGCTCTACTTGGTTTTTCCAACAATCAATTAGTGGATTATTAATATTTTTTGCAAAAATGACATTTTGAAAAATTAATAAAACAAGAATAAATGACCTGAACTTCATAATTTTTTTTCACAAAGTTCAATAATTAAAATATTGGAATCTTGTAAGATATTGCGATACTAAAATGTAGTTTCGAAGTAGTTTTTTGAATAATTATATGGCGATATTCCATAATATTTATTGAAAAACTTCGTAAAACAGCTTTGGTCATAAAACCCACATTCTAAAGCAACTTCAACTAATGGCATTTTTTGCTGAATCATTGTTTTTGATTTATCCAATCGATGCATAATTATATAGTTTAGTGGAGTTAAACCTGTTGAAGATTTGAACTGTCGAATTAATCTAAATTTATCAATTTTAAATTTTTCTGAAATATTTGATAAACTCAATTTTTCATATAAATTTTCATGTATAAATGACCTTATAGTATCTATTTTTCCATCTATTGATTGTGAATGCTGTGTTTTATTGTTTTTTAATTGTGTGGTTAACAAGTAAGTAACTATATTTTCTAATTGTAGATTTTTATCTTGTAGTTCGTTATTATGAAAATTAATCAATGACTTACAAAGCTTGTCATCATAAATTAGATTATGGAATTCCAACCGATTAGGGATAGGTATGTTTTGTTTTTTACAAATGAAATGTAGAATATCTTGATGAATATAACTAGTTAGAAAGGAGCAATTGTCCTTATCAAAATTCTGGTTTGAATGTGTCTCAAATTGGTTAAATATGATAACTGAATTTGAAAAAGCTATCTGTTCATTTTCCGAAATTCTTATTTTTTCAACTCCTTCAGTAATTATTCCAATACTAAATGAATCATGAAAATGATCTGGAAATTCCTTATTTTTGAAAGTCGCTTCTTTCAATTCCAAGCCATAAAAATTGGTAATTTTTGTCGTCTTTACTTTCAAAATAAAATATTTTAAAGTAAAAATACCACCACCCAAAATGATTATCTGTTAATAAATTGATAATAAAATGTTATTTAATTTCAAGAATTAAATCAAAATAAATAACATTTTTATAACTCCACTCCCGAAAATTCGTGATTCCACATCTCCTTCAACTCCACTCCCGAAATTTCGGGATCCACAACTCCTTCAATTCCACAACTCCACAAATCAACAACTCCAACTATTATTTAACTTGAAAATTAAAATCAATCCAACCGCATTGAACTTCAGAGCCTTCTGCAAATTTGAATTTTTTCGCAGCTTCCACAGCTTTATCAACCAAATAACCATCAGTTGTAGTTGATCCAGATTGAGTAAAATTGGCTGAAATCACATTTCCTGATGCATCAGCACAAACTTTAACCCGTATTTTACCAGCTTTTTGACTATTATCAACGATTGGTGGTTTGTATTTTACAGGTCTACCGCCCAATCCACCACCAGTGCTAGCTCCAATTCCAGAACCAGAACCGCCTCCGCTACCAGGTCCACCTTTTCCGGGAGTACCTTCTATATTTTTCTCATTCGGGTCCCCATTCGGATCACCGCCATTGCCAGGTTTGCCACTATTTCCACTTCCTTTTCCAGATCCACCACCACCTAACATGTCTTTATATTTATTCTTTTTCGCGTCATAATCCGCTTTTTGCTTAGCTTCAGCTGCTTTTCTAGCATTTTCTGCTTCTATTGCCTGTTGCTTTTTCACTTGTTCTGCCTGCCTTTGCTCTGCCTCAAATTGCTTTTGATTCCGATCGTTTTCTTCTTTCTGCCTTTTTTCGTTCTCCTTTTTTTTCTTCAAAGCAATTGATTCAGGGTCTTCAGAAGTAATAATATCTTGGGCTTTTCCAGTATTAGTTTTTGTAGGAGTAGGCTCCGATGTTGGGGGAGGAGGTGTAGCAGGAGTGGGTTTACTTTCTTCTGGTGGAGTAGGCTCAAACTTTCCTGGAGATGGGGTATCATTATTTGATCCCATATCTGGATAGCCTAGGGCAACTACAACACCGCCACCACCAGTTTCCTGTATGTCAACAGAACCTAATTTGATGAATACCAATAAGATAAGTAATAAGTGAATAATCAGACTTATCGCTATTGCTTTTGGATTCTCATTATGTCATGGAACAGAATTTTCTGAAACCATTTTTTATTATTTATATAAATTTAATAATTAATTGAGGTATATATTAGATGTTTTTTTGAAGAATAAGGTTGTATCTACAAAAGTTATTTCTTATTCTGACTTGCTAACACCATTTTACATTTCAACTTTTCACCTATTTGTAACACATCCACCAAATCTTGAATTTTCAAGGATCTATCTAATCTCAAAACTATGGTTGGGTCATTTGTTTTCTTGATTTCATAGGCTAACATCGATTCCAAATTATTTGATGAAATAGGAACTGAATTATTATTGATGAAATACTCCAAATGCTCATTTACAGATAAGGTGATGGGTTGCTTGTTCATTTGTTTTGCCTGCTTTGCATTCGGCAACATTAGTTTGATCACATTTGGATTTACTAATGTGGAAATGATCAGGAAAAAAAGCAATAAGAAAAACATGATGTCATTCATGGATTCTGCTGCCAATTCTGCCCCTTCACTATGTTTTCTTCTTAAATTCATAACTAATTAATTTTGAATTACTTATTTCGTTGGCTCATGCAACAGATCGATCAATTCCATACTTGCTCTTTCTATTCTATTGATAACTCTATCGATCATCATTGTCAAAATGTAGTATCCTAAAAATGCCAAAATACCTACCATCAACCCTGATGCTGAGGTAATCATTTTTTGATACAATCCACCAGAAATATTTCCGATAGATAAATTATCTGTCAATGATATATCATAAAATATCTTGATAACTCCCATGATGGTACCTACGAAACCAAACATTGGAGCCAATTTAGCGATAAGAGATAAAAATCCTAATTTGTTTTCCAAATGATAGACTTCAACTTTACCAGCTGTTTCCATCGATCTTTCAATATCCAACATCGGTTGCCCAATTCTACTCAAACCTTTTTCGATTACTCTAGCTGTTGGAGAATCCGTTGTTTTGCAAAGGGCATGAGCAGCTTGCAAATTGCCAGATTGTACATAAGTTTTAATATTATGCATAAAATTCGGATCCGTCTGATCAAATCTTCTAATAGTGAAAACTCTTTCAAAAAATATTACTGCCGCAACAAATGATAATATGATTAAAATAGAAATAATGGTTACCCCAACTGGTCCACTGGAAAGAATTACATCCAAAATACTTTGCTTGGCTAAGTTGGAAGCATCTTCATTAACTAAATCAGCTTTTTGTAGTAACATCAAATTTAAAAATAGCATAATGATTAATTTTTGTAGTAAACGTTTTTGATTGATTATTAATTATCAAATAATCGTCCAAAAATAATAAAAAACTATAAATTATTATTTTTTATCTATATTTATCCCTGTAAATGCTATGTTTACAAATAATTATTTTTCGAATTTGATTTTTTCTTATAAAATATTTAACTAAATTTTAAATCAATAAAATATTTTGGGAATTAATTTGTTATATTCAGCGAAAATTCGCTACATTTGTTTTTCTTTTTAATAAATTGAAATATTACCTTTTATGTATAGAATAAATAAGGTTGCTGTTTTAGGTTCTGGTGTAATGGGTTCTGGAATAGCTTGCCATTTAGCAAATGTTGGATTGGAAGTTCTTTTGCTAGATATTGTCCCGTTTGAACTTACAGATGAGCAAAAACAAGTCAAAGCAAATAGGAATAGGTTAGTAGATACGGCTTTGCAAAACGCCATAAAAAGCAAACCAGCTCCATTATATGATGTGGCTTTTGCCTCAAGAATTTCAACTGGAAATTTTGAAGATGATCTTTCAAAAATTGAATCTTGTGATTGGATTATAGAAGTAGTGGTGGAAAGATTGGATATTAAGCAATCGCTATTTGAGAAAGTAGAAAAGTTTAGAAAAAAAGGAACTTTGATTACTTCCAATACTTCTGGTATTCCCATTCATTTGATGGCAGATGGAAGATCGGATGATTTTAAATCCCATTTTTGCGGAACACATTTTTTCAACCCACCTAGATATCTTAAATTATTAGAAATTATTCCAACAGCTAGTACAAAAGCTGAGGTTGTCGATTTCTTTATGGATTTTGGTGCAAATATTTTGGGCAAACAGACAGTGCTTTGCAAGGATACACCTGCTTTTATTGCGAATAGAGTAGGTGTGTATGCAATGGCGAAAATCTATCAGTTGACAAAAGAATTGGGTTTGAAAGTAGAAGATGTGGATGCTTTAACTGGTGTAGCAATTGGAAGACCGAATACAGGAACTTTCAAATTAGGTGATTTAGTAGGTCATGATACGGCAGTGAATGTTATCAACGGTATCAAAAATAGCTGCCCCAATGATGAACAAGCACCTGCTTTTGTGATTCCTGAATATTTGAATTTTTTAATTCAAAATAAATTTTTAGGAAATAAATCTGGTCAGGGTTTCTACAAAAAAACTGCTGAAAAAGATGCTAATGGAAAACCTATTAGTATGGTGCTGGATATCAATACATTAACCTATAATGTAGTGGCGAAAACAAAATATCCTTCCTTAGAAAATGCGAAACAAATTGATGATTTACCAAGAAGAATCAAATCTGTATTTGACGCTTCAGATAAAGGTGGTGAATTAATTAGAAAATCACTTTTGGGCTTGTTTGCTTATGTTTCGAATAGAATTCCAGAAATTTCAGACCAATTATATAGTATTGATGATGCTTTGAGAGCTGGTTTTGCATGGGAAGTTGGTCCTTTTCAATATTGGGATATTATTGGAGTAGAAAATGGGTTAAAATTAGCTGCAGAGCAAGGTGAAAAAGTAGCGGATTGGGTATCGGAAATGGTAAAAGGCGGATTTACAACTTTTTATAAGTCCGAAAATGGTGTTAGAAAGTATTATAATATCAATGAGAAAAAATACCTTCCATTGCCAGGTTCTGATAAAACTATAATTTTAGACAATTTAAGAGATAAGAAACCAGTTTATGAAAACCCAGAAGTTGTATTGCATGATATTGGAGATGGCGTCCTTTGTTTAGAGTTTAGGAGTAAAGCAAATTCCATTGGTGAAGGTGTTTTAAAAGGAATAAATGACAGTATTCAAATCGCAGAAGAGCAAGGCTGGAAAGGTTTAGTAATTGGAAATAATGCAACAAATTTCAGTGTAGGTGCCAATCTCATGATGATTGCGATGATGGCTTACCAACAAGAATGGGATGAGTTGAATTTTGCTATAAAATATTTTCAAAATACAGCAATGCGGATTCGCTATTCCTCCATTCCAGTAGTGCTTGCTACTCAAGGTTATGTGTTTGGAGGTGCCTGTGAGTTTTCAATGCATTCAGATGCCGTAGTCGCTGCTGCTGAAAGTTATGTAGGATTGGTAGAAGTAGGTGTTGGTTTAATTCCCGGTGGTGGTGGTACTAAAGAATTTGCAGTTAGAGCATCGGACAGTTTCTTCGAAGGTGACGTACAGATACCAACTTTGATAGAAAGGTTTAAAACAATTGCCCTTGCAAATGTTGCTACTTCAGCTCAAGAAGCTTTCAAATTTGGCTATTTCCAAAAAAATAAAGACAAAATAGTGGTGAATGGTGCTAGAAACATAGCTGAAGCAAAAAATGAAGTCATTCGATTAGCTAAAAACTATGTTCAACCCATTCAAAGAAAAGATATTACAGTGTTAGGTAGGACAGGACTAGCTGCTTTGTATGTGGCAGCTCACAGTTTGCAATTGGGTGGATATGCCTCTGAACACGATATAAAAATTGCAAAAAAAGTAGCTTATGTATTGTGTGGTGGTGACTTGACTAGCCAACAAAAAGTGAGCGAACAATATTTGTTAGATATCGAAAGAGAAGCATTTTTATCACTTTGTGGTGAACAAAAAACTTTGGAAAGAATTCAATATATGTTGACAAACAACAGACCATTGAGGAATTAATTCCTTCTATTTCAAAGTGTTAATTTTATTTTAAAATAAGAAAAATTTAAAAAAATGCAAGAAGCATATATCATATCTGCAAAAAGAAGTGCTGTTGCAAAAGCATCAAAAGGCGGATTTAGAAATTATAGAAGTGATGATTTAGCGGTAGAAATAATAAAAGAATTGATGAAGTCAGTTCCTGAAATTGACCCATTGACGGTGGACGATGTCATTGTGGGCTGTGCCAATCCAGAAGGAGAACAAGGCTTGCAAATAGGAAGACAAATTTCTGTAAGAGCATTGGGAAAACCTGTTGCAGGGTTTACTATCAATCGTTACTGTGCCTCAGGTTTAGAAGCAATTGCAATTGCTACAGCAAAGATCAAAGCTGGAATGGGAGAGATTTTTGTTGCTGGAGGAACAGAAAGTATGTCTTCAATCCCAATGACAGGTTATAAACTTGCCCCTAGTTATGATGTAGCAGTGAATACTCCAGATTATGTGGTAGGTATGGGACTGACAGCAGAAGCAGTAGCTACAAAATTTAATATTTCTAGAGAAAAGCAAGATGAATTTTCTTATAGATCACATATGTTGGCAGCTAAAGCTTTGGACAATGGACTTTTCAAAGACGAAATAATTCCTATAACGGTAGATGATGTGAATGTAGTTGATGACAAAAAAGTTGCTGGTAAGCATATTGTTGATACGGATGAAGGAGTGAGGAGAGATACCACAGTGGAAGGCTTGAATAAATTGAAGCCCGTTTTTGCAGCTAAAGGCTCAGTTACCGCTGGTAACTCATCTCAAACATCCGATGGCGCATCTTTTGTTTTAGTGGTGAGTGAAGCAATCGTTAAAAGGTTTAATTTGAAGCCAATAGCAAGATTAGTTTCTTGTTCAGTTGCAGGAGTTGAGCCTATTTTGATGGGAATAGGTCCTTGTGCTGCCATTCCAAAAGCATTAAAACAAGGCGGATTGACACTGAATGATATAAATTTAATCGAATTAAACGAAGCTTTTGCTGCACAATCCTTGGCTGTAATTCAAGAGGCTAAATTGAATCCTGAAATTGTAAATGTTAATGGCGGCGCCATTGCCCTTGGCCATCCTTTAGGCTGTACTGGAGCAAAGCTCACAACCCAAATTCTTCAAGAATTAAAAAGAAGAAACCAAAAATACGGAATGGTAACAGCCTGTGTCGGTGGTGGACAAGGAATCGCTGGAATTTTCGAAAGATTATAATTGTCAAAATATTAAAAGGCTGTCCATAATTGTTTGGATAGCCTTTTTCGTTTTTATAACTTTATTTATTTTTCAGAAGCAATTTAGATTTTCCAAAATCTATACTTTAAGATTACAAGACTCCAGATTTGAGAAAATATGAATTACATACTTAAACGGTAACAACAAAAAGTTCGAAATTAAATCTAAAATTTCCATAAATCAATAGTAATATTTGAAAACGAAAAAATATCAATTCCCACTAGCTTCAGCTAGTGGAATAAAAATTGAAACCCAAAGTGGCTTTAGCCAAATAAAAAACAGAACAAGAAAAAGATATAATACTCATATTCTATTTCCGAAATTACATTTTATAAAGTTGATGATTATCGATAACCAGTAGAATTTGTTGGAGATTGAATTAAAGTAAAATACTTTTTGAAACTGTTAAGAATTTTTTAAAAAAACAATTTTAAAATGTTGATTTCTCAAATAAAAAAAATGGCTGTACAAAATTGATTGTACAGCCATTTATATATTTATTAAAACTAGTTCTTAAAAATTTATTTAAAATTCCTAAAACACCAATGATAGCCCAATCGAATAAGGGTTGTATTTGTAAGTACTATTGGTTTTTAGTAAATTTGAGAAATTGTAGCTGCCAATTACTTTGAAAAATCCATAACCAACTGAAGCCGTTCCACCATAACACCAATCATTCAATCCGAATTTTCCATAACGCAATTCATCAATATTTTCTCCACCTTTTCGATAATTGAATTTTTGGACAGATAAAACTCTGTAACCTACGAATCCACCTACACCTAAACTGTATTTTCTGCCAAATGAAAAGTTGAGTTCCAATGGAATTCGAATATAGCCAATTTTCAACTTGTTGTTATTAGATAAACTATCTACAGTGATAAATGTAGGCACATTATTTCCATTATTATACAATCTTAAGCTATTCTCGATGCTATAAGTATTTTCGTTATAATCCAAACCATAAAATAATTTTACTTTATCATTACTTTTAGAAAGTCGAATTGGTCTTTTGAACCCAATTGTCCAAAACCAGGATTTTGCAGAATTTATTTCAGGATTTAAACTAGAAATTGCATTCTTTTCAACCTGATTTAAACCATTCAACCCAAAATTAAAGTAGATTTTAGTTTTGAAAAACGATAAATAATCTAGTCCACCTTTTTTCTTTTCTCCGAATCCATAATCATTTGTTTCTGGATTTGGAATATCATTTTCCCCATCATATATGTTTGAATTATCCATCACCACTTCGTTGTTTTCAACAACAGGAGGTGGAGGAATGAGTTCAGCAGCAGGTATTGGAATACGATTGATTTCAGCTTCTAAATTGCTGATAACCGAATTTAAAGTGTCAATTACTAACATTTTTTGATTGGAATCCAATAATGCTTTTATTTCATAAATATTGCTTTTGATGTTATTTACATAGTCTTTCATGTAACTAACTCTTTCAGAAACAGTTGTTTGTGAAAATAAAAAAAATGGAGACAATACTAGAATAAGAACTGCTATTAAAATTTTTTTCATTAAATCTATTTTAAGCATTGGAATTTCTATTCAAACAGTTCAAATCTTCGAAAGCTACTTTTAACCTGTTCACAAATGATTTTTCGCCTTCTCTCAACCAAACTCTTGGGTCGTAATATTTTTTATTTGGCTTGTCATCACCCTCAGGGTTTCCTATCTGACCTTGTAAATATCCTTTTTTCGCTTCGTAATAGTTTTTAATACCATCCCAGAATGCCCATTGCATATCTGTATCGATATTCATTTTTACTGCTCCATATTCGATAGCTTCTCTGATTTCTTCTCTTGAAGAACCACTTCCACCATGAAAAACAAAATTTACAGGATTTTTTCCAGAAATATTAAATTTGTTTCGAATATAATCTTGTGAATTTTTCAAAATCACTGGTTGCAACTTCACATTACCAGGCTTATATACACCATGAACATTTCCAAATGCAGCAGCAATTGTGAATCTATCACTTATGGCTTTCAAATGTTCATAAGCATAACTCACTTCTTCAGGTTGTGTATAAAGTTTTGAACTATCCACATCTGAATTATCCACACCATCTTCCTCTCCACCAGTTACTCCTAATTCGATTTCTAAGGTAATGCCAATGGCTGCCATTCTTTTCAAATAGGAAGCTGAAATTTCTATATTTTCATGTAATGGCTCTTCAGAAAGATCTAACATATGAGAACTATACAAAGCATGTCCATTTTTTTCAAAATAAGCTTCATTTGCTGTCATCATACCGTCCATCCAAGGCAACAAATTTTTTGCACAATGGTCAGTATGCATAATTACTGAAACACCATAAGCTTTAGCCATTTGATGCACATGCATTGCTCCAGAAATACTGCCAACAATAGCTGCATTTTGGTTTTCATTCGACAATCCTTTTCCAGCATTAAAAACACCACCTCCATTTGAAAATTGAATAATTACTGGTGAATTCACCGCTTTAGCAGTTTCTATAACTGCATTGATCGAATTACTACCAATTACATTTACTGCTGGCAATGCAAAATTTTTGTCATTTGCATAGTTTAACACTTCTGTAACCTCATCTCCAAATAGGACTCCTGTTCTAAATTTAGTACTCATAATATTAAAAAATATGGTTAGAAATTAATTCGTGATAAAGGTACATAATTTATTTTTTTTTTCGTAATTGAAAATTGATTTTACCTTTTTTAGCTTTTAATAAATTAGTATGTATATTTGTAAAAGCAAATATAAGTTTATCTTATTTGTAGATATTATAATTGAATTGTATGAAATGTACTTTATATAAAATATTCTTTTTTATTATTTTATTTGGTTGTAACTATAACGTTTTTGCTCAAGCAGATGCTGTCAGCGATGAAATAATTGTTATGTTCAATAAACAGATTAATATAAATGAATGGTTGGGAATAAATGATAGAAGTAATAATGTAAAATCTTTATTAAAAACCAAAAAGTTTTTAGCTCCTCAAATGAATACTTATTTGTTTCAAGTTGAAAATGCCAATTTAGATTTTATTATAAAAGAATTATTAAAATTACCTGAAATCCAATTTGCTCAAAAAAACCATTTCTTACAACAAAGAGATGTTATATCTAATGATACTTTCTTAAATAAACAATGGCAATGGATAAATAATGGCTCCATTACTGGCTCAACAGCAGATGCTGATGTAGATGCTGAAAAGGCATGGGACATTACAACTGGAGGACTTACTTCAAGTGGCGACACTATTGTTGTTGCAGTAGTTGATGATGGAGCAAATCTTAGCCATCCTGATTTAAAAGAAAATTATTGGAAAAATTATAATGAAATACCTGGAAATGGGATAGACGATGATGGTAATGGCTACATTGACGATTACAATGGCTGGAATACTGTTTCGGATAATGATAATGTCGGTTCAGGAAACCATGGAGTGAGTGTTGCAGGAATGATTGGGGCAAAAGGAAATAACAAACTTGGTGTTACTGGTATTAACTGGAATGTAAAAATTTTGACAGTAAAGTATAATAGTAATTTGACTGAGTCAAATGTTATAGAATCTTATTCTTATGTGTTGAAACAAAGAACTTTATACAATGAAACAAATGGCAAAAAAGGTGCTTTTGTAGTAGCATGTAATTCTTCTTGGGGAATTGATAAAGGTAAACCTGAAAATTCACCCATTTGGTGTGCCTTTTATGACACCATGGGAGTTCATGGTATTTTAAGTGTTGGTGCTACTGCAAATCAAAATTACAATATTGATGTGGATGGAGATTTGCCAACTGCCTGTTCTAGTGAATATTTAATTGCTGTAACATCTTCAACTTATGCGGATAAAAAAGCAACAGCTGGCTATGGAAAAGTCACCATAGATGTTGCTTCCCCAGGGAATCAAATTTATACAACAAGTTCAGCTTCTTATACAAATACAAGTGGAACTTCATTTGCAACACCTTTGGTTAGTGGACTAGTTGGGCTTTTATATTCCGCACCATGTAGTAATTTACCTACTTTATATAAAAAGTCTCCATTAGATGCTGCCAAATATGTCAGAGATGCCATTTTTAATGGCATTGATGTATTGCCAGCTTTTAAAGATTTAACAAAATATGGCGGAAGAGTAAATGCTTATAATAGTTTGTTATCGTTGTTGTCAAATTGTGGCTCATGCCCAAAACCAGTTGGTTATAATGTGAGCAATATTTTGGACACTTCTGCAACTATTAATTGGGTGAGTTTAGGACAAAACCAATCTTTTAATATTGTTTACAAACCAGCAACAAGATCAAACTGGGACACTATTCGAAATGTTTCTTTACCCTTAAACTTAAATAAATTATTGCCTTGTACCAATTATGAGTACAAAATTTTTACTTTATGTACTGATACTATACTTGGTTTTGGTGCATTACAAACATTTAAAACAGATGGATGTTGCCTAGCTCCAACCAACTTAAGTGCAGTAATTAGAAATGATTCTACAGCATTGTTTATTTGGGACAAAGTTTTGGCATCTAAAAATTATGAAATTAAAGTCAAAAATCTTGCTACGGGAGAAGTGATTGTGAAAAATGTAAATTCTACAAACCTTCAAATCTCAAATTTAAAGCCTTGCTCTACTTATGAATTTACAGTTGGTTCAGCATGTAATGATTCTACATTGGTAATTTCAGAAACAAAAACATTCAAAACTACAGGATGTGGAGCATGTACGGATTTGACCTATTGCACAAATAATGGTGGTGCCACAAATCTGGAATATATCGAATCAGTCGAGTTGAATACTTTGAAAAATATTTCTGGAGACAATGGCGGCTATTCTTATTTTGCGGATAAAACGACAGATTTGAATTGGTTGTACAAATATAATCTTATTTTAACTCCTGGCTTTTCGCAGTCAACATCGAATGAAGTTTTTAAAGCTTGGATTGATTATAATCAAGATGGTGCCTTTTCAAAAGATGAAATTATAATTACTCCAAAACAAACAAAAGTTCCAATTACTTACGAATTTTATGTTCCTAAAACAGCGAAGCCAGGGATTACTAGATTAAGAATTCAAATGAGATATTCATCAGATACAACTTTTGATGCTTGCCAAGCCTTTAATTATGGTGAAGTAGAAGATTATTGTGTAAATATTGTACCTATAGTGATTTGTCAGTCCATCAAGAATTTGAAAGTTGAAAAGACTGTGCAAAATAAAGATTATTTATCTTGGGATAATGAAATTACAGCTGATAATTATATTATTGAATATAAGAAAAAATCTGAAACTAACTGGACAATGGTTAATGGGGGAAATATAAATAATTATACTTTAACTGGTTTGGATACTTGTACAGATTACAATGTCCGGGTTTATTCCAATTGTAATGGTACGATAACTAATTATAGTGAAGAAGTCAGTTTTAAAACACTATGTACGAATAATGTAAGTGATTTAGATAAGGATAGGGTAGAGTTATTGGTTTCTCCAAATCCATTTGAGAATGACTTTCAAGTTATATTGAATAATTGGAATAATGATTGGAAGTTTTTAATGTATGATATAACAGGAAAGAAATTAGTAGAACAAAAGTATAGTCAAACTACCAAAAATGTTTCAATAAATGCTGCTGAGTTTGCATCTGGGGTCTATCTATGTAAAGTTATTCTTGGAAACAATGTAATTACCAATAGAATTGTAAAAGAATAAAAATAGTTTTGAACTTTTTTGATTTGATTGTGTTTAGAATTTATCTTAGTTAATTAAAAAATAAAATTAGTATGGCATTTGAATTTACAGATGTTAATTTTCAAGAAACAGCATTATCAGAAAATACTGTTGCTGTTGTTGATTTTTGGGCAGAATGGTGTGGACCATGTAGAGCAATTACTCCTATTATTGAAGAATTAGCTTCAGAATACGGTGAAAAAGTAAAAGTTGGAAAACTAAATGTGGATAACAACCCTGAAGTTTCGATGAAATATGGTGTAAGAAGTATTCCTACCATTTTGATATTGAAAAATGGTGAAGTGGTTGACAAACATGTTGGCATGACTTCCAAAAAAGTATTGACTGACAAAATCAATGCTCACTTATCTTAAAATATTAAATAAAATTATATAAAATGCTAATCTGAACCTTCAGGTTAGCATTTTTTTTATTTTAAAATTGAATTATGAATTTCGACTTAATTTTTGAAAAAAATAAGAAATGGATAGCTGAAAAATTGGAAATTGACCCAAGCTATTTCGAAAAACTATCCAAAGGTCAAAAACCTGAAATTTTATATATTGGCTGTTCGGATAGTCGAGTAACAGCAGAAGATATTTTAGGTGCCAACCCAGGTGAGATTTTCATCCATCGTAATATTGCCAACATGGTCATTTCAATTGATTTGAATGTCATGTCTGTTATCAATTATGCGGTTCGACATCTGAAAGTAAAACATATAGTAGTTTGTGGACATTATGAATGTGGCGGTGTCAGAGCTTCTTTAGAGTCAGTGGATTTAGGTCTATTGAATCCATGGCTCAGAAACATCCGAGATGTATATAGATTACATTATCAAGAGTTGGATGCTATTGAAGATAATCAAAAGAGATTCAATCGTTTAGTGGAGTTGAATGTGCAAGAACAATGTATGAATTTAATCAAAACTGCCGCTGTACAAGAAGCATATAAGGAAAGAGTGTTGACGGTTCATGGCTGGGTTTTTGATATTTACTCAGGAAAAATTGTAGATTTAAAAATAGATTTTCCTGCTATTTTGAGTGAAATCATGAAAATATATAAGCTCATTTAAATCAAAAAAAAATCCGAATGGCAATAAAGTCATCCGGATTTTTAATTATTATATCAACTTTTTTTATTTCTTCGTTTCATCAACTTCTTCATATTCAACATCTGCAATATTGTCATTGCTGTTGTTGTTTTGATGGTTAGTTGATTCTTGATCTTCTGTTGGAGCACCACCTTGTTGCCCATTTTGATAAAGATTTTGACTAGCTTCTTGGAAAGCATTGGTTAATGCAGTTGAAGCAGCTTCTATTTTATCAAAATCATTATTTTTATGTGCCTCTTTCAATTCTTCCAAATGTTGTTCTACTTTTGCTTTAGCATCTGCAGGTAATTTATCTCCAAATTCCTTCAATTGCTTTTCAGTTTGGAATATTAAACTATCTGCCATGTTTAATTTCTCAACATTTTCTCTAGTTTTCTTGTCGCTATCTGCATTTGCAGCAGCTTCCGCTTTCATCTTTTCGATTTCTTCTTTGCTCAAACCAGTAGAAGCTTCGATTCTAATATTTTGTTTTTTACCCGTTCCTTTCTCTAAAGCTGATACATTCAAGATTCCATTTGCATCCATATCGAAAGTCACTTCCACTTGTGGAACACCTCTTGGAGCAGGTGGAATTCCATCTAAGATGAATCTACCAACCGTTCTATTATCTCTTGCCATCGGTCTTTCCCCTTGTAGGATATGAATCTCTACTGATGGTTGATTATCTGTAGCTGTTGAATAAACTTTAGACTTTTTAGTTGGGATAGTAGAGTTAGCTTCGATTACTACATCATAGATTCCACCCATTGTCTCAATTCCCATAGATAATGGTGTAACATCTAATAACAATACATCTTTGATATCACCGCTTAAAACGCCACCTTGAATAGCTGCACCAATCGCAACAACTTCATCAGGATTTACTGATTTATTTGGTTTTTTGCCAAAAAAGTCTTCTACAGCTTGTTGAATTCTTGGAATTCTAGTAGAACCACCCACTAAAATAACTTCATCAATTTCGTTAGCAGAAATTCCAGCATCTTTAATTGCAAGTCTGCAAGGCTCTAAAGTTCTTTTTACTAACTCATCAGATAACTGCTCAAATTTTGATCTTGTTAATTTTACCACTAAGTGTTTCGGAACTCCATCAACAGCAGTGATATAAGGAAGATTTACTTCAGTCTCAGCAGAAGATGATAATTCAATCTTAGCTTTTTCCGCAGCATCCTTTAATCTTTGTAATGCCATTGGGTCTTTTCTCAAATCAATATTTTCTTGAGATTTGAAAGTGTCAGCCAACCAGTTGATGATCACTGCATCAAAATCGTCTCCACCTAAGTGAGTATCACCATTTGTAGATTTTACTTCAAAAACTCCATCTCCTAATTCTAATATGGAAATATCGAAAGTACCACCACCCAAGTCATAGACTGCAACAGTCATATCTTTGTTTCTCTTGTCCATACCGTATGCTAAAGCAGCAGCAGTTGGCTCATTGATAATCCTTTTGATATGTAATCCTGCAATTTCTCCAGCTTCTTTTGTTGCTTGACGTTGAGAATCATTGAAATAAGCAGGAACAGTTACTACTGCTTCAGTTACTTCATGTCCTAAAAAGTCCTCAGCAGTTTTCTTCATTTTTTGAAGTACCATTGCTGAAATTTCTTGTGGAGTATAAGGTCTTCCGTCTATATTTACTTTTACTGTATTATTGTCTCCTTTTTCTACAACATAAGATGATAGACCAGTTTCTTTATCTACTTCACTGTATCTATGTCCCATATATCGCTTAATTGAAGCAATTGTTCTTTTGGGATTTGTAATCGCCTGACGTTTTGCAGGATCACCTACTTTACGATCACCATTATCTAAAAATGCTACAATTGAGGGGGTTGTTCTTCTGCCTTCATCATTGGCAATTACTACTGGTTCATTTCCTTCCATTACAGCTACACATGAATTCGTAGTTCCTAAGTCAATTCCTATTATTTTACCCATTTTAGTTATATATAAATTTTATTTAATTAATTTAATACAAGCTATATAACAATTGGAATGCCAACCCATTTTTTGATTTTTCAATTGACTTTTTTGCAGATAAAAGGCAGATTTTATTGAAAATTATAATAAAAATGGCAGAGCTGGGTGACAAAAAGACATGAGATTTCCGAAACGTCTAAATTTGATAATTACTATAAAGTTTAGGAATTTAGAATTATTCCTCAGTTTTAATACTGGTTGCATAAGAAATAAGAAGACCAAGGCAAATCATACAAATTCTAATGATTAGTCCAGTAAGTCCTCCAAACGAATCAACCCAAGTTAGAAAAGTGAAATTTATACCTGTTAGTAAGAACACAAAAGATAACATTCCAAAAATAAAAAGAAAAAAGCCTATAAATCTGAATATATTCTTTGCCATTAAGCAGATATTTTTCGTAAAATTAATTCAAAATTAAATTAAATCATGTTTTTTTTGAAATATTCTGATAAAACATGTTTCTATAGATAGTTTCAAAATAATATTATATAAATTTGTTGAATATTTTAGCAAATGTTAAAAATTATAGAGTGTCCTAGAGATGCGATGCAAGGTATCAAAGATTTTATTGATACCGACCATAAAATAGCCTATATCAATCAATTGTTGAAAGTTGGTTTTGATACTTTAGATGCAGGGAGTTTTGTGTCTGCTAAAGCTATTCCTCAAATGCAAGATTCAGAAATTGTTTTTGAAAAAATAGATTGGAAAAACTCAAAAACAAAGTTGTTAGCAATTGTTGCGAATGCAAGAGGAGCTGAAACTGCCACTAAATTCGAACAAATAAGATATATCGGCTATCCATTTTCAATATCTGAGACATTTCAAATACGAAATACGAATGCTACCATAGAAGAATCTTTGGATAGGACAAAACAAATTATTCAACTCTGTAATGAGTATGGCAAAGAGCCAGTGATTTATATTTCAATGGGTTTTGGAAATCCATATGGTGATGAGTGGAATGCTTCCATTGTAATGAAATGGTGTGAAAGATTAATAGAACTTGGAGTGAAGATAATTTCATTATCTGACACAATTGGGGTTTCCAATCCAGATTCCATTTCTTATCTTTTCAATTATTTAATCCCGAAATTTCCAACCATTGAATTTGGTGCTCATCTTCATACTCAACCAACAAATTGGTTAGAAAAAGTGGATGCAGCTTATAAAAGTGGCTGCCGAAGATTTGATGGAGCATTGAAGGGCTATGGTGGATGCCCGATGGCAAAAGATGACTTGACTGGAAACATGCCAACAGAAAATATGATTATGTATTTTAATGCAAATAATATATCCAACACTATAAATGTGGACGAATTGAATAAATCCTTATTACTATCTAGTCAAATATTTCACTAATATTGCCACATTACTTATTTTTGCTTCAAAATAATTAAAATAATAACTATAAATGAACAATTTAACGAAGTTAACGATCATTTCAATGATTTCTTTGGGGCTTTTTGCATGTCAACAAAAGAAAACCCAAGACACAACTGCTACTCCAACTCCAACTACTGATACCAAAACAGTAAGTAACGAAAAAGGCAAAATTGTCTATGTGAATATTGATTCTTTAATGGAAAAATATAATTTTTATCAAGATTCAAAAAATAATTTGGAGGGTCAAATTAAAAATATGCAGAAAGAAGTGGAAGAAAGAGCTACTTCCATCCAAAAAGAATATGTGGGTTACCAACAGAAAGGTGACAATATGACCCCTGTGGAAATGCAAGCTGCACAAAAAAGCTTAGCTGCAAAAGAACAAAGTTTAAATGCATACAAAGCAAAGATTGAGGAAAGTATAATGAAGCAACAGCAGCAATTAGACAAAATATTAAAAGATAAGATTAATGTTTATTTAGCAAAAAAAGCGGAAGATCATGGTTACGATTACATTTTGTCTTATACTTCAGCAGGTATTGGGATGTTATATGGTAATAAAAATTTGGATATCACGAATGAAGTGATAACTGAATTGAATGATTTATACAAAAGTGAGAAGAAATAATTATTAAATATGCTTATTTTTTAATCAAAATAGGTAAAAATCATTTAAAAATATTGAAATGAGTTGTCACAAATAAAAAATAGTTGTATATTTGTGAAACTATAATAAAATTTAATTGATTTTGTTGAAAAAAGGTAGCTTGTTGAGATAAGTTACCTTTTTTAGTATTCATAAATGATCAATCCATTTCTAATTCTTGGATAAAACCAAGTTGATTTTGGAGGCATTTCAATATCCTCATCAGAAACAATTTGAAAATCTTTTATACTCAATGGATGTAATAAGAAAAATATTTCATCCTTTTTGATTTTCTTTTCAAATGCAACAATATTTACATTTCCTTCTATATATTGGATTCTCTTGTCATTTTTGAAATCAGTGATGCCAAAAATATTTAGCAAAATTTCATTATTTAAGATTTCTGTATCTAAAATTACTTTATGGTGAAGATATTTTTCAAGAATTTCAGGTTTCCATTTTGCAGCATACCACTTTTTCTTATAAAATAAGATAAACTCATTATTGTATTTAGTAGCCTCAGCCTCTGATATTTCGTCCAAATCGATATAGTCTAATAGTTTCTTTTTTAGATTTTTCACTTGATGAGCATCGATTAATCGATGATATCCTTTAATTTCTAATTGTGAAAAGTCGAATAAAACGACAGGAATATGAGCATGATTTGTCAGTTTTGTTTTTTCATATAATGAGTTGCCAGTAAACATACGATGATGTCCATCCGCAATGTATAAATGACTGATTTCTTCAATTAATTGAGTCAACTTATTCGATTCAGCAAACCAAAAGGTATGGGTTTCATCATTTATATAACATTGATAGAAAAGGTTTTCTGAAAGTTTTAGTTTTTCTAATAAGATGGAAAGTTCATCTAATTTTGGATAAGTCAAAAGAATGGGTTTTACAACTGCCATTCTTTCTTTAAATAGTCTCAAATGTTCTGTTTCTTTATGAGCTAAAGTTTGTTCATGTTTTTTTATAATCCCATTTTGATAATCTTTAAAGGATGCTAAACCAATGATTCCTGTATATTTGTTATTTTCGTGTGAAATTTCATAAATAAAAAGGCTTTCTTTGTCGTTTAAATGGAAGTAATTATTGCTTTTTAAATTCGGATAAGTTTCACGAACTAAATCTGAAAAGTTATCAGATAATTTGGCAACATTCAAATTTGGATAAACAGCTTTGAAAGGCAATAATTCCATAAAATCATAAATTTATGACAATATACATAAATAAATTATCTGAGCAATAAAAACGTTTTTAAAATATAAATTTTCATTAAAGTTATCAAATCAAAAGGGAAGAGCTGCTGCTCTAGTCCTATTGATTTTCTTTTGTTTACAAAATTATAGTTATGCTCAAATCAATCTTTCTAACCAATTTATAACAAAATTAGAGCTTAAAAAATCGAATCAATTTTCTGACTCAATACTTTTAGATCCTAACTATACTAATTTATATTTTTCAAATAATCTATTGGTTGACAGAAAATTATATACGATAAATGGAAGAATTTTATTGGTTGATGACACTTTGGTGGGAAAAAATATAACGTTGAAAGGCAGGAAAATTACTAGAAATTTGTTTGAAATTTCAAAAAGTTTGGACACGTCACTTTTGAAAAAATCATTTAATGGCGGACTTTTAATAACGGAAGAGGATGTGAAATTGCAAAATGATTTATTTTTCAAGAAAAAAGGCTTAGATTATTCAGGCGTTTATTCAAGAGGAATTAATCTAGGTAACAATCAAAATTTATCGCTTAATTCGAATTTTAATATTCAAATGAACGGTTTGTTGGGTGATGATATTTTGGTCAATGCGGTTTTGAATGACAATAATATCCCGATACAACCCGATGGTAATACTCAACGATTGCAAGATTTTGATAGAATTTTTATTCAGTTATCCAAAAATGGGCATGCCATAAAAGCTGGAGATTATGATGTGGTGAAACCTACAGGATATTTTTTAAATTATTACAAGAAATTGCAAGGAGGACAATATTTTAACACTTTAAAAATCAATAAAAATTTAACGACTGAAAACCAAGTTTCTTATGCTTTGACAAGAGGGAAGTTTAATCGACAAGAGATAAAGGGAATTGAGAGAAATCAAGGACCATATCGTTTGCAAGGGAAAGACAATGAGCGGTTTATCATTATTTTGTCTGGTTCTGAAAAAGTGTATTTGGATGGAAATTTGTTGAAAAGGGGCATTGATGAAGATTATATAATTGATTATAATAGGGCTGATGTGACCTTTACGAACCGAAAAATAATTACTAATTATTCCAGAATTATTATAGAGTTCGAATACAATACAGCTTCCTATAATAGATCACTTTGGATAGCAAATACAAAATGGAATTACAATAAATTTCAGTTTTATATCAATGCATATTCCGAGCAAGATGGAAAAAATTTGAATAATGGTACAACGTTAAATGAGGAGGCAATCAAAACAATTTCAAATAGTACCTCAAATGAAATAGAACTGAGCGGAATTGAATTGGCAACCGCAGAATCAAACGACCCAATAAGGTATAAGAAAATTGATACATTAGTTAATGGTAAGATTTTCAGTGTTTTACAATATGACATCTCTGGAAATGGTTTATATATTGCAAGATTTACGGATGTTGGTACCAATCAAGGGAATTATATTCGGTCGGGAAATTCGATAAATGGGCAAGTCTATATTTGGGTTGCTCCAAATTCAATTACGGGTATTCCAAGTGGTAACTATGAGCCAATTTATAAATTAATTGCACCTGCTAAAAACCAATTATTTTCATTTGGTTCAAAATACGAAGATAAGAAAAGCAAAATAGAAATAGAGTATGCAAAAAGTTTGATAGATAGAAATCGTTTTTCAACAATAAAGGATTCATTGAATAATGGAAATGCTTTTTCAATTAATTATCAGCAATTGATAAATTTTGATACAACAAATAAGTGGAAACTAACCACTAATGCTCATTTTGAAATTTTAGACAAAACCTTTAGATTCCTCAATCCATTTAGAAATGCTGAATTTACGAGAGACTGGAATATACAAGCTGGAATTTATGAAAATGAATTATTAGGTACCTTAAGTGCTACTATTCAGCATTTCAAACTCGGAAGTTTGAGATATGAGACCAACTATTACACTAAAGAAAATGTCTTTAATGGAGCAAAACAAGTTGTCAATTTAAATACAAGATGGAAAGGATGGGAGAGCATTATTAATGCATCTTACTTAAAAAGCAATCAGTTCAAAACAGAAAATGCAACTTTTATTCGACCCAATATTGAAATTAGTAAAAGTTTTGGGAAGAAAATAAAATATAAAATCGGTGCAAAATGGGAAATGGAAAAAAATGAAGTAAAAAACAATACTTCAGATTCGATTAATTTGAAGAGTTTTTGGTTTGATACAAAAAGTGTGTTCTTTCAAAGAACTGAAAGTGAGTCATTTGCATGGAAATTACAATATTCAAATAGAATAGATTACATACCGAATGGTTTGCTTTTCAAAGAAAATACCAATGCACAAGACTTTAATTTTGAAGGGAAATGGAATCAAAATAAAGATAATGTGCTAACATTCTCATTTATAAAACGGAATTTTAAAACAAATAATACCCAACAATTGAACAATCTTTTAGGAAGATTGGATCAGCAAGTTTTGATAAAAAAAGGATTGGTGAGAGGAAATTTAACTTATGAAATTAGTTCAGGTCAAGAACAAAAAATAGAATATAATTATCTAAAAGTGTATCCAGGGCAAGGCAATTATATTTGGATTGATCGCAATAAGGATGATGTAGCTCAATTGGATGAGTTTGAAATTGCACCAATTGCAATACAAGCTGATTATATTAGAGTAGTTGTGTTATCGAATCAATTTGTTCCAACGAACAATGTGAATTTAAATGCTGCAATATCTATTGATCCAAGAATTATATATACTGAAAAAACAAGTTTTGGTAAAATCATTCGAAAATTTACGATACAATCCAATCTTAAAGTTTTGAGGAAGATAAGGAGTGATACTGGAGAAAATACTATCAACCCGTTTTCAACAATTAAAAGTGATACTAGTTTAGTGAATTCCACATTCTTATTGAGAAACTTACTTCAATTCAATCGAAGCAATACTCTTTATGATATTCAATTTACTCAAACAAGAAATTTTCAAAGATTAATTCTGATTAATGGATTGGAAAGCAGGATTTTAGATGAATTTTTATTTAGAACTAGGGTGAATTATTCAAAACAGTTGTCGAGTATTTTGACTTTGGGATATATCGAAAAATCGAATAATTCACAATCTTTAACTTCTAGAAATTATTTTATTAACACAAATAGGGTAGAGCATCAATTTTTATGGATTTATAAAAGCAATTTTAGAGCAGACTTATCCTTAAAATATGATTTGCTGAAAAATAAAATTGGGCTAAATGAGCAAGCTAACATCAACAATAATTCAATAGAACTCACTTATAATCAATCTAGTAAAAGTAATTTTAGAGGAAAAGTTGAGTGGGTAAAAATAAATTATAATGGATTGAAAAATACGGCTTTAGAGTTTATTCTATTAGATGGTTTGCAGAACGGGACAAATTTTATATGGAGTTTACAATATGATCAAAGAATTACTCAATTTACTCAATTAAGCATAAATTATGATGCTAGGAAGTCAGAATTAAGCAACACGATTCATAACATTCGAGCACAGATTAGAGCTACTTTTTAATTAAATTTTTCTTTAATAGGATATCTTGTATTTTTTCAACATCCAAATTTGTAATATTTGAAATTAAATTAAAATCAATACCATTTTTAAATGAAGAGATTACAATTTCTTCAATTGCTTCAATTTTTCCTTCAATTTTGCCCTCAATTTTTCCTTCTTTTTCAATAATTGTATTGTATTCATAACCTCAGATTTTTTTAAATTGGGTAAATCTTTGAAAAGTTTATCAATTTTTTCAGATTTTAATTTCACAAAATTAAAAATATAAACGATAAGTTTTGAATTTAAGTTTTCGTTATTATTTAATAATTTTGAAAAAATAGATACCAAATTACTTTCTAACCAAATTTGATCAAAAAAATGCTTTAATGCAAGCATATTTACGGCTAAAAATTGATTTTCTAGTGCCCAAAGTTGATTGTCATTTAGTTCTAGTAAGTTATTAAAGATATATTTATAATTTGGTACATATTGTATGATCGTATCATCAGCTGTAATGAAAAAATCTTTGATTTCTTGATATTTCCATTCCTCTTTTCCATGATAGAATAAAATTGGAATTATTAATTTTGGGTTTTCATTATTGGAGATAGATTGTATCCAAGCTGAGGAAAGATAGTGTAATATTTGAAATACTACAAATTTGTCTTTATAGCTTTTATGCTCTATTAAAATGGCAATCTCAATGTCGAGATTATCAGATTTTATTCTACAATTATATATTATATCTGAAAAGTATGTTTTTAATTGATCATTAATATACGAGGTTTCCACTAAAGTTAGTGTTTCAAAATCTACCTTATCTGCTATTTCCTTCGGTAGGAAATTTTGCAAATAGTCAATCGCCATTTTTTTATCTTTTAAGATTGACTTTATGAGTAGGTCGTGAGGATTATTTATTTTCATTCGTAAAAATAAATATTATTTGAAAAAATAGCAAAAAAAAGCTGTCATTTCTGACAGCTTCATTTTTTATTGTTCGATAGCAATTTTTATTACATCCTCCATTTTATTCACATAATGGAATACCATATCCTTAATATAATCTTTAGGAATTTCCTCAATATGTTTTTTATTGTCACTACAAAGAATTATTTCATTAAGATTTGACCTTTTTGCAGCTAATATTTTTTCTTTAATGCCACCCACTGGTAAAACTTTTCCTCTAAGAGTGATTTCGCCAGTCATCGCTAAATGTGGTTTTATTTTTTTATTTAATAGCAATGAAGTCAAAGCTGAAAGCATGGTGATACCTGCAGACGGTCCATCTTTCGGTATTGCTCCCTCTGGAATATGGATATGAATATCTGTTTCATCAAATATTTTTGGATCCAAATGGTATTTGATAGCATTTGCCTTTAAATAGCTCAAAGCTGTTGTGGCAGATTCTTTCATCACATCACCCAAATTTCCAGTCAATGTCAATTTTCCCTTTCCAGGACTTTTGTTGGATTCTATGAATAAAATATCTCCACCAACACTTGTCCAAGCCAAACCAACTGCTACTCCTGGCTCTTGAATATCCGAATAAATATCATAATTGAAAGTAGGGGGACCGAGAATTGGTTCCACATCTTCCAATTTCAAATGCACTTTTTTGGATGTTCCCATTGCGATTTTTGTAGCCACATTTCTGATAACCGCCGCAATTTGTCTATTTAAAGATCGAACTCCTGACTCTCTAGTATATTTTTTGGTAATTAAATCTATTGCATCATCATCAATTTTTAATTGAGATTCCTTTAAACCATGATTCTCTCTTTGTTGTGGTACCAAATGTCTTATTGCAATTTCTTTCTTTTCTTCATTTGAATAACCACTAATTTCAATGATTTCCATTCTATCTAACAATGCTGGTTGAATGGTATTTAAAGAGTTTGCTGTTGCAATGAAAAGCACTTTCGACAAATCATATTCAAAGTCCAGATAATTGTCATGAAAAGTTGTATTTTGCTCTGGGTCAAGCACTTCTAATAATGCAGAAGAAGGGTCACCTCTAAAATCCTTTCCAATTTTGTCGATTTCATCCAAGATGAAAACGGGATTGGAGGTGCCTGATTTCTTTAAGGATTGAAGAATCCTTCCCGGCATAGCACCAATATAGGTTTTACGATGCCCTCTAATCTCCGATTCGTCGTGTAATCCACCCAGTGACATTCTGACATACTTCCTATTCAAAGCACTAGCTATGGAATTGCCCAAAGACGTTTTACCGACACCTGGAGGACCTACCAAACAAAGTATGGGTGCTTTCATATCCCCTTTGAGCTTCAAAACTGCTAAATGTTCTATGATTCTTTCCTTTACTTTCTCTAGCCCAAAATGGTCTTTATCCAATACTTTTTTAACATTTTTTAGGTCAAAATTGTCTTTGCTGTAATTTTCCCAAGGCAAATCCGTCAACAATTCTACATAATTCAGCATTACAGAATATTCTGACATCTGAGGATTCATCCTTCTCAATTTATTGATTTCTTTATCAAAAACTTCTTTGGCTTTTATGGGCCAAACAATTTTTTCTGCTTTTTCAATAAACTTAGTAATATCATCCTCTCCTGGTTGGTTGCCAAGCTCTTCTTGGATGGTTTTTAATTGCTGATTTAAGAAATATTCCCTTTGTTGCTTATCCAAATCAGTCCTTACTTTATTTTCGATTTTGTCTTTCAATTTCAATAATTGAAGTTCATTATCTAAATTGACAAGTACTTTCTTCGCTTTTTGCTCCAAATTAGAAATTTCTAGTATTTTTTGTTTTTCTTCTATTTTTATTCCCGAGTTAGAAGCTATAAAATTCAATAGAAAATTATTGTTCGTGATATTTTTTAACATCACAATTGCTTCTGAAGGAATATTATTTGACAGCTCAATGATCTGTCTGGATAAATCTTTTATTGAAGAAATCATCGCATCAAATTCCAGCTCATTAATCGGTTTTTCGTAAGATATAGTAGAAATCGCCCCTTGCATATAAGGAGACTCTGAAACCATATTGTTTAAATAGAAGCGTCTTCTCCCTTGTAAAATAGCAGTAGTAGTGCCATCTGGCATTCTAAGAATCTTCATAATCCGAGCAATAGTACCAATTCTATAGAGGTCATTATCTGCTGGATTTTCGATTTTAGAATCTATTTGTGATAAGACTCCAATGAGTTTATCACTATCATAAGCTTTTCTTATCGCTTTGATTGACTTATTTCTTCCCACAGTAATTGGTATCACGATACCTGGGAAAAGTACTGTGTTCTTTAATGCAAGAATGGGAAGTAAATCGGGTATTACCTCGTCGTTTTTCACTTCTTCTTCATCCTCTAATGTCAAAATTGGAGAATATTCAGTTTCGTCCTCAAATCCGGGCTTTATCAATAAATCGTCAAACATACTCATAGGACAAATTTTTTATAATTTAAAAGTAATAATCGACAACTATTATGCCATCCACAAAATTATAATTTTCAGTTCATTTTTGACATTTTTTGATAATATATAATAAATTTATCTGCAATTTTGTCAGTTGATAGTCATTTTTTTGGAAGGATTCAGTTTCTTTGTGTTTGAAAAGATGGAATAATGAGTAATTTGAATAAGAAATTAGGTATTTTAGGTGGCGGGCAATTGGGAAAAATGCTTTGCCAAGCAGCTAGCATTTGGTCTATAAAGACATTGGTGATGGATAAATCGGATTATCCTGCTAGTGATATTGCATCAGAATATTTTGTTGGGGATATAAATTCGGAAGCCGATGTGTTGAATTTTGGAAGAAAAGTAGATGTACTTACCATAGAAATTGAGCATGTCAACCTAGCTGCATTATTTCAATTGGAATTGGAAGGGGTTGAGATTCATCCAAAACCATCGGCACTGAAATTGATAAAAGACAAGGGTTTCCAAAAACAATTTTATAAAAAAAATAATATAGAAACTGCTCCTTTTGAGCTTTTCGAGTCAAAAGAGGCTATTTCTCAAGCTATACATTATGGTGTTTTGAATTTTCCTTTTGTTCAAAAGACAAGGAGTGGCGGATATGATGGGAAGGGAGTGAGTGTTATCAAATCTGAAGCTGACCTTAGTTTGATAATGGATGCCCCCTCAGTTATCGAACAATTAGCGAATATTGAAATGGAAATTGCAGTAATAGCTGCTAGAAATAAATCTGGAGAAATTAAATGTTTTGATACGGTTGGTATGGAATTTCACGGCGATGCTAATTTGGTGGAAGAATTAATTTGCCCTGCCAATATTTCTCTAAAAATTGATGAAAAAGCCAAGCAAATTGCGGCTGAAATAATAGAGAAAATGGATATTTGTGGTTTATTGGCTGTAGAATTTTTTTACAATAAGGATGGCTCTTTATGGGTGAATGAAGTTGCTCCGAGACCCCACAATTCGGGTCATCATACAATTGAAAATGCCTATACCTCTCAATATCAACAACATATAAGAGGAGTGATGGATTTTCCATTAGGAGATACCACTACACGTTGTCCTGCCATGTTGCTCAATTTATTAGGCTCAGAAGGTTATTCTGGGGATGCAATTTATCAAGGATTTGAGGAAGTTGTAGCTATTAAAGGTGTATTTCCACATCTTTACGGCAAAAAAGAAACCAAACCTTTCCGTAAGATGGGTCATATTACCATAATCGGGGAACAAATGGCGGATATTCAACAAAAAGCCGCTTTGGTAAAAAAGAAATTGAAAGTGGTAGCTTAACTAAACTTTATTATAAAAAAAACAATAATGACCTTATTCCTAAAATCTATCTACTCTAAAACCTTCAATATCAATTTCAGGTTTTTGCTCTGCTACCAAATCAGCTACTATTTTTCCAGTTCCAGCAGCTAAGGATAATCGAACCATTGCATGGGCACCAGCAATTGTAACATTCTTAAATTGTGGCACCTTATCTATATAAGGCAAACCATCTGGAGAAAGAGGACGGAATCCATAGCCAGCCGCTTCAATTTTGGGTGCTGGTAAATTTAAGTTTTTGTAATATAAATTGGCAGCATCATAAATAGCCAGTATCCTTTTGGGAAGGGTTGGGCTATCTGTTCCACTTATTTCCATCGTACCACCCATCCTTAAATCTTCGCCAAGAGGCGTCATTGCACATCGATGGTCCACTAAAATTGCTGGGTATTTTAAATTTCTTTCTACTTTTTTATACGTGAAACTATAGCCTTTTCCTCCTTGCATCAGCAGCGGAATATTTAATTTTTTACACAATTCTAAATTCCATACGCCTCCAGCCAACACCACATGATCGGTATTAATGGTCGCTTCAGAAGTAGAAATACGGACAATTTTTTTATTTTCTATTTCAAAATCTGTCACTTCAGATTGGTTCAAAATCATGACTCCTCTCTCAATCAAATAATTGTATAAGGTATTCATGAATTCCCCTGGATGCAAGTGGCAATCATCATAATACATCGCAGCGCCTAAAATATCTAGTTCAACATCTGGTTCTAAATCTTGAACTTGGTTTTTGGTCAAAATTTCAGCTTTCAAATGGTATTTTTTTGCATCATGGAGCATTTCGATTTCATGTTTTTCAGTTTCTTTATTTTTATAGAGCATCAAACACCCTTTTTCTTCCATTCTAAATTGATTGCCAATTGTATTTTTTATATCAATGGTCAATTCTCTAGAATAATTCAAAATAGCAGATAAATAGGGGGTGTTTTGAGCGACTTTTTTCTCATTGGCACTTTTATAAAATGCCAGACCCCATTTGACCAAATCCATATCAAAACGAGGTTTGATATAAAAAGGGGAAGTACTACTCAGCATCCATCTCATGCCTTTTGCGACGATTCCAGGTGTGGCTAAAGGCACAAAATGACTAGGCGAAATATATCCAGCATTCACATAAGAAGCACCTTGATTGAAATTTCCTTTATCGATCACAATGACTTGGAATCCAGCTTTGTTTAAATAATAAGCACTACAAAGCCCAATTAAACCTCCACCAATAACTGTTACTTTCATATTATAATACTTGAAAACCGAATGCATAAGGGTCATCTTCTGGATCAATGCTTATAGTATTTTCACCATAAATCCTTGCCCATCCCTCTATACTTGGTTGGATATATTTTTTGTTAAATAAAACACCTTCTTTTTCTATTCTCCCAATAAATTTACTCCCAATAATGCTTTCATGAATAAATTCATCCCCTTTTTTCAATTTCCCTTTTGCATACCATTGTGCCATTCTTGCTGAGGTTCCGGTGCCACAAGGCGAACGGTCAATAGCTTTGTCTCCATAAAACACTGCATTCCTAGCAGTAGCAGTGGGATCAATTACTTTTCCTGTCCAAAGAATATGAGTACAGGTATGAATATTTGGATTTTCTGGGTGAATAAATTCATATTTTTGGTTAATTGCAGTTCTTAATACTCTTGACCAATGTATGAGTTGATCAACAGGATAATGCTCCAATCCTTTAAAGTTTTTTTGTACATCAATGATTGCATAAAAGTTGCCACCATAACTTACATCAAATACAATTTCTCCCAATCCCAGACAATCAACTGTCAGTGCTTCGGAATGTAGAAAAGCAGCAATATTCGTTAGTTTTACACTTTTGACCTGATTATTGACTTCATTATATTCAATAAGTACTAAACCAGCAGGAGTTTCCATCCTAACCTGCCCTTTAATTTTTGGAATTATCAACCCTTTTTCAATTGCAATTGTTATCGTTCCAATCGTTCCATGACCACACATCGGTAAGCATCCGCTAGTTTCGATGAACAAAACACCTACATCATTTTCTGGATCGGAAGGCGGGTATAAAATACTGCCACTCATCATATCGTGTCCCCTCGGCTCAAACATCAATCCTTTTCGAATCCAATCGTATTCTTTCAAAAAGTGCATCCTTTTTTCACTCATATTCGCTCCTATCAATTTTGGACGACCAGATTGTACCAATCTTACAGGATTGCCACAAGTATGAGCATCGATGCACTTAAATATGTGTTTTGCCATCTATAGTTTACTATTGGTTAATTGATTATTCACGGTTCTCCAAATACCCAAAGGGTTTTCATTTTTCAATTCATCTGGTAAATAATGATTTTGAGCATTTTGGTAGGTTAGTGGTCTTGCAAATCTTTTGATGGCATCGGCACCTACAGATGTAAATCTACTATCTGTTGTTGCTGGATAAGGTCCCCCATGTTGCATGGATAAACAAACTTCCACACCAGTAGGTACAGTATTGAAATTCAATCTACCACAAATCATTTTTAGGGCATCAATAGCAGTATTATTGGCTTGAATATCCTCATTTTCTGCAAAAACGGAGCAAGTTAATTGTCCTTGGATACTATCTATCAAATGCTTCAATTGTCTTTCATTATCGTATTTAATCACTAAAGCCATAGGACCAAAGACTTCTTCGTGCAAAACAGGATTGCCAATAAAAGTAAATGCATCACAAGTGATAATTGTTGGTTTCACTTGTAAAGCTTCGATTGGATGTTTATTTGTAGTCAATACTGCAACATTCGGCTGATGAATATGTAAGGCACTATTTTCCAAATAATTTTTGTAAATACCGGAATGCAAAAGATTCGCAGGAATAATCTGATCGATATTATCTGCTAATTTTTGGATGAATAAATCGCAATTCTCAGAATTTTGAATGAAAACCAACCCTGGTTTGGTACAAAATTGCCCCATGCCCAAAGTGATAGAATCTGCTAATTGACTGGCTAATTGAGCGGAATGATTTTTCAAATAATTTTCAAAAATAAAAACTGGATTGGTTGACCCCATTTCAGCAAAAACAGGGATGGGCTCTTTCCTTTTATTGGCATAATCAAAAATGGCTTTTCCGCCTTTCAATGAACCCGTAAACCCAACAGCTTTGATATAATTGTATTGGACTATTTCTTCAATTTGTTGAAAATCATCACAATAGATATGTTGAAAAATATTTTTGTCCAAATTGCATTTTTCTAATGCTTTCCAAATTGCTTGGGCAACCAAATCGGAAGTTTTAGGATGAGCAGGATGTGCTTTAACGACCACACTGCAACCAGCTGCAAAGGCACTTGCTGTATCGCCACCAGCAGTAGAATAGGCAAAAGGAAAATTGCTTGCTCCAAAAACCAAAACTGGACCCAAAGGTTCCATTGTTTTTCTCAAATCTAGTTTAGGTGGATTTCTATCTTTGTCCCCCAAATCGATACTGAGGTTCATCCATTGGCAGGATTCAGTAGCATCGGCATAACTATTCAATTGAAAAATAGTGCGATTTTTTTCATTATTAAGTCTGGCAACTGTCAAATTTGTTTCTTCGGCAGCAGTTTGGATTAAAATTTCACCTAACAAATCGATTTCTTTCGCTATTTGCCGAAGGAGGTCAGCCCTCTCTTTTATCGTCGTTTTTCGGTATTTCAGAAAACCTTCCCAACTATGGTATAAGTTTGCAACAATTTCTTTATCCATTTTATGGTCTATTTTTCAATGATTTATGAATGATGGCAAGTATTTTTTCTCTTTCTGCTCCCTTTAAAGTTAATCTTGGGGCTCTAACAAATTCACTTCCTATTCCTAATTCCGATTCACACAATTTTATGTATTGTACTAGTTTGGGGTGAATATCTAATTCTAAAAGTGGCAAAAACCACCTGTATAATTGTAGTGCCTTAGATAATGTCACCCGATTTTATCCAATTGTAAATTGACACAGTTTCTTTTGGAAAGGCACAAACCAAACCAGCTACCCATCCATCGGCACCCATACATAAAGATTCCATGGCTAATGTATCCACACCACATAGAATTTTGAATCTATCTCCAAATTGATTTTTCATTCTAGTAACATTGCTAATATCTCTTGTTGATTCTTTAACTGCTTGAATATTAGCATTTTGTTGAAGAATTTCAAACATTTCCAAAGTGACTTCTATTTTATAATCCACAGGATTGTTATAAATCATGATGGGCAAATCTGTGGATTTAGCAATGGTTTGGAAGTAGGTGATAGTTTCTAAATGATCGCTTTTATATCGCATCGGTGGCAAAACCATCAAGCCATCAGCACCCCAATCTTTTGCATATTTAGCTTGTCGAATGGCTTCTTTGGTAGAACCTTCAGCAATATTGAGAATGACAGGAATCTTTTGAGCTACTATTTCTAAAGTGTATTTCACAAGTGCTTCTTTTTCAGCCAATTCTAAAACGGATGCCTCTCCTAAAGTGCCACCTAAAACAATTCCGTGAACGCCACTTTGGATTTGCAGCTCTAAGTTTTTGCCAAATAAATCCAGATCCAATGTATCATTTTGGGTGAATTTCGTGGTCAATGCTGGAAAAACACCTTCCCAAACTACTTTCATGCTCAATATTTTTAAGAATTTTGTTTCACAATAAATTTACTACTTCTATGCCTATTTTTGATAATCGTTTTTAAAATTACAATCAAAATTCCTGTAACAACACTGATAATTAAGCAAAAAGCTAAATCCGGCTGTGCATTCATAATATTTGAAATTGGAAACATAGTGATTTTTGGAATGATATAAAGCCAAGATAAAGGGATGATTATCCCTACAAAAAGCTGGTAATAGGACACAAAATTAAAATTGAAGTGGATGGGGTATTTAAATTTTTTCCATAATTTGAAATAGACAAATAGTTCATAGAGCGACCAAATCGTCCATAATAAGTATAAAATTCTAAAAACAATTTCATAAGGAAAATGTAACCGCTTTTTATTTTTGAACATTAAATTCAGCAAGGAATCATTCAAATTATCCACCATTGTCAAAGAATTGATATTGGACAAAATGACAATTGCATTATTTTCATTCGGAAGCAATGTAATTCTTGAGCTAAAATTCGGTTTGATACCCCAATGGAAATAAGTGTCATTGTTTTCCCAATTTCCTGAATACCAGCCCATTGCATATCTGAAGTATTTTGGTCTGAAAAGCATTTCGAACTTTTCAGGTTTTAGCAACGTCTGGCTATCTATTTTTGCTTCGTTCAACATAAATTTTGCCCATACCAACAAATCTTTGGTGCAAGATTGAACTCCTGCAGTTGGAAAAGACCATTCATCACGGTTCATTTTTTTGGAATAAACGGGTATTCCAAACCAATATTGATAGCCATATGTTTCTAAATTGCTATCAACAAAATCAGTATTTTTAAGTTGTAGTGGCGTATTGATATATTCATTTTGAAGCTCATTCATGTTTTTTGAAATAATCGTTTTCATCACAAATCCCAAAAGCTGATAATTCAAAGCGGAATAATGGAATTCTGTACCAGGCTCATCAATTAAAGTGATTGTGGAAAAGAATGCTTTAATTTGCTCTAAATCATTTACTTTTAAGGAATTAAAACCCAATTCTCTGGTAAATCCACTGGTTTGGTTGAGCAAATTTCGAATGGTTATGAGTTTTGCTGCTTCTTTATTTTTCAAGGTAAACCAAGGCAAATAGTAATCGACTGTTCTATCTAAATTAATAACTCCTGATTCTGATAATTTTAATATTAAATAAGAAGTGAAAGCACTTGACATATCCCCAATTGGAAATGCTTTGGTTCCTAAAGTATCTGATTTGTTTGATGAAAAATAAATATTGTTATTGTAAATAATACCAACAGAAATATCCGGTGATTTGTAATAATCACTATAATACTTTACGATTTCATCCAATTGTTTTTGGTCAAAAGCATTTACTTGAATCGAAGTAAGTAATATATATAAAAAAAAGAGTAGTTTCTTCAATCTTTAAATGTTAATTATTTCCAAATATTTTAAAAAAATGAACTTTTTTAATTAGTTTTGTAAAATTATTATAAATCTATGCAACTATTCATCATTTTAAGTTGTCTTTATTAATAATAATTAAAATCTTAATATGAAAACAAAAAGATTTCATCAATTAGTTCTTGTTTTATTAGTGATGCTTAGCATGTTTTCTTATATATTTTTGATTTACAATCAAGAAAAAATATCGACAGTTGCAAGTGATAAAAAAGAGCAAATCAATATTGAAAGTGAACAAAAATCTTCAAAACTGTTGCCAGATTTTGAAATCATCACTACAGTTGTGAAAACAATAAGTAAATATTTACCTTCTAACTAACCGTTGTTTTTATTTTCCAATATCTCAATAATCCACCAACACTCATAAATGCAGGGTTTGCACTTTCATAGCAAGCAATTTCTTCTGCATTCAGTCCATTTTTTATTAAATTAGCATTACAATATTTTATAAATTCAGGAATTATCTCTTCTGCAGCAGTATTAGCTTCAAAATAAGGATACATCCAATTTTTCCAATCTTCTAAAATTAATTTTAGTTTTTCTAAATGCGCCTCTTTGTTTTTTATTATTCCAAAATGGGTCAAGTATAACTCATTGACAGGCAAATTATTGATAATGTCAATAGATTCAAACCATTGCTCGATATTTATATCTGGAGGAGGGCAGGGTGGAACCACTGGACCATTTTTGATTTTTACACCAGCTACGTCACCTGTCCAAAGTTTTTCATCTATTTGCCAAGCTATGTGGTGAATTGCATGTCCAGGAGTATGCCAACCAACTATTTTTTTATCACCAATCTCGAAACTCTCTCCATTTTCAACAGAAACAATTTGGTCGTTTGCGATTGGATTCATGGCTCCCCAGAGTCTTTCCATATCATCTTGATAGATTCTCTTTGCTGAGTTATATAATTTTTCTGGATTTTCCATATGTTTTGCCCCTAATGGATGCACATAAATAGTAGCACCATGGTCTGCAAAACGCCAAGCTCCTCCAGCATGATCTAAATGAATATGTGTTAAAAAGACTTTTTTTATATTCCGATAATCAAAGCCCAAGTCAGCAATAGCAGCGGTTAGCTGTTCAAAAGTGGAATCTGGACCTGATTCAATCAAAGCAAGTTCATTATTTATTTCCAATAAAAAGCAAGCAATAGTATCTTTATGGCTTTGAAAGGATAAGTCGATAGTATAAATATTCATATTTAGTTGAAATACAATTTTATAGAAATTGAAATGGTTGAAAATTTAAAAAGTAAGACTAAGGTAAATTTAATTATAATTATTTTAATATTATTGGCTAATATTAATTTAAATGCAGCTTCAATTAATGGAAATATCGCAAATTCAAAATCAACCAATATTCAGCTTAGTTTGTATCAAGAAATGCTAGAACCACCAATGGTTTTAGATGCAAAAATAAATAATGGCAAATTCAAATTTGAATTCCAAATAGATAAAGCAACTTTTGCTATTTTGAATTATAATGGTGATGAAATCAAATTATTTGTAGAGCCTGAAAATCAATTAACACTAAATTTTGAAGATTACGAACCACTCAAAACATTGATTATAGAAGGAAATGGTGCCATCAATAATAATTTCTATCACCTCTTTAACCAATCCAACTATGAGATCAGAAATAATATCGTCATGTACAAACTCAATATATTAAATGAGTTTGAAATCATTGATTATTTAGAAAAAATGGCAAAAAAACGATACTATTTCTGGTATCTAACTGAAAAAAGCACCAAAAACAAACTTTCATTGCCATTCACTATTTATTTTCTGAACGAGTTACACTATTGGATGCCACATTACGCCATGCTTTATAGAAAAATTCATGGGCAAACTAATGGATATGCTGCACCATTGAATTTAAATTACAATTATTATAGATTCTTGAGTAAAGTATTGATTATTAATGAAAAAGGGTTAAATAATTTTTACTATACCTCTTTCTTAAAGGAATATGTCGATTGGTGTCAAGATAATCCAGAGATAGCACTCGGTATTTTGAATAATTTGAGTAAAGTAAATATTGAAAATCAAGAAATTAACTTGTATTCCAGTAGTAAAATGGATACAATCAAAGCAACTTTGAGTCAATCTTATGATATTATTTGGAATTTTAATAATACAGAGATCGCTCCCACCAATGCTGATGGAACCATGAAAAGTTACCCAATTACAACCATAGATGGAATAGAAGGGTGGGTGGATGAAACATCTATCAATCTGACGAATTATGAACTCAATAATTCCATTTGTAATTTTGAATTTATTACTTTTCCTGAAAAGCGAATTAGGAATGTTTGTTCCATCATAATGGATGGTATTCATGTGGTGGATTCTCCAGAAAATATGATTCCAATTGATACACTTTCATCTATGGAATCAGTAGTTTATTTGAATGAAAAAACGGATAACACATTTAATTATCAACACTTTAATGACATTTTTAACGACCATTTTTACAAAATTAAAACCAATAAAAATAAGGTGGGTTGGATATTTTCAGGAAGTGCATTAATCAAAGAAATTGAAGATTCAATTATCATTACAAAAGCACAATTTAAAAGCGGTGAAAGTACATTGTTGTTCAACTTGGATCGTTTTTTAACTGGTGAGCCACTGGCTTTCTGCTTAGCCAATGATTTTATTAAAAAGTTCAATCTCGAAAATCCTGAAATTTATATTCCACAATTTTTAGCATTTGATACCCTCACTCAAAATAATAATTATAAAAAAATTGTTCAAAAATATTTTAGTACAAATTTTTCAATATGGAATCAAAATTCAAAAATTCCAACATTGAATTATACGAAGGAGAATTTTGAAACAAATCAGAAAATGCCAGTTTGTGAATTCAAAATATTGCCTCAATTGACTGATATTCAAGAGGAAGAGCCTCACTATGAACGACCAATAAAACAACTAGCTAAATTCAAAATTCCCAAAAATTACCAGTTTTTGGATTTGAATAAAAAAGAGTTTTCGATATTTTCTGACTCATCACAATATACCATAATTGACTTTTGGGCGACTTGGTGCAAGCCATGTTTGGAATATATGCCAACACAAGAAAAAACAGCTATTGAGTTATTACAAAAAAATATTAATTTTGTATGGATTTCAATTGATGCAAATTTTGATAGTTGGAAAAACTTGGTTTTAAGTAAAACAAATATCAAATCCCATTGTTGGGTAGGAAATAGTGAGCAGGTGATGAATGATTTTGGGTTTGATAAAATTCCTTATACCATCATCATCAACAGAAATGGAGATGCAGTTTTGTTTGATCAAGATGATTTAGATAATATTTTAGTGCTTTTACAATCAAAATAACATGGAGAGTAAACAATTTATGGTTACATTTTCTTTTGAAACTGCATTGAGCCACAAGTTCATAACTTTAGTGCCGAAGCACCGTGAGAAAGTAAATGAACTCATGATGGATGGGAAAATCTTGACTTATTCTTTATGTATCGAAAGTGGATTGTTGTGGGCAGTCTTTGAAGTTAAAAATGAATTTGAGTTAAAAAAAATCATTAAAACTTTACCACTTTCTAGTTTTATGGAGTTTGAAATCAACCAATTAACTTTCCATAATTCTGGTGCAAACTTTTCCATGTCGTATTCTTTAAATTAGTATTTTTGTTATGATATTATTAACAAATAGAATATGAATTAATGGTAAATTTGCAATTCTAATTTTTCTTTTAATTTAATTTATGAAATATATTTTTGTAATTATTTGTTTGTCAATAATTTCTCCCATTTTTTCTCAGAACTTTAACATAACTGGAACTGTAAAAGATGATAATGGTGTAGCACTAGAATTTGCGACTGTAATGCTTATCCAACAATCTGATTCCGCTTTGTTGTCTTTTTCAAGAACTGATGAGACGGGAAAATTCATTTTAGAAAATGTTGAAAAAGGAAATTTTTACTATAAAATAACTTATGTAGGATTACAAGACATCAAGGAAAAAATAGTTGTTGCCAACACTTCTCCAAAAACAATTGATCTAGGTGTAATCAAAATGTATGCTGCATCAAAATTATTAAAAGAAGTAGAGATAAAAGCTGAAGCTGATCAAGTTAAAATCAAAAAAGATACGGTAGAATACAATGCAGATTCCTTTAAAACGGTTCCCAATTCAAATGTGGAAGACTTATTGAAAAAATTGCCAGGAGTTGAAGTTGAAAAAGATGGATCGATAAAAGCTCAGGGGGAAGATGTGAAAAATGTCTATGTGAATGGTAAAAAGTTTTTTGGATCCGATCCAAAATTAGCTACCAAAAACATTCAAGCCAATATGATCAAAAAAGTGCAGATTTATGATAAAAAATCGGATATATCTGCTTTTACAGGAATAGATGATGGTGACAGAGAAAAATCTATTAATTTAGAAATCAAACCTGAGATGAGCCTAGGTTGGTTCGGAAATGCTTCTATAGGTGGTGGCGATAATGGAAGATACTACGGAAAAGCAAATATCAATAAGTTTTCACCTACCAAACAACTTTCGCTTCTTGCAATGGGTAATAACACCAATCAACAAGGTTTCTCGATGGATGAATTCATGAACTTTTCTGGTCAAACTCAAAGAAACATGAGAAGTGGTGGCGGAACGGTTGAATTTAGAAGCGATAATAATGATTCTGGAGTTCCATTAAATAATGGAAATAATAGTGGGTTTCTAACTAGTTGGGCAGGAGGCGTTAATTATAATGATGTCATTACACCCAAATCTGAGCTAAATGGAAGCTATTTCTATTCAAATTTGAATACGATTAATGATAAAACTTCCAATAAAATTACTTTTGCGCCTTCTGGAAATTTTACTACCGATAAAATTGATAGATCGGATGATAGTAAGATAAATCACAAATTATCAGGTACTTATGAATGGAAAATTGATTCGATGCAATCTTTGAAATTCTCAGGTGATGCTAGCTTTAGAGATAATATTAACAATTCGAAATCTTATTCGAAGGCAAGCGATGCGACGGGAGGAACCAGCAATAAAATTGATAAATCCAATATGTATTCATCTGTTGGACAAACACTTAGAGGTACTGTTTTGTATAGAAGAAAATTTGCCAAAAAAGGAAGAAGCTTAGCTTTGACAGGCACTGTTCGTGAAAATAATGATGACGGAAAATCTAGCTTAAACTCCTATAACTTTTTTTTCAGAGACAATAATTCAATTTTTGACACTTTAGATCAAAGTTCAACTCAAAAAAGTAAAAACATTTCCACTACTTTAACGGCTAATTATACAGAGCCTTTGGGCAATCGCCAATATTTAGAATTGTTAGCTGAAGGATTGAATAATAGTCAGGAATCAAATAAGTTTGTTTACGATAATAGAAATGAATCCCATCTAATTGATAGCTTGAGTAATACCTATTTAAATGATTATAGTTATTTAAAGGTGGAGTAGGCTACCGTTTGGTTAGAAAAAAATACAATTTTTCTACTGGAATCAATTATATGCATTCCCAATTGGATGGTACTTTATCTTCTGTTGGGAATACGAATATATTTAGAAGTTTTGATCAGTTTTTGCCAAATGCAAGATTTAGTTATGAATTCTCTACCTCTAAAAGATTGAATATCAACTATGAAACTAATTTCAGAGAGCCTTCAATCAGCCAATTGCAACCAGTATTGAACAACTCTGATCCACAAAACCTTTCCTTAGGAAATCCGAGTTTGAAACCAGAATATGTGCATCGATTGACTACTAGATTCAATAGTTTTAATATGCTAAATCAAAGAAGTTTCTTTGGAAATTTGAATATTGCTTACACAAAAGATAAAATTGCCACCTATCAAACTATTGACAAAAGGCTAGTGACCACTTCTAAGCCGATAAACACACCTTACGATATGACTTTGAGTACTTTTTTAGGGATGGGTTACAAAATAGGTTCGACTCCATTTAGAATTAATGGCGGAATCAATGGGAGTTACAATTATGGATTTAATACCATCAATACAATAGAAACGATCACAGAAAAATATGTAACAGCAGCAACTATCCGAGCTGAATATAGAATTGACGACAAGTTGGAAACGAGTATTAGATACAAATATGGATACAATTTGACGCATTATCAAATAGGTACTATTAGCGATCAAGCAAATATTACACAGTCGATTACAGCCGATGCTACTTACCAGTTTCCTTTGGGAATAACTTTGAATTCATCTTTACAAATGGATAAATACTCCTTATTGTCTAGTGGATACAATTCTTTTATCCCGATTTGGAATGCTTATTTAGCAAAAACTGTTTTCAAGAATAAAAAAGGAGAAGTTCGTTTTTCTGCATATGATATGTTGAATAAAAACTTGGGAATCAGTAGAACCACCAATATAAATTATATTGAAGATTCGAAAGTAGCCTCTTTAGCAAGATATTTTATGTTGACTTTTACATATACAATCAATAGTAATCCGAACTCAACCATGGGTCCTATGGGTCATGGTGGAAGAAGAATGATGTTTTAAAAACAGAATATTATGGAACATATTGCAGATCATATTGCTCAATGCCTATTAGAGGTAAATGCTGTAAAATTAAGTCCGAAAGCACCATTTACATGGGCTTCTGGATTGAAATCACCCATTTATTGTGACAATAGAGTTTTGTTGTCTTATCCTGATATCAGAGCTATTGTGAAGGATAGCTTTGTAAAGATTTCAACCTATTTCGATGATTTTGATGTAATTGCAGGAGTAGCGACTGCAGGAATTCCTCATGGAATGTTGTTGGCGGATGCTTTAAAAAAGCCCTTTATTTATGTGAGGGACAAGCCCAAAGCTCATGGAAGACAAAATATTATTGAAGGAAATTTGGCACCCAATCAGACTGTTTTAGTTGTTGAAGATTTGATATCGACGGGTGGTAGTGCACTGAATGCAGTGGATACTTTAGAGGCATCAGGAGCAATAGTAGTTGGAGTAGTAGCAATTTTTTCTTATGGTTTCGAAAAAGCAACCAGTGAATTTCGCAACCGAAGTTTGCATTGTAAGACATTAACCAACTATCTAGCTTTGATTAATATTGCACTTAAAAATAAATACATCGATCAATCAGACTTTGAAGAATTACAACATTGGATGTCAAATCCTGAAAAGTGGAGTAATGAGAGAGGGTAGAGTGGGAAAATAAATTACAGCTTATTTAAATTGATATTTTTTATTTTTTTCTCAAAGTCATTCTTGTCAAAATAATTAAACTTTATTTTTAAAATATCCTCTAAACAAAAATAAGAGTATATAACATTGTTTAAAACTGTATCATTTCTAATGCAATTTATTAATTTTTCAGCTATATTTTTAGAACTAGAATTTTTCCAGAAAATTGGGTTATTATCTATCATTAGATAATGATTATAGTATCCAACAATTTTATATTCAGATTTTGTACTTAAAAGTAAATCATCTCTATATATTTTCCAATCATTAATATTAATACCACTTAAGATTTGTTCAAGTGAGGAATTTCTATATTCTGTACATTTTTCTTTAATTAATTTGTTATTTGTAGAATTAATAATACTATCTAAACCTCTAAATCCTTCAATTTCTCCAGAGTATGCAGAACTATATTTTTTTCGCAATACTATCAAGTTTATTAGTTAATAATTTTTGAGCTTCATTTTCTACCATTTCATTTATTTTTTTATTATCATTAAATAATTCTTGAACTTTCAATGAAGCTGATATTTTTGCTTGTGAAATAGACATTTGGTTAATATACTCAATTTGAGTTTTTGAAAAATCTACAGATTTTTCTATAGCATCTTTTGAATATAACCTTATTTGTGAAACGTCTAACGACATTCCATTAGTTTTTTGTGTAAAATCATTTTGCATTTCTGATGATTTCGATTTGATTTCTTCTTTTATGTCATAAATATTTTTATAATTAAGACCAAGAGCAAGAATTATAAAAAGAGCAAAGTGAGATGAAAATTGTCAAAGTTAACTATTTTCTGTAATATTTTACCTTCAATATCTGGTAATTCACTCATTGAATTTGTTTTTATATTAGTAAATCCCATCTTTCAAAATATTTATTATCAACATCAACAAAATTTCTAATATCATTATCTTTATGTCCTAGTCCATTCTTGCTTGGTTTCTCTAACCAATTTTGATGGTCTTTTTAATACAATTTGCCAAATCTAAGCTAGGAACAATATAATAACAAGGATATTGGTTAATATCGTTAAGTAACACAAATATATAAAAAAAATTTTGATTATAAATTGTCTCTGATTTTTTGTTTAATATCCATTTTGCTTTTTTTTCTTTACTTGTTTTAACTTGTATTGCAAATATTTTATTATTCTCTAATTTTGAAGCATGAATGTCTATTCCTTTAGAATTTCTTATTGTTAAAGAAACATTAAAGCCTCTTTTTGATAATTCTCCTGCAACAAAATACTCTCCTGCGATACCTGCTATATCATTAGGTAAATTTAACATATTGTTAGTTTTATGAAAAATATTAAATAATTTTGATTTATTCTACTACTACCAACTTCCCAATACCTACTAATCTATTTTGATTTGCTCCGATAGTTCTGAGCTGCCAATATAAAATCCATTTTCTTGAGGTGCTTCAAAAGTCAAGTTGTTATGTAAAGGCATAGTAGAAATAAGTAGCCCACCAATATCATAGATTGATAAATGATAGTTTTCAATGGCTGTTGTTTCTTTTAGTCGAATTTGAATAGTTGCCCCTGATGTCACCAAATTAGGAATTAATTCAAGAGCTGCATTATTGTCTAGTTCAGTAATATCTACGGTACATATAGTTTGGTTTTCATAAGCACCGATATCCACACTATCTTGATAAATTCTTGGGTTTCCTGCTAAGTCGTAGCTGATGCCGAGGCTATCAATATATTTTCTGTCACCTTTATTGATGAGGGGGGAGCAAGGTAATATCGAAAAATCATTATTTAGGGTATCTTTGATTGTGGAATTGCATTATAAATATTATTGACGCAAACTGGAAATGAAACACCAAAATAATAACAACTATCATTTGTACTTATGGAATTATTATACAAATAATAATCTTTTAAATATCTTTTTGTAGGAAATTCATTTAACCAAAAAATATGAAAATTTTCTCTATAAAATGCCTTATGCCATGTTTCCCAAACAATACTATTTCTACAAAATATCTTATTGGTAGATTTTTATAAAAATCAGTATCTGTCTTATAAAAGGATATTCTCCATTATTGAAAAAGTACAATTGGTGATGTAAGCAATAGAGGAACCAAATTCATTGATCATTGTAAAAGCTCCATCATTCCTAGCAAAAACACAATTATCTAAATAAAAAACATTATCTGTTCCATTTTCACCTCTACCTATGTAATCAATACATGCTAGATTTGGGTTTTGACTTTTATTGTTATAAAATTTTGTGTTTTTAATACTTATTTCACCTTTTGAGTTAGTAACATCAACAATTAATGAACCTTGAGCTATCTTATTATTTTCAAATAAACAATTATTTATTTTTATATTATATGTTTCATCATAGACTAATAAAGCAATAAGCCCTTTACTACTTCCACCTAACTTATTGTTGAATATTGCACAAGAATCGAAATTTAGTAACAATGCATTTCCAGACCCCTCAGATATAAAGTATAATAATTCTCCATTTATTATTGTATTGTGGTTAAACATATTGACATTTTTAAAATAAAAACTATCACTAACACTGTTATTGTATAAAGCAATACCATCTGGATTAAAACTAAAGTTACTATCAAATCGGCAATCCTCAAAATTAAATGTATTATGATTACCCGATATAAACATTCCCCCACCTTGATATCTATTATAATTTTTAATAAATATACAATTTTTTTATATTGTTTGTTTTTGAAATGGGCAATCTAAATAAATACCACCACCACTTAAATCAGCTCTATTTGATAAGAAACCTATATTAGAAATATTTAAGGATTGATTGGTATAGATGCCTCCCCCTCTAAAAGCTTCATTATTAATAATTTTACAATTAACAATACTCATTCCAATAGGGTAAATAGATTGTATGAAAATTCCACTTCCAGCATTTTTAGCAGAAAGAGGAGAAGTAGGATTGCCAATTGAATAACCATTAGTGATGGTAAAGCCATCTATTGTATTAGTGGAATCCACATTTATTGCTACCACAATAGAATAAGTATTGTCAGTACTATCTTTTAGTGTTCCAATATCACCACTTAATATGGTTTCATTTTTTTCAATGCTTCTTTCTTCTATGTTATTTTCAAAACCTTCGAATCCACCATAAATCTTTACCCCTTTTTGGAGCAAAAAGGAGCTATCTCTACTATTATCAGTCGTCGGATAATAGGTTCCTTTTGCCACCCATATTTGATCCCCATTCTTGGATTGTCGCATCACCTTTGCTAAGTCTTTGGCAGCATGCACCCAACTGCTGCCATCCTCGTTGCCACCTTGGATGGCTCGATTGACATAATATATGGATTGTGCATTGATGATTTGGGAAATGAATAAGAATAAAAGTGCTAAGTATCGCATAAAATAAAATTTAAAGAAAGTTTCCATACCGAAATATCGGTATGGAAACAGATCAATTTAGTATTTTGTATTCAAAATAGTGCCTCTTTGGGTTGCTTCTTTCGTAGTGATGACATAATGGATAATCCCTTGTTGATATCCCTTATTGTCCTCAAAAGTAAGGATATTTATCCCTTTATTACAAAATTCTTTTTTATTGTTGATTAATCTACCAGAATTATCATACAAACTTATTTCTGCAAATCCTTCCTTTTCCAATTCAACCTCTATCGATATTTTTTTATCAAATGGATTAGGATAAACATTTTTCACCAATTGACTATGATTTCCATTGTTTACATCTTCTATGTTTAGTAAAATACTGACATTTTTTATTTCAGCAGTATCGTTATAGAATTTTGTTGGTAATACTTTTCCACTCAACAAAAACAAGGAATCAAAATTACAAGTTGATTGTTTCACTTTCAGTCGAAGTTTATAAAGCTCAGTATAGTTTTGCATATTGATCTTAGTCAATAGTGTATCTATCCATAAAGCTCTGAACTGACCTTGATTCCATTTTGTTAATCCAAAATTTTCTACATCCAAAGGTGTTCCAGAGTTCGTATTCTCCAAAGCATTGAATTCCAACACATCTGGATTGAGCCGTACACCCATTTCCCAGGCAGTCACCTCTTGGTCTGTTCTAGCTTTTACTGTGAAATTAACATATTCATCCGTATAATAACAACGATGCAAATTCTTTAAAAACAACTTTTCTTCGGTATCTTCTATCAATTTAGTATCATTTGCATCACAGTCTACATCTCCAGATTTTGCAGCCTTCCAATTCCATGTGTTTTGTTTTCTCAAATAAGTATTCACCAAAGGAACGGTAAACTCATCCATAAAGGTTTTGGATTGACTATTAGGGAAATAACTTAATGAATCTCCACCAATATTAAAATAACACTTTGCTTTTAATGGATTGGTATTGAAGGAAGTAAAGTCACAAACTGTTGGGTCAAAGAAATAGGTTGGTACAAATCGCCAATTATGTACATTACTAAATGTATCTTTAATTCCTAAAATTAATCTTCTAACCTCAATCATATCAGAAGTGGATACTTTCCCGTCATAATTTACATCAGCTGCTAAATATTGAAATGGATTATTAAATTGTTCAATTAAAAGAACTTTTTTTGCATTCTTACCAAATCTGCAGTTGTTACACCTTCTCTCCAATCATTAGTATTTGCTATAATATTAACCCTAGCATTACCATTACCAGCTTCCAATCCAATATCGAATATATTATAAACCCCAACATCATTAATAGAGTCCAAATACATGGTTCTATTAAATGATTTATTTCTACTACTGTCATAAATATTGATAATATGGTTTTTCAAACCTTTTGGAGTATATGGATCTACACAACCTTTTTCTCCATAACCATTTAGTGCAGGAATATCACAAGTCATATTTTCATTGAGTAATCTTGACCTTGATGGATAATCAATCAAACTTTGATGCATTATATCAAATTGCTCTTTAGTAAATGAACTATTTTGACATAAAAAAGCTGTTCCTTTCATTACATTTTCGTAAATTGGACTATACTTCCTAAAATATGGATCTTTTATATAACAAGTATCACAATCACATAATTCCACAGGTTCAGGAGGTGTATCCTCCAAAAAGTCTCCTGTATTCATCCAATTTGTTACTATAGTATCCATGATTGATGAATTATAAAAATTTTTAGCATAGAATACAGTATCCCTTATAAATGGTCTTGCTGGCAAATCAAATGTTCTAGTGTTTCCGAAATGTGTTTCATATAATGGGGGGAAAATAGGCCTATCAATATGTTGTGCACCAAGAAAGTGCCCTATTTCATGTGCTAAGATTTCTTTAAATAACCATGAGTTTTCTATTATGACATAATTATTGGTATTCATTGGATAGCGAACATTTGAATTTGGACTTTGTAATCCACCTGGATCTTGAAATGGAAATGCAGATTTTCCATATATTTCTCTTGGATTAATTATGTTTTTAACTACATAAACACAAAGAGAAGCTGTATCTAAATTATTTCCATTGAGCAATTGATCAAATTCTGTAATGTAACCAGTATTTGGGTCTGGATAAGTGGATAAATCAACAAATGTATCGTTATCAATAAAGGATAACTTACACAAACTAAACGAAATATTACTCTTAGCATATAAAGAATTCACTTCATTTAGCAAATTACCTACAAATGCTTTATTGGCTTTATTGTAATTTCCACCTATTGGTTCACCTGCACTACTTCGAATAAAAAAGAAATGTACAGGTATATCTTTTTTACTATTACTTCTGTTGTGGTTGTTTTGGGTGTTTTCTACTAACTGTAAATATTGGGCATTCTCATTGACACCATCTTGGTCACAACTCTGACTAAAGAGAAATCCAATGATAAATAATAAAGGGAGGGTAAATAGCACCCTAAATAAATTTTTCTTCATTTTTAATAAATTTATAACTAATTAATAAATAGTTAATTAAGGTCAATCAATTATAATTTATAAATATGTGCTAGTGATGGAATTCGTAATAGAACCATCCGGATGGGAAAGTACACTTTTGCACTTTTAAGTAATAAAATCTAACAATCAAAAATACATTTAAACGACTGTTCCAAAATTAATGTGATTCGTGATAAACAAAGTAAATAAATAGTGTTCTGTCATAAATTGTACATTTCAAAACTACTTTTAGTCAATTATTGTACAATTGTTTGCTATTTGTAAAGCATCCATGTAAGTAAGTCTAATTTCTTTATCCAATTATGTAGTAAAACGCTGCATCACATTTTAAATATTTTTATAATATTTTAATAAAATAAAAAACCCTTCCGATAAATCTATCGAAAGGGCTATTAATTAACTCCAAAAAATACTAATCAATTATGGGTTAATTGGTGGTTTCTTTTGGATGAGCTCTGTTGCTTTTTTAGTTCCTCCAGCTTTTTCGTATTCTTCTGAATTCTTGCCATATTTTACGGCTACTCCGCCAAGCATTCTTTCAGAAACATCCCTAAGTTCTTTTTCACTATCCATCACCAAACTTCTTTTTTCATCGATGACAGACAAATGCATGTTGTAATCATCCAATTTATCTCGTAAGTCTTTTATCTTGTTTTCATAAAACTCGATAGTCAGACCGCTACCCAAATCCAGATTAGCATCAATGGATTTCAAAGCTGATTTTCTAGCAATAGCCTCATCGTAATGAGTGCTAATTAATTTTTTTCGTGGCATAAGTCACTTTTTTTGATTATAAAATATAACTTATTAACTATATTGAGGAGATTATATTTTGTGTAAAATAAATTTTAACAAATATTTAATTTGAATGCCAAATGTTCATGTTTTGTGATTAATTTAAATATATTAATTTTAATATAACCTATATTTATTTAAACAAAATCAAATCTTGTCATCATCGAATCGAGTTATATTCGAACATTAATTGATTTGGTTTTTATCAAATCGAGTTTTGAACAAATATTATTCGATTAGGTTATCACCGAATCGAGTTTTGCTTTAGGAATTCTTGATTTTGTCATTATCAAATTGAGTTTGGTTAAAATGTAGCTTTATTTGGTTATCATCATTTCTAAAATGCTTGAAACGATACTTGAATTTGTTATCTTCAAATCGAGTTTAGTTAATAGAATAGTTTGTTATACTTTTGGATTGGTCGAAAAATTTTTTTGGAATCCATATAGGATTGGTTTGAAAACTATTATTCCTTTTAAAATCCTATCCTTCATAAAATGAAAGAGGTCACCTTTTTATTTTAATTTATTTTCAGGCAAAAAAAAATATTTTCAACAAGAATTAGATACCCAATTAGATATAATTTTAACCAAATAAATCAGTACCTTTGCAAACTAATTTCTTAACTAAATCATTATTTTATTTAAAATGAGCGGAACTAAAATAAAAATATCTAGAGGAAAACTGATTGTACCGAAAGATCCAATTTTACCATTTATTGAGGGTGATGGAACTGGTGCAGATATCTGGAAAGCATCTGTAAGGGTGTTTGATGCAGCAGTTGAAAAAGCTTATAAAGGTAAAAGAAAAATTCATTGGAAAGAGGTGCTTGCTGGTGAAAAAGCTTTTAATCAAACAGGAAATTGGTTGCCTGCTGAGACCTTATCAACTTTCAAAGAATATTTAGTTGGTATCAAAGGTCCTTTAACTACTCCTGTTGGTGGTGGTATCCGTTCATTAAATGTTGCTTTACGTCAAGAATTAGATTTGTATGCTTGTGTTCGACCTGTGAAATGGTACACTGGTGTTCCTTCTCCAGTGAAGCATCCTGAATTGTGTGATATGACAATTTTCAGAGAAAATACAGAAGATATTTATGCTGGAATTGAATATATGACAGGAACGGAAGAGAATAAGAAATTAATCACTTATTTGAAAAGTAAATTAAAGGTTACTAAAATCAGATTTCCAAAAACTTCTTCTATTGGTATCAAACCAGTTTCGATTGAAGGTACGGAAAGATTGGTTAGATCCGCTATTGAATTTGCCATAAAATACAACAAGCCTAGTGTAACGATAGTACATAAAGGTAATATCATGAAATACACCGAAGGTGGATTTAGAGATTGGGCATATGCTTTAGCAAAAAGAGAATTTGGAGCGGTAGAAATTGATGGCGGACCTTGGTGCAAATTACCAAATGGTATCATTATCAAAGATTCTATTGCAGATGCATTCTTACAACAAATTTTATTGCGTCCAGCTGAATATAGTGTAATTGCTACTTTGAATTTGAATGGAGACTATATTTCGGATGCTTTAGCAGCTATTGTGGGTGGTATCGGAATTGCTCCAGGAGCAAATATCAATTACAAAACTGGTTATGCTATTTTTGAAGCTACTCATGGTACTGCACCTAAATATGCTAATTTGGATAAAGTAAATCCTGGCTCATTAATCCTTTCTGGTGCAATGATGTTTGAATATATGAATTGGACAGAAGTTTCTGATCTTATCCATAAAGGATTAGCAGGTGCTGTTGCATCCAAACATGTTACTTACGACTTTGCTAGATTGATGGAAGGCTCAACAGAAGTAAAATGTTCTGAATTTGGCGACCAAATTATTAAATATATGAAATAATTATATTTGATTTTTATAATTAAGAAAAGAGTTAAAACAAATTTTTGTTTTGACTCTTTTTTTTTACATAAAATTTATACTATATTTGCGTTGTTCTTTTCAAATTTAATTTTTTAACTAATAATCTTTTATGAAAAAAATAATTACTTCGGTGTATGCAATGCTATTGAGTGTTGTACTGTTTGCACAGTTGCCTGATGGAAGTACAGCTCCTGACTGGACTATGGCAGATATAAACGGTCAATCTCACATTGTACAGTTATTTAAACCAAGGCAAAATAGTTGTTTTGGATTTTTCTGCTACTTGGTGTGGACCATGTTGGAATTACCATAATACACATGCTTTGAGAGATTATTATAATGCACATGGTCCTAGTGGAGATAATACTGCAAGAGTATTCTTTATTGAAGGGGAGTGTGGTAATAATACTGCATGTTTATATGGACCATCGGGTTGTGTAGGTCCAGGCGGAACTCAAGGAAACTGGGTTTCAGGAACTCCATATCCTATAATTGATAATTGTTCACAAAATGGACCTTATCAAATTGGATATTTTCCAACAATTTATATGATTTGTCCACAAACAAAGAAAATTTTTGAAATTGGACAAGTAACTGCTTCACAAATAGAGGATTATGCGAATGCTTTATGTGTCCCTGATCCTTTATCATATACATTAGAAAGTACAACAAATAATTTATGTTTTGGTCAAACTAATGGCGCAATTGATATTACTCCAGCTGGAGGTATTACACCATATACATATTTATGGAGTAATGGAAAAACAACACAAGATTTAACTAATCTAGCTGCTGGGACTTATAAATGTACAATCACAGATGCTCAAAATAAAAAGTTAATTACGAACAATATCGCAATTACTCAACCTGCTTTATTAGATCCTAAAGTTGTATTATTAAAACATATTCAGCTTTGTGGAGATTTTGGTAGTATTGATGTAAATACTGTTGGAGGAACATTGCCTTATACCTTTGTTTGGAACAATGGAAATGTGGAACAAACGATTCCACAAATTTTTGATCCAGGTGTTTATAAATTATCTGTAACCGATGGAAATGGTTGTAAAGCACAGACAGCTAACCTTACGGTTCAATTATTTAATACGATACCAACAACCAATGCAGGTCCAACTAAAGTAATTAATTGTAAAGACACTTTAGTTCAATTAGCTGCAACAGCTGGACCTTCTGGTGCTAATCTTAGTTATAATTGGACAGCATTAAATGGTGGTAATATTGTAAATGGAGGTACTACATTGACACCTAAAGTTAATGCTGGCGGGTTATATAAAATCAAAGTAACAGATAAGAATTCAAATTGTGTTGACTCATCTTCAGTTACAGTAACTGAAAACAAAGTACAACCCAATACGACTGTTGATAAAAGTGGTGGTATAAATTGCGTCGATACTTTAGTTTCATTTACTTCACAAACTCCAAATTGTACTAATTGTACCTATAATTGGACAGCAAGTAATGGTGGAAATTTAACTACAAATAATAATGCTCCGAGTGCTGCTGGAAATGCTGCTGGAACTTATTCATTAAAAGTTACAAATCCTTCTAACTATTGTGTTAAAAATGTAGATAATAATATACCTAAAGATACAACATTACCAAATGTTGAAATTGTAACAAACAATGGTTTATTGACTTGTGGAAATCCAAATGTTGTATTAATTGCTACTGCTGATACTGGTGCAGTTTACTCTTACCAATGGGTAGCAACAAATGGTGGAAATATAGTTTCTGGTGGAACTACTTTAACTCCAACTGTTAATGCAGTAGGTGATTATAAATTAGTTGTTACAAACAATTCAAATAATTGTAAAAATGATGATAATACAGCTGTTGCTCAAGATAATAATTTACCTAGCTTAGCTATTGAATCAAACAATGGTTTAAATTGTACAAATACATCATTAATATTAAATGGTAATGTAAATAACAATACAGGTACATTTACTTACAATTGGGTGGCTACAAATGGTGGAACAATTATTTCTGGTGGAAATACAAAGAATCCTGTAGTAGGAAGTTCTGGAACATACACAATGAATGTTGTAAATACAGATAATGGTTGTTCAAATGCATTATCAACTGCAGTTAGCTCTGATACAGAAAAACCAGAGGTTTCTATTGCAAATCCAAATCAAATCAACTGTTTGACAAGTGAAGTTACTTTGCAAGCAAATGTTTCTAATAGAGCAGATTATACTTATAATTGGACTGCTTCAAATGGTGGTAACATCGTTTCTGGTGGAAATACAGCTTCTCCAAAAGTTGATAAAGGTGGTACATATACAGTTGTAGTTAAAAATTCTACAAATGGTTGTGAAACCACTCAAAGTGTTAATGTTATTGAGGATAAAACTCAAGCTACTGTAAATATTGCTCAGAATGGTAATATTACTTGTGCAACACCAACATCTACTTTGTCAACTGACATTACTTCTGGTGGAAATTTAACTTATAATTGGACTGCAAGTAATGGCGGAAATATTGTTTCTGGATACAATTCTGCAACTCCAACCATTAATGCTGCTGGAACTTACAATGTAGTTGTAACTAGCTCAAATGGTTGTGTGGCTACAAATCAAATTAATGTTACAGAAGACAAATTGTTACCAACAGTTGCAACTAGCTCTAGTGTAATCACTTGTAAAGACGGAATTGTTGCGATTAACTCAACTACTAATAATCAGGTTACTTATAACTGGACTACAACAGATGGAAATATCTTGAATGGTCAAGGTACTGATAAAGTTAATGTTGATAAAGCAGGAAAATATGAATTAGTAGTTACAGATAACAAAAATGGTTGTCAAGCAACTTCTTCTATTCAAGTTTCTGAAAACAAAGTTACACCAACAGTAACAACAAATTCTCCCAGATCAATTGACATGTTTGAAAACATCAACTGATGTTACTGCGTCTGTAAATAATAATTCAAATGTTTCTTACAATTGGTCTGCAATCAATGGTGGTCAATTCTCAGGAAATAACGACGGAGCATCTATAAATACTTCAACCAAAGGAACTTATGTTGTTGTCGTTACAGATAATACAAATGGATGTAAAACAACAAAAGAAGTTGATGTAACTGAGAATAAAGAAAAACCAGATATTTTTGTTTCTTCAATTGGAACAATAACATGTACCAATCCACAATCTTCTATTAGTATTAATGTGAAAGGTGGTACTTTCAATTATTTCTGGACTACAACGAATGGTAATATTGTTTCAGGTGGCGATTCAGGTTATTTAACTGTTGATAAATCAGGAGATTATGAAGTAAAAGTGGTAAATACAGTTAATGGTTGTTTTGAAACTAAAGTTGTTGCAGTGACTGAAAATATTGCAATTCCTTCTGTACAAATCTCAAACCCTGCTGAAATTACTTGTAAATCACCTTCAGTTATTTTGAATGCAGTTGCTGGAAATGGTAATTCATTCGAATTTAATTGGACTACTTCTACTGGAAATATTCAATTGGGTAATAAAACAGCTACTCCTCAAGTAAATGAAGCAGGAACTTATACTGTTGAAGTTGTGAATATTGAAAATGGTTGCAAAAACGTACAAAGTGTAGAAGTTTTCGAAGCTGCAAAACCAATTGCATCAATCGATATCGTTCAGAATATTCTTTGTTTTGGAGACCAAAATGGTTCTGTTAAAGCAGATGCATTCTCTGGTAAAGCACCATATTCATACAAATGGTCAACTGGTTCAACTAGCCAAAACTTGACAAACGTTAAAGCAGGTACTTATTCTGTAGAAGTTACTGATGATAATGGTTGTATCGTGAAATCTGATGTTAAATTAGAAAATCCACCACAATTAGAATTGACAGTAGATAAATCTGCTGATGATACTTCAAACGGAAATGGTTCAATTGAAGTAACTCCTAAAGGAGGAACTGGTATTTTGAAATATACTTGGTACAAGAATGGCGTTAAATATGCTTCTACTGAAGATATTTCTGGTTTATCAGCAGGTACTTACAAATTAGTTATTGAAGATGCAAATGGTTGTACTATTAGCTCAACTGATGTAATTATTAAGAAAATATCTGATGTGAAAGATATTGCAGGTTTAGTAAATTTTGCAATGTCTCCAAATCCAACCATTAATAATTCAATAGTGAAATTAACTTTAGATCATTTATCTGATATTCAAGTTTCTGTTTATGATTTGACTGGTAAGTTAGTTAATCAATCTAATATGATAAATTCAAGTAATTTTGAGTATGAAATTCAATTAGCTGATATGCCAAATACAGCATATGTTGTAAAGATAAATGTTGACAATCAGACAATTACAAGAAGATTGGTAAAACAATAATCTAAGAATCTTTTGGTAATATAGATTAAAGAAGCCGTCTGAGAAGACGGCTTCTTTTTTTATATTAATAACTAACAACGATTCCGATAGATGGGATTCTTGTGCCACTTGTATTATCTATGTACTTCAATTTATAGCGTTGCTCATTGATTGGATCTGTCGGGTTAATAATAGATGGTTGCCCAACTGGATTTCCATTATTATCTAAAGGAACATCTAATATCAATTGCTTTCTAGTGATTTTATTTTCCAATAAATTTTGAATATCTAAGAAAACATTAAGCGACCATTTTTTGAAAAACCATTTTTTATCTACTCTTAGATTAATATAATTCGTATTATTTAATCTATTTGAATTTAATTGGTTATAATCTAATAATTCTGCTCCTCGAACATTCCAATTACTAACCAAAGATGAAGCAAATTCGTTGGCAGGGGTAAAAGGTAACCCACTTTGATATCTCCATGAAATGCCTATTTCCCAGTTCTTTTTAAATTGTTTTCCAGCGGTTAGACTAAAAATATGACGACTATCCCATGAAGATGGTCTGTAAATACCAAGTTTGTCTTGAAATTCACTGTAAGAAAAAGTATAAGCAGCAATACCATAAAATCCTTTAAACATTCTTTGTTGAACCATTAATTCCATTCCATAACTTCTTCCTTTAGATATTGAGGTAACCGATTCATTCCCAATGACGCCAAAATCTCCACCTAAATTTGCTAAAGAAATGCTATCTCTTAATAAAAATGGATATTTATCATATTTTTTATAGAAACCTTCCAAAGTAATTCTTGAACTTGTTGAAGTTCTATATTCTAGACCAGCTACAATTTGTTGATTTTCAATAAATTTAACTTGGTTGTTTTTATTAACAAAGGAATCATCCTTTTTATATCCCAAAACAGTATAAGGTGGAAGTTGGTAATAGATGCCAGTATTAAAATTAATTGAAAATTGTTGATTAATAGCATACGAAAGAGATAATCTAGGAGAAAACTGATCCAAAGGGTTGCTCATATCTTTCGAATAGCTATTTCCATCTGCTCTAATTCCAAAGGAAGCAATTAATTTTTCATTAAAGAAATTCTTACTCAATTGTCCAAATAAGTAATATTTACTAAAATTTAAGGAAGATTGATAATTTATCGTATCAGGACCATTTGGAGTAGCAATTCTATTAAAAGTGTTATTGTTGTATTTTACATATTCGTAACCAACTCCAGCATTTAATTTATAAGTGCCAAATCTTTCTGTATTTTCAATTCTAAGTTTATTTTCAATTTCTTGAGATTTGTATTTGTATCTCAATTTTGAAGCATCACTTTCATCATTGTCTTCATATTTATATGCTTCATTATTCAACATATTGCGGCTTACTACAAAAGTTGTATATCCTTGGTTTCTATATTTTTTATATACTAATCCTTGTGTATAGTTCCATTGTGGTGTAACTGGTAAATTACCTAATAGATATTTTTGTGATTCGGTTTCATTTGCATCCAAATTCAAATCGAATTGATCCAGGGCACCTAACCCAACAATATATAATTCACTTTTTTTCCATTTTTTTCTATATTTGAATTGATAATCATGATAAGTAGGCAAAAATGGAAGTTTTAAAGCTTTAAATAACAGTTGTAAATAAGATCTTCTAACACTTAGTAATAATGTATTGGTTTTGTCTTTAGATATTGGTCCCTCCACGGTTAAGCCTATATCATTTGGACTTATTGTTGCTGTTAATCCAATTCTGTCATCTCTTGTATCTCTTTGTTTGAAATTAAATACTGAACTCATGGTATTTCCTCTATTTGCAGGAAATGCCCCGCTATAGAAGTCAACTTCATTAATGAAATCAACATTTATCAAACCTACAGGACCACCAGAAGCACCTTGAGTTGCAAAGTGGTTAATATTTGGAACTTCGATATCATCTAAATAAAAACGATTTTCGTTTGGTGCACCACCTCTAATGATTAAATCATTTCTGAAAGAAGCAACTGAAGTTACACCCGGTAAAGATTGAATTACTTTCGAAATATCTCTATTTGCTCCTGGATTTCTTTGAATCTCAGCAATTCCAATATTTCTAAGCGACAAAGGACTTTCTTCTGTTTTTCGGAATGCAGCAGATTTAATAACAACTTCATTGATTTTGGTTGAAATTTCTTCCATTTTGACATTAACAATAGAAGGCTTAGAATTGCTGACCTGAATTTCAGAAACCAAAACATCCTTAAATCCCACAAAGCTAATTTTTAGATTATACAATCCTGGAACAAGACCATTAATTTCAAAATTCCCATTTTCATCACTTGAAGCACCTTGAGCTGTTTCAATAATAAGCACATTTGCAAATGAAATTGGTTCATTATTTAATTGATTTGCAAGATTTCCTTTTATAATTCCATTTTGTGAAAATGAATAAAAAGAACAAAACAATAGACTGATGAATGTGAATATTCTCATAAAAATTTTATTTTTTTTAACAGCGTTAATTTTAAAAAGTTTAAATATTAAATACAAATAGTATATAAATTAATTTTTTTTCATACCTTGCTTTGAAATTATTTTTATAAAAAAATTGGTTTTATGAAATTCAATTTTGTACTTGTTGATAATAAGCAATTTATATTTTCGTTTTTACTTTTTTTACTTTCTTTTTCTTTGTTTTCACAATCAAAAATTAGGGGATTAGTAAAAGATGGTTCAAAAAATGATGCTTTAATTGGTGCTGCGGTAGTCATTAAGGGTACTTCAACTGGTGTTTCCACAGATTTTGATGGAAATTTCGAGCTGAATGTTCCTAGTTTGCCCGTCACATTAGTGGTTTCATATATTGGTTATACATCTAAGGATGTGGCTGTTAGTAGTACAAAAGAGCTTTTGTCTGTTTTTTTAGAGGAAGAAAATACGACTTTAGTTGAAGTGCAAGTGAAAGGGCAACGAATCAGTGAAAAGCAAAAAGAATCCCCATTAACAGTTGAGGCTCTCGACTTAATTGCTATTAAAGAAACACCAGCTGCCAATTTTTACAACGGGTTAGGCAATTTGAAAGGAGTAGATTTAACAACTGCAAGTCTTGGTTTTACAATTATTAACACTAGAGGTTTTAATAGTACTTCACCTGTTCGTTCCTTACAAATAATAGATGGTGTTGATAACCAAGCACCTGGATTGAATTTTTCACTAGGAAATTTCCTAGGTTCCTCAGAATTGGATGTTTTGAAAGTTGATTTGATTGTAGGTGCAAGTTCAGCCTTTTATGGACCAAATGCATTTAATGGTGTAATAAGTATGGAAACCAAAAATCCTTTTTACCAAAAAGGATTAAGTGCAATGGTAAAAATTGGGGAGCGACAAATGTTTGAAAGTGCCATCCGTTGGGCGGATGCAATAAAAAATAAGAAAGGACAAGAATGGTTTGCATATAAGCTGAATTTCTTTGCTCTAACAGCAAATGATTGGCAGGCAGATAATACAGACCCCGTTTTAGGAACAAAAACAGGAAGAAACAATCCTGGCAGGTGGGATAAAGTAAACACCTACGGTGATGAATATAATCGAACTTTTGATTTTTCAGACTTCAAAAAAACAGACCCACTTAGCTTGTTAGGAATTTTTCATAGGACAGGTTATAATGAAAAAGATATTGTAGATTATCATACTAAAAATATTAAAGCTAATGCAGCTTTGCATTTCAGAACAAATCCATCACAAGTAGACAATTCACCTGAATTGATTTTATCTTCTAGTTTTGGAAATGGAACAACGGTGTATCAAGGAGATAATAGGTTTTCTTTAAAAGATATTTTATTTTTCCAAAATAGAATCGAATTCAGAAAGAGAGATAAATTCTTTTTGAGAGCATACAGTACAAATGAGGATGCTGGTAATTCATACGATCCATATTTTACTGCATTGTTAATGCAACAAAAAGCAAAAAGTAATGATACTTGGTTAGGTGATTATTTTTTAACACCAGGCACACCAGAATTTAAAACGGAGTTTGATAGAATTCGTACTATGAAATCTAATAAAAGAGATGTGAATAGTGGTTCACGATTTTATGATAAATCTGCTTTATATCACATTCATGGAGAATATAAAATCACACCAAAATGGACAGATCAAGTTACTGTTGGTGCAAATTTGAGACTTTATCGACCAAATTCTGCTGGAACAATATTTTTTGATACCAGTGGTACAACAATTAAAAATTATGAATATGGAATCTATACTGGAATAGAAAAGAAATTATTAAATAATAAAATCAAACTTAATGGTTCATTAAGAATGGATAAGAACCAGAATTTTAATTATTTGTTTTCACCAGCAGCTTCCGTAGTTTATCAACCTGACAAATTAAATTTTTTGAGATTTAGTTTCTCATCTGCAATACGAAATCCTACTTTAACAGATCAATATTTATATTTAGATGTTGGTCCCGCTATTTTAGCTGGAAATCTTTATGGTGTTAAAGATTTAGTTTCTGTAGAATCTTTTTCAAATTATTTGAATAAATTGGATAGAACTTTATTAGATTCATTCGATATAAACCCAATTCGCCCTGAGAAAGTAAAGTCATTTGAAGTTGGATATAGAACTACTTTATTTGATAAAATTTATATGGATGCAAGTTATTATTTTAGTTTTTATAATGATTTTATTGGTTACCAGATTGGAATTACCTCCGATTTTGATAAAACTAGTGGATTACCGAAAAATGTCCAACCCTATAGATTTGCTTCAAACTCCCAAAATCAAGTAACAACTCAAGGTTTTTCACTTGGATTAAATTATTATTTTGCAAAATATTATCAACTTTCAGGCAATTATTCTTGGAATAAATTAAATAAATTATCTGTTGATGACCCGATAATTCCAGCTTTTAATACTCCTGAAAATAAATTTAATGTTGGAATTTCAGCAAGAGATTTGGTTATAAATATTGGAAAATCAAGCATTGAAAATATAGGATTTAGTGTAAATTACAAATGGATTCAAGGTTTCAATTATGAAGGCTCTCCTCAATTTACAGGTTTTGTTCCTACTTATGATATGGTTGATGCTCAAATTAATTATAAAATTATTAAATTGAATACAACTATTAAACTGGGTGCATCAAATTTGTTTGATAATAAACAATTTCAAACATACGGTGGCCCAAGAATTGGTAGAATGGGATATTTATCATTAACTTATGATTTTCAAAAAAAGTAAATTAAATATTAAAACACTTTATTAAATTTGTATTTTATTAAAAAAATAGATCTATGAAAAAAAATTATTTACTAATTTTATTGGTTGCTTTTACCTTTTTGCAAGTTTCTGCTCAAAGATATTTAACACCAATATTTAATACTGTGAATGTTAACACCGTTATTTATGGTGAAAATTATACAGTATTAGCAGTACCTACTTTAGGTAAAACTTTAAAGCAACCATTAGTTGCTAGAGTTTATACTCCAAATGGAGATACAGAAACTAAAAGACCAGTTGTGATTTATATGCATACTGGAAACTTTTTACCGCAATCAGTTACACAAAGTCCTAATGGAAACCTAGATGATTCATGTGCAATTGAAATATGTACTAGACTTGCTAAAATGGGTTATGTGGCAGTTTCAGCTGACTATAGATTAGGTTGGAATCCAGTTGCTCAAACACAAGAAGAAAGAACTAATACATTAATTAATGCAGCTTATAGAGGTGTACAAGATGGAAGAACTTGTGTTCGTTATTTCAAAAAGAACTATACTACTTTTGGTGTTGACACTACTAAATTTGTAATTTGGGGTCAAGGAACTGGTGGTTATCCAGCTTTAGCAATAGCTTCATTAAGTAGTTATACTGAAGTATTGACTACTACAAATCCAGCAGGTAAATTCTTTAAGGCTGATGGTACACCAATGGTTATTTGGAAATTACCAGCTAGTCATCCGCAGTTACCAAATTTTGTAATCAATGGAGATATTGAAGGAAAAGATTTAGGATTAGTTCCTCCTGGAACAGTAGGACCTCCTAAAGGTGGTGATACTTTATGTTTACCAAACCATATAAATCAAAATTCTGATGTACAGCTATGTGTAAATATGGGTGGTGCTTTAGGTGATTTATCATGGTTGGATAAGAATACTCCTCCTATGATTTCATTCCAAGTTCCATGGGATCCATTTGCACCTTACCAAAGTGCTGTATTAAGAGTTCCAATTAGTCCAATGGTTTCATTACCTGTAGTAGAAGTTCAAGGTGCATATACAACTCAAGAAAGAATGGATTCATTAGGTAATAATAATGTATTTGATAAAATATTACCATCTTTCGATCCATTTAAATCTTTAGTAACTGCTAGAGCTGGTAAATATATTAGAGGATTATTCCCATTATATGGTGATAATGCAACAGATTCATCTCCTTGGGATTTTTGGTCAACAGATTCTATTCAGAATCCATATTGGAAAAACGGTTTAGTATCGAATCCAAATATGTCTCCTGCAAAAGCTAAGAGATATATTGATACGATCATGACATACTATATTCCAAGAGCATGTGTTGCATTAAACTTGCCTTGTGCAGGTACTGTAACTTCTAATCAAGATTTAGTATCTAATCTTGATGTTCCAGTGACTATTGCTCCGAATCCAGCAGAATCAGTTATTAGAATTGAAACAGCTGATCAGACTATAATTAAAGAGATTTATTTATATGATATTAATGGAAGAATGATTTCAGTGAATCAAGTAAATAATACACAATTTATATTGAATCGTCCAAGTGGATTGCCGCAGGGTTTATATACTGTAGGTTTGAAATTTGAAAAAGGATTAATGTATAAGAAAGTAATGTTCAACTAGAATCTTATAATTATATTATATAAGAACCCGAGTGCATTTGTACTCGGGTTTTTTGTTTTGCAAATATTGCTTACTTTTGCCCCATGGAAAAATCAATTGACCAAAGTCCCACATTAAAGCACTGGATATTGTTGTTAGCATTGGCTATAGTTTGGGGATTTTCTTTTCTATTTATTAAACGTGGCTTGGTTGCATATACTCCATTAGAAGTATCTTCAATTAGGATGGGTGTTGCTTTCATTTCCTTTTTGCCTTTTGCAATTGCCAAATTAAAGTTTATTACATTTAAAAATCTATGGAAATTTATATTTGTAGGCTATTTTTCTAGTGGAATCCCATCTGTATTATTTCCAATCGCACAACAGCATATTAGTAGTTCAGTTGCAGGAATTTTGAATTCATTGACTCCTTTATTCACACTACTAATTGGTATTTTTTATTATAAGAATACTGTTGGGATACATAAAATTATTGGTGTGTTAATTGGTTTTTTTGGAGCAATAATTTTAATTTATTTTAATAGCAAAAGCTCTTTCTCAGGAAATATATTTTTTGCATTTCTAATAATACTTGCTACTATTTGTTATGGGATGAATGTCAACTTTTTACAAAATAAAATGCGAAGTTTTGACTCTTTGACGATTAGTGCATGGTCCTATATGATGACTGGGATACCGGCTATTTTTTATCTAATTTTCGGTGATTTTTCCAATAAATTAGTGAATCACCCAAGTGGTTGGAACTCATTCATGTATATTGCCATTCTTTCAGTATTGGGAACTTGTATTGCATCTTATGCTTTTAATAGACTTTTGCAAGCAACCAGTGGTTTATGGGCATCTACAGTAACTTATTTGATGCCAATTTTTTCAACAATTATTGGTTTGTATGATGGTGAAATTATTGCATGGTATCATATTGTTGGAATGTTATTAATTCTATCGGGAGTATATTTAACTAGTAAAAGAAAAGTTGTTTTATGAGTGCTCAAAGTCCATATTTATATTTTGCGAACAGTGATTTAGGAGGCAGGAGTGTTCAGTATCAAAGATTTGCATGAAGGGGAAATTGTTGAAAGCTGCCCAGTTATTGTTTTGCCAAAGGAGCAAATTGAATTACTCGATAAGACGGTTTTATATGATTACTATTTTTTGTGGGGAGATGATCATTGTGCAATTGCACTGGGTTTCGGATCTTTATACAATCATCAAATTGGCTCAAATGCAGATTATGTGATGGATACAGACAATAATACAATTGATATATTTTGTGTAAAAGACATTGAAGCTGGGGAAGAAATAACAATCAATTACAACGGCGACCCAAATAATAGTGAATTAGTTTGGTTTCAAACGGATGGGAAAAAGAGATGAAAAAGATTTACAAATATCTTTATTTTTTAATCGTAATTTCAATATTTATATATCTCGGACTATATAAAATTTGGCATTTTTTGCCACAATCAACACATCAATGGCGACAGACAGATAGTGCCAGTTTTATGTTAGAATATTATAATAATGGTTTGAATTGCTTTCAACCAGGAATTATGAATCTAATGAATGGGGATCAGAGAACAGTCGCAGAATTCCCCATTTTTTATTATTTAGGAGCCATATTATCAAAATTGTTTTTCTATTCTGAAGGTTGGCTTAGAATACTGAATTTCATCATATATACTTTGGGATTTTATTATTTTTATAAATGGGTATATCAGGAATTAAAATCAATAATTCTATCATTAACAATAACAATAATTTGTTTTACATCGCCAGTTTTATTGTATTATAGTTTCAACATACTCCCCGATCCAACAGGATTTGGGTTTTCGATTTTAGCAATTTCATTAATTGGAATTAATGAAACCGTCGCTTTAAATAGGTTTAATAAATTTCTATTGGTCATTAGTTTGTCTTTGGCTGGTATGATAAAATTACCTTTTTTGTTTTTGCCAATCGGTTATTATTTTTTATCCTATTTTTTCTTAAAATCAGCTGATAAAAAGTTGATTAAACAGGTTTTATTAGGTTTAGTTTTTCCAGTCTGCTGGTTTTTTATATCCAAATATTACAATGGAATACATAATTCGGATTATTTCTTGTCAAGATTAATGCCTATTTGGCAATGTGATAGCGAACAAATTAGTGCAATATTTAATAGAATAAAAACAGGTTGGTTTTTGGATTATCTCTCGTTGAGTTCTTGGATTATTTTGGTTACGGGTTTGATTTTCCTTATTTATCAATCATTTACTAAATTCTCTAACAAATTATTTATTTGGATAGTCTCTTTTTTCTGGCTCTTGTTCGATATTTTTATTGTGGTTTATCCAATTTGAACACCATGATTATTACTTGTTTTTTATTTATCCATTTTTTATGATGACCCTATTTTATGCATCGTATTTCATTATAAATAGATTTGAAAAAGCAAAGTTAATACTCATTCCGTTGCTCATTTTTTCAGCATTCTATCAGCTCAGTCAAGCTAAACAGATCATTTGGAATCGCTATGATTTATCATCACCCTTTCAAAAGGATTGTTTATCAAGAGTTTATCATCATGTTGATGAAATTCAAGATTGGTTGAATCAAATAAAAGTAGGAAAGGAAGATAAAATTTTGAATATTTCTGATGGTATGACCAATGGTTCGCTATATTTTTTGAGGAGGCATGGTTGGAACCAGTTTAATTTTAGGGCACATCAGCAAATAGTGGATAAGGCTGGAATGGATTATTTCAAAAGTATTGGAGCAAAATATTTGGTTTTTGATGAAAAAAGATGGTTAGACACCGTTTGGATAAAGGAAAATATACATTACAAAGAAATTGCTAGTTTTAAAGATTCTTTATTTGTTTTAAAACTATAATACTTGTTGGTATTTAATGAGTTTAGCGAAAGAAAACAACTATCTTTATTGACTAAATTCATTTTCTAAAAAATAAAAGTTGCAAAACAAATTCAATAACCTTATAGACACCTACCTTTCAAATAAAATCGGAATTTCTAGTGATTTTTTAAGCTTAAGTTTAACTGCTCAACTGAGAAATAATATTAAATTATTGAGTGACAAACACCAATTTGCAAAGGCAAATATTGGGAATAATGATTTGAATCACAATGATTTATTGATAAGAAGTGACCAAATTTATTGGTTGGATAGAAAAAATGGAAATCCATCAGAGGATGCTTTTTTAAGCATTATGGATCAATTGGTAATTTTCTTAAATGAAACTTGTTTCACTGGAATAGTAAGTTATGAATTTCATTATGCAATATATGAAATTGGTGATTTTTATTTAAAACACTTGGATCAATTTAAAAATGATTCTAAAAGAGCATTTACAATTATTATTTATTTGAATGAAGATTGGAAGGTAGCCGATGGCGGAGAATTGTGTATTTTTGATCAATTGGAAATCCAGTTAATCCCACCAACCAATCAAAAATGTGTTTTCTTCAAAAGCAATGAAATTTATCATTCGGTGCTGACCACTCAAAAGCAGCGATTGAGTATTGCAGGTTGGTTGAAAGTTAGGTGATTATAGATTTATATAAAAAAAAATAGCCACTACCGAAAGTAGATGGCTATTGATATTTGTATTGACCCTAAATTTATTTTAAAATCGAAACTTTTTAGGATTTTCTCTTTTTCCAATTTCGATACTTACAAGGTAAACACCATTATATAATGACCTTACATCAAAATGAGGCGACAGTACTACCTTGTAAAATAGTAACTTTTTGTAATAAAGTACCTTTCAAATCATATAATTTCACCTCATAATTTTGCTCAGCCATTTCACTAATCTGTATCGCAATAAATTCTTAGCTGGATTTGGAAAAACTGAAGCATCTATTGTATTGTTATTTAAATCTTTATTGGAAGTAGAGGGATTATAAGTTGTGACAGTTTCATTTATAGAATTCACTTTTGAAGCATTCTTTACGCCATAAAATGTTGGTCCTACAACATATGGATAGGCAGAATTTAAGTTTTCATCCACCGTACAAAAATAGGCATAAATCCCATTCGGATATTCTGGAGTCACACAAAATCTACCATTATGAGCATCCAAATAATCTGTTTGACCAGAAGTAGGTGCTATAAATTCATAATCTTCTCTAAAATAACCTAATGGATAAGTTGTGCTGACAGCTGGACCGTCAGTCACATCTGTTCCATCTGCATATACGGTTCTAGTCGTGATATTCCTTAATTTAAAACTAGATTTCATTCTTACGATTCCTCCAGTGCCATCTAAATTTTTGTAACCAAAAGCACCATAAATAGGAAAGCCATCATATGCAAAACCAATTAGTGGAGAGTGTTTAGTAGCATCAATGATGTACAATCCATCTGCATCATATAAGTTACAGACATCATAAATTACTTTACTATCTAACTTGAAAGCACTTGGATTTTGGTGATGGTGGTAATTTCCCATTGCTGGATGTCCTTTCGAACAATCGAATCCAACCCTTTCTGCAACAACCGCATCTCTGTTCCAAATATTATCACCCATCCCTCCAGAAGGTCCACCTTTTATAGTATTAGATGCAAAACTCCATGAAACGCCATCACGATAATCAAAAAGTGCTACGCCATTTATGAAAATACCAATATTTCCACCAGTAGTTGGGGATGAAGTTCCTGTATTTTTTACTGGATTTAATGGAAATTTAAAAATAGCATTTTGGCTAGTTGCCAATGAAGGATTTCCATCTTGAAAAGGACCTGTGATATAGGCTGGAATTCCATTTGTGGATACATAAACAGATGATGTTGAATATTTTACAAAGACAATATACATTTGCTAAAACATTATCTTGAATAGGGTTGAATTTCCCCTTAATAATGTCTTCCCATGATATTTGTTGTGTTCTGTAACCATTTCGTTATCACTGAAGTTAGTCTGTGCAAACAATTGACAGCTAATCAAATAGTTAAAACAACAATTGAACTTTTTTTCATATTTTTTATCTTGATATTACTAATTTAAAACTGGTTCTATTAAAATTATCGAAATATTAATAAAATAAATTCCAGCATATAAGGTTTGAACATCGATTGAAATCATCGTAGTACCAACTGGCATAATTTCAGATTTAACTTCTTTCCTTGTATGTCTATTATTTTATAGTTCTTTCATTAATAGCATCAAAATGCTGTATTGTCAAACATCCCCTGCAGGATTGTTGAACCATCATGAAGACAAGATCATTACAGCAATAGTTACAATTTTGGAATACCTCAAAGTACCATCTAAATTTACTGATTTTATCTCTATAATAATAACTTCCTTTGCTTAAATTTTGATCTTTTTGTGAATATAAACTTTTACCTAAATGCTGGTTGATTGAATATTTTTTTCAAAATTGAAAGCATCATTTAGTCATTCAATGACGCAATTAGGATAGATTCACCTCAACTTCAGCTCTCAAGATATAATTGCATCAGTACGAAAGTTGCACCGTAAAGTTGAACAAAACTACGGGTAATGGTGGGAGTAAACATATTGCGAAGCACCAGATGGAATTTAGTTGTTGTACTTGTTGAAAGTACAATTCCATAATATTGAGCGGCTAAAACAAATGGATAAGCTGGAGTGCCATCGGCTTCAATCGTTACAAAATAAGCATGGATGCCTGAAGGATATTCAGGGGAGTAACACATGTCCTACATTATATGCATCCAAATCACCCCTGATCAGCTGTATAAACATAATCTTCACACATACTGCCCCATGGATAAGTATATACTGGTGGTCCATTAGTTCTCGAACCTGAGGTCGTCAGCACATAACTACTAACCATTCTTTTGATTGCACCTGTTCCATTTGTATTGGTATAGGCATATGGTCCATAAATTGGATAACCATCCCATGCAAAACCTAAAATTGGGGGCCAATGATATGGGTTTCATCTTGATTATATAAGCATTTTGGAAATATGGTGGTGATAGGCTCCTCCATAGGTAGGATGCCCTTTACAACTCTCAAAACTACACTCCTTCAAAATATTTTGCATTCCGATTCCATCCACTAATGATGTTGATACCATTCACAAATTGCTGGGTGGTATTATTCCAATATCTACCATCTTTTGCATTAAAAATACCCACTCCATTTTTCCAAAGTCCTACAACGCCAAGTCCTGTATAGGTTTTAGTTCCATTATTAACAGCAGGTGTTAATGGGAATTTACAAACATAATTTTGGTCAGCAGGTGCATTTGGATTTGCTTGCCAAGGACCAATCACAAATTTTTAAGCTTTCTAAAATTGCGTAATGTATTGTTTAAAATATTTTATGATTTTAAACTTTGTCGAATTTTAAATATAAAATCCTTCGGTTTAGCATATTATTTTATTTAATTTTTATTAATTTTTTTGATTGCCAAATATTATTTTTATTTCTGATAAAATATATTCCTTCTTCTATGTACTTTAAAGTTTTTGATCTTCAATATCATTTCCACTGTAAATTACTTTTCCTAAGCCACATTAGTAAGTATAAATTCATCGCTATTGATTTTAGGAAAAATATGAATATAATCTTGAAATGGATTTGGCGAAATATAAAATGTTACAGAAAGTTCTTTATTATCTACTGTTTTTATGCACCAATCTCCTTTGCCAACTAAATTGCTCATTTCATTACAGAGATATTGATAATTGGAAATATCTTCGGTTGATAGGTTTGTTTTTAGTAAATTAATAACTTCGTCTTTATCCAAACTCAAATTGTAAAATTCTTGAATTTGATTATCAAATCAGATTAATTTGTATTTTTCATTTCGTGTTGCTTTTCCGTCAGAAGAATCTGGCATCAATTTGAAATTTTCACAAAAGACCAATTTCTAATTTTGATATTTTCATTTTTAGAATTGGCAATAAGCTTTTTTGAATCAACTAGTTTATTTACAGGAATTTGGGGTGGCCAGTTATTAACACCATTTAATTCCAAAACTGTAACAAAATATCTGCTACATTTACTAAAGCATCCGTACTCCTGTTCTGATTCACTACTGATGGTCCAGAAATTATCATAGGTACATGAACTCCATATTCATAAACAGTTCCTTGAGCGGATTTAATATTTGCTATTTGGGTAGTTTGTGTCGTATTTCCGTTGTCTCCAATAAAAATAAAATCAGTACTATCGAGCTGATTTAATGTTTTCGAAATCCATAAATCTTCGATTCTGTATCCATTGCCTGAAGAGGCGCTTTGAAATACTTTTCGGGTTTTGATTGATATCTTGCTGTGTTCCAGAAAGTGTTTTGTAACTATACCAATTTAAAGGTGGAAGATGGTATAGGGCATTGGAGCATTAAATGCCAACCAAAGGAAAAATGGTTTTGAATTTTGGTTTTTAAGCCAAGTTGATGGCATTATTTACATTTTCAGGTGGCATAATTTGTACAGGTACTCTGGACGCCATTTGTATGTTTTGTCCATTGGTAGAAGTTGGTTAATTGCCCAATAAAGGCAGCCTTCAAAATGGTCGTAGCCCATTCGTGAGCGGATTCAATAAGTTCCAAACTGGTGCTTTGGCTGTTGTAAATGCCATTTCCCAATATTAGACACCTAATGATGGAATTGTTCTTTCATAGCTTAGGTATAGTCCCTTCTGCCGTATCCAAAGAATTAGACCCACCAGCTCCTCAACTATGCCACCCACTCCAGTCTAAACTATGCCTTCCTGTCAAATAGTCTCGATCGGGTTGCAGAACAAACTGGGTTTGATGTTGCTTGATTGATTTTCACACCTTTTTAAGCAATTTTCTGATATTTAGGAACATCCACAGTATCTTATAATCAGCATAAAATCCGAAATAATCAGTTCCTAAATCATCTGCAATGATCAAAACTACATTTCTTTGACTAGAGCAAACAATTGTAATTGTTGAAAATCAGTAAAGTAAATTTTTAAACATATTGTATTTTTTTTTTCTAAAATAAATTTACGGCTTGCCTATTGATTTCCGTTTGTGTTATTTCGATTTTCTTGTTTTCCAAAAAGAGTGCTTCCACAGCAGCTTCTACATATTTGTTTTTCAACTTTTTCTGGTTCTTGACCATTGTCATCAAAGCACCATCGTATTTTACGACCCATTGCCCATTTTCCTTCCAGATCACATAGGCATGTGGCTTTTTGAGCATCAAAATTTTTAGCAACTTTTGATTTCCATCCATTAAATATAGGGAAACATAAATATGTCCATTTTCGCTTTTCAACCATCAATGGATAGGTATCTTCTTCATATTGAACTGCCTGTCGAGCTGATGGCGATTAATAGGACACCTTTTGAGGTGAAGATTTTGAATGTAGACTCGTGGAATCGTGGTGGATATAATTTTGCAAAAGGGCAATGGTTGCAGAAGTGAAGATAATAATAAATCCTTTGCAGTTTACTTAATCACCCAGGAAATATATTTTTCCGCTGCATTCCTTAATTT
>JADJVK010000025.1 GCA_016710625.1 Saprospiraceae bacterium
ACAAATGGAATTTGGATAATAAAAATAAGTTGATAATAGATTCTATTTTTAAAAACACTGTCGAAGAAATCAATTTAATTGGTTATGCAAGTACCATCGGGGAGGATAAAAAAAATCTAGAACTCAGCAAAAAAAGGGTGGAAAGTGTCGCAAACTATATCCAACAAAAATACGGCATCATAAATATTCAAAAAACCTACTTGGGGGAAAGTGCTTCTACTGAAAGCGAAAATTACCAAAAGGTGGAAATCGAGATTATTGATAAAAATTCAGAAATTCAGCCTGCCGAAAAAGATTACACTTGGTTGAAAACATTATTGAAAGAAATGGCAGTTTCTGATCAAAAATATCGCCTGGTTTTGGATTCACTGATGACCCACAAATCTACGGATAAGGCTATGATAGCAGATTGTGAAGCCAAAATGACTTCTATTGACTCCATCAATATCAAAACGATAAGTGCTATTATGGACACCATCGGGTATCCTGGATTATCAAAAGTCGGGGCCGGAACACATGAATACTGCCTTTTGGATACTCCAACATGCTCCTTATGAAATAAGAAAAAAGTATTTTTCAAAAATCGAAACCGCAGCAGATATTTGTGAATTTGAATGGTCCAACTTGGCATACATGATTGATCGTAATCTAGTGGATGAAAACAAACCACAGCGGTATGGCACTCAAGTCTTTTATGATGAAAAAACAAAAAAATTCAAACCCTTCCCTATTGAGAATATGAAAATACTTGACAAATTAAGGGCAGAACAACATTTAGAACCATTTGATAAATATTTGAAGAGTTTTAATCAATAAAAAATTCAGTCTATGTATAATTTGAGATTTATTACTATTTCAGTCATTTTCTTATTTAATATTTGTTGCTATAGCCAAAATATGAATTCAAATAGCAATGATAATTATACTTGGTATTTAAAAGGGCGGAGTATAAAATCGTACTATTCTAATGATATTTCAAAATGGGAATAAAACAATTTGATAGTTTGTTATTGAAAAAAGTAAATATCGAACCAGATTTACTATTAAAAGGCTTAGAAATGTTAATTCAGAAAGATAGTATTCGCAAATTCTTGAATACTGTCCAAAATTGCGATAGTAACATTTTAAATTATATTTATAATAATACTAAATTTTGTAGTGTATTACTAGAAAATAATATTGAATGCAAACCAGAAAAAGTCTCTAATGAAATTGTAAAAAAATTACTGATTGAAATGTATATTTCAGATCAAGAATCAAGAGGGGCAGATATGACAAAATTTAGAACAAAGTATAATATTTCTCTTTCCAATGCCTCTGAAAGTAAAAATACTGCGTGAAAACACAAATAGGCTCAAGTTATAAATAGTTTGGATTTCCTCTTTAAAATGGTGGCTTGATGGATGGGGCAGTTTTTCCCCCCGTGGTGGGCTGAATGGAGCTCTTTGCATTTTGTGTTTGCTAAAAACCCTTGGCCCGTCCCCCACCCCAACTTTTTTTAAATGAAAGATAACTTTTGATTTAAACCTTGAATCTATTGGAGTAAAGGGTTGTTTGATTTAAATAGATTATTGATAAACGAAAAATGGCAAATAAACTTTAAAAAGCACCTCCGAGTATCTTACTTTTTGTTTTAAACCCAAGGATAAAGCGAAATTCGTTTTATTATAGTTTATTCTATAACTTGAATTTAAAGAAGTTGCAGGTTTGTTCCAAATTACTCCGAAATCATCTTTTAAACTAATACCAATTAAATAATCTAAATTTTTAACACTGGATTGAGCTACATAATCAGCATTAAAATTAATGCCTACATTAATATTTACGACTTTTTCACCATCAAAAGGATAGCTTAAATTTTGAGCTGTATCAGAGTTTATAAAAAAATTATTTCCATAATTATAAAACAAATTATTCAATCCAAATTGATACAAAATATGTTTTTGTTTTAAATAATATCCCAATTGCAAAGCAGGGAATCCGCTATTATGGTAATATATTTGATATCCCAAATTTTCACTTATAGTGAATTTCACATCAGCTGGTTTTGTCAAACCCAAATAACAACCATAGTTTAGTTGCTGAGCAAAAATTAAAATTGAACCATTTAATAGAAAGAAAACAAATAACCATTTTTTTTGAAGCATACAATTTTTTTTCTAATAACGAAAAAACATTCCAGCTATTTCCTTCTTAACATTTTACCTTTCGTCACATTTTATCTTATTTTAATAATTGTATTTGAACACCAAAATAAGTGCCGTATTCAAATTTAAAATAATATGTATTTGGCTTTATTTTAGCCATTTTTTAAATTTGAAATTTTAATATATGATATTAATTCATATTATATTTTGAGCTGATTTATAATTTTTTCGTTAATAATTTGGTAATGTCTGTTAATGTTTATTAAATTTGTGTCTCCGCATGACTTAAACCTATGTCCTAACTCTAGGATTATATTTTTCGATTAGTACCTTATTAAGAATTTTTATTTTTTCACTTTCTCAAAACGTTATTCGTATGAGGTTTATACTTACGTTATGGGCTATAGTCATGTCACACCTGTTCATGAACGGACAGATTAATTGTACTACTGCCACCCAACTTACTTGCGGAACTACTGTCACTGGCAACAATGTCGGAGGTTGTTCCAATACCGTGAACGGACCTTACTGTAGCAGTAGTGATAATAGCTACACAGGTAAAGAAAAAATTTACAAATTAACCCTTACCAGTACGACTACAGTCTTTTTTGACCTAACCCAATTAACGGGAGATTTGGACATGTTCCTGCTCCGTTCTTGTTCGATCAACGATTGTGTTGCTTCTAGCACCAATATTGGAGACACTATCTCTGAGCACATAGCAGGTACATTATCTGCTGGAACTTACTATCTTGTTTTGGATGGTTGGGGCGGAGCAGTTAGCTCATTCTCCCTCAAAACTACCTGCACTTCAGTAGATGGTCAACCCAATTGTAGCACAGCAATTCCTTTGACTTGTGGCACTTACGTCAGTGGAAACACCAACACAGGAGTGAACAATGTGGTAGGACCTTACTGCAACAGTTATTGCAATTATTTAGGTAAAGAAAAAGTCTATTCCATCAACTTAACCACTACCAACACCGTTACTTTCAACCTGACAGGATTGACTGGCGATTTGGACATGTTTTTACTAAGTGCCTGTAATAGAAATAGTTGTATCGCCACCAGCACGAAAGGTTTTAATACTCCAGAACAAATCGTAAAAACATTAACACCTGGTTTGTATTACTTAGTTATTGACGGTTATGCAGGAGCTATTTCACCTTATGATTTAAGTACGAGTTGTGTTCCTTTGCAAGGCTCCACTGATTGTAATGAGCTATTACAATATTCCTATACTGGGAATGGCAGTGATTTGAAATTCAATTTCCAATTCAAAGGCTCTACAACCAATACAAGCTTTTTAGCTTGGAAAATCAATGGAACCACCTATAGCAACTCTCCGAATGTGACTTTCACCTTCCAAACTGGTGGAAATTATAATGTTTGTGCTGAATATCTTGATATTCCGACTAATACTATAAAATCTTGTTGCAAAACGATCTGTTTATCCATACCGACCAATTGTCAGAATATTATCAATTACACCTATACCAATGGAAAATTTGTATTGAGCCTAGCAGGTAATTCTGGAAATTATACCAATATAGGTTGGAAAAATGACACCGATGGTGTGGATATTGACCCAAATAATATGCCTGCCAATTGCAGAAATTTACTCATCACCGTTCGCTATTTCGACAATGCTAGCCAATGCTGGAATATGTGTTGCAGAACGATTTCTTTCTGTGCTCCCACCACTTGTCAGGATGCTATTCAATATCAATATGTCGCTACTGGCAATAAATTTAAATTTACTTTCCAAAATTCATATGCAACTAGCTTAACTTGGAAATTCGACAATGATGGCACAGTGTTGCCGAATGGAGAATTTGTGATTCCTAGTAATTGGGTTTGTGCCAATAGAACAGTTACCGTAACTTATTTTGACACACAATCTGGATGTTGGAGAATTTGTTGTAGAGTTGTAAATATTTGCCCACCAATTAGTTGTGAAAATTTAATCCTTTATAATTACGTAGCTACTGGGAATAAATACAAGTTTTCATTGAACACCTCTTTGGCAGCAAATGCAACTTGGAAATTCGATGATGATGGCACTGTTTTGCCAAATGGGGAATTTGTTGTCCCTAGCAACTGGACTTGCAAAGACCGAACAGTCACTGTCAATTTCTTTGACACTCAAGTGCAATCCTGGAAAACATGTTGCAGAAAAATCTATATTTGCCCACCGCCAACTTGCGAAAATGCAATTGATTATCAATACATTGCTTCAGGCAATAAATACAAATTCACCCTTAATATTCAAGGCGTAACTGGCGTTATCTGGAAATTTGATGATGATGGAACCGTTTTAATTAATGGAGAATTCATTTTGCCAACTGGTTGGATTTGCAACAACAGAACTGTTTCTGCAAATTATTACAATCCAGTTACTCAGTGTTGGACAATCTGTACCAGAAAAGTATATATCTGTCCTCCTGTAACTTGCCAAGATGCAATTCAATATGTATATAATGCAACTGGAAATAAATACCAATTTACTTTAGCGAATGGTAATGCTTCTAGTTTGATTTGGAAATTCGAGGAAGACGGAACGGTACTTCCAAATGGAGAATTTGTAGTTCCATCGGGCTGGCAATGCAAAGACAGAACGGTTTCGGTAAGTTATTACGATGCCTCCATCCAATGTTGGAGAGTTTGTACCAAAAAAGTTGTTATTTGTCCTCCAGTAAATTGTCAAGATATTATTCAATATCAATATGTTACAGTTGGAAATAAATATAAATTCACTTTAAATGTTCAAAATGTAACCAATGCAATTTGGAGATTTGATGACGATAATACGCCTTTACCTAATGGCGAATTTATCATTCCGACCAATTGGGCATGTAAGGATAGGACGATCACTGTTACTTTCTATGACCCAATTTTGCAAGCAATGAATATGTGTTGTAGAAAAGTATATATCTGCCCTCCAGTAAACTGTCAGGATGCTATTACTTCTCAATATATTCAAGTTGGAAATAAATTCAAATTCACTTTAAATGCTCCTGGAGCAATGAATATCACTTGGAAATTTGATGACGATGGCAGCAGTATTCCAAATGGTGAATTTGTCATCCCTTCCAATTGGACTTGTACCGATAGAGTTGTTTCCGTTTATTATTTGGATACCTATTCAATGAGTTGGAAAGTGTGTTGCAAAAAAATCAATCTTTGCCCACCAACAAATTGTGAAGATGTCGTTTTATACAATTACGAAGAAGTTGGAAATCGCTACAAATTCACATTGAATGTAAATGGTGCCACTTCTATTTCTTGGAGATTTGACGACGATGGAACGACCATTCCGAATGGAATTTTTGCAATTCCTGCCAATTGGACTTGCAAGGACAGAACCGTTACTGTAACTTATTTTGACCCATCAACTTCTTGCTGGAAGACTTGCTGTAGAAAAATCTATATCTGCCCGCCAACAAATTGTCAAAGTGTGATCCAATATGCTTATAATGCTGGTGGAAACTCTGTAACTTTCACTTTCAATGGCAATTCACAACTAGTAAGTAATATCAGCTGGTATGTGGAAGAGACTGGCCAACAACTGGGAACAGGATGGTCTTCTACGCCATTAATCATACCAAATCCTTGCGGAAATAGAACCATTTCAGTTAAATATTTCGAAGGTGGAACTTGGAAAATATGTTGTAAGAAAATAACGCTTTGCAATCCAAATGATTGTAGCAGCAATATCTTACATGATATCAATAATGGTATTTTAGGATTAAAAATTGATACTTCGTTCCACGATATCACTTGGTATGTGGACACTACACTAGTTGGTACTAACAATTCTGTAAGCTACAACCTAAATGGTGTAACTGGCTCTTTGACAGTAACAGTAATTTATAAGGATCCATCAACAGGTTGTTTTAAAACATGTACAAAGGTTATTTCTATCGTAAATTGTATTCAACCTACAAGTAATTTTGATTTTGTTGTTACAGGAAATTTAGTAACTTTCACAAATAAATCTACCGACGCCACTTCTTATAGTTGGAGTCTCCCAGGCGGAACTACGACGAATGGAACAACATCGACGAGTAAAAATCCTGAAGTTGTTTTCACTTCTGGAAAATATAATATTTGCTTAACGGCTACTAATACTTGTGGATCTAAAACATTTTGTAAAGAAATAACTGTTTCCACAGGGAATGAATGTACTTTCGATATGGATGATGATGTGTGTGGCACAAAAGGTCAGGAAGTGCTGGTACCAGTAAAAGTCGAAAGATTCAAAGACGTTTTGACCTTTAATTTCACAATTAGATTGGCAGATACGACCAAAGCGGAAATAGTAGGGTTAGACCAATTTAATTCCACTATTCAATCGGGTAGTTATCATTTTGAATCAAAAGATCATGTACGATTTTTCTGGTCGGATCCTGTAGGAAAATCTTTAGCAGACAATACTACTATTTTTGGAGTGAAAGTAAGATTGAAAGAAACGAGCTCTACGCCAATTTCTGTAGATTTCTCAAATACGCCAGTTAAAATTGAAGGTTTTGACAAAGATTTGAAAGCATTGCCTATTTTAACCAAGAGTGGTTCTGTTTGTACCAACACTACTGTAGCTGTGAATGGTATCATCAATACAACAGAGTCAGTGCCAGTTGGGAATACAGTTGTAGATATCACTGGTACGAATAATGTTCAAAAAATGACAGGAACAGATGGTTTGTATGATATGAGCAATCTACAAAGTGGCGGAAATTACTTGTTGCGTCCACATAAAAATATAGAACCACTAAATGGGGTGAATGCACTCGATATTGTAAGACTACAAAGACATTTGTTGTTCTTAGATTTATTGAACACACCTTATAAATTGATCGCAGCCGATGTAAATAATGACAAGACTATCAATGCTTTAGATATCGTAATTCTTCAGCGTTTACAATTAAGGTTAATTGATTCTTTCCCTAACAATGAATCATGGCGGTTTGTGCCACAGGCTTATAATTTCACTACCTCTAATCCATTAACCGAAAACTTCCCAGAAACTATCACCTACAATCCAATTAATTCTAATATGAGTAATCAGAATTTCTTTGGAATCAAAATTGGAGATTTGAATGGGTCTGCAAATCCTAGTGATTTGACTGGAAATTTTGGTGATGTTAGAGGCGGAGGAGATACGGTAAAATTGAAAATTAAATCTAATTACTCCTTACCTGGAAATATTGTTTCAATTCCAGTAACTGTAGAAAATTTCAATGCTATCGTTGCATTACAATCCTCTTTCAAATGGAATGCGAAAGAGTTGGAGTTTGTTTCTATTACGAATTTCAACTTAGCTAATCTTAGTATTTCTAATTTTGGTACTCAATCTGCTGCTAATGGTGTCATTACCTTCACTTGGTTCGACGGCACGACACAAGGAATCACTAAAAATGACGGAGCGGTTTTATTCAATTTCAACTTTAAAGCATTGAATGGCATTGGCACTAGTTCCTTATTGGAGGCGGTTAACCAACCGTTGGAGTTATTAGCTGCCGACCCATCATTAACTCAATTGCCAATTGCAGGAAAAGGCGGATATGTAAGTGTCATAGAAGCTTTGTCCTATAATGAGCAAAAAACAAATGTCAAATGCTTTGGTGGATTTGATGGAAATATCCAACTAGATGTTAACGGCGGTACAGGAAGTTTTGATTATTTATGGAATAATGGTGAAAAATCACCAACATTAACAGAGCTTTCAGTAGGAACTTATATTTGTACTATTACAGACCCATTGAGTGGCTTCCAATTGGTATCTGCTCCCATTGATATTATTTCGCCAGTAAAATTGGAATCATCTTTATTTAAGTCGGCTGATAATACTGGAAAAATAACATTGGAAGCAGTTGTTAATGGTGGAACAGCACCTTATTTCTTCAATTGGAGTAATGGGATGAATACACAAAAGATTGATATCTTGAGTGATGGCAATTTCAGCCTTACTGTAACTGATAATAATGGCTGTATTGTTCGAAATAATATGTCCATTACTACTGGAAACGAAGAAGTTAACATCGGAAATATCCGCATCTACCCTAACCCAACCAATGGTATTTTGCATATTGACATGCATCAATCTACCTCAGATTGTGAGTACCAATGGAGTTTGTTGAATATGGTAGGACAAACCATTACAAATGGTAAAATCTCTGATTGCCAACAATTCACGATTGATATTGGTCAACAATCGGAAGGTATGTATCAATTGAAATTGTTTGGAGACGGAAAAGTAAACTCTTTCCCTATAGTCATCACGAATAAATAAGCTTTAAACAATTTGAAACAAATAGCTCATTGCCATCGGCAGTGGGCTATTTTTTTTTGGGTGTGTTCTAGTGAAGAATAATTTCCTAATGGAAATATTTATATGATTTTTTCCATTATGTTGGAAATATTAATATGAATTCTTCCACTATATTAGAAATATTAATATGAATTTTTCCATTATACTAGAAATATTTATATGAATTCTTCCACTATACTAGAAAATTTCATATATTTGTAAGAAAAATGATAGTAAGGTTATTAGAAAAAAATATCCAAAAATGGATGTTCAAAAGAAAAGCTATCCTCATTACTGGTGCAAGGCAAGTTGGGAAGACAACGCTAATCAATGATTTTTTAAATAAACAACCTTATCCCATTTTAAAATTAAATGGAGATGATGCTATCACCAAAAGGCTTTTTGAAGTTCCTAGCATCTCTAAGTTTAGCCAATTGATCGGAAATAACAAAATTCTATTTATTGACGAAGCTCAACAAATCGAAAATATAGGATTGTGTCTGAAAATTATTTTTGACAATTTACCGGAAGTACAGATTATTGCAACTGGTTCTTCAGCCTTAGATATAGCCGATAAAGTATTTGAACCACTGACTGGTCGCCATTTTTTGTATCACTTGTATCCATTTTCGATGAGTGAATTATATACTGGCAATTTATTGAAATTTACTGAAAATTTGAATTGGCATCTTGTTTATGGCTGTTATCCAGATGTAGTAACACATCCGAATGATGCAAAAAAATACTTAAAAAGCATTGCTAATCAATACCTTTACAAGGATGTATTAGCATGGAAAGATATTCGCAAACCTGAACTTCTAGATAAGCTTTTACAGCTTTTGGCACATCAAATCGGTAACGATGTATCTACGAATGAGCTAGCGAATCAACTAAAGGTGAAATCAGAAACCGTTGAAAGTTACCTAGATTTATTAGAAAAATCTTTTGTCATTTTCAGGCTGAAATCATATGTGACTAACGAAAGAAAAGAAGTGACAAAAATGAAAAAAATATATTTTTGGGATGTTGGAATTAGAAATGCCATCATTGATAATTTTAATACCATTGAGGTTCGTATGGATAGAGGCGTTCTTTTTGAGAATTTTGTAATTGCAGATAGAATGAAAAAAATCATTATTTAGAAAATGATATCAAATCCTATTTTTGGAGGAGCTTTCAAAAACAAGAAATTGATTATATCGAATGGGATAATGGCAAATTATTTGGTAATGAAATAAAATGGAATCCAAATAAAAAAATGACTAAATCTTTTGAAAATATGTACCCAAATAGTGTAAATCAAATTATTCATCCAGACAATGTTTTCAGCTATTTATCTTAGAAACAAAATTGTTGAACATTAGCCATCTACTTTTAAAGCTTATAGTCTTTTATTGGCTTGAAAATAATGTTATCTATAACATTGATTAACAAATAATTACAACTTTTCTTAATTGTATTTATTTAATTCAATATTACTTTTTAATGGAAAAATTTATATGCTTTTTTCTATTATACTAGAAATATTCATATAACTTTTTCCACTAAATATATTTAAACATCTATTTTTTCTTAGGTGCTGCCTTCTTTTTAGGAGCAAAAGCATCTGGAATTTGTGCTTCAATTAACTTTTTCACTTCCTCCAAACTAATTTGAGCTGCGGATTCTGAAGTGGCTCTTTGACCGTCAATTTTAGGGAGATTAATCATATTTTTACCAAAACGGATGAAGGGTCCCCATCTGCCGTTTTCTATCATTATTTTTTCTGCCTCCCAAACTTTCACATATCGATTCCCTTCTTTTTCTATTTTAGCAGCTATTAGCTCATTGCAATCACTTTGTGAAAGATTGTCGAAATCATATTTTTTTGGCACATTGATAAACAGGCTGTTCCATTTAATAAATGGTCCAAATCTGCCTTTCCCTTTTGTCACTGGCATCCCTTCGTAAATCGTCACTGGCTTATCTGCCTCCATTTTTTCTTGGATGAGCTCCACAGCTCTTTCTAAAGTAACAGACAATGGATCTTCTGCTCTTGGAAGCGATATATATGTTTCATTGTATTTGATGTAGGGACCAAAACGCCCAGCTCCCACAGTGATTTCAGTACCATCGGCATGTATCCCAACCACTTTCGGCAGTTTGAATAACTCCATTGCTTCTTCGAAGGAAATATTTTCCATCGATTGGCCAGGTTTTAGATTGCCATATTTTGGCTTTTCTTGCTCCCCAAGCTCCTCTGTTTTTCCTAGCTGAACAACAGGACCCAATTTCGACATTCTCACCAAAACCGTTCTGCCTGATTCGGGATCAATTCCCAACAATCTTTCTCCTGTAGCTCGATCTGCATCTTTGATTGTTTTGCCAACCAACTCATGAAAAGGATGATAGAATTTGCCTAACATCTTCGTCCAATCCTTTCCACCATGAGCTATGGTATCAAATTCTTGCTCAATTTCGGCAGTAAAGCCATAATTCATCACTTGAGTAAAATGCTCATCTAAGAAGTCGCAAACCAACATACCCATATCCGTCGGATACAACATATTTTTGGTAGCTCCCACCATTTCCATATCAGTCGATTTTTGAATGTTGCCATCCTTCAATCGAATCATATTATATTTTCTTGGATTGCCATCACGGCTATCTTTCACCACATATCCTCTCCCCTCTTCCATTATTTTTGAAATCGTAGGGGCATAAGTGGAAGGACGGCCTATGCCGAGTTCTTCCAATTTTTTTACCAAACTTGCTTCTGTAAATCTTGCAGCAGGCTTCGTAAATCGCTCCATAGCCACCAACTCATTCAATGGCAACACCTGCCCAATACTCAATGGAGGCAACATTCCTTTTGTGTCTTCCTCTTCTCCCTCATCTTTTGATTCGAGATACACTTTCAAAAAGCCATCGAATTTCATCACTTCACCTTCAGCGACTAATCTTGCATTCACAATTGTCGAAATGCCAATATTCACCACAGTTCTTTCCAATTCAGCATCCGCCATTTGACTTGCAATGGTTCTTTTCCATATCAATTCATACAGTCGCTGTTGGTCTCTATCTTGGGAAACGAGCTGACGGTCAGGATAAGTAGGTCTTATCGCCTCATGAGCTTCCTGAGCATTCGCCTTATTGGTTTTGTATTGTCTGGTTTGCAGATATTGTGATCCGTAGGATCTAGTGATTTCTTGAGCCAAATTTTGAAGTGCATATTCACTAAGATTCGTTGAATCGGTTCTCATATAAGTGATATGCCCTTCTTCATATAATCTTTGTGCATTCTGCATAGTTCTATTTACCGAAAAACCCAACTTCCTACTAGCTTCTTGCTGTAAGGTAGAGGTAGTAAATGGAGCAGCAGGTTTTCTTTTCGAGGGTTTTACTTCAATATTTTTTATGGGATAATTTGCTCCCACACATTTTTGAACAAATGAAGCTGCATCGGACTCATTGTCAAATTTTTCGGGCATCTCTGCCTTCATCTGTACAACTTTGCCTTGGTCATTTTTAACATCAAAAATGGCAGAAACTTTAAAATATGAACTTATTTTGAAATGTTGTATATCTCTTTCTCTTTCAACTACTAATTTAACAGCAACAGATTGCACTCTACCAGCAGAAAGTCCTCCTTTTATTTTTTTCCATAGGATTTCAGATAATTCAAATCCAACTAATCTGTCTAAAACCCTCCTAGCTTGTTGTGCATCCACCAAATTCAGATCAACTGTTCTGGGGTTTTTAACAGCATTATCAATGGCTGGCTTAGTGATTTCATGGAAAACAATCCGTTTGGTAATCCTTGGATCAAGGTCTAAGACTTGACAAAGATGCCAAGAAATAGCTTCCCCTTCACGGTCCTCATCCGTTGCTAACCAAACCTCATCGACTTTCTTTGAATATTCTTTTAGTTCTTTGACTACCTTATATTTATCAGGAGAGATGACATAATTTGGCTTAAAATTATTTTCTATATCCACACCATTCGTTCCTTTATCCAAATCTCTGATATGACCATAGCTCGATTTTACTGTAAAATCCGAGCCTAAGATTTTTTCTATAGTCTTTGCTTTCGCTGGTGACTCAACTATTAATAAATTTTTAGCCATTTTAACTTGTATTTTTTCTAATTATACATAATGAAAAATATGCCAAAACTGTGGCAAAAACCAACTTTCATTACTATAATAATGAAACATAAGGCTGCAAATGTAATAGCTTTATAGATATGTCGGACAATTTTTTTTAAAAAATCATTTTAAAAGTGTAACAAAAGTCTGATAGGTATGGAGTTCGCCTCTTGGACCATTGAATGAAACTACACAAACATAGACCCCATCAGGAGACATTTCTCCCACATTATTTTTTTGCCCATTCCATGCAACATTGTAATCTTCCGTATAAAATACTTGCTCTCCCCATCTATTCCAAATCGTAAATTTAAAGTTTTTCGATCCTTCCATATACCCATTACCAGCAAACTCGTCATTTCTTCCATCTCCATTGGGCGTCAATGCATTAGGTAGGAAATAGGTAACTTTGGGAATCACATCAATTAAGGCATATGCAGTATCCTTACATCCACTTTGATGTGTAACTATTTGCTGAACTTTATATAGCCCAGTATCAGGATAGGTATAAATTGGGTTTTTCAAATTTGTAGTAAAATTGATATTTTCACCAAATTTCCAATAGAATGTTACAGCATTAATAGATTGATCAGTAAAGGAAACTTTCTTATTAAAATTTGTTACTTCAGTAGGCGAATAATCAAATCCAGCAACTGGAGAAGCCTTCATTTCTATAAAATTTGAGAACTTTTTCTCTATTGTACAACCGATTGGTGAGGTTACTTTCAAATTAATATTATAAACCCCAGGGGTTTTATAAATATAATTAGGACTTATTTCATTAGACTTTCCGCCATCCCCAAAATCCCATTCAACTTTATAGGTGCTATCAATTGGATAAGATAAATTTCTGAAAGCAACAGTGGCAGGAACACATCCAACTGCTGTACTAGGATTTACGATTAATAAAGGCGGAACAGGATACCAAGTGACCTTCTTTATCGTATTTGCAACACACTCATTTTTATCCTTTACAGTCAGGCTCACATCCAAAACACCAGGTTTTGCAAACAAATGGGATGGATTTTGAACCGTATCTGTTTTACCATCACCATAGTTCCATAACCATTTTAGAACTGGTCCTGCATTTGATTTTGACAAATCTTTAAAAGTGTACTACCTGCAACACAGGTATCATAGGTATAACTGAAATCAGATTTAATTCCTGGAAAAACATTTACAGTTATAAATGCTGTATCTCTACATTGAGCACTAGAACCAGGATTTAAATACATAATTCCTTTATAGGTGCCAAGACCAGGAAATGTATGGGTAACGTTTTTTGTTGTATATTTAAAAGTATCAACTCCTTCAATTATTCTCCAATCAAAATCTTTAATAAATTGATCTTTAGTGCTTAAATTAATAAAATTTGCAGTTGAATCTCCACATAGATTGATTGTAAATGTTTTACCAACTTCTTTATCTGCATTTATTTTAGCAAACACAGCTTTTTCACATGGTACGACATTAAATTGAAAATCTCTTCGTACGGTTGAAAACAAAACTTTATTCCTATATTCTTTAATACAAACCCCAACAACATATTGTCCTAATTCGATAGGAGTACCTGATATGATACCCGTTAAAGTATCAATCACAACTTTAGGCGACCCTCCCATTGGATTCAATGCAGAAAAAGTGGGTATGGAAAAATTGACATCTGGATAAGGTGGCGGACAAGTTGGATTTGGAATCACACCATCACAATCACTTGCAATTCCGCCATTATTATCTGAACCTTTTTTTCCACCACCTTTTTGTGGAGAACAAAATTCATATTTTAAATAGTCTCCATCAATATCTATTGCGGAATGGTCAAAATTAAGCGGTTCACCAGAACAGATAACAGTCGGTGGAAAAGACTTAAAGGTTGGGCTACTGCTCCTTGCAAGGAATGCATCTTTTGTCAATTCTACACTAATAGTAATACCTTGATCGCCTGGGGAAATTAAATTGGATATCGATTGATTTCTACAACATCTTTGATATGCAACAGTTATTGACTCATTCAAACCCATTTTTAATGATGCTTCAAAAATATATTGTCCTTTTTCAACACAAATATTAGGAGGTACAATTAAACATGCATTATCTGGAGGGTTCACCTCCCCTTTATTTGCTAGTTTTTCAGATATTGTTTTAAATCTAGTGTAATCATTTCCATTTTTGTAGAAAAAACCAATAACTGCTAAATCATCAAAATCTGCACCTCCACCAAAACAATCACGATACATTGTCAATGTGAAAACATATCTTAAAGAAGTAGTATCACTTGGGTCAACTCCTAAACATTTATAGGTTAATTCTCCTCCAATTATATGTTTAGCTTTTACTGTAGTTACAAATGCCATACAGATTAAAAACAAAATAAATTGAAGTCCAATTTTTTTTAACATCTTTATTTAATATTTCTTAAAAAACTATCTTACTAAATTCACAAAACCTTGTTGTTTCACCACTTTTCCTCTAGGTTCGATATATTGTATAGAATATTGATAAACACCATCTATCAAAGTATGATCACCTAAGTTCTTAAAACGTCCATTCCATCCCTCATTGATATCATTTGTTTCAAATATTTTTTCTCCCCAGCGATTCCAAATCGAAAATGTATAATTTTTTAGCCCAAAGAAAAAACCATTTGGTAAGAATAATTCATTCGTACCATCGCCATTTGGTGTGAATGCATTAGGCATGAAAAATCTAATTTCTGGCAAAACATCTATCTCTTTTGTCAATGAGTCAGTACAACCATTTTTATCTGTGATCAATAATCTTATAATATGCAAACCTGTATCTCTAAAATTATAGGTAGGATTTTTGGCAATAGAATATTTATCTAGTTGCTCTCCAAAAGTCCAATTCCAAGCAATAGCTCCTGTAGATTTGTCAGAAAAATCAACTCTTGGATTAATATTGGATATATTAGTGGCTGGAGAATAATCAAAATCTGCAATTGGATTTGCAGCTATTCTGATTAAATTGTTAAATGTTTTGGAGGTCTTACAACCTATTGGTGACACCAAATTGACATTCACTGAATACACCCCAACTTTAGTATAGCTATGCAAAGGTTTAAAAGAATTACTAGTGGTACTATCACCAAAATCCCATGTTATTTTGTAAGTGCTATCTACTGGTTTGGATAAATTGCTAAATTCAATATCAATCGGCGGACAGCCAATATATCTACTTGGTTGAACAATCAGAACTGGTGGAACTGGAAACCAATCTATCATTTTTGTAATGCTATCTTTACAGTTATTGTCATCTACAATATGCATATAAGCCAAATAATTGGATGGATTATCAAAACGATGAGTGAAAAATTGTACACTATCCAATGTGCCATCACTAAAAGACCAAAACCATTTTTTGACTTTATTGGTCGTCACCTTTGTAATATCTTTAAATTCAACTGGTCCAGCAACACAAGTATCAAACTTGCTTTCAAAATCTGCAACTAACTTTGGATGAATCTTCACCACCATAAAAACCGTATCAGTACATCCACCTGGGTCAGGATTTACAATCATTTTGCCATTATATGTTCCTGGTTTCATAAAATCAATTGTCACATCTTTATCCGTACTTGTTATGGTATTATTATTAACATTAAAAATCCATAAAAAACTTTTTACAGCTGAATTAATGGTTGTAAGATTTTGTATAGTCAATGTATCTTTTCCACAAGATTCTATAACATAATTCGTAGAAACTTCATTTCCGCTTACTACAGCATCCACAAGATTTTTACAAGCTACTACATTAAATTGAAAATCTCTCCTTGTGACACTCAACAACACCCCATTTCGATATTCTTTTGCACAAACACCTACCACAAATTGTCCTAAAATATTTGGAGTTCCTGTTATGACTCCAGTTTTTGGGTCAATAGCTAAAATTGGGTTTCCACCTAAAGGAATCAATTTATTAAAAGTAGGTGTATTGTAAACCACTTCTTTATAGGGTGGTGGGCATGCAGGGTTAGGAGAAACTGAATTGCAGCCATTTCCACCTCCGCCTCCGCCACCATTTCCACCTCCTTGAAAAGGTGCACAGAATTCGTAAACAATTTGGTCATTTTCAGCATCAGTGGCTGCATGGTTAAAAACCAAAGGGTTATTTACACATATTGCAATTGGAGGGAAATCATTGAAAATCGGACTATTATTACATAAAGTTTGTGCTTCAGGAGTAAGTTCAGTCATAATTGTAATTCCTTGATTACCAGGCTGGGATAGATTATTCACCCCTGAGTTTCTACAACATCTTTGATAGGCTATTGTATAAGTTTCAGTAGAAATATCCAATTCTTTTCGAAAAACATAAGAACCTTCCTGCACACAAACATTAGGTGGCACCACCAAACAAGGATTTGAAGGCGGTTGAATATCAATGATATTAGAGCTTAAAATTACTAAATCAGTTGATATTGCTTTAGTTGAAGTACCTTTATAGATTGATATGGGTGCTTGAGCATCAAATGCAGCTCCGCCACCAAAACAATCTCGATACATTTTTAACTGAAATTCATATATTTTTGTATTCGGCTTTACACCATTACCTAGGCATTTATAGGATAAAACCCCACCAATAATATGTAAAGCAAATAATTCATTTGTCAAAATGAACAAAGAAAAAAATAAAAATATGTTAACTTTAAGTCTATTTTTCATAAAAATAATTTAAACACGTTTTCTAAGAGTACGTAAAGTTAAGCTACTTTTAATTTTTCTCAAATATCTTTTAAATAATGTTGCAAAATAACCTAAATCTAGAAATAATTGATTCTCTTAAGAATGGAAAAATAGTATTAATTCCCACAGATACTATTTGGGGAATTGCCTGCGATGCGACAAATGATCGAGCTATAAAAAAAATAGTGAAACTAAAAAATTTGGAAGAAGATGAAGGCTTAGTAATTCTAGTTTCCAGTATTGAAATGCTCCATAAATACGTTCAAAATATTCACCCTAAAATTGATTTATTACTCCAATATTATGAAAAACCTGTAACAGCCATATATGAGAATGTATCAGATTTATCTCCAATTGCAGCAAAAAATGGAAAATTTGCAATAAGAATAGTAAAAGATGAATTTTGTGAAAATTTAATAAATGAATTTGGAAAGCCAATAATTGCAACCAGTGCCAATACAAAAAATGCTCAATACCCATCTTATTTTGGAAAAATCAATTCTGATATTTTACAAGGAGTAGATTATATTGTTAAAATCAGACATGATGAAAAGATTCCAAAAAATCCTTCTCCCATTGTATTTTATGATGAAAAATCTAAGGAAATATCATTTATCAGAGAATAGGAAAAAAAGGCAAAAAAAAAAAGCCGTACCACTTTAGACACGACCATTAAAAAACAAATTATAATCCCATGAACATATTACAAATTGTGAAAGAAATCTGAAATTGATAGGTGAAAAACATTCTAGATAATTTGTCCAAGCATATTTAAAAATATCTGCCAAGAAAACCAAGTTTCTTTTAACTATTTTATTTTCTTGGCAGATTTATATCCCATGAACATATCCAAAAATTACCTACCGATTCTTTAATCAGTTTTCTTTAGTTGTGCATTATTTATTTGCACGATACAAAGATGATATAAAACAATAGCTCCAGCAAAGACAAATAACACCTAATGTGAATTTTTGTATTCATAAAATAAAATATAAATATTTACATATCAGATAATTAAATTATTATTTTGTGATTAAAATATATATTTTATACTAAAAATTAAGCTGTAAATATTTAAATATTTAACAAAATATTAACAAATTATTTGCATTTTATTAAAAATTGGTCTGAAAATTGGATAGATAAGACAGACTGTAATTAAAACTGGCTTTAAAGAAAAATGCCAGAAAAATCATCTCAATCATGATTATTCTGGCATTTAAAATAGTAGTATAACAATACAAAGCAAAAAAAACGAGTCACATTACTTTTGACGTGATTTTAAACAAGCAACAAATTAAAATCCCATAAACAAATATTAATCTTTTTTAGTATTTTTTAGTAGCTCTATATCAAGTATATATAAAAAACGAATTTTTTTTCATTTTAGTTCATCAAGTTTATTTTTTTCTGATTCTGAAAGTAGTGAAAACTATATTTTACTACTTTCAGAAATTCAGAAATTTATATCCCATGAACATATCCAAATTTTGCTGACATCACTTTTGATACCTTGCTTTGATAATATTTAATTATCATGATACAAATATGAGGGTATAATTTTCGGCAGCAAAGTACAAAAAAATAGCATTGTGAATTATTAATATGAAATAATAAAATTTTAAAATACTATTTATCAATATATTACAATCAATAATTGTGAAATTTATATATTTTAAATCAAAATTATTTTAAAATATTTTTTCTGGATTTAATATATTTTTTGGATCAAAAACACTTTTTATCCCTTTCATGAGCTCCAAATTAGCTCTATCCAGCATCAAAGGCATAAATTCTTTCTGGACAATTCCGATTCCATGCTCACCAGATAAGGTTCCTCCTAGCTTTTTCACCGTCAATAGCAAATCCACCAAAGCCTGGTGCCAATGCTTCACTTCTTCATCTGTTCTATCACCTTGCACTATATTAATATGCAAATTTCCATCACCAGCATGTCCGAAACATATTGCATCAAAACCATACTTAATTTCTAATTGCTCAATTGCTTCCAATAGTTGCGGCATATGGTCTCTAGGCACCACCGTATCTTCTTTTTTGTAGGTCTTATGCACTTTTACTGCATTCGCAATATTCCTTCGCAACTTCCACAACTCATTTTTTTGAGCTGCACTATCCGCAAATAAAATTTCATCAACTTCAAATTGGCTTAACACCTCGTATATTTTCTCACACTCCTTCTGCAATTGGTCAATCTCAAAACCATCTACCTCAATTAAAAGTTGTGCTTTTATAGTATCCCCAATATCCATTCGATCCAATTCCAAATAATCCGCAGCCCAATCTATTGCTTTTCTATCCATTAACTCTCCAATGGCTGATGGCGTAATCCCCGCCTTGAAAATAGCAGAAACTGCTTTTGATGCGTCTTTCACCGACATGAATGGTGCAAGTAACAAAAGGTCGTGGGTGGGATGTGGGATTAACTTCAAAACAATTTTTGTGATGATACCTAAAGTACCTTCACTACCAATCATCAATTGTGTCAAAGAATATCCTGTACTATTTTTTAACGTATTTGCCCCAGTCCAAATAATTCTTCCATCAGGCAACACCACTTCCAAATTCAGCACATATTCTCTCACTACACCATATTTTACGGCTCTGGGTCCACCAGCATTGGTCGCCACATTCCCTCCAATAAAGGAAGTCCCCCTACTCGATGGATCTGGCGGATAATACAAACCCCTCGATTTCAAAGTGTTTTGAAGCACCTCCGTTATCATCGCTGGCTCAACAGTGACCTGAAAATTAGCTTCGTCGATCTGCAAAATCTTATCCATTTTCTTGATATCCATCACGATGCCTCCATGAGTAGGAACAGCACCACCCACCAAACCACTTCCACCTGCCCTGACGGTGATCGGCACCTCATTTGCATAACAGATTTTCATAATTTCAGAAACCATCTCTGTAGTCGATGGCAAAACAACCAATTGTGGGACAACTGCTTGAGCAATGGAGTGATCAGTGGCATAAAATATCAATTTATCGTGGTCGATAATGACATTTTCTTCTCCAATAGCATTTTTGAAGGCAATAATAATGGATGCATCTAACTTTTTCATGCTGATTATTTTCTCAATTCCAAAAAATATATGTAAAAATACAATGCAGACTCCTATTTCTTTGGACAATTTTTAATTCTTGTGTAATTTCACCCACAAATAAAAATCTACTATGAAATCTTTCTTCATTTTTTCAATTTTTAGTCTTTCCATGTTTCAATTAGATGCACAATCGCTCTTAACTGCCGAAAAACTTTGGCAGCTGGGCAGAGTTAGTTTGGAAGATGTTTCGCCAGATGGCAAATCGACTGTTTATTCAGTTACGAATTATTCTGTAGCGACCAACAAAGGCAACACAGACTTATATATTATTGACAATCAAACAAAAATAAGTAAGAAAATCACTGCATACGATGGACATGAAAACAATGCTCGTTTCCGACCAGATGGCTTAAAAATAGGATTTTTGAAAGATGGGATAATGCATGAAATGAATTTGGATGGCAGTGATTTATCACAAGTTAGCCCATTAGAAATGAATGGTTTTCTCTATTCCCCAAAAGGAAATCATGTAATTTTTCTACAAGATGTGAAATATCGAAAAACTGTTAGAGAAATGAATCCAGATTTGCCTTTGGTAAATGCAAAAATCATGGAATCCTTGAATTATCGCCACTGGAAAAGCTGGGATGATCAGCACGATAGCAATGTATTCTTTGCGAACTATGAGGATGGAAAAATCACTACTGCTCCCATCAATATTGTAAATGAGCCCTTCGAGGCTCCTGTCGATCCAGATGATGGTATCGAGCAAATAGCAGTAAGTCCTGATGGCAATTTGATAGCGTATTCTTGTAAAAAATTGACTGGAACAGCTTATGCAATTAGCACAAATACAGATATTTACGTATATAATATTAAAGAAAAAACGACAAAAAATGTAAGTATTCAAAACAAAGGCTATGATAAAAGCCCCGTTTTTTCGCCAGATGGAAATTTCTTGGCATGGAATAGCATGGAAAGAGAGGGATATGAAGCGGATAAAAACAGAATATTTTTATATGATTTGAAAACAGAAAAAACCACCGATTTAACAACAGCATTCGACAATTTTGCAGATGACCCAAAATGGTCGTTGGATAGCAAAAAACTATATTTCATTGGTCCTCATGAAGGCACTCGACAAATTTACACTTTAAATATTAGTTCTAAGAAAATAGATTTATTGACAAAAGGTGTTTTTGACTACCAAGCAGTAATTCCTTCTAATAATCAATTGGTTACAGCAAGAGTATCCATGTCGAACCCAGTTGAAATCTTCGCTGTAAATAGTAGTAATGGAGAAGCCAACCAGCTGACTTTTGTGAATAAAAAACTGTGGGATTCTATTGCAAAAGGGGCAGTTACGAAGAAAATGGTGAAAACGACTGACAACAAAATGATGCAGGTTTGGGTAGTCACTCCACCAAATTTTGATGCAACTAAAAAATATCCTTCCATTTTAATGTGCCAAGGAGGACCTCAATCCATGACGAGCCAATCTTTTTCGTATCGTTGGAATATGCAATTAATGGCTGCCAACGGATATGTGGTGATCATCCCATGTAGAAGAGGAATGCCTGGTTTCGGAACTGCTTGGAACGAACAAATCTCAGGAGATTGGGGTGGACAGGCAATGAACGACCTACTATCTGCGGTGGACGACATGAAAAAAGAGGCTTATATTGACGGAAATAGAATCGGTGCAGCAGGGGCTAGTTTTGGCGGCTTCTCCGTTTATTGGTTAGCTGGAAATCACCAAAAAAGGTTCAAAGCTTTCATTTCTCATTGTGGCTTGTTCAATATGGAAAGTTGGTACGGCACTACAGAAGAGCTTTGGTTTGCCAATTGGGACCAAAAAGGTAGTTATTGGCAAAAAAACAAACCACTATCTTATACGAAGCATTCACCACACCTTTATGTGCAAAATTGGGACACGCCAATTTTGGTAATCCATTGTGAAAAGGATTATAGAGTACCTGTTAGTGAGGGCATTCAAGCATTTCAGGCAGCACAGCTTAGAGGAGTTCCGAGTAAGTTTTTATATTTTGAAGACGAAGGCCATTGGGTTACAAAGCCACAAAATAGTTTGCTTTGGCAAAAAGAATATTTTGGATGGTTGGATAAATATTTGAAATAAAGATAGTTTTAGAATTTCGGTATCACAGATTGAAGGGATTTTGCAATGCTTTTTGGTCTTTTCAATCTGTGGTTTTGATTTGTAAAAAATCCTAAAAGGATTCAATTGAAAAATATTGTTAAGATTTTAGGGAAATAAGTCAGAGCTATTCGAGTAGATTAAATTAATCTATTTTTTTTTACTCTTTAGATATAATTTATTCTTCGCCTCTTGCCGGCTGGGCATTTACTATTTTATCCCGTTGTTACGGGTAAAAGTAAGCCGTAAATATATTGCAACAAGGAGTAACTTTTGGGTCAATGTCTTATCGTTTTTCTAAACCAAAAATTAGGTCATTATTTTTCTTCGCCTCCGTTGCCGGCTAGGCAAAATACTTTTTGTACCGTCAAAAAGTATTCAAAAATCTCCCGATAATAAAAACTCGCTTTATTCATCATTTCTTCTGTTTTTCATTTTTGCTAACATATCTCCTATTTAGTTTTGATCTTATGATATGCTCATACAGTTTATTATCGGTTTCCTTTTCAAGGTAAAAATATTGTTGCTGTTTTACTCCATTTAATTTTAAAAAAAATTAATTAATTGTATTTTTTGGGCCTTATAAAAATTAGGAAAATCTTTGCAAAAATGCGTTAAAAACAAAAAACTGTTTGAACAAGTAGTATGAAATTATTTTAGTAAAAAGAATAAGTGAGTTTTTTTTGTTTAGCAATTTTTGTGAATATTTTCCGTTAAAATTTTTATAAAGCCTTGACTTTTTTTGTTACTTTTTTGTCCCGTTGCTACGACAAAAAAGTAAGAGGTAAATATATTGCATCAAGGAGTAACTTTTTGGTCAATGTCTTATCATTTTTCTAAACCAAAAAATAGCTCCTTATTTTTCTTCACCTCCGTAGCAGGCTGGGCATTTACTTATTATCCTTAACAACTTCACCCTCCTTTCATCCAACTCACTACACTACGACCACGATTACTTTGCCAGTGGAGTTGATACACTCCAGATGGGTATTGGGATACATCTAAATCTAACGTTTGTTGTCCTGTGCTCCATTCTTTTGTTTCACTTTGCCATAGGGTTCTTCCTAGCCTATCTGTTATGTATAGCTTGCCTGAAGTAGCACTTTTTAATTGAAATGTTACTTGCAAATTTCCTGCAGTTGGGTTGGGAGCTACAGTGAGCGACTGGATAAATTCGGCTGATAAATCTTGATTAGAAGTAAGAACATCCACATAGATATTCACGATACTATCACAACCTTGTTGGCTTTTATATGCTTTTGTAATAACGGTATCCTTTGTGTAAACTACTCCTTCGATAGTGATACCAAGTTTTATAATGGTATCTATTCTTGTGGTGAGGGTACATTGATTGTAATATATCTTTTTTGAATTACAGGTTGGGGCTACTCCCCCATCATTATAAGGTGTCAATGTAATATAAATATTCTGCTTGGTTTGTAGTTTTGATAGATTGTATTGCAGCACATCTTCTACATCTAAACTATCCAAAATATCTTTTTTATTGGGGGCTGTGCCTATACTCAGATAGTACCCTCCTATACAACCACTTGCTGGCGACCATTTTAGCAGTTCGTTGCTATTTATTGTATCACCACTTAATATTTTTAAATCACAGGTGGGGGCTGGGGGGCGACGGTAGATATAAACTTGATTACTGTCTCCAACAGCAACTGCAAAATTTCTATTTATATATTTTATGTTTCCTAACCGATATGGTGATGAATTATTCATTTTTTGCTTTCTCCATGTTTTACCATTATTATAGGATTTCAATATAAAGGGTTCAAAATGTATATGGTATCAATAAGATTATAACGATTAAATCCACTTATAATAATTTCATTACTATCAATTTTATCAACTCCAGTGTAATATTTCTCTCTTTTTATTAATATTAACGAATCTGGTCCTAATCGAATGGAGTCCCAATTGTTGCCATAGTCATTTGTTGTTAATATTTTTGTACCTATGGTATTAAAAACTACACCATAGTCTCCATGAAAGGATAATTTGGAGGTGCCCCCTTTTAGATTCAGCACTTGTTGAAATGTTTCACCATTATCTGTTGTTTTATTTAAACGCTCTTTATCTAATACTGGTATATTATTATCTGCCCACCCAATTCCTTTCGAATTAATATAAAGTGAGGAACCCTTAATTCCAGAAAATTTAACATCCCAAGTCTTACCGAAATTATTAGTATGAAACAAAACAGCTTCACTTGAAAATCTATCAAAAAACCATACCGTTCTTCCATCTTGCAAAAAAATATTAGCTATCCCTCCACTGACCCCTGACCATAATTTGGAAATATCAACCATTAAATCCCATGTATTACCTCCATCAATAGAAAAAAGGACATTTGGACTAAAACCAACCAACCAACCAGTATCCCTTCCTGAAAAGGCTAAACCCATTGGCTCAAAATCTTCACTATATTTATCTACCTTTTGTTTTTTCCAAGTTTTTCCCCCATCAACTGTTTTACATATACCGACTTTATCTTGCCCATTTATAATAGGTGAATAGTCAATACCAGCGACCCAGCCAATACTATCGTCTATAAAACTTATTTGGCTTAGTTGGTAACTATAAGGGATATTAGGGTCAGGTTTTGCTTGAAGTGGAGTATAGGAACGCTCCCAGCATTGTGCAAATCCATCACTCAAATGAAAACACCAAAACAAAATGGTTACAACGACTAGCTTTTTCATGTTTTTATTATTTTTTGATCAATTATTTGATTGTAATTAAATTTCCTATTGTAGCATTTCCATTCTTAGCTTCTATTCTAAAGGAATACATTCCTGAAAGCCAAAGTTGTTTTGTACTAAATAGAAATTCAAAAGATGTATTATTGGAAATATCTTTTGTAAAAATTAGGGTTCCAACCGCATTTATAATAGAAAATTTATAATTGTCCGACTCCTTCGTTTCTATTTTCATCAAATAATTGAGGCTATCTGTTGTTTGGATAACTACATTAATTGGCTTTAAACCAAAGGCTAAATCCTGAATGGGCTTATTTTCTGCAAATGAAATGAAAAAAATCTTATCCCTTTCTAATCTTACTTTTTCGAAATATCCCTTTTTTGGCGTCGCCTTTATCGTTGGATTATTCGATTTGATCTCAGACCAAATTGGCAAATCTTGGAGTAAATTCCATTTGACATAACCACATTTATTGACCAAATGAACCTTTTTCTTACTTTTTTCTTTATTCGATTGCACCCATATCTCACCTAAATAAAATTTTGAATTGGGAAAAATCATAAATGATTGTTCTGTAAATACAATCGGCTGCTTATGTTCTTTTTTAAGGAAACCACTATGTAATTTTGTCTGTATTACAAAATCATCGCTATTATCTACTAATGCTACATCAAAACCAAGAGCATGGATTTCAATTGGTTTCGAGGCACTATTTACGACAAAAATTGGGTAGCTAATCTTGCCTTCTTCAGTTTTGGGGTTCGCTTCGTCAATGATGATTTCCACATTTTTCTGTCCTTTAGGATCATCTGAAATTGTATTCATTTTCAACACTTCTTTCAGAAAAGTGCCATCTTGAGCAATGAGAAATTGGTAAAATAATAGGCTAGAAACAAAGCAAAATGTTTTTAATAGATTCATTATCATGAATTTTGGTACCAAATGTTTTTCAAAAATAATTCATTTTATCGAAACTTCCTAAATATTCCATATTTCAAATATTTGAATAAACCAATTTATTAAAAGCCTATCTATTTGTTATTCAAATATTTAAATAAGCTTCATAATTAATACATATAAATAATTAATACAATTTTAATAAAAACTATTTTTGATGTTATTGATTGTCTCAACCCATCGTGTTCACATCATCAACGTATTATGATTATTTCTGTACAATTTTCCAATTAAATTAATGCGAAAGAATAATAAATTTTCTATTTTTACAATTATCTTATAAATTCATTAATATAACTTTTTATGAAACTGTTATTATTATTAACTCTATTTGTTATTGGATTATCTTTATATATTTGGAGAAATATTACATCCAAAATTGCAAAAAATAATGTACTTAACCAATTTAAAAAAGCATCAAAAAATAGTGATTTTGCAAATTCTTTGTGTGATTTGTTAGTGTCTCGAATAGAAAATTTTTGCGAGAAAATTAAAAATGCCCTTTCTTGAAAAAGTATTTCAAATCAAAATTGAAATATCTTTTAATTGTAAAATCCAAACAATCTATTATTAAAAATAGGCAAAATTTCATTATTTATTTCAATTAATTGAAGTTGATATTTAATTTTTTGTCGATTAAAGATTTTAAATCAATTATATTTCAAAATATAACTGGAAAACCTACTATAATCTATTCAAAATTGAATAATCTACCAGTATTTTAATTTAAATTATATAGAATTTTTTATTAATATATAAATTTTTTAAAATCAATTAATAACATTGGCATATTATTTGTAATATGTTAATTGAGAAGTACACGAAACGAAATTCTAACAAAATGATGCTTAATGTAGCATTGTTTCATTTTTGTGGATTCTGAAAGCTGCCTACCATTGCCATAACATCCCCCTTGGCGAACAGCTTTGGATAAATCAATGAATTGCAATTAGTTGTAGTTGTTTTTCATTAAAATGAATTGTCAACTTATGCCTCTTGAGGCAGAGTTTCAATCTATAGTTGTGTGTTTTTTTACATGTCCAAAGTTTAAAAAATTGAGAGAACTCATGAAAAAATTAATGTTTATTCCCTTAGCCTTGTTGCTATTGCATGTTTGCTTTAGCCCAAATGTCGCTTATTCACAAGTTGTCATCCAAAAAAGCCAATTTCTGCTTCCATTTACTGTTTACTCTAAAAGTTCAGGTGTTTCTTGCTATGGTTATAGCGATGGTTATGTAAACATCGATTCCGTAACGGGAGGCACCAAACCTTATTCTTATTTATGGAGTACGGGAAGCACTAGCAATTCTATAACTAACTTGAGTGCAAATACTTATACCGTAACAATTAAAGATTCGGGATTGCCAACGCCAAGTATGGAAGTATTCTCTTTCACCATTAGTCAACCTCCATTACTAACTGTCAATATCAATAAAGTAACAACAGTCTGTAGCGGTGGTTTTGGTTCAACCATTACCAAATGCCTAACTGCTTCCCCAACTGGTGGGTCTGCCGGATATAGCTATCTATGGAGCAGAGGAGATGTAACTCAAACTATTAATGCTCTTACTGCTGGAACTTTCACCATCACCTGTACGGATGCAAATGGCTGTAAGGCAACGAATGGATTGTCAGTTAATAATAGTGAATTGGATTTGACAAAGCCAACTTTTACATCTTTTCCAGCAGATCAGACTGTAAATTGTGATTTCAATTACACCCCACTTTCCCAATTCGGGACACCCATTGCAACCGACGATTGTAGTCCAGTTACTTTAGCTGTCGATTCTATTTTTCAGTTGAATACTTGCTCTTCTGGGAAAATTTTAAGAGTGTTTACAGCAAGTGATTTGAGTGGAAATATATTAAAAGACACCCAAATCATTACTTTGAAATATGTAACTTATTTTAATCTAAGCAATATTACTTTCCCTTCTAATTATACTGTATTTACCTGTACGGATTCTACCAAACTTCGTCCAGATAGTTTGCTAGCACCTTACAACAAACCTACATTTACGAATGCAGCTTGTTCGAATGTGTTTTATAATTATTTGGATTTGAAAATTGGAAATTATCCTGCTTGCTATAAAATTCTGAGAAAATGGACGGTGATGGATATGTGTCAATCTATGGCTAGTGGAAATTCACTGGACGGACTCTATTCTCATGAACAAATTATTGTGGTGATGGATACGGCTCGACCTGTATTGACTTGCCCATCCAATATTACTGTTAATTCGGCAACACCAACAAAATATGTGACGATTCCACCAGCAACTGCAACGGATTGTAGCAACCATATTTTCTTCAACAACAGTCAAAATAGCGGAAAAGCTAATGCTAGTGGCGTCTATCCACTCGGAGTGACGACTGTTACAATAGTTGCCAATGATAGTTGTAATAATACTTCTTCTTGTTCATTTTTAGTTACTGTGAGAGATACAGTCCGACCTGTGGCGGTTTGTAGGGATGGTATTACAATAAATTTGAGTGAAATGCCTGGCGGAATTTTAGCAATGGCACCAGCTTATTTTTTCAATAATAATAGTTATGACAATATTACACCAAAAAATTTGTTAAAACTTAAAGTTAGGAGAGTGGATGATCCGAACCCACCAACCGATACGATAACCTTGAATTGTGATGACCACAATGCTCCTGCATCTGTTATTGATTTGGAGTTATGGGTAGAAGATGAGGCTGGAAATAAAGATTATTGTGTGCAAAGAACTCAGGTTCAGGACAATAACAAATTATGTCCAATGACAAATATCAATACTGTTTCAGTATCTGGAACCATCACCAACACCAAAGGCGATCAGATAGAAGACGTAATGATATATCCTATGAATTCGAATTTGAAAACATTGACTACAGGTACAAATGGAATTTTTACTTTCTTGACAGTTCCTGTGGGTACGAATGTAATGTTCAAACCACAAAAAAATACGGAAGTAAACAATGGAGTATCGACGTTAGATATGGTGATTTTGAGAAAGCACATTTTGTCTGTTGAGACTTTGAACAGTCCCTACAAATATATTGCAGCGGATGTAAATAAAGACAATAAATTATCCACAGCAGATTTGGTGGAATTGAGAAAAATAATTCTTTTGCAAGAACCTGCTTTCAAAAACAATGAATCTTGGCGTTTTATCAATTCTAATTATCAATTTGTGGATCCAACCAGTCCATTATCTGAGAATTTTCAAGAATATTATCAATTCAATAATATCAATGCTTCCAATAGCAAAGTTGATTTTAAAGGGATAAAAATTGGTGATTTGGACGAAAGTGCAAAACCGAATTCTATCATAGGCTCTGATGAGCGAAGTGCTCAAGGTGATTAGGTATTCGAAATCAAAGATCAATGGTTAAAAGCTGGTCAAACCTACAGAATAGCCTTTTTATCGAAAGATTTCAAAAATATTTCAGGGTTTCAGCAAACATTAAAATTCGATAAGCAAAAATTAGTTATAAATGACGTTAACCAAGGAATTCTACCAGACTTCGGTACGGCTCAAAACAATTTAGCGAATCTAGAAAATGGTTATATTTTGCAAAACTGGGATTACGATAAAGGCATCACATTAGAAAACGGATTCCCGTTGTTTACTATTGAAGTAACGGCAAAAGAAGAATGTGAATTGAGCAAAGTATTATATATCAGCACAGAACATATTAGAGCAGAAGCTTATGAATATATTGATCAATACGAAACATCAGTTTATCAAACAAAAATCAATTGGATAAAATCAGATAAATCTTCTGCTTCACAGTCCTTATTTGAGTTGTTCCAAAACAAGCCGAATCCTTTCAATAATGAAACGGTAATTGGCTATCAAATTCCGGAGGATAGCGAAGTGTTATTTCAGTTAATTGATCATACAGGCAAGTTGGTTTATAAGATGAAAAAGCAAAGCCAAAAAGGATATAATGAAATTTCATTGACTAATGAGGTATTCCATCAAGCAGGAGTTTATACTTATAAGTTGATTTCTAATGATAATACTTCCTCCAAGAAAATGATGTTTTTACGTTAACGAACAAATTATTTTCCAGAACATATCTTAGTTTTTATAAACTTCAACCGATAGCGAAAAAGTTTGCTATCGGTTTTTTATTTATAAAATATTAAATATCAATTATTTGAAAATATTTTATAAAAATATATGAAAAAATTTGCTAAAATATTTTTTCATATTAAATATTTCTTATATATTTGCATCTGTATTTATAAAAAGCCAAAACAGTATCTATTTTTACGATTCCTTTCTAATTACTTTCACCGTTTTATTTTACCCAACCGATTTAGTGACGTATTATCTGTGCATTTTGCCATACAGTTATTCCCATTACCTGGCAGCATAGTCTTGTATTATTTTATAATAATACGTTATTTTCATTTATACTAAAAATAATTTTCTATTACAACGTGTAATAGACCGCAATATAATTGCATTGTTTTGATTTCAATTCATTGCATTTTAAAATTTATATATTTCATTGGTATTAACCTACCAATGAGGCTGTTACCCTATTGACCTAAAAATAGTAATATTCAGACACACTTTAAATTATATATAACAAAAAAGATGATTATTCCTTTGCACAACAAAGGAGTGTAGTGAAAGATACAAGTACTTAGCGAACTGAGAAGAAGGACAAGAACTACAAGTTATTGCAAAAAGAGGAGGATTAATTACTTACATTGGAATATATGTAATGACATGAACTACATACTATAGTGGTAACGACCGATTATTACCTACTTATTACGTGATTACGTGATAGCATTACCTACAATATATAGAGATTCGACAGAATTTTTTAATATCATTTCTAAACAGAAATTATTGAACATTTTTACTGAAAAAGATGGTCTAATGTATACACATTAGCTGATAAAGTATTGTATAACAAATACATACAATAGGAACGAGTTTATTAAAAATTAATTGTTACTAATTTAACTACGGAACAGAGTTACCCTTTTTATTCTATTTATTTAAACAAATTAAACGTCTCATGAAAAACATGAAGATTACCTATTTAGATCCACAAGATTGGATAAACAACAGAACAAATAACAATACACTTACGAACAATTTCAAAAGAATTTTCAAAGTGTTACCACTATTCATGCTCATGCTATGGCAGTTTAGTGCATTAGCTCAAGGACCGTGTGCCTTGAACTGTAATCAAAATTTACGTTTGTCAATCAGTGCAACATGTAATGATGAAATTACATACGACATGATGACAAACTGTCAAGGACCTGCTGCAAATTATACAGTGTATATTATGAGAGCAAATGGCGTCCTTTCCCCTCCATTCGTAACTGGAGCAGATGTTGGAAAAACACTTACTGTTAAAACTATTAGATTAGTACCTTTCAACGAATGTTGGGGAACTGTAATAGTTGAAGACAAAATAGGACCAACTTTCACTTGTCCTAAAGATACCGTTTTATATTGCGGTAATTCAACAGACACTTCAAAAACAGGTAAGTTGACAAACATTGTAGATTGTAGTGGACCAGTTACTTATACTTGGTCTGACTATAGAAAAAATGGTAATTGTTCTTCTCCTGACACACTATATAGAACTTTTATCGCTAAAGATAAATTAGGAAACATCTCTTCTTGTGTTCAAAGAATCACATTGAAAAGACCTAATTTAGATTTATTAGCTCCTGGTGTAAATTTCATTTTGAAAGATACAACTTTCTATAATTGTGGAGCTAATTATAACTTTAGCCCAACCGTAACAGGTTACCCTAGATTACAACAGCCGCCGGTAAATGGCGGAGCTGCACCACCATACGATACACTTATACTATCAGAAGGAGCATTTTGTAATATATCCGTTTCGAAAACAGATATTATCGAAAACCTATGCTCACCAAATACCTATAAAGTTAGAAGAACATGGAGAATTGCAGACAACTGTAATAATAAATGGATCATGAGAGATCAATTTATTTATGTGTTAGATACTACTCCTCCATCATTGACTTTGTCATTTGATACTTTAAGATTATCTACTACTAGTAGTGTTTGTGGTGTGTTCGTAACAGTTCCACCAGCTTTATCTTCAGATAACTGTTCAAACCCTGTTTCAGTAACTGCAACAGTATGGACACCTAGCACTTCAGGACCTGAGAACATCGTTGGTACAGTAAATGTAACAAATGGTCCAGCAGTTTTATCTACATCAGTACCATCAGGAATTCACTATGTTACTTATAATTCAATGGATCTTTGTGGCAATGTTGCGAAAGATACAGCTGTAATTTATGTTAGAGATTTAACACCTCCAGTAGCAGTTTGTAGAACAAAAACTGTTGTTTCATTATCTAATGATGCATTTTCAAGAGTTCCAGCTTCTTCATTCGACGAAGGTAGTTTGGATAACTGTTGTTTAGGTTCTTTTGAAGTAAAAAGAATGAATGAGCATGATTCTTTATACAAACCGTATATCGATTTCACATGTTTAGATGTTCCTGGACCAGTAATGGTTATCATGAGAGTTTGGGACTGTAACGGTAACAACAATACTTGTATGGTAGAGGTTGAGGTTCAAGATAAAGTTGGACCATCTATCACTGCACCACCAAGTGTGACTGTAGATTGTGGAACAACCTATTCGTTTGGAACTAATTTAGATAGTGCTTATTTAGCACAAAACTTTGGAAAAGTTGTGAAATCTCCTAGCCCAAGAGGAAACGTTTCTGTTGATATTTACGGAGATGGTACAACTTCTAAAATATTTGTTGGTCAAGATGGTGAAGCATATGACAACTGTAATGTAACTGTAACACATACATTTACCAAAAATCTATCTCAATGTGGAGTAGGAACTATCACTAGAACATGGACAGCTAAAGACCCAGGTGGTAGAACTGTAACCGCTACTCAAACAATTACAATACGTAATTCATCACCATTTTATATTAATGATACCGATTCAAATAATTTAGACCCTAATGATGGCGTAATTTGGCCTGCATATTATTCAGTTACATCAAACAACTGTGCAGCAAATTTAAACCCTGATGTGACAGGCCGTCCCATAATTTCTGAAGATGGATGTGATATAGTACTTGTAACATATACTGATGAAACTTTCCAAATAATACCAAATGGTACAACAAATTCACCATGTTACAAAGTAATCAGAACTTGGGTTGTTATTGACTGGTGTCAATATACAGGAGCTAAAGATATTTTAGGAAATGTAATAGGAAGATGGACTTATGTTCAAGCATTAAAAGTGTTTGATAGCACTCCTCCAACAATTACTAGTGCTCCAGCAACTGATACTACATTAACATATGGCATTTTAACTGCTTCATGTGTTAGAGATATTTTAGAATTACCACAATTTACGGTAACAGATCTTTGTTTGAATCAAACAGCTTTAAACAATAACAAAAAAGTAACAACAACTTTCCCTCTTACTTCTAAAACTGCTAATCAATATATTTATAATAATGTACCAGCAGGTACTTATAAAGTTGATTATTCAGTAGAAGATGGTTGTGGAAATGTGGCTATCAGATCATTCAATGTAGTAGTGAAAGATACGAAAAAACCAACTCCTGTTTGTCAATTGGCAACTATCCAAATCATGCCTACAGGTATGGTAAGATTAGATGAGTTCCAAATCAACAACTTTAGTAACGACAACTGTACTCCAGCTAATAAATTGAAAATTAGATTAGCTACAGAAATTACAAACAATCCAGATACATTGAAATCATTCATCATCTTTACTTGTAAGGATGTTTGTCCAGGTGGAGTTCCAGTATTATTATATGTTGGTGACGAATCTGGCAATTGGGATTATTGTATTACTTCAGTACAAGTTCAAGACAACAACGTACCTAAGGCATGTGCTAACCCATGTGATGCTTCTTCTACTAATGCAACTATCAGTGGAGCAATCAAAACTGAATCAGGTGATGATGTACAAGATGTGAAAGTAATGATGAATAACAATACACCATTTATAACAAGTACTAATGGAGCATTCCAATTCCCTCAATTGAGCAAAGGAACTGCATACGAAATCAAACCTGAGAAGGATATGAATACTGCAAACGGTGTAACTACTGCTGACTTAGTGGCTATCAACAAACATGTATTAGGTTTGGAAAATTTAAATTCTCCTTACAAGATTATTGCAGCTGATATCAACAAAGATGGTAAAGTATCTACTTCTGATATGGTTGAGTTAAGAAAAGTTATTTTGAGAATTCAAGATAATTTCTCTCAAAATACTTCTTGGAGATTCGTGGACAAAAACTTTGTATTCCCTACTCCTACTAACCCATTTGCTAGTGCTTTCCCTGAGAAGAAAAGTATTTCAGCATTGAGTAGTGATGAGCAAGCTAATTTCATCGGAGTAAAAGTAGGTGATGTGAATGGTTCTGCTATTCCAAACAACTTTTTATCAGCTGACGAAAGAAATGCTATTGGTACAATGAATTTTGAAGTGAATGAAAAAGAACTTTCTAAGGATGAAGTATATTCAGTTGAATTCAAAACTAGTGCAGCTACTATCGAAGGATATCAATTTACTTTAAATCTTAATAGAGATCTTGAGTTCATTGATTTAGTTCCTGGTAAAAACAATTCAATCGATAATTTTGGTTTCTCAAAATTAGAGGAAGGAGCAATTACAACTAGCTGGAATGGTTCACATATTACTTCTGATGAAGTATTATTCACTTTAACAGTTAAAGCAAAAACAGCTACTAAATTAAGCAATTCATTATCATTGAATTCTAGATTTACAACTGCTGAAGCATATACATTGAACAATGATGCAAAAGATATCTCTTTAGTATTCAATACAAATAATGGTAAATTGGCTAATAACGGATTTGAATTATATCAAAACCAACCAAATCCATTCAATGTAGCAACTGCTATCGGATTTAATCTTCCTACTGCAAGTGAGGCAACATTAACCATCACTGATGCAGCTGGAAAAGCATTAAAAGTTATCAAAGGCACTTACAATAAAGGATATAACGAAGTTACTATCAGCAAATCTGATTTAGGAGCAGCTGGAATATTGTATTACCAATTAAGTACAAATACAAATATTTCAACTAAGAAGATGATCATACTCGAATAATATTGTTGATTATTTATCCAGGGGGCGTTTGGGATGTCGCCCTCTGGGTTTTTTATCCTTTAAAAAAGATTGGTTATCAAAATTAATTTCCAATCAAAAAAACGTAAAAAATGAAAAATATAATTTTATCATCTATAAAAAAAGTTTCGCTAGTAGTCACGATGTTATTAATGCATTGGATGGCTTCAGCTGCGACTTATACTTGGAACGGTAGTACAAGTACCGACTGGAATCTAGCAACAAATTGGAGTGCTGGTTTCCCTGGGTTAGCATCATTAGCTGGTGTTGATGTACTAGTGATACCTGATGCTTCAACTACTCCAAATGACCCTAGTACAGGTACTGCAATTTCATCTGCATTTACAAGATTAACACTCCAAGCAAATGCAATTGCTATAATTCCAAATACATTAACATTAAACATAACAGATGCTACCAATGCAATCGGTACAAATGTTCTGTCAGGAGCTTCTTTAACAGTAGACGGTGTTTTAAATACTACTGTAAGATCTACAAATGCTGTAAATAATACAGGTACCCTTATAGTTAATGCAACTGGTAGTGTAAATATTTCTAATCCATTATCAGCAACTGGAGATGGTATTCGAAATTTCAATACTGGTACTTTTACTAACAATGGAATTGTTACAATTCTTGGTGCAGGCACAACAAATATGGGTATCATTAATACTAATGCAACTTTTACTAATAATCTGACTATTAATATTTCTGATATTGCAGTAGATGGGATTACTAATACAACCAATGCTGTATATACAAATAGTCCAACTGGAAATATTGTACTCAGCAATTCTCCAACTGGTTTAAGAACAAATACTGGAGGAATTGTAAATAATACAGGTGGATCAATAGAAATTAATAACGCTATTACAAATGGTATTCGAGTTGGTCTTGGTGCAGGTATTATCAATAATACAACCAATGGATCTATAATTCTAAATACTAGTAGACAAGGTATCTCAGTAGAAGGTGGTGCTGTATTTAATAATAATACTGGTGCAGATATAAACATCAATACAACAACCACTGCGGATGGTATCAATAATATGGGTACTTTTAACAATGATGGTAATGGTACAACTATTCTGATTTCCAACACAGCAACTGAAGGAATAATGAATAATGAAGTACTAGCAACCGCTTCGTTTGTAAATTCAAATGCAGCTCAAATTGATATTAATAATCCTTCTACTTCTGGTATTGTTAATGGTACTTCATCAAATACTGTAGTACAAAATTTTCAGAATTTGAATGCTACTATTAATATTAATAGTGCAATCACCTCTGGTATAACTAATTATTCATATTTTGGGAATGGTGGAGTAAATAGTATAATCAATATACAGAATACTACATTAGATGCAATTGTGAATCAAACTGGAGTTTCTGGTCAATTCTTTGTTAATTATTTAGATGCAGACATTAGCATTTGCACAACGTCAAAAGGAATAAATAATGTGTCAGGTACTTTCTACAATGGAGCATATTCTCCTGCATCACCTGGAAATATTTATATTGGAAATGCTACAATAGTTGCAATTGATAATGATGCTACATTTAATAACATTGATGATTCATTCACTGGTTCTATAATAGAAATTGGTACACCAAGTACTTGTGGACCAGTAGTTTTAGGAATTGATAATTCATCAACTTTTTTAAATACTAGTAATGGCAAGATAACTATTGGAACAGTAACTAGCTTAACTGCTATTAATAATACTGGTACATTAAGTAATACAAACTTATGTTCAACAATTGATACTAAAACTGGAAATATTAGTGGAACAGGTAGTTATGTTAATAGTGCAATTTTCTTAACTAGTGCACCTCATAATCAATTTTTAGCAAGTTATCATTTAGCAACTTCATTTACAAATAGTGGAATTTTAGTAGATAGCTATAATGCATTTGGAAATAATACTACGGCAAATACACCTGGTTCTGCAATAACGAATTCTGGGATTATTGTTACTAAAAGAGAAGTTTGTTCAGGCTCACCTATTTCGCCAATGGTAATTGGTGATTTGACAACTGCAACTTACAAGCCAGATGTAAATTGGACAGCTGCTGTTAATGGAACTTTAACCTATACAGCAACTGGTGGAAGTTTTGACTTAGCTGATCCAACTTTTACAGGAATATTAGATTATTCATTTCCAATATTAAATGGAATTACAAATTGTGCAACTGGATTTACTCAATTATCAGTTACTCCTCCTAATGTTGGTTTGAATTTAACTGAATTAAATTCAGTTGGAGCTCCTACAGGAAGAGTTGATTTGTTAAGAAATTTACCCTCACCTGCTAATGATTCTGCTTTCTATACATTTTGTAATGGTGGCGGATTTAGAATTGATAATTTTGTTGATTTAAACAATGATATTAATTCAACATTAAAAGCAAATATTGAAATTAATATACCTACAGGAGTTACAATGAATATTGATGGGTTTCCTGCATTTGTAGGTCCTTTTTCATTCCCAATACCTGTACCATCAGCATTGTTTACTTTGTTAAATACCAGAAATATTACTTTTACAAGTACTGTTTTAGGTGTTCCACAAACAGCTACAGTTAGAGTAATTCCATTTTTTGATGGAAATAATAATTTTACAGTTGACGCTGGGGAATGTGCTGATTCAATGTTCGTAAGTGTTCAAGTTAGTCAAAGTCCTACTGCTACAGTTTGTAAAGATATCAATGTTTCAATTGACTCAAGTACTTGTCAGGCAACTATAATTCCACTAATGATAGGGGAAGGTTTTGCATGTGAAGCGGATTATGATGTATTTTTGATTGGTGCAAATGGACAACAAGTTCCGAATAATACTGCTACAACTAGTCATATTGGTTTGACATTAAAAGCAAGATTGATAAATACTATTACTGGAAATTATTGTTGGGCGAATGTAAAAATTGAAGATAAAGTTGGACCAACTTTAACTTGCCCTCCTAATTTATCAGTTTATTGTGGGCAAGAAACAGATATTGCAAATACTGGTAGCGTAATTTATCATGATTGTTCTCCTATAAAAAGCAGTATTTTTTCAGACTATAGTACAACTTATAAGTGTTTGTATCCAGATACAATTATAAGAACTTTTACTGTAACTGATTTTTATAATAATGTATCTAAATGTTATCAAAAAATAGCGTTGACAAAACCAGCATTATTATCAACTTTAGTATTTATTGACAACGATACACTATACAATTGCCAAAATATAGATGTTAGACCTCAAGTTACAGGTTATCCTTCTCTAATAGTTCAAAACTCAACATTTGAAAATGTTGATACATTATCATTGAACCCAAGTATGGATCCAATCTGTAATCTTAGAGTAACATTTTTTGATGCAACAGATACTATGTGTTCTATCAACACAAGAAAAGTATTAAGAACTTGGATGATTGAAGATAGATGTACGCCAAATTGGGTAATGGTTAATCAATGGATCTATGTTTTAGATACAGTTAAACCATATATTACACCAAGTACTTTATCTACTTTAAATGTAACAACTTCTATTGGTTCTTGTAGTGCTTATGTTACTATACCACCAGTTGGAGCTTATGATAATTGTTCATCAAATGTTACAGTTAATACAAGTATTTTGGTTACTACTCCTTTAGGAGATTCTATTATTGGAGGTGTAATTTCTAATGGTGGCTACTTCAATCAGGCTATTAAAGCTGGTACATATACTATCAGATATACTGTAACTGATGCATGTGGAAACTTTACATCAAAAGATAGAACATTAGTAATTGAAGATAAATCACAACCTGTTGCTATTTGTAGAACTGCAACTACTATTAATTTAGTGGGCGATACGACTTCACCAATACCAGCTAAGAATTTTGATGAAGGAAGTTATGACTGTTGTATCGATAGATTCGAAGTAAAAAGAATGAGTGAAGATGATACTTTATACAGACCTAGCATTACTTTCAATTGTAATGATATTACAGAAATGGTTGTAATGAGAGTTTGGGATTGCAGTGGAAATTCAAATACTTGTATGATCAGTGTAAACATTCAAGATAAAGTTAAACCTTTCATAGTAGGTCCTCCAAACTTATCCATCGAATGTAATGCTTTAGACAATAAGAGTTTATCTGTTAGCTACTTAAATTCTAAATTTGGAAAAATTGTTATCGGAAGTGCAACTAGAGATTCTATTAGAATTGACAAATACAATGATGGAACTAGTGATTTAGTAGGTGTAGGTATTGATGGTTACTCAACAGATAACTGTGGTGTACCAACTATTACTCAAACTTTTATTCCTAGCATTAATAGCTGCGGAATAGGTACTATTATCCGTACTTTTGTTGTAACTGATAAAACTGGATTAAGAGATTCTGTAAAACAGTATATTACAATTCAAAATAGCAAGCCATTCTTTATCAATAGTACAGATCCTTTAGATCTTACTGATGGAGTTGTTTGGCCAAAAGATACAGTTCTTACACCAGCAACTTGTAATCCAAATTTGGATCCATCTGTAATGGGAAGACCTGTTATTACAGAGAATTCATGTGACCAAGTTTTAGTATCTTATAAAGATGATGTGTTCAAAAAAGCGCCAAATTCTAATGATACATTACCTTGTTTCAAATTATTGAGAACTTGGACAATCATTGATTGGTGTCAATATCAAGGTACTGGCGGTGGAAGTGGTCGTTGGGAATACCAACAAGTAATCAAAGTATTTGATAATACTTCACCAACTATTACTGATGCTCCTGCTGAAGGATCTACTTTAACTTATGGTTTTATTAATACCACTTGTATTAAGGATTCACTTTTATTACCACAGTTTACAGCAGTGGATGCATGTGTATCTCAGTCTGTATTAAATGGAAACAAAGTGGTTACTACAGATTTCCCAGTTGCATCTAGAACATCTAATCAATATTTATTTGTGAATGTACCAGCTGGAACATACTCAGTAAGATATTTAGTGGAAGATGATTGTGGAAATTCAGTATACAGAAACTTCTTGGTTAATGTGAAAGATTCTAAAGCACCAACACCTACTTGTAGATTATCTTCAATAGATATCATGGCAACTGGTATGGTTAGAATGGATTCTTTACATGTTAATAATTTCAGTAGCGACAATTGTACACCGATGTCTAATTTGAAAATCAGATTATCAAGAGGTGTTTCTTTATTACCTGATACTTTAGCGAATTCAATCATCTTTACTTGTACTGATGTTTGTAATTCTCCAGTAGCGGTATATATGTATGTAGGAGATCAAAGTGGAAATTGGGACTATTGTGTAACAACAGTTCAGGTTCAAGATAATATCATTCCTAGTGCATGTAGCTGTTCAAGCTCTGATAAAGCATCTATAACAGGTGCTATAAAAACTGAGGTTGGTGAAGATGTACAAGATGTAAATGTGAAAATTAGTACAAACAATAATTTTGTTACTTCGTCAAATGGATTTTTCCAATTCCCGAATTTAACAAAAGGTACGAATTATTCAATTGAACCAGAGAAAGATATTGAAGTAATGAATGGTGTAACTACAGCTGACTTAGTTGCAATTAACAAACATATATTGGCAATTACTGCATTAAATACACCATACAAACAAATCGCTGCCGATGTAAACAAAGATGGTAAGATATCAACAGCTGATATGGTAGAATTAAGAAAAATGATTTTATATATCAATGATAAATTCCCTAACGGTAATAAATCTTGGAGATTTGTGGATAAAAACTATCAATTTACCACATTACAACCTTTAAAAGAGGCATTTACAGAAATTAAGACAATTAGTGGGTTAACTACTAACACAAATGCTGACTTTGTTGGAATAAAAGTAGGGGATGTAAATAATACTGCAATACCGAATACTTTAATAGGTACAAGTGAAAGAAGCGGTGATAAAATCACTATTTCAGCAAGTGAAAAATCATTCACAAACGACGAATTAGTTAATGTTACATTTGATATTGATCAAATCAAACAATTAGCTGGTTTACAATTTACATTAAATTTTGATCAAAATGCTTTAGAATTTGTAGGAATCAAACAAAATTCAAATAGTTCAGCACTGATGAAAACTTTGGTTTTGCATTGTTAGATAAAGGAGCTATTACATTTAGTTGGAATACAAATAAAGAGATTTTGAATTCAAATATGTTCGAATTAGTTTTCAAAGCTAAAGGAAAAGGAAATATTTCAAATTCAATTAGTATTAATTCAAGATATACAACATCTGAAGCCTATACAATTGATCATGAAGTAATGGGAGTTGAATTGAAATTCACTGGTACAAACCAAGAATTTACATTATTCCAAAACCAACCAAATCCTTTTGATAATCAAACGATTATCAGCTTTAACCTTCCAGAAGCTTCTAAAGCAACATTATCAATCATTGATATGTCTGGTAAGGTAGTAAAAGAGGTTAGTGGAAACTACTTCAAAGGTTATAATGAAGTTATGATAAGACGCAGTGATTTACCTACAATGGGTGTATATCACTATCAATTGAGAAGCGAAACACATACTGCTTCTAAAAAGTTGATTGTCTTAGAATAAGAATAGAACATTCTTTGCAAGTGTGTATATACGAACATCTAGCCGAGGTAGCAAAAGAGCTGCCTCGGTTTTTTTTATTTACTGATTAATGCTTTCTGACATTTACGATTTCTAAGTAATAAATATATTGTTTAAGGGGTCTTTAATTTTTCCCCAAGTGAATTTTGCAGGGGAAAACACTATGGCATTTCCTCCTTCACCAACTAATTTTAAACCATCTTTAAATACAGGGAGTAATTTACCTGAATTAATGTTGATTGCTTCAGGAGCAGCTTTTTCAAAAGTAGAACCTAATTTCTTTCCACCTAAAGTATATGAAATGCTTGAAATCTAACTCCTCTTTTGGCTTTTTACATTATTACCATTTCTAATTATTTTATATAAACTCCATATGATAAGACTTTCAAATCAGAACCTTTGTTTAAATTTGGTCAATAAATTTTATACTATATTTCCAACTATTGAGATCATTTTTTTATATAATTGATAATCAAGCATTGATTTTGCCGAAAATGAGAATTAAATGCATCTTCTTTTAGCAATAATTTTCTAAAATTTCAAATTCGAAATTAAATACTCTCTAGTTGGCATATTCTTTAATTTACTTTGCTCCAAAAAATCATTTGGCAAATTCATTTTTATTTTTACACTATCTCCTTCATTCATTTCTTTTAATGCCAAAAGAAATTGATTTCGTCCGTTATTTTTAGCTTCATTTTCATTAAATTCCATAGTTACACCATCAGGGTTAACATCAGTACTATAGTCATAAGTTGAATCATTATATTCAGTTACATATTCAATAAGACAAAAATCTCCAGGTTTGGGCTTTGTATTTGAATTTGATTTTTCTAATAAAGTCATTGAAGCATAATCAGTTAACTTTATACTTTTCTCTTGGTTCTTACATGATACCACAAACAAAACAACCACAATAAATACTCTATACATATGAAAAAATTATTTTATTATAAAAGATTGCAACTAGATGCATTGTTATTTCCAATAACTAAAAGGTTATTTAATCGTGTTTGAATTTGAGCTATACATTTTGCATTTAGGGATGCAAAAAGCCTGATTTTTGCTAAAATGTATTGGAATAAACTTTTTATTTTTATCATTTATCATAATACAAACCATTTCCAGCATCTTGCTGCCCTGTTTCAGGTTCACTTTCCCATTGTTTCCAACTAAGACAAAATCATTAAAACCGTCTTTATTGAAATCAATAATCTCAATACCATAAATCGGAGATATTTGGCATTCAATTGGTAATTCATGCTTTAATAAAACTACCATTATTGTTTTCAAACCAAGAAGTATTAAATGTTTTTGCATTTAAATGATAACTAGACTTCAATATCATTTTTAGAAAACAAATCATCTTATGGACAATTTAGCATAATCTCTATAGTAAAGTGCTTTCTTTTTTAATGAAGGAATTTGTTTAGTAATAAGATCTCTTTGAGCCAAAGGCCAACTTCTTCCCTAAATTATAATATGTTATTATAGGATCAAATGCACCATTATTATCAAAATCTTTTGCATATATCTCTAAAGGTTCTTTTTCACTAACTTTCAACCTTGTATTTATTCCTTCATTTCCTCCAATTATATCCAAATCACCATCTTTATCAATGTCTGCAATTTGGACACAATTCCACCATCCTGTTGAATTTTCGAGTTTATTTTCTTTGGTTATATTTACATATTGTCCATTTTTAAATTTCAAAATTGTTATAGGCATCCATTCACCAACTAAAATTAGTTCATTAATTTTATCTCCGTCTAAATCAGCAAATTTTATATCAGAAACCATTCCTATCTGAGCAAAATCTGGGGATACTTGGTTAGTTACATCCACAAATTTTCCACCATCATTCCTAAAAATATAGCTATTTGGGGCTAATGGGTATTTCCCAGCTAATGATCTGCAACCAATAAAAATATCCAAATCACCATCATTATCATAATCATTTACAGCACCTGATCCACCACAATTGGCAACTTTTAATAATGAATTTAAATTTAATTTAAAATTACCTTTACCATCATTAAAATAAACTCTACTATTATAATTTGGAGCTCCATTGTAATATTCATTTCCCCCACTAACTATCAATAAATCGAAATCTTTATCATCATCAGCATCAAAAAACAATGCCGAAACATCTTCAAACATCGCATCATCCTTAAACCCATCTTGAGGTGATATTATAAATTTATTTTTATTATTTTGTAAATATAAACTTCCTATATTTCCATTTGATCCGCCTATATATAAATCTTCTAATTTATCACCATTTACATCGCCTATTGCAATACAAGGTCCAAGGCTAGATAATTTATGTGGAATTAAAAATTCCCTATCAAAATCACTAAATTCATTATCAATATATAAATTATTTAAGCCTGAATCATTAATTTCATTAAAATACAATGGCTTGTTTTCAGCTATATGTGAAATACTTTTTTTAGCATCATTATAATTTACCTTTAACCTTTGATTTGTTTTTACTTTTGGAATAATTTGACTTTTACCATCTGGCCATACTATTTCTACATTATTAATTTCTTCAACATTTCCAAGTCCAAAATGTATTATTTGTTCAATAGAAGATGCATAGCCTCTATTTGGTATATAATGCTTTCACATAAATATCATTACCAATTTGAAATCTAACAGTTGCCCCAACCCATATCTATTTTTTTTGATCCCATTAAATTCTAATTGAATAAATTTGTTTTTATTATTAATATTAGTTGATAAATTTTTGAAAACACCTAATCCTTCATTATGATTATTTATCACTAAATCCATATCACCATCTCTATCTAAATCACTATACGGAGCACCATTTGAAATTGTAGGTTTATCTAGTCCCCAATCTTTTGTTACATTTTCAAATTTTAAGCCCCTATATTTTTATAAATGTAATTGGAAAGTTTTGTTTTAGTCATTTTATTCAAATAAGTCTCAATTTGTTCTGGTTTTATATTTATAGATTTTCCATTTGTTTTTATTATAGAATCTAAAGTAAAATTAACATAATCTAAATTATTAACATCTCTGGGAAATCCATTATCTATAAATACATCATTTTTACCATCATTATCAAAATCTTGAATTAAACAACACCAACTCCAATCTGTATTTGACATTCCTGTTAAAAATCCGATATCACTAAAAGGAATTTTTTTATTACCAGAATTTAATTGTAAACAATTTCTCATAAATTGCCTTCCATATCCATATTTTTGAAGCATGGTTTGCTTATCAATTGTCATCGTATTAATTAATATCTTTCTACGGTAATTGTCTTCAGCATTCATATCTAATGCAAATAAATCATTAAATCCATCATTATTTATATCACAAATGTCTACACCCATCACAAAGGAAAGTTGAAGATTGCCCCTACCGAGAAAAGGAATGAAACCTTAATGTCGAAAGCAATCGTCAACTTTACAAGTTGAACGAATCCTGCTGCCAGACAATAGGGAAACGCAATCATACAAATGTCTATTGTGAAGGTATAAAATTATCATTAAAGCATAAAAATAAGTGAAAGATTAGCAATGTGCAAACTAAAAAGTAAAAAATTGTGAATTTAAAAGTCAATATCGACCAACGAATCGGATATATTTTCCTGTAGGGATATATGAATTAAAGCCGTTTTGGTGACGGAAGGGGTTATGGCACCTCTATTTTCAGAAATGGATGGTGGAGATTTAAGACTATCAGAGGAAATAAAATTAGAAATTACATGATATGATGGTAAAAGTATAGAGGTGGTAAAATCTGTACTTTTGCAATTTTCGCATTCAAAACGGGTTAATTTGGTAAGTTGTGTGATTATTTGAAAGAGGGTTCTAATGGTATTTGTCTGTCTTTTAAGTTTTTGGGGCAGCTCATTTCTGACTTTTGTTGATGCATTGTGGAGACCATGTCGTCTAGATTTTTGAAAATATCTAGGTAACACATGCTGTAATATTTGGTTGATGGCGACCAGTGGCTCCATTGTTTTAATAGCTTTTGGTGCAATTTCTCCCGATTTCTGTTGTTGGTAGTCATTGTAAATTAAATTTACCTTATGTGTGTTTTGGATATAGTGTAATCTATTATTGGTAATGGCAATTCTATTGATGTAACGAGCTAAATAGTTTTCAAGAATATCAGTATTCATGGTAGGGTAAGTCGTGTGGACTACCCACCTCAGCTTGGCGACACTATCCATTAGTTCGTCGAAATTGTGCGGATAGTTCAATGCTCCCTTGATGTGTAATCGGTGTAAATGAGCCAAGAAAATTGACTTATACGTAGCACACATTACTCTATAGTTTGCCAATAATTTCTTGTGAGGAGGGTACATCCAATCTCCATTTTTCCCCTAAACCACCAAAAGTGACGAGACAGTGTACATGGATGTGGTATTTCATATCAGAGCCAAAGGTATGAAGCACTCCTGTCATCCCTGGATAAGCTCCGTATTTCCTAGTTGTTTCCTTTATGGTTAGCCAAGCTACTTTCATGATCAGGCCATACATCACTTTTTCATTCCATTTTGCTAGGGAATTAAGCTGATGGGGTAGTGTAAAAACACTGTGAACATAAGGGACTTTGAGCAAGGTCGCTTTGAGCTTATCTAGCCATTGCTCTCGTTTGATACTTTGGCAAAGCATACAATGACTATGTCCGCAGCTTTTATAGACGTAGTGGTTTTTCCCACAGGATTTACAACTATATACAAAGCCACCGAGTGCTGGTGTTTTACATACTCGGAGAGCACGTATTAATTTTATTTGCTGTAAAGAAGGTTTATATATGCCAATATATTGTTCGCCATAATCACGAAACAAATCGCCTAAGGAGTTGGGTTTTGATAGTTGATCTGAAGGCTTTCTATCGGATGCTTGATGTATCGATGACGTTCTACACATAGTCCTATATAGCGGATAGTGGTTCGCAAATTCTTGTGTCCCATCTGCTCCTGTAAGAATACTAAATCTGTGCCACCTTCTAAATGATGTGTTGCATAGCAGTTTCGCAGGGTATGAATCGACCCTTTTTTTGCTATATTTGCTTTATTCTTAGCAACTTGCATGGCTAATTGTAAGGATCTATGAGCATACTGTACCCCTTTTGTTTTGCTATTGAACAAATAAATTTTGGGCTTTTCTTTTAAATAATATATTCTCAAGAGCTCCAACATTTTCTGTGGTATGATGATTAATCTATCTTTATTGCCTTTTCCTCCGTTTACCCTTACTTGAAGTCGGTGTCCATCTACATCTTCTATCTTCATATTAATCACTTCACTCAATCTTATTCCGGTGACATAAATAAAAGTAAGCAGTACTTTTTGTTTGAAGGTAGCCGCATTTTCAATGATTTTTACAATATCCTCTTTTGATAAAATAGTAGGTAATTTCTTTTCTTTTCTAGGACGAGGCAATTTTTTCAAACTCCAAGGAAGCATCAAAACATTTTTAAACCACTTTTGTATTGCAGAATAATCTGAGTTTACTGTCTGCCAATCAAGTCCATTATCAAAACGTTGCAGAAGATATCGACGTACTAAGTCATCTGACATATTAAGCGGTTCTTCCTCCAGCAGCTTCCACCACCAATTTACAAATTGTATTACAATCTGAGTATAGGTCTTAATCGTCCGTTTTGAGAAATTTTTAAGGGTCATAAACGATCGAAATTCTTCTACCGACCCCATTTTTTCAAGCTCTAGTTGTGTCATCACCATTATTTTTTTGCTTTAAAATAATATCTCAAATATACTAGAAAAAATCCTTCAAATATTACATAACTATCAGATTGTCAAATTAATGTGATTAAGGTTTGTTCAACGGTTATGGGCTTGCCGAAGGTGGGGAATTTGAAATACGAATGTTCAAATTTACGATAATGTTCAATAGAATTCCAAATGCTCAAACCTACGATTATGCCCCACTTTTGGCAAACCTATGTTAGCTGTTCGCCCTTTTTTCTTTCTGTTTCAAAAAGGCAAATCATCTTCAATATATTCTATTTAAGGTTTTGGGAATTTTGTCTTGTAGTATGAATTTAAGAATAGTCCAATAGTAGTAACTGTATTGACAATAAAAAAAGTGTAAATAGTATCATTTATTAAATAATCGTCATCTGTCTTACCATGAAAATTTGTTTTTTCACTTCTTAAATTTTCTATTGTTTGATTTATAGCTAACAATGAACTCCCGATTATTTTAATTTCCTTTGGATGTTCGTCATTTGTCAATTTAAATTCTTTGAGAATTATTGAAGTCAATTTATAAAGTGTTTCACCACCATTCACTTTACTTGAAATTCTGTCGTCTTTCAAAATTTCTTTTATAATACTTTCTAATGCCGAATTTGTAAGTCCTATTGCTGTACTTGGGTCTGTGTCAATTTGTTTGTATGCTTTCGTAAATGTGTCATAAGCAGTTTTATAGTTAGCTTTCAATTCGTTTTTAAAAGTAGGAATTGAAGGAATAAAATCGGGTGTATCAACCCCTAAATCAATAGCAATTTTAAGGAGGTCGCTTCCTGTCATATTGTGAAGTGTTGATGTAAGGTCTATTTCTTTATTCGCTTTCTCAACGATTTGGAAATTTTCCCAATAGTCATTATTAAAGCTATTATGTTCAAAATTATTTTTATACCATTTGTATATGTATAAACGAACTTGTTTGTAAGTTTTATATTCGTCCCAAATTGCCTGTTCAACAGAGTTTACAAGTTGCATTTGATATTTTGGTGAAACTAATTCGTCCATTTGTTTTTCTTATATTTTAAGTTAAATTTTTTTAGTGTTGAGGGTTTTATAGAGTGACGCCTAACGATCCAGCACTGGCGACGGACGCAGCGATATCATGTCTGTACGCCCAGTGCATTGTTAACTCACGTTTTCTTTAAGTAAAGTTAATAATATTTCTTTTATACTTTTTAATTGTTTTGGCACTTTAACTAATTCTAGAAATCTATCTTTTATTAACTGATTGATGCCATCAATTAATGATTGTGCAAGTATATTTTCTTCATTAATTAAATTTACCCCTTTCCATGCTTTTAGCTCATTAAACACATTTGCAAAATTAAAAACCCAATTATAATTTATTTCTGATGGAAATTGCTCCAGTCTATTAATTAACTCTTTGCGTTTATAATTTACAAACTTATTTTTATTATCTTGATCAGATTCTTTTATTAAAATTTCCATAGACTCACTGATAAAAAATTCATGGATACCTTGATTAGCTGCTTTTGAAGCTTTTCTAAGTTGACCTAATAGTCCAGTGGCTGGAAACTCGACATTATATTTACCTTGGATTTGTTCAATAAGTTTATCCCTAAATTTGCATTCATTCATCGAACCCATTTCATAAGCAATTAAAAATGAGTCAATCCTTTTATAATCATTTGCTTTAAATGAACCAGTATACATTCCAGGTCTTCTAATAAAATGGAAAATTATTTGAATGTCCCAATCTCTCATTTCATATTTATATTTATTTTCAATGTGAGATAACAAAATATAAACAAAAGTTCCCCTCCAAAAATCAATAAACTTTCGTTTATTTCCTCCTCAAATCAACAATTACAACTTTCGTTCATAATTTGCCAAAATTATTAAAGCACCAAATTTAATAAATTATTTAATTAATCCAATCACAAATCTTACTAATTATTTCTAAAATCCAAACATATTAATTTATGTTAAGTAGCTTTTAAGATTAATGTTTTCATAAACTATCAAGTAATTTTAGGACTGTACAGTTTTCAAAAAACATAGAATTCGAGCTGTATTTTCACCTTTTTACAACTTATTTTTAGTTTTTTACAATTTATTTTCACCTTTTTACAATTTATTTTTAGTTTTATACAACTTATTTTTATCTTTTTATAACTTATTTTTATATTCTTACAGCTGATTTTCACCTTTTTACAGCTGATTTTTATTTTTTTACAAATGATTTTTACCTTTTTGCAACATATTTTTAATTTTTTTCAACATACCATTTATTGTTGCTACAATAACAACCCATAAACAAATCAAGAGGAATAGTTCAATCGTTTTCCCTTTTATTAAAAGCTGGTTTTAATTATTTTTAAAAATAATAATATAAAATTCAATACTTTAAATTGAGAATTTTAAAAGTTTTGGAAATTAAAGTTGTTACAACATTATTCGTTAATCAGTTTTTATTTTCATTTTTTTAATAAAAGACCAGCCTTTTCATACATAAGAATGTAACAATAGTGCTTTTTACCTATATGTAAATGTAATTTAATTTATAAATTCAAATTATTTTCTATTTAGAATTGTGTCACAAATATTGTTAGGCATCATTTGTTAATATTGATTTCCCATTATTTGTGTGGATAAAAATCTATTCATTTATTTAAATAATTGGTTAGAAAATAGTAAATTTGGTGTGATATTTTACTCATATTTTATTTAATTTCATAGATTTTAGGTATATTTAGTTTTACTTCATTGAATTATAAATCGAATATATAAAAATACTATTTTAAAGTGTTGTCACAACATTTGGTAAATAAACTCGAAAAGGTATTGTGAGGATTTCTTACATAATATTAGTCTTAATTATCATTATTTTGTCTTTTGATAGAAATTTAATGGCACAACCATTGAAAAAAGACTACTTATTTACTGAATCCTCCTCGAAAATTTTAAATCAAGAGGATATCCAATCAATTAATTGTAAGGTAGTTAAAAAGAATTTTCCATTAATTTATGATAATAAAATCTCACATCTTGAAAAATATTCCTTTAAGGATGGCTTCCCATCTGATCTAATTTTTTGTACTGATATTGATAAAAAAGGTAATCTTTGGATAGGGTCCATTGAGGGGATTTCAATATTTGATGGAGTAAATATTAAAAATTTCAGTAGCAATTATGGTATAAATAATGCCAGTGTATCTTGTTTGAAATTTGATAATAATAATGTTGCCTGGTTTGGTCAAGTTGGCTATGGTCTTTCGATATTTGATGGTTTTAATTTTAAGAATATATTCGAAAATACCAAATTTTCAAAATCTGCAATTTTCACTATTTTACATCATAATGATTCCACGATTTTAAGCACAAATGATGGTTTATTGATTTTACATTCTGGCAAAATTGAGGAATTGAAGTTTCAAAATCAATTATTAAGTAATGAAATAACTTGTAGCTTAATTGACAGAAATAATAGAAAATGGTTTGGGACAAAAAATGGATTATTTTACATTGAAAATGGCAAATGCAATGTTATTGATTTTAAAATTGATAAAAAAAATCTTAAAATAAATTGTATTTCTCAAGATAGAGAAGGTAAAATTTGGATAGGTACTCAGTATCATGGATTATATTATTATATTGAAAACCAATTAACTAAAATTGAATTTCAAAATTTTGATATTAAATACATCAATGATATTTATTGTGATAAATCTGGAATTATTTGGATCGTAAATTCCAAATCATGTATTTTGAATTTTGATGGTAATAGTTTCAAAAGACTGAATCTTGATTTGATGTATAATCAAATTTTTATCAACAATATCAAAGAAGATAAGTTTGGTAACATGTGGTTTGGCTCATATAATGGGCTCTATAAGTTGGGTTCTAGAAATATTAAATACATCAATATTGCTCAGATTAAGGACTTTGATTTTGTTAAAAGTATCTGTATTACAAAAAATAAGGAAACTTATTGTATAAGCGAAAAATCTCTAATTCAATTCATAGATATCAATAAAAATCAAGATTATAAAATTATCAAAAGTGATATAAATCCAGAATCAATCTTTTGTGATAAAGAAGGAAAAATTTGGGTAGGCACTAAATATAAAGGACTTTATTGTTTCAAAAATAATAAACTTATTCAAATTAAAAACAGCCAAATTCTAAATAATAGAACAATTTGGTATTTCAAAGAAGATAAAAAAGGGAATATTTGGATTGGAACTTTAGATGATGGAATTTATCTGTATGATGGTAAAAGTATCTCCAAACCAGCAGTTTTAGAATCACTAGTGCCAATTGGTGTTAACTGTTTTGATGAAGATTCAAAGGGAAATCTTTACATAGGAACATTTTTAGGAGAACTTTATAAATATGATGGCACTATTTTGTCAAAAGTTGATTTTGTTCAAAATTTGAAAAAGTCTTTTATTACTTGTATAAAAGTCGATAAATTTGATAATGTTTGGTTTGGTTCCTGGGATAAAGGTTTATACAGATATGATGGAAAATCGGTATTGAATATTAATACTGCGGTTGGGCTCACCAACAATAGCATTTCAGGTTTATTAATTGATAATTATAACAATCTTTTAATTGGAACTAATAATGGACTCTCTAAAATTGGCATCCTGAGGAATAGTTTTGGTAATGAAATCGGTGTGATTTCAAATTTGAGTAATGAAGAATTTAATAATTACCTTCCAATTTTTAAAAATTATAATATTAAAAATGGTTATCCTATCATTGATATCAATGGGAATCAAAACTCCATGATAATTGATGACAAAAACACACTGTGGTTAACAGCCTGTGCCAATAATATGGCTATTATTCAGTTTAATTATATAAATGAGATTGAAAATGAAAATGATATAGAATTAAAAATTGATAATTTTAGATTAGGTGGAGAAAATATTTGTTGGAATTATTTTCTAAAAAACAAAATTGGATACAACACTGAGAAATTACTAAAGTTTGAAGAATTGTTAAGTGATTCGATCATTTCACAAAGAATGAAGCATTTTGATGGAGTTACTCTTGATAGTGTAAGTCCATATTCTTTTAACCCAATTAACCCGACAATCCCATATAAAAACAATTCATTTTCTTTTACTATTGCTGTTAATAATCCTTCCATTAATTGTAGTTATTTGATAAAATACAAATTATTAGGGTATGATAAAGAATGGAAATATATTGAAAATGCAAAGCAAATAAATTATAGTAATTTGCCAGTTGGAACTTATTTATTGGCATATATGGCCCAAAAAAATAATGGTGAATGGTCAAAACCTGAATATTTTAGATTAAAAATAGAGACGCCATATTATAGAACATGGTGGGCAGTTCTTTTGTATTGTTTTGGCTTGTTTTTGATAATTCTTTGGGTCGAAAAAATTAGATTAAAGAGTATTTTAAAAGAGAAATTAGAATTAGAAAATGTAATTAATGAAAGGTCTAAAATAATTGACAGTCAAGTAGTTGAGTTCGAAAAGCAAAGAAATGAAGCATTGAGGCAAAAGTTTATAAATGAAGAAATTAATTCCGAATTAAATAAACTAACCTATGTCGCACAACATACCTCCAATGGTGTTTTGATTACCAATCCAAATGGAGAAGTGGAATGGTTTAATGAAGGATTTTCAAATCTTTATGGTTGGGATAATATTCATGATTTCAAACAGAATTATGCAGAAAATATCATTGAAAGCTCCTATAATATTAATTTAAAGAAGGATTTAGAAGCAGCGATTTTGGAGAAAAAACCCTTAACTTATGAAGCAGTCAATATCAACCGTTATGGTGACAAAATGAATCTTCAAATTACAGTTACCCCAGTTTTTGAAAAAGATAAATGTGTTAACTTAATTTTTATTTCCTCAAATATTACTGAGTTAGTCAATGCAAAAATAGTAGCTGAAAGAGCATTGAAAATACAAGAACAATTTTTAGCCAATACTTCCCATGAGATTCGAACTCCACTGAATGGTGTGATTGGCATGATCCGACAACTCCAAAATACTGAATTGACAGAAAAGCAAGCAGAATATTTTAAGATTTTGGATAATTCTTCCAAAAATTTACTCTTTGTTGTCAATGATTTATTAGATATTTCAAAATTGAGATCAGACAATATTGAATTCGAAAATAGAGTCTTTAATTTGGATCATATACTAAAAAATTTAGTTGAGTCTTTAAAATATAAGGCAAAAAGAAGCATATATATTTGAGATATTCTATTGATAATGAAATACATGAAGAACTAAATGGAGATTCTGTTCGGCTAAATCAAATTTTATTGAATTTAGTAATGAATGCACTGAATTTTACAGATTCTGGTGGGGTAGAGATTACAGCAAAAGCATTACAAACAGCAGAAAATTATCAAGTTATCGAATTCAAAGTAATAGATACTGGTCAAGGTATAGAAGATGATAAAATTGATAAAATATTCAATACTATATCGAATTCAGATTACCATTTAGCCAGAATATATGGTGGCTCGAGGTTGAATTTGAATATCTCAAAATTGCTAATTGAGATGCAAGGAGGTAACATTTACATCAGTAGTGTGTTAGGGGAGGGGTCGATATTTACATTTACGTTAAAGTACAATTTTGAAGAAAAAGATGTCAAAGTTGCTCAACTGGAAAATACTGGAAAATTCCTTTTGGAAAATATTGAAACGCCAAAAGTATTGCTAGTGGAAGATAATCTTATCAACCAACAAATTTTGATTTATGAATTTGAAAATATCAAAATCGACTTAGATATTGCAAATGATGCATTTGAAGCCTTTGAAAAAATCAAAGAAAATAATTATCAATTAATTTTAATGGATTTGTCTATGCCCAAAATGAATGGATATGAGGCATCCAGATTCATTCGTTCCAACTTTGAATCTCCCAAAAATGCAGTTCCAATTGTTGCGATGACTTCCTCCATATATGAAGGAGTAAAAGAAGAATGCTTGGAAGCTGGGATGAATGATTATATCTCCAAACCATACAAACTTAAAGAGTTACATGAGAAATTAGAATTTTGGATTAAAAAATCAATATCATGAAATATTATGACTTAACTGGAATTGAAGATGCGACCTCTGGAAATAAAGCATATATAAAGAACTTAATTCATTTGTTTTTGAATACGATTCCATGTGAATTAGAAGTTTTGAAAACTAATTTTGAAAAGAGTGATTGGGAAAATTTGGGGCTCAAAGCACATAAAATGAAAAATACTGCTATTTCCTTCGGTATGAAAACAGTAGCAGAAGATTTACTTTTCATTGAAACTAATTGTAGAAATGCTACAATTGATATAAAGTTGTTTAATGAAAAAATGAACAACATTATCCAACTAACTGAGTTGGCAATTATTGGGTTACAACTGGAATACAATCAGTTATAATTGTATTCCATATTGATAATAGTTTGTTTTATAAAGTTCCCAATAATTTTAAGAATTTTTCTACCAAATTTGTAAATCATAATTTCGACAATATCCAATTTTAACTGTTTAGCGTTTCTTTTATTTCATCTAAAATGGTAGGGTCATCTATTGTTGATGGAATGGTGAATGGTATACCATCTGCAATGGCTCTCATTGTTTTTCGCAAAATTTTTCCACTTCTGGTTTTAGGTAATCTTTTAACAATGTAAACATTTTTCAAAAATGCTATAGCTCCTATTTGGTCTCTTACTAATTGAATTATTTCATTTTCAAGTGCTTGATTTTCAAAAGAAATACCATTTTTTACAACAATAAAACCAATTGGTCTTTGCCCTCTGAGTTCATCAGCTATTCCTACCACAGCACATTCTGCCACTGCAGAGTGTCCAGCGACGATTTCTTCCATTTCTCCAGTGCTCAACCGATGCCCACTCACATTAATGACATCATCTATCCTTCCCATAATGAAAGTGTAGCCTTCTGCATCTTTATAACCACCATCTCCTGTCAGATAATAACCTGGAAAAGCATTCAGATATTCTTTTTTATATCGAGGCGTATTTTTCCAAAGTGTTGGTAAACAGCCTGGAGGAAGTGGTAATTTCACCACAACAATGCCTTCCTTATTGGGTTCATGAGGCAATCCTTCCTCATCCAATATTTGAATGTCAAAACCACAAATTGGCAATCCAGCACTACCAGCTTTGGTGGGGTATTGTTCGATTCCCATAGGGATGCCTAACATTGGCCACCCACTCTCTGTTTGCCACCAATGGTCAACTACAGGTCTGTTTATGAGTTCTTTCACCCAATGATATGTCGGTGGGTCGCATCTTTCACCTGCAAGAAATAGGCTGTTGAAATGACTTAAATCATATTTTTTATATAATTCTCCCTCCGGGTCTTCCTTTTTAATAGCACGGATTGCAGTCGGTGCAGTGAATAATGTTTTTACTTTGTGTTCTTCTATGATTCTCCAAAAAACGCCAGCATCTGGTGTCCCTATGGGTTTTCCTTCAAATAAAATAGTCGTACATCCCTGTAAAAGAGGACCATACACAATATAAGAGTGACCTACCACCCAACCCACATCACTTGCTGCCCAAAAGACTTCTCCTGCATGAATATCATAAATAGCTCCCATACTGAATTTCAGAGCAGTTGCATAGCCACCAGTATCTCTAACAATTCCTTTCGGTTTTCCAGTTGTGCCTGAAGTGTAGAGAATATATAAAGGATGAGTACTATCTACTGGGGTGTATTTTGCAGGGGTTGCATTTTTTGAAATTTGATGAAAATCAAGTTCATCTTGATGATTTAAGGTATCAAAATTTTCTTCCCTTTGAACATAGATTTTATAAGGTGGTTTGAATTCAGATTCTTCTATAGCTCTATCTACCAAAGGTTTATAAGGGATTTTTTTAGCTCCTTCAATACCATAAGATGCAGAAATAATGGCTTTCGGAAGAGCATCCTCTATCCTTAGAGCCAATTCATGAGGGGCAAAACCGCCAAAAACTACAGAGTGAATGGCGCCAATTCTTGCACAAGCCAACATGGCAATAGCAGCCTCAGGTATCATTGGCAAATAAATTACCACTGTATCGCCTTTGTGAATGTCTAAATTTTTAAGAGCCCCTGCAAATGCTTCAACTTCCTGAAGTAGTTGATTGTAGGTATATTTTTTGATGGTATTGGTCACTGGCGAATCATAAATCAAAGCAAATTGATCTCCTCTACCATTTTTAATATGGTAATCCAAGCACAAATAGCTCATATTCGTAATGCCGTCAGCATACCAACTATAGATATTTTCTTCAGTTTCAGTTATAATATTTGTTGGAAATTGGAACCAATCCAAAAGAGCAGCTTGCTCTTTCCAAAATGAAGATTTATCGTTGATGCTATTTTGATAGAGATCCTTATATTTCATACCATGAATTTTGTATCTAAAGTACAATGAAATGCTGAATTCTATATTGAAACTATATTAATTTAGCAAAATATATTTGGATAAATTCAAAAAATATAAAATAGTCTATTTGAATAAGATTTTTGATAGAAGGTTTAATAAATCTATCACAATAACTATATTATCTTAACGAACTAAATTTGAATGAGAATTTATAAATGAATTTTTACATTTAAATATAGTTATTTTCAGTTAAATAATTTCTAACGAGCTATCTTGATCCATTCAAAAACAGGATCGATACCATTAATATAATCATCTATAGTTTGCTCAATTTTGACTTGTGGATCAATGGTATTTGGATCACTTTCTCTTAATTGTATAAATTTCTTAGTTGAATAATTTATCATAATTTTTGAATTGGGTAAAAAGAAATTTTTTTTTCACCAAAATGGTTGGGTTTGCCACTTGTTTCTTCACCAATTATTAATGAGTTTTTAATTCTTAGAAAATCAATTACATTAAAAATTGCGGAAGAAAAGTTTTTCTGCCAATGACAATAATTGGTTTTATATTAGGTTTATTTTTCAACAATTGTTTCATCTCTTCTATCAATTCACTTCCTTGTATTGAACTTCCACCTCCATTAAACCGAACATCAAAAACTAATTTTGTAAACTGTTTTTCATTTATTGTTTTTAAAATCCTAGCTTTAAAACTATCGAAACTTGGATACAATTTAGCTTTTTTTGAGTTTCCTAATTTTTCCTCAAGTTCTCTACTCGAACATTTGTTATATTGAATATAATAGATTGAATCAGATTCAAATAATGTATCTGAAAAGATTAATTTAATATTTTTTTGGACAAATGATGATTTGACTGGAAGAAATGTTAAATCCTCTACCTTAAAATTGGAATAATTTATGGAATATTCTTCTTGTTTTTTATTCTTATCAATTACTGTGAACTTTATTTCTTCATTTTTTGCAAATCCAAAATTATGTAAAAAAAAATAATGCATTAAATAACTTGGGATTTTGTTTTTAAAGCAAGCAATATTATCTGTAACAAATAGGGTCGAAAGACTATCTATAATAGTGCTCAATTCGATTCCATTTATTTTTACTATTTTTTTTCCTAAAATTGAAGAATTTTCTTTTGTAGCTACTGTTATATAATAACCATCTTTATAATAGTCCAAAAAAATAGGGAATTTATTAGAAAATTTAATTAAATCATTGGTTGTCAAATTAATACTTGTATGGGAATCTCCAATTTTTGCTATAATCTGCAATAGATTTAAATAAATCTGCTCATTTGAAGTTGTATTACATTTTAAAATCAAATTGTCCATTAAAGAATCAAATTTTGATTCAGGTAATTTAGAAAATAAATCGATATGCCTTTTTGGCAATTCAGACTTTAGAAATTTCAAATCAGATTGCCAATCAATATTTTTATCATTTTGAGAAAATAATGAAAAATAGAAAATGATTAGAAATAAAGTAATTAGAAAACTCTTCACTTAACAATAATATTTTTTGAAATTAAAAATTAAAGTATTCTTTACTTTATAAAATTAAAGTTCATAACAAAACAAATATATAATTCTTTCGCTACATTTACAGCTATTTTTTT
>JADJVK010000026.1 GCA_016710625.1 Saprospiraceae bacterium
TTTCACTCCAAACCAATAAGAACCAAATCGGTAAAACAATTAAAGCTGGCAGCCATTTAGTTAGAATTGCCGCAGCAATACAAACGCCTACACTGAGATTTAGTACCATTTTTGGCCTCTTTGCAAAATGGATGCTGCAATAAATGGCTAAAGTTATTAGAAATAAAAAACAAATATCCACATGGTCTGTTGCGATTTTCCCACCTGATAATTCTATGATTAACCCATTAATTGAACAGAAAAAAGCTGCCAACAAGCCAGTTTTAGAATCATAAAAATATTTACCAATAGAATAGGTTAACCAGATAGTTGCCGTGGAAAAAAGGATGGAGGGAATCCTTAAAGCCCATTCGTTGATTCCAAATAAATGTAAACTCAGACTCATCATCCATAATGAAAAGGGTTGTTTGTGCACCCAAATATGATTGGAGGTCCAATTTTGATAATTATAATCTAAAACGGGATGTTCATATAAGGTGGGTAAAAGAGGATGCTGCAATAAATTTTTAGCCACTAAAGCATGATATCTTTCGTCCCAACTATGTAAAAACAAATCCGATGCACTATAGATTCTGAGAATTAAACCGCCTAAAATGATGAGTATCAATGCTAAATTTAGCTGATTATTTTTAAACGATTTCCAAGAGTAAAAATAACAAAAGATACTAAACAAGAAAGTCGGTAAACTCAAATATAAATTGTACATATGTTTTTACTTCATTTTATAATGAAAATGGATTATTATGGATTAATTTTTTATGGTTTTAAAAAATATCAACATGAAACAATAAATGGGTTTTGAGAAACATCCCAAAACCCTCTTTAACCTATTCCCGAATTAAAGTAACATCTCCTTTATAAACTTTCTTTTTGCCATCTTTATATTCCACTTCAGTCACATACACATACACCCCAGGATTCATCAATTTGTTATTAAAAGTTCCATCCCAACCATATAAAGCATCATCTGGCAAGAAATTTTGCACCGTGAAAATCTTATTTCCCCATCTGTCAAATATCTCTAAATAATTGATTTTGAGAATTTTCTCTTTTCTAGAATAAACCATAAAAATATCATTCACCCCATCTCCATTTCCAGGAGTAAATATATTTGGAATATAAACATCTGGATGGTCAATGCCGACCACCACAAAGGCACTATCTCTACAATTATTTGTATCTATCGCTATCACATCATATCTTGTGATGCCTTCTGGCTTCGCATAAGGATTCCATATATCATTCAAATTCAAAGTGTTAGAATAACTCCAAATCAAAGTGTCAATCCTACTTTTTGGAACATTTGCCTCCACATGTAGCTGAATAGAATCCCCAGGTAAAACAGAAACTTCTCCATTTATTTTTAAATCAAAACCTGTCGGTGCAACCACAGTTGCTTTGGTTGAAAAAGTACATTGGTTAGCATCAACTACTGTAATAGCATAAGTTCCTGGCAATAAGTGGGGGATATGAGCACCACCGGGAACAACCAAATTGCCATATAAAAATCCATAACTAGGCGTTCCTCCAGAGACAGAAAGAACATCGATTGAGCCTCTAGTTTCCCCACATTTTGGAGAAGTGACTTTCAATGTCATGGCATCGGGTCTATTTTGAAAAACAATTACCGTATCTGTTTTCTCACAACCATTATCTTCGTTTTTAACGGTATAGGTATAAGTTCCAAGGGATCCAACAATTGCTTCTTTCGCTTTACTAACTATTGCTCCAAAACTGTTTTTCCACAAATAACTAAAATTACCAATATTTTTATCCAATGCTGTCAAAGTTGCTTTATTGGTTTTACAATTTAATTGTTGGTCAGTGCCAGCATCCACATAAGGATAATTGATGAAATCGGTCACATTGGTAGTTGCTATTTTTGAACACCCATTCGTAGGGTTTACCACAGTTACCACATAATCACCTTTCTTATTGACAGTTATCGAATTTGTAAATTTATTACTGACGATATTTCCATTATTGGTATTCCATTGATAATTAAAATTAGTATTTGAATTGGCTATCAATTGGATATTTGTTTTAATACAAGTGATTTCAGCTGGGGTTGGTATCGTTACGATTGGTTGGATAGTATCCTGCTTAACAGTAATATTTGTATTGGTTTGGCAACCATTCACTTGATCTGTCACCAATAAATTGTAGACTCCAGCTTTATCTACTTTTGTTGAGATAGTATTTTTACTACCAACTATATTACCATTTGTCGTCGTCCAATCATAAGTAAATTTAGCTCCGGACGAACTGCCATTTCCATTCAAATCAACGGAAGTATTGATACAATTTAAAATGGTTGCTGATTGAATGGATGCTATTGGTTTTACAAAATTTTCATTCACCAAAACCGAAGCGGAATCCTTACAACCATTTCTTTTTGAGGTGATTACCACTTGATAATTCCCACTTTTATCCACATTGATTTGGTTCGTATTTTGTCCAGATAGAATACTATTGCCTTTCCAATTATATAAATAATCTGTGCTGGAGTTCGAAGCAACCAAAATGCTGTTCTTTTTGCAAGACAAGGTATCGGTTGGCAGCAAAGTAATAATTGGCTTCGCAATATCTTCTAAAACATTGATGGAAGTCGTATCCTTACAGAAATTGGTTAAATCTTCAATTTCAAGTTGATATAAAGCAGCTTTATTCACAGTTGGGCTGACAATATTGGTTGCAGAAGTGAAATTTCCACTATTAGTAAACCAATTATATTTTATGGATTTTGCTACAGAATTACTTCCATTCAGGTTTAAATTCGTTTTTTTACATGACAAAGTATCGTTTACAGTTGCATTTGCCAAGGGCTTTTGAATATTTTGAGCCACAATGATTGATCCAGTATCTTTGCAATTGTTGGAAATATTGGTAACAATCAGAATGTAAGTTCCAGGAGCATCCGTTGAAATCAAGTTGTTGTTGGAATTTCCTATGATTTTACCTCCATTGGTTGCTGACCATTGCAAATTGAAGGCAGCACCTTGAGTTGATTTCGAGCCATCTATATTGATTGTCTTCACTTTACAATTCAAAGTATCTACTTTATCAATGGAGGCAATAGGAACATCTGCACTCTTAGTGACTAAAATTGAATCAGTTTTTGTACAAAAATTGGAATTGTCATGTATGATTAATGAATAATAACCCGGTTTGTCAACATCAATTTTTTGACTGGTATTCGAGCCAATAATGTTACCATCTTTTGTTGTCCAATTGTAATTGTATTGTTTTCCACTACTTGAATTACTGCCATCAACTTGTACAATTTTTTGTAAACAATTGATTTCGTTGGGTGGCAATAATTGAATGGTTGGTTTCTTAATATCTTGATTCACAATTGTTTTTAAGGAATCAATACAGCCATTATTCTTATTTGAAATGATTAAAGTATAATTCCCAGGTTGAGCCGCATCTACATTCAAATCTGAATTTGAACCAACAATTTTTCCGTTTTGAGTCGTCCAATTATAGGTGAATTCATTTCCAGTACTTGATCCAGTGCTTAATAATTTTGATAAAGTATCCAAACAATTCAATGTTGCAGGATTATTCAATGCAACAATTGGTAAGTTTTTATTCAATCCAATATTGGTGCTTAAATTTTCTTGACAATAGTTTGAACTATCAATAATTGTTAATAAATAATTTGCGGATTTATCTACTTTAATTGTATTTAACGTGTTGGAAGTTAAGATATTACCATTTGTAGTTGTCCACAAATAGCCGAAAGGTCCAGCACCTATGGTGATTTTGCTATTTATATCGACTGATGGGATGATACAAGTTAAAATCAAACCAGTATCCAAAGTAAATGCAGGTTTTTTGATATTTTGGTTTACCGTAATTGAACTGGAATCAATACAACCATTTTTCAAATCCACGATTTGCAAACTATAAGTGTCAGGTGAATTGACATTTATGGAGCTATTCGAAGAACCGATACTACCATTTTTCAAGCTGCTCCACGAATATTTTGTCGAGCCACTATTGGTGGTTGAATTTCCACCATTTATTTGAATTAAGGTGTCTTTACAATTTAGTGTTAGAGGTAAATCAAGTTTGGCTTTTGGTTTCGTAATATCCTGAATTACAAGAATATTTGCACTGTCTTTACATCCTAAAATGGTATCTGTAACAACTAATTTATAATTGCCAGGTTGGTCTATGGTTGGATTTAAATTTGTTGAGCCACCAACAATATTTCCGCTAATTGGCGACCATTGATAACGATATCTATTTCCTTTGGAGGATTTACTTCCATCTATAACCAATTGATTGTTAATACAATTCAAGGTGTCTGCGGTTTGAATTATTGCTGTTGGTTTTGTGGTGTCGTTTTTAACATCAATCGATAAATTGTTTGAACATCCATTTAACGAGTCTGTTACGACCAAGTTGTAGGTTCCAGTTTTGGATGCAGAAGTTTTGATGGTAGTGTTACTTCCCACAATATTTCCATTCAATGTTGTCCATTTATATTGGAAGTTATTACCAGTCGATGAATTACTTCCATCTAGCTCAATAGTTGCTTTAATACAACTCAATTCTTCCGGAGTTGCAATTTGAACCATCGGTTTTAATGTGTCAATTTCCACCAAAACATTATAAGATTTCACACAGCCATTGGTTGTATTTTGAACTACAATTTTATAATCACCAGTTTTGTCTATGATAATTTTATTTGTACTATCACCAGAAACGATATTACCACCAATTGTTGTCCAGCTATAAGTGATATTTCCTCCAGAACTAGATTTGGATCCGTCTAGATTTAGTATTTTTTTACCACATGAAAGTTTTAACGGTTGGTCAATAAAAGCAATTGGAACACCTTTGTCAGCTTCTACTTTTACAGACAAGGAATCTAGACATTTATTGAATTTATTTTTAATGATTAAAGTATAATTACCTGCTGCTTTTGCCCAAGTTGTATATTTATCCAAGTCATTATCCAAGATACCATCTGTTGTTTTCCATTCATATTCATACAAATTGTAATCAATTAAATTTGTACTGAGCTGAACAGAATCTTTGGTACAAGATAAAGTGTCGGGAGAGTTTAAATTGAAAATGGGCTTTGCTAAGTCTTTGAAAATAAAGCTAGTATCTAGCCCAATACAACCATTGATATTATTGGTAACTTTTAATTCATAACTTCCAGTCGAATCTAATTGAATATTCAATAAGGTATCCACTCCGATAATATGCCCATTTTTAAATGCTCTCCATTTGAGTGTCGATAATGGTGGATTCACTGAACTATTTGCATTCAGCGTCAAAATACTTTTTTGACAATTGATGGTATCTTGATTCGGCAATATAGTTACTTTTGGCTTGATTGTGTCTGATGCAATTATTGCAGATATTGTATCTTTACAGATTAAATTTCCAAATTTATAAGTGCTAATTAAAGTATATTTTCCCTTTGTTGATAAGTGGATTTAAAGTCATATCTCCTGAAACAATATTTCCACCATTAGATGCAGTCCATTTATAGGTTAAATTTTGATAATGATTATTATTTAAATTAACCTCTCCATTCAATACATTTGTTTGATTATGCAATTTAAATCATGTATCCAAGATGTTTGAGCATTATTTCTATTACTTCTAAATCTAAGTCATAAATTGTATCACAAGGTCCTAATCCTTTCACATGAATATCTGAATAGAACCAGGGTCTGAAAAAGTTTGGTTTCCAAAGTTATATTTGCACCTTCACAAATTGTTACTGCTTTTGCTTTTTTAACTGGTTCTACTACCTTAAATGATACCTTACAAGAATCTGTTTGAGCTCTAGTAAATGATAAATTATCTAATGCAAAATCATTACCTGCTAAAGCTGTATTTTGATTAACAATACAGATATCTGCTGAGGTTGCTGTTCCTGAATACCAACATTCAAAAAGTTCTGCCAAGTACAAGTTGAAGGACTTTAAAGGAAATACGCTACCTAAAAGTTCGCCATTAATGGAGAATTGCAAAATAGCAGGACTTGCAGGATGAACCGAAGTCGCAAATGCACTTAATAAATATCCTGTTTTTGGATTAACAGGGACAGTCTGACACCAAACTTTTACTCACTTCGAGCATTTCCATTGATTACCATATACTTTGCCCAGCCTTGGGTGGACAAGCAGAAAAGTCAGAATGTACACTTGCTGCTGTCTGTCCCGGGTTTGTTATTGGTAAAACTTCAGGTTGAAGTGCATTAAAATGGTGTTGCATAGATATATTCACTTGGAAAACCTGTGTTTCCACTTTCAAAACTTCCGTTTTGAATTAAATTACCTCCAATTGAATTTTTTATGATTCCATACAATGTGTACATATACATCCCTGGAGCACTTATTGTAGCAACAGGTTTTAAAATATTTGGATTACTTAAATCATCTTCTGGTGTCCAAAATACCCCACAAGATTTACCTGTTACAACTCCATTCAATTGAACTTGAATGGGATTCCCATCGAAACAATACTCTTTTGGGTTCACAGTTGCTGTCACTGGACCATTACATCCTTGACCAAATATTTTTATGTTTTTTAGGGATATCAGAAGCAAAAAAATTAATATAAATCGCTGGACAGACATATAAGATTTGTTTGAAATACAAATTTAGAAAATATATTTTCTTTATAATCATTTTTAATTAAATTAATCCTGTTACAATGGTTTATTTACCTATAAATTTTATTAATTTCTAAATATAACCACTATTCAAAATCTATAATTAATCAATTATCTTTGCGAAAATAATATAAATGATACCGTTAGCTGAAAGAATGCGGCCTTTATCAATAGAGAATTATATTGGTCAGCAACATCTGATGGGAAATGGTGCTGTTTTAAGACAATCTATTGAAAAAGACACCTTACCTTCTATCATATTTTGGGGTCCTCCTGGAGTTGGTAAAACTTCTTTGGCTAACTTAATTGCCAATACATTGAATCGACCTTTTTTCTCATTGAGTGCCATTCATGCTGGGGTGAAAGATATCAGAGAAGTCATTGAAAAAGCAAAAGCCAATCGTTTTTTTGATGCTCCTTCTCCCATTTTATTTATTGATGAAATCCATCGCTTTTCCAAATCCCAACAAGATTCTTTATTAGGAGCTGTAGAAAAAGGGGTCGTTACTTTAATCGGAGCTACCACTGAAAATCCTTCATTTGAAGTGATATCCGCTTTGTTATCCCGATGTCAAGTTTATGTCCTAGAAGTTTTGTCAGTTGATGATTTAAAATTAATGCTTCAAAATGCTTTATCGCAAGATGAGTTTTTTGAAAAATAAGAAAATTAGAATTGCTGAATTTGATGCAATAATCCAGTTGTCTGGAGGGGATGGTAGAAAATTATACAATATTTTGGAGCTGGTTACCAATTTTTATGAGGCTGGAAATGAGTTAGTTATAACAAATGAATTGGTGTTTGAAAAGGTAAAGCAAAATATTGCGTTTTACGACAAAGGAGGGGAGCAGCATTACGATATTATTTCTGCTTTTATTAAATCTATGAGAGGCTCTGACCCAAATGGGGCTTTGTATTGGATGGCAAGAATGTTGGATGGGGGAGAGGATATAGAATTTATTGCTAGAAGAATGATGATTTTAGCAGCTGAAGATATCGGCTTGGCGAATCCAAATGCCTTATTAATGGCAAATACTTGTATGCAAGCCATAAAAGTGATTGGGATGCCCGAATCTCGAATCATCCTTTCACAGACTGCCGTTTATTTGGCAACTTCTGCAAAGAGTAATGCAACTTATATGGCTATAGAAAATGCAATGAAATTAGCCAACGAAACGAGCAGATTGCCTGTTCCCTTACATCTTCGGAATGCCCCCACAAAACTAATGAAGCAGCTGGATTATGGAAAAGATTATGCTTATGCCCATAATTTTGAAAACAACTTCGTAAATCTGGAGTTTCTACCTGAGAAATTATCTGGCACCAAACTATATGAACCTGCTAAAAATGCACATGAAGAACAAATAAGGAATCGATTAAAATTACTTTGGCAAGATAAATATGGCTATTAAATTCACCCCCAAAATCATCGGAATCCACTCCCGTAGCATCGGGATTCTTAACTCTAACAACTCCACAATTCAACAACTCCCCAAATCAACTCCCGAATTATCGGGATCAACTCCCGAATTATCGGGATCAACTCCTGAATTAACGTGATCAACAATGCTAGAAATAATATATCAAGACCAATATTTAGTTGCCATCAATAAACCGCATGGCATGTTTGTACATAAGACCTATTTAGATCCTTATGCTACCGAGTTTGTCGTACAAATTTTGAGAGATCAGATAGGGCAGTGGGTGTATCCAATTCATCGGCTCGATCGAAAAACATCGGGTTTGTTGTTGTTAGCCTTGGATAAAGAAACCTTAGCCATGATGAATCATCAGTTTGAAGACCGTCAAGTGAGTAAAAACTACTTGGCAATTGTCAGAGGATTTTTACCAGAAAGTGGGGTAGTAGATTATCCCTTATTCAATGATACTGGCAAGGAACAAGATGCAGTCACCAATTTCGAAACTTTACAAACAGTTGAAATTGATTTGCCCCATGGAAAACATGCAACCTCAAGATATTCACTAGTGAAAGCAAATCCAATTACGGGTCGTACACACCAAATTAGGCGTCATTTCTCCCATATTTTCCACCCTATCATTGGCGATCGACCTCATGGCTGCAACAAACAAAACAAATTGTTTCTAGAAAAGTATGCTTTAAATACGATGATGCTCCATGCCCATCAACTTACTTTCACCCACCCCTTTTCACAAGAACCAACTTCTCTAATCGCCACCCCAAGTGCAGAATTCAAAAGAATTTCGGATGTCTTAGGATTTTCTGTTTGAATTTCTAAGTAATTCAAAAATAACTGATTAAGGCAATATTTTTTTAAAAATATCATTTGCCTGCACAACACTTTCCCTCTCCTTCGAAGCATCGGGATCCACTCCCACATCCCCTCCCGAAACTTCGGGATCCCCCAATCCCCGAATCCTCCGAATTTACCAATTCACCAAATTCACGAATCTCCCAAATCCCCCGAATTTACCTCCCGAAACTTCGGGATCCACCCCGAAGTCTGATCAACATCTCACTTCCATCAAATCATCCCACCGTGTCGTATAGCAGGGCGTCAGCTTTTTCTTGTGGGTCAGTTTTCGGATGGTGCCGCTCTGGACGGCGGTTCTCACGGCACTTCGTCCATATTTTGCATTACATTTATCCAAGGCAGCCATCAGCGATTTTGTTTTGCTGAGGTCGGGTGTTTCAAAGAGGCTAGTCTGTATGAAGTCATTCGGAACGATAGATCCGACGATCACCCCCGTTTTTTTGTAGCGAAAACCAGGCTGAAAAATATGCTCCAGAGCCCTGTTGGCTTGCTTCACCAAGGTCATCGTGTCGTTGGAAGGGGTGGGGAGGGTCACGTAGGCACTATTGCGGTATTGTTTGTCCGTTTTGCTAAAAGGGTTGGTTCTGACGAAAACAGAAATGATGGCACAACTCGTTTTTTGTTGCCTTAATTTCAAGGCACATCGAGCAGCAAATTCTGAAACCATCTCTTTTAGTCCTTCGATTTGTTCAATGGGAGAGTGGAAAGACCGAGAGGTACAAATTGTTTTTTTTGCAGGGAGGACGTCCTCCAAGGCAATGCAAGGTCGCCCCTGAAGCTCCCATTTTGTCCGCAGCCCATTGATAGTCATTGTCTTGTGGACCCAATCGTCGGGCTTTCGAACGAAGTCGGCGGCTGTTTTCACACCCTGTTGTTCGAGGCGGTAACTATATTTTCTACCGATGCCCCACACATCACCGATGGGGGTTTGCTCTAGGCTAAGGGCAATAGCTTCTGGGGTGTCGAGTAGGCGGACACCGCCCCATTGATTTTGCTTTTTTGCGATTCTGTTGCCGATTTTTGCCAAAGTTTTGGTAGCTGCAATGCCGACACTGACGGGGATGCCTGTGTTGCGGAAAACAGATTGCCGCATATGTTTGGCATGAAGCTCTAGCGAAGAGCCCTGAAAGCCACTAAAGTTTAAGAAAGCTTCGTCGATAGAATAAATTTCGATGTCTGGAGCAAAACGGCTCAGGGTCCTCATCACCCGATGCGACATGTCGCCATAGAGTACATAGTTTGAGGAAAATACTTTCACATCGTGCTGCTTCACGATATCCATCACTTGAAATATTGGCTGCCCCATCCCTATGCCCAAAGCCTTGCTTTCGTTGGACCGAGCCACCACACATCCATCATTATTGGATAGCACCACGATGGGTTTGCCGATAAGAGAAGGGTTGAAAGCCCTTTCACAGGAAGCATAAAAATTATTACAATCAATCAGTGCATACATCGTTTTTTTTTGATGCAAGATACAGTGATTTTAATTTTAAAACAAATTGTTTTAATAAAATTGTTTTAAAATAAGGAAAAGGATTTGTCGCAATCTATGGTAAAGTGATTTGAAATTTCAGGTGTTTTAGGAGCGAAATAAAAATGGTTTACAGTAAAGAGTTTACTGTAAACTAAAATTGTTTTTTTTGAACCCCAAAATAGCTTTAAAACTTAGATGAATTTAAAATTAAAAGACAAAAAAGAAGGAAGAATTCTAAAATTTTAATGATAAAATTATACTAGCTAACCAATTTTCAAACATAAAAAAAATGCAAAGCAACTAAACAAGCCGCTTTGCATTTAAGATAATATTTGTTAAGAAAAAATTAGCTCATTTTCGAAGCGGAATACCTTTCTACATAGGCTTTCATCTCATCCACCATATCTGGAGAACCAATAACAATAGATGATTTTTCATGCAACTTTTTGGGTTGAAGATCCAATATTCGCTCCAAACTGCCATTGATGGCTTTTCCACCAGCTTGTTCCACGATGTAAGCCAATGGATTACATTCATACACTAGCCTCAATTTGCCATCAGGATATTTTCGTGTCACTGGATATAAGAAAATGCCACCTTGGAACAAAATTCTGTGAATATCACTCACCATAGAGCCAATGTAACGAAGCCCTAAATTCAAATCCGAACAATAATCGATGTATCGACGCATCTCAATATCGAATTTCAAATAATAACCTTGGTTAACAGAGTAATAATTTCCTCTTTTAGGTATCTGAATATTATGATGCGATAAGCAGAATTCTCCTATGGAAGGGTCAAGAGTGAAACCATTCACACCGCTACCAGTGGTATATACCAAAATAGTAGATGTGCCGTAAATTACGTATCCTGCAGCCACTAAAGCAGTCCTTTTGTAAAAAATCTTTTTCAGTACACGGATTTTTGGGTCACTGATTCTTCTGTAAATAGCAAAAATTGTTCCTACTGAAACATTTACATCAATATTCGATGAACCATCCAATGGGTCAAAAGCAACCACATAATTGGCTTCTTTGCCCTGAATAGAAGGGAACTGAAGGAAAGTTTCATCTTCTTCAGATGCAATTCCGCAGCATTGTCCACTGTTTTTTAGGCATTCAATTAATTTTTCATTGGCATACAAATCCAATTTTTGAACGGTATCTCCTGAAATATTTTCTGAGTCAGCCTTTCCCAAAATGTTCACTAGACCAGCTTTGTTTACCAATCTATTGACGATTTTTGCTGCCACACCAATGTCTCTTAGCAATCCAGTTAATTCATCGTGGTCATACAAGAACTCATTTTGTCGTTTGATGATAAACTCATCTAATGTGATAATCTTATTCGACATCTTTAATTAATTATTTGGTTATGAAATGATTAGTTCTATTTTAGTCTGTGCAAGTAAACTATTTGGTAATTTGTGATGGCAAAGTTACGAACAATTGGGATAGTATCCATATTAAAATTGTATCTCCTGTAGAATTTATTGATTTTCTTTTCCACTCAAAACTTCGAATACAATCGTATCTTTTTGAAAGGTGTAAATACAATCTAACAAATTATTCATTACAGAAAAGCGACTCACCAATTTATTGTGAAAAAAGTAGGCATCTAGGCGAATTCCATTCAATTCATCAATTATAAATGTAGTTGAATTTTTACGAATCAATTGGTAATTTCTCAAACCTTTGAGGGTGTCTAATCCATAAACTATTTTCCACGAAAATGTAGAATCGTTGATAGGGGAAAGAGTCAAACTCATGTCAACACTATCTTTTCCTTTTGCGTTGGAAATAAGCAGCTTCCCTTCCCATTTACCTAAATAGTTTGAGGGAAAAAATGCATCGGAATGCCGATTTTTTTCAAGAGTTTTACATGAAAAACTCAAAAATAAAATAAAATAAATATAAAATTTCAATTCACAAATTGTTAATGTATTGATAAATTTATTAATTAGTTTTGTTTATTCAAAGAAATACTATTACTTTTGTTAGGTAAAGTTGATAATATTTCAACTTGAAGTTTAAATATTTTGAAATTCTTTTAAATCAATCGTAATTATGAAAAAATTAGTTTTAGTTTTTGCTTTATTTGGTGGATTTGCTCTAGCTTCTCAAGCTCAAAATGCTCCTGCTTCTGCTTCTGCTGGTAAAACAGAAGAGAAAGCTGCATGCTCTAGCTCTGCAAAAAAATCTTGCTGTGCAAACAAATCAGCTGCTGCTTGTTCTAAAGATGCTGGTGCAAAAAAATCTTGTTGTGCTAACAAATCAGCAAAATCTTGTGCTGGTGAGTCAAAAGCAGAAGTTGCTCCACAAGCTCCTCAAATGGAAAAGCAATAATTTTGTAAATTATTATAAAAAAGGCTTCAGTGATTTATTTCTCTGAAGCCTTTTGTTTTTTAGTGATATTAGAATACATTACGCCTCTCTTTATATTCTGAATCGATTCATTCAATGATTTAGAGATATTCGTAGGAATTTTATCCTTTTCAAACCATTTTAAAGTCCTAAATTTCTTTGGCTCCATCACCAATAATTTACCAGTCCAAATATTGCATTGATAATAAAATGTAATCTCTCTTTTGGTGGTTTTATGGTTAAATACAATATGTTTTAGTTCCAAATTATGAATACTAATTTTTGCCCCAGTTTCCTCTTTTATCTCACGAACTAAAGCATTTTTGGGATCTTCTCCCATGTCCACCTTGCCTCCTGGTAAAGAAAATCTTCCACCATTCTTCTGTGTTTGGGATAAAAACAATATTTTGCCTTCATCCTCTAAAAGTAATCTTACAATAATAACAGTAGGTACAACAGCCATTATGATTGATTTAATATTTTATACTTTACAAAAGTAAATTAATATTTTTATTATCAAAGTAAGTTGTAAGATAAGTTTTTTTTAAAAAGATTAAAAAAATAATTTTCGGTTAACCCAAAAAAAGTAAAATATTTTGAAAAGGAATTAGTCAAAAGCACAATGTAGTGAAAAACAGAAATTAATTGCTGATTTTAATAAATGTAGTATGTTTTATAAATATTACAATATTAGATAAATGTAAATTATAATTAGTAAAATATATAAAAATTAAGAATAATATTCTAAATTTGACAATTAAAGTGAAATATAAGAAATTGACATGTAAGTAGTTTGTTACTTATTTTGAAGCTTTCTAATAATTGATTTATATGCAGATAATGCATCATATTTTTTTGAAAAAAAAAACTAATAAGCACAAAATTCGAAAACCCTAGTCTTTACATTGAAATGGTAAAGAAATTACCCACCCAATAAATCAGTATAGTAGTTGTAGAATTATGATTTTTCGAACTTTTAAATAATAAATTATGGATTTAACAAGTATTTTGATCAACACTGTTCTTGGAGCAGGAGGAGGTTACTTAGGAAACATGCTAAAACAAAATGGTTTGGGAATGATTGGAAATTTAGTAGCTGGAGGTGCTGGAGGTAATATTTTACCAGCAATAATTGGGGCTGTTGCACCGACTCTTTTAGGAGGTGGCGACTCTAGTAATATGATAGTCTCTGCCATTACTGCCTTAGTGGGTGGTAGTGCTGGGTCATTACTAGGTGGGCTTTTTAAGAAAGCAGCATAGAACATAAAAAAATAAAAAGGCTTCAACCACTGTTGAAGCCTTTTTCATTGGATCATCTAAGATCATTTATTGTGGGGTAATTCCTCCGCAACCATTGTTCCAAATATCTAAACCTACTACGTTGCGTCGACCTTCTTTATAAGTGTTCATTTCTAATGCACTTAGTTGTTGAAGGTTAATTTTTAGATCATCCAGGCTTTTAACGGATTTCTTTCCAAATCCAAAAAATTTCTTGAATAAATTCACTGCCCTGGTTTGTTAATTGTTAAAGAATAATTTTACAGGGTGAAGTTACTATTATATTAAAATAAATTCAAATATATAAATATATATATTTTTTTATAATATGTTTTAAATCAATATGTTTTGAAAGAAATATGCTTGATTTTGGGTTGAAATGAGGATATTGAAAGTTTGATAATGTATGGATTAATCCTGTACCAAAAATCATTGTGAGGTTAGTTGTTGATTTGGATTTATTTAAAAAATATCTTACAAATTTTAATTTTTTGACGAGTCAGTTGGATTTCCAAAATTGATTCCGGCAACAATAATAATAATTTTATAAGGCCGAATAAAACTAAATCAAGTTTAACAGAAACAATATTTTTACCATTGAAAAAGGAAACCGATAATAAACTGTAAGAGCTTATCAAAAGATTAAAACTAAAAAGGAGATATGTAAGCAAAAATGAAAAATAGAAGAAATAATGAATAAAGTGAGCCTGCCTGACGGTAGGCAGGTTTTTATTATCGGGAGGTTTTTGAATACTTTTTGACGGTACAACAGAGGCGATGAAAAATAAATACCTAATTTTGGTTTAGAAAAATGATAAGTAATTGAATCTAAAGTTACTCCTTGATGCAATTTATTTACCTCTTACTTTTTTCCCGTGGCAACGGGACAAAAAAGTAACAAAAAAAGTCAAGGCTTTATAAAAATCTTTACGGAAAATATTCACAAAAATTGCTAAACAAAAAAAACTCACTTATTCTTTCTACTAAAAAAAATTCATACTACTTGCTCAAACACTTTTTTGTTTTTAACGCATTTTTGCAAAGATTTTCCTAATTTTTATAAGGCCATTTTAAATTTACTTTGAATAATTTTTACATTTTTCTGTAATAAATCAAAAAAATCGTCAATTTTACAGCGATAAGGAGCGAAAAGGAGAAGATGCGTTATTTGCAAAGAAATCATAAAGTATAAATTACTACAATTGAAAACAGATGCAAATGGTGAAAATAACCCAAAATGTGCAAATAAAAAAGCATTTCGACTGATAGCGACTGGTGCTTGCAATCGCATTAAAAGTGACTAGCGTTTTTTGTTTACTTTTTTTGGTGATGAAAAAAAGTAAATGCCCAGCCGGCATGAGGGATATAAGACCTGATTTTTGGTTTAGAAAAATGATAAGTCATTTCACTAAAGTTACACCTAGATGCAATTTATTTACCTCTTATTTTTTTCTGTAGTTAAGGTATAATAAAGTAAATGTCCACCGGCATGAGGCGAAGAATAAATTAGTGATATAAAGTTATGCTTCAAAAAAAAGTTATAAATTATTCAGCTTATTAGATTTTCCAAAATCAAAACTTGCTAGATTGGATTTTTAATCATTATAACTTATTTTTACATGTTAGGAGACATATTGTCAACAATTTGTGCTTCTGATGAACTAAACCAACAATATATTTTAGAAGAATTTGTGCTAGATGGTCATATACATTTACAATCAATTAATTATGATATGATGGATTCAGAAATAGAATTATTTTTACGAGAAAATTTTATAGGAGCTTCATTAGAGAGCTTTGGCATAAAACACCAATTCTTAGAATTGACATTTTCTAATTCAAAATATGAAGATATATTATTTAATATTGATTGTAAGATAGATTCTAATAATTCAAAATTTAAAGATTGTATAGAAAAATACAAATCCTTCGATAAATATGTATATATAATATTATTTTTTTTAGAAGCAAATTTAAAAAAAATCGAAGATTTTAGTTTTGATAATTCTAATTGTTTGTATTTAATATTTGAAAATGAATATCGAATATATTTTGATTTAAGTAATAGTGATAGTGATTTATCAATTTCATTTATTCAAAACATTGGTGATAGGGCATCCTATGTAATTAATTTTATGATTCAGGTATAGTCGATTTACAAAAATGTAGATGATGTAAGGTTGTAATAAATTTCTACTTATTTTTCAAAGATATTTACTTGGCTTATTCTTTGAAAATATTTTATATACTAAATAGTAGTTCTTTAAATCACATATAACAAACTAAATATCAATAAAATAAAAGTAAACTAGCCTTTAGTTTTACTATAAGAAATCTAGCTAGACCAATAATAATCTATCAATTTAAATTTTTCAATATCAATTGAAATTGAAGGAGTATGTTTTCATAAAGTGAAAAAATGAAAATGCCTAGCCGGCAACTGAGGCGAAGAAAAATAAGGAACAAACTTTGGTTTAGAAGATTTATAAGGCCATTTAAATTTTAGCTGTAATAAATCAAAAAAATTGTCAATTTTACAGCGATAAGGAGCTAAAAGGAGAAGATGCGTTATTTGCAATGAAATTATAAAGTATAAATTACCACAATAGAAAAAAGATGCAAATAGTGAGAATTACCCAAAATGTGCAAATAAAAAAGCATTTCGAGTGAAAGCGACTGGTGCTTGCAATCGAATTAAAAGTGACTAGCGTTTTTTGTTTACTTTTTTTGGTCCCGTAGCAACGGGACAAAAAAGTAAATGCCCAGCCGGCATGAGGCGAAGAATAAAATAGCGATATAAAGTTATGCTTCGAAAAAAGCTATAAATAATTCACTTGTTAAATTTTCCAATAACAATACATGCTAGAAATGATTATTTGTAAAATATAACTTATATTTACAAGTCATAGACTTAAAGCAATTATTACAGTTCTAATATTTCTAATGAGATATTTTTTAAAGTTTTTTTCAAAAGAAAGGATTACCATACTGGAAATTTTCTGGTTTTAACATTAAATATTTGAAAGATAGAATGAAAACAGAATATGATATAGCTGAAGAGATTTTCAATTCAGGGGATTATATAAAAGCATTTCGGTTTTTAAGAATATAACTGAAAACTTATTATCTTCGGATGAGGATAAATCTGATGCTTTTCTAATGATGGGTGTTATAGTCTTAATAGATTCAAGAGTTGAAAATGATGATGAATCAGGGTTAAATTATTTTAAAGAATCTTTAAAATTTAATCCTTTTGGTTCCTTTTTATTTTGAGGGCTTGGACTTTCAATTAATTGTCATAAAAATATAGAAATGTTAGATTATGCAATTAAAAATCTTGAAGAAATCAAATACAATTTTACTGAAACTGAAAAAAATATGATTAATCATAAAATAATATTGAAAGAAAATATTTTAAATGAAAGCCCCAGCTAGTTTAATTATACCAAAATAAAAACAACCTAGTTACAAGCCTCTAAACAATTTTGCCCTGAATTTCAAGATATGCTAATTCTAAATCTTCTTTAAAATATAAATATAACGATACCAATAAATTACACTAAAATATCTATTATAATATTTACTCATCCTTATCATAATCATCATACCCCATTCTATCCAATTTCTCATATTTCGACTGAACTTCCATCTGTAATTTTTCCTTGTATTTTACGAGTCTTTGTAAAATTACAGGATCTTGTGTGCCAATAATTTGTGCTGCTAAAATACCTGCATTTTTTGCTGCATTTAAGGCAACTGTCGCCACAGGAACACCATTGGGCATCTGTAAAATAGATAAGATAGAATCCCATCCGTCTATTGAATTGGAAGATTTTATGGGAACGCCAATGACGGGTAGGGGAGACATGGCTGCCACCATACCAGGCAAATGTGCCGCACCTCCTGCTCCTGCTACTACCACTTTAATCCCTCTATTGTGGGCATTTTTGGCAAAATCATACAATCTTTCTGGGGTTCGGTGGGCAGAAATTAAGGTTATTTCAAAAGGAATATTGATTTCTCGAAGGAAATCGGCAGCTTGTTTCATGATATTCAAATCAGAATCAGATCCCATGATGATGCTTACCAAAGCTTGATTATCTTTATTCATATATTTTATATTGAAAGAAATTTTAATATAAATATAAGCAAAAACTATGTCAAAAAACGATTTTCAAAATTTTATAGATTTAAATTCGTAACGATAAGATAATTATAAGTTTAAATTTGTTTATTTGTAAAAAATATCCAAAATGGAATCTGTTGCATCCAATCAAAATTTGTCCTTTCAAAGCATTTTTATTGAATTAAATGAAAATAGGTGGAATATTGCAAGAACAACCTGTAAAGAAAGAATTGCTAAACTTAAAAAGATAAAGTTAACTGTAGAAGTCACTTACAGGAAGGCGTTACAGGAGGCTATGTTTGCGGATTATGGTAAAAACCCTGCTGAAGCGGACTTGGCGGAGATTTTTCCTGTGGTTAGCGAAATCAAACATGCCATTCGCCATTTGTCATATTGGATGCAAGACGAAGCTGTCGATACACCGCTAGCTTTGTTTGGGTCGAAGTCTTATATCAAGTATGAACCTAAAGGCGTTTGTCTGATTATTTCCCCCTGGAATTTCCCCTTAAACCTCACTTTTTGTCCCTTGATTTCAGCTATTGCTGCCGGAAATGTGGTTGTGTTGAAACCCTCTGAAATGACGCCCAACACTTCGGCAGTGATGAAAACTATTATTGAAAGTATTTTTCCACCTAATGAGGTAAAGCTAATTGAGGGAGATGTGGCGGTTTCTACCGCATTGTTGGAATTGCCTTTCCACCACATATTTTTTACGGGAGCTCCTTCCATCGGAAAAGTTGTGATGAAAGCGGCTGCGAACCATTTGACTTCTGTCACCTTGGAATTGGGTGGAAAATCGCCGACTATAGTTGATAAAACTGCGAATATAAAAGATGCGGCACAAATGATTGTTTGGGGAAAATTTGCAAACTGCGGACAGATTTGTATTGCTCCAGATTATATTTATGTTCATGAATCGATAAAAGCAGAATTTGAAAAAGAATTGGTCAAAAATATTAATAATTTTTATACAAATGATGCTTCTAAATCAGTAGATTATATGAGAATTGTCAACGAAAAACATACAGCAAGAATTCAAGGTTATCTGAAGGAAACGATTGAAAATGGGGCAAATGTTTTATACGGTGGCCATTCGAATTCGGATAATAATTATATTGAACCGACACTATTAAGCAATGTCTCATTGGATTCTTCGGTGATGACAAATGAAATATTCGGACCGATTTTGCCTATATTGAGTTACCAAAAAGAGGAAGAGGTGATTGATTACATCAATAACAATGAAAAACCATTGGCATTATATATTTTTAGTAAATCTAACAAAACGATAAATAATATTTTAGACAATACTAATGCTGGTGGATGTTGCATCAATAATGTGGCTGTGCATTTTTACAATAACAACCTTCCTTTTGGTGGAATAAATAACAGCGGATTAGGAAAATCTCATGGCATATTTGGTTTTAAATCCTTTTCAAATGAAAAAGCTGTTTACAAACAACAATTACCCAGTGCTTTGAAATTAATGATGCCACCTTATACGCCATTTAAAGCAAAACTAATTCGTTGGGTAATCAAATATTTGTAAAAAAAGGAAGGCTAAAATTAATTAACCTTCCTTTCTGATGACTTTTACCATCACAATTTATAGATGGTAAAAGTTGAAGTAATTATTCAATGATCTATAGATCATAAAAAATCTTATGCAGCTAAAACTTTAGTTACTAAATCTGCTGCTTCTTGCAAAGCGATTGCAGAATGAACTTGTAAGCCTGATTCATCTATCATTTTCTTAGCAATATCAGCATTGGTTCCTTGCAATCTTACGATGATTGGAACTCTAACCGTACCCATATTTTTATAAGCATCGATAACGCCTTGAGCCACTCTATCACATCTTACAATACCACCAAAAATATTGATTAGAATTGCTTTTACATTTTCATCTTTCAAAATAATTTTAAAGGCATTTTCTACCCTTGCAGCGTCAGCAGTTCCTCCAACGTCTAAGAAGTTAGCAGGCTCACCACCTGACAATTTGATGATATCCATTGTCGCCATTGCTAGTCCAGCTCCATTCACCATACAACCTACATTACCATCTAATTTGACATAATTCAAATCAAATTCTCTAGCTTCCACTTCCGTTTCATCTTCTTCATAGATGTCTCTCATGGCTTCTAAATCTGGGTGGCGATATAAGGCATTGTCATCAATGGATACTTTGCTATCTACCGCTAAGATTCTGTCATCAGCTGTATGTAAACAAGGATTTATTTCGAATAATGAAGCATCACTTTCTACGAAAGCTGTATATAACTTCACCATGAAAGCAACCATTTCTTTGTTGGCTTTGCCACTCAATCCTAGATTGAAAGCAATTTCTCTACATTGAAAAGGTGTTAGACCAACCAATGGATCGATATATTCTTTATGTACTAATTCAGGCGTTTCTTCCGCAACTTTTTCGATATCCATTCCACCCTTAGTAGAATAAATTATTACATTTTTCTTTGATTCTCTATCAGTTAAAATAGAAACATAGTATTCTTTGCAAGCATCAAAATCAGGTGCATACGAATCTTCTGCAATCAAAACCTTTCTTACCAATTTCCCAGGACCTTCCATTCCACCTGGAGTTTGTGGTGTTTTCAACATCATTCCGATGATGCTACCAGCATAAGTTCTCACATCTGCCTCGTTTTTGGCAACTTTGACGCCACCACCTTTTCCTCTACCACCTGCATGGATTTGAGCTTTCACCACCACAACTGGAACGCCAGTTCGCTCTTTAACAGCATTATATGCAGCTACAGCTTCTTCCACATTGGTCGCTACAATCCCATCTTGGATAGCAACACCATATTTTTTTAGAAGTTCTTTCCCTTGATATTCGTGTAAATTCATTGATATAAATTACTTTTATGTTTTGATAAATCCGAACAAAGGTACAACACTTTGCTACTTTTTTTGGTTATTCATTTTAATTTTTTATTACAAAATATTACGAAGAATGGAATATAGAAGACTTGGAAAATCGGGATTGCAAGTAAGTGCTTTATCACTAGGCTCTTGGTTGACTTTTGGTAAGCAAATCTCTGATGAAATGGCAGAAACTTTAATGGTGACTGCCTATGAAAATGGGGTGAATTTTTTTGATAATGCAGAAATTTATGCTACTGGAAAGTCAGAGCTAGTGATGGGCAAGATTTTGGCAAAGCACAAATGGGATAGAACGAGTTATTTGGTATCTAGCAAAGTCTTTTTTGGGGATGGTGGAAAACTGCCTAATCAAACTGGGCTTAGCCGAAAACATGTTTTGGAGGCTTGTGAAGCAGCTTTGAAAAGGCTTCAAGTGGATTATTTGGATCTCTATTTTTGCCACAGACCCGATAAAAATACACCAATAGAAGAAACAGTTTGGGCAATGAACCACCTGATTCAGCAGGGCAAAATTATGTATTGGGGAACATCAGAGTGGTCAGCTCAAGAAATCATGGAGGCTCATATGGTGGCAAAAGACCTGCGGTTGATCGGTCCGACGATGGAGCAACCTCAATACAATATGTTTACAAGAGAAAAGGTAGAAGTAGAATTTAGCCAAATTTTCAAAACTGTTGGTTTGGGAACAACGATTTGGTCGCCCTTATCATCTGGTGTTTTGACGGATAAATATATCAAAGAGTTTCCAAATGATACTCGACTTTCCATCGAAGGATTGCAATGGCTGAAAGACCGCTCTTTATCGGAAGATAAACTGAACAAAGTAAGGGAATTAAATAATTTAGCTGGCGATTTAGGAACGAGTTTGGCAAAATTAGCAATTGCTTGGTGTTTGAAAAATAAGAATGTCAGTACTGTAATTTTAGGTGCTTCCAAATTGGATCAATTTAAAGAAACATTGACTTCTGGAGAGATAGTTGAAAAAATTACACCTGAAATAGAGGCGAAAATAGAGTCAATTTTAGAAAATAAGCCAGAACAACCCATGTTTTAATGAACCAGAAAAAGAACGCTTTACTGTGGGAAATTACCAGAAATGGGGAAGATTTTTCCTATTTGTTTGGCACAATGCATGTGTTTGAGGCGAGTTTGTACAAATGGGAGGAGTCATTACACCAAAGAATTTTGGAATGTGACTCCTTTTATACAGAGGTCAACTTCAATGATGAGCAAATATCGAGTATTCAGGAAAATATGGAATTGCCAGAGGGGCAATCTTTGAAAAACCTATTAAAAAAGAAGCAATACCAATTTTTAGAAAAGGTGTTTTATCAATCTACTGGGCTTTATATCGAACATTTGGACGATATGCAGCCCATGATAATCACCAATTTATTGCAATCTTCTTTTGTTACTAAAAATATGCCTTTTTCGATAGATCATGCTCTTTGGAAATTTGCAGAGAGTAATGGAATTCAGGTAGATGGATTAGAGCGATATGAAGATCAGATGGCAATAATGCAATCTTTTGATTTGGATTATCAAACCAAACAGTTGAGGGATTTGTTGAAAAATTTCAAACGTTCCAGAAAAAATATGAAGAAAATGGTGGAAATGTATCTCCATCAAGATATTAACGGATTGTATAAAAAGTCGTTGAAAGGTTTGAAGCAGTACAAAAGAACCTTGGTGTATGAAAGAAACCATCTGATGATCAAATCAATAGATGATTTAAGCCGAACAAGCAATAATTTTTTTGCTGTCGGGGCTGCCCATTTGTCTGGAAAATCAGGTTTGATAAATGGGTTGAAAAAGTTGGGTTGGAAAGTTAAGTCCGTAAATTTGTAGGCGATGAAAACATTTGGCTTACTCGGATTTCCGCTTTCACACAGTTTTTCCCCTCAATATTTTAACCAAAAATTTGAAGCGGAACAAATAAAGGAAGCCGAATATCTCAAATTTGAAATGGATAACATCGAAAATATCCGTAATGAATTTGCTTCTATCCCCGATTTGGTCGGTTTTAATGTTACCATTCCTTACAAACAAAAGATAATCCCTTTTTTGGACGATTTAGCATCGGTTGCCGCAGAAATTGGTGCTGTCAATACAGTAAAAATTGAAGACGGAAAGTGGATTGGCTATAACACAGATGTGATAGGATTTGAAAAAGCATTCGTCCAATTTTTACAGAATAATAACCGCAATCCCACTTTGAATGCTTTGGTTTTGGGTGATGGTGGAGCTAGTAAAGCAGTTTATTTTGTCTTGCAAAAGTTAGGAATTCCCTATTTGAAAGTTACTAGAAATCAGCAAAAAGACGCCCTTACTTACGATGCTATTACTCACGACATCCTACAATCGACCCACCTAATTATCAATACAACACCTCTAGGTACTTATCCCAATATCTCGGAAGCTCCATTATTGCCTTTATAACAGCTTAACTGCCAGGCATTTGTTGTTTGATCTTGTCTATAATCCATCTGTTACTACATTTATGCAAAATGGAATAGATGCTGGATGTAAAGTAGAAAATGGCTACCAAATGTTAGTGGAGCAGGCGGAAGCTGCTTGGAAGATTTGGGAGGGGTGATGGGTTGAAATTAAAATATTTTGTAAAAAATTAACCTTAATCTAATAGACAAGATTTGAAGGAGTAAATATAAATACATGAAAATTAATAATTTAAAATATTTTTATAGATGAGTATAAAAAAACTAAACACTAAGTTTTGAAATACATTTTAACTTTGTTAATGTAAATTTCAAAGAATTAGTAGTATATTTTTAACAATCATTTAAAAGATTTTTTTTAAAAAAACTGACTAAATATCAATTTTTTGTAATCCCCATTCATTAACTAAACCTGACCCTTTTGCTTTTGTAAAAACATAAATACTGTTTCCACTAGAATTGCTAAATACAAAATATGGTTCTGCATCGTAAAAGTTAGCTCCAACTAGATATTTTTCTAATTCGATTTTTGATTTAAACAATAGATTATTCGAATTATAAATATATATAAATGGCTTTCTTTTGTTTGTCCAAGTATCTTCATCAGAGGATATTATATATATATTGTTTTTAACAGTAGAATAATCTAAATTCATTATATGAGCAAAATTAGATTCTAAAGCTATTGTTCCATTATACAACATATCTTGATCTTTATTGGCGGATGTTCTTAGTACTGTTTTGCCTCTTGTAAATACTCTTAAACCATCTTCTGAAAACCACAAATCTCCACTAATCGGATAATCACCATGATATGGAGAATCATATAAATATTCTGCATTTCCATTTAGAATAGAATATTTCTCAATATCTGATGGTGAAATTCCATTATTGGTACCATAAATATAATTTCCCGATGGATGCATTTTACCTTTAGTACTTGCATATATTGAATTGCCTATATGCAATAACTCGTTATCAACTTGCAAATTCAAATTAATGCTATGTATTTTCACAAATTGATCATATAAAGGGAAAACATAAGCCCATTTATTATTTCCTAAAACTATGTCATAAGCATTACATGATACATAATAAGATCTAATAATTTTTATTTGCCAAATCTACATAGGGAAACATAGCTATCACGACCAACTACAGCAGTATTCCCGTCAGAAGAAATAGATACACAAGTTGGAATATAATCCAAATTTATACTAGAAATTGATCCTGTTACAATATCATATATATTAATTTTGAAGTAGGATCTAGGAGATATAAACAATAATATCTCTTTTTCGAATATTCAGCATCAATAATATTTGTTTGAAGTGCAATTTTTGCTCTTTAAAATTTTCAATTTTAACTTGAATTGTATCCAATTTATTATTAATATTTAAAAACATCTGAGAATAATAAGTACCAGAAGACATATTATTTCGATTCACTTTAAAGGATATATTGGATTCTTGAAATTGTGAAATATTACCAGTTGGGATAGGAAATGATATAAAATTATTGGATGCAGTTAGGGCATAATTCAAATTTACGTTTCCAATGTTTTTAATAGTAAAATCTTTTGTATCGCCATCGAATGAAACAAATATAGTATCAGGAATTAGATAACCAACTTGTTGTCCGACAAACCCTTTAACATAAACATTTTTACTACCTGAAGTAGAGAATATTTTGATTTCACCTTCATATAGCCTGGTGCAAAGGGTTGTAAAATCAGAAGATATATATATTTTTTCTAAATCATTATCAATAAAGCCATAGGTTGAAACTCAATCGCAAACCAATTTGAAGGAAGTGATTTCGTAATCTGATTGCTTGTTGGATTTGTAGTTAAAACTAGCTCTTTTAATTTCAGTGCCATTAAAATATAAAGTATCCAGAGGATGCAATTAATTTTGGTTCTACTAATTTTACTTTTCACAGCTAAAAAAATAAATAATAGGAATAAGAAAGTACTATTTGAAGTTATAACTTTTTTTTCATTTTTTGAAATTTAAATTAAGTTTAAAAAAATTACCTATATATCAAAATAATAATCAAAATTAAAGAAATCATTTAATCTAAACAAAAAAATGTAATAAAATGTGGTCAAAAATAATAATTAAAAAAAAGCCCTACCAACTTTATGATAGAGCTAAATTAACTATTTATAACTCAACATTTTTTGTAAATTATCCCAAAACTTTTTTGGAATTTTCGACTACAATTATATATAACAAAAAAACTTTAATTCTTTTTAATTCCTATTGGTATACAGGGATCTGGAAAACATGGGCTTTTTGGTGGTGCTATCGAACACGGTGCTAATGGACTAATATTTAAAGATTGAAAACAATTATTATTATTAATATCCCTTATAATTAATTGATAATTAGAAGTACCGTTTGCCATAAATATTTTTGTATTTCCGACATTTACCGGAGAACCATAAGTAGTACCAGCACTGTTCAAAACATTTCCGCCGATTCCTGTTAGTGGGTCAGCTCCGATTACGACTTCATATTTATTGCTTGATCCGCCATTTACAATGGTTGCATTGATTTGTATTGTAAAATAATCATCTGTAGTATCATTATCTGTTCCATTGTTATTACAAGGATCAATTGTTGCATTTGCCGTCAATGAACATTCATTTCCACTGTTCGGGCATTTTTTAGGTACTGTAGTTACTATAGAATTTGGACTTTTACAAGTCGTATCCATACTATTCACACACCTTGCCAAAATAGTTCTTGGAGTAGTTGAATACAATGGTTTAACTGTACTCCAAGTTATGCCATTGTTAATGCTATATTGTATAAAAGTGCCTGCTCCACAACCTTGAATTAAATTAATATTTCCAGTTCTACTCGGACAAATATTGTCATTCACAGACAAAACAGGAGAAGAAACATTACAAACTGAACAAGAAGGAGGTGGTGTAACACTTGCCGTTTTAGTACAAGTACCAGCAACATTATCCACAACAGTAATATTCAATACACCAGCACTAATTAAATATGGTCCAAAAGTCGTAGGGCTTCCATATGTCCCTGTTTGTGGGCTATTGTGTAATCCACTCACTGTATAAGTTGTGCCTAATCCATTCCCAGTTGGGTTTAAAGAAAATGTATATTCATCATCGTTTGCATTGGTTAATGTCCCTTTATTATAACAATTTCCTATTACTAAGTTTATATTATTTATGACACAACATCCAACTGGAGCATTTAAGATAGTTGAGCAAGTTGCTGTACAACTATTATTATCTGTAACAGTGACTGTATAAGTTCCAGCACCAATATTTGTAATACTGGAAGCAGTTACACCATTTGACCATAAATAGGTAAATGGTGTTATACCACCAGTCACAAATGTACTTACACTACCACCATTTGGAGCAGCACAAGTTGGTTGTGTTGGAGTGCAAGAAACACTAGGTGGGCTTGATGAGTTAGCTACTGTTACCGAACAAGTATTCGTACAAGAATTCGTTGTACTTGTTACAGTTACTGTATAAGTTCCAGCATTCAAACCAGGAATAGTTGAAGATGTGCCACCATTGCTCCACAAATAAGTTACACCAGAAGCCGTAGCAGTAGCTGTACCATTAGGTGTTTTACAATTTGTGTTATCTACTTTTGAGCAGCTAACAGATGGTGGAGTTGTAGTGTTTGTAACAGTAGCAGTACAAGTATTTGTACAAGAACTGGTTGAATTTGTTACAGTCACAGTATAAGTTCCAGCATTCAATCCTGAAATAGATGCAGTTGTGCCACCATTGCTCCATAAATAGGTCGGAGTAGAAGCGTTGGTAATTACAGAAGCTGATCCATTTGGTGTAGCACAATTAGTATTTGATACAGCAGTACAATTTGCAGTTGGGTTGGAGGTATTATTAACTACAGTAACAGAACAAGTATTTGTACAAGAAGTAGTTGTACTGGTTACGGTTACTGTATATGTTCCTGCATTCAATCCATTTATTGTCGCTGTTATGGCTCCATTACTCCATAAATAAGTTACACCAGATGCTGTAGCAGTTGCTGACCCATTTGGTATTGCACAATTTGTATTATCTGATTTATTACATACTAAACTTGGAATTCCTGGTGCTGTAAATGAAGCAGTATCAGAACAATTAACACCACTGATTGAAACATAAACTTTATGATTCAATCCATCTGCACTTTGACCTAAAATATTGTAAGTTATTGGACTAGATTGTGGTAAAGAAAATGTTTGGCTTCCTCCACCAACGATTTGAATAGTTACATTTCCAGAAGAAGGTGGATTGGTCAATGATACTTGACCAGAAAGTGTATATAAATTATTTGTACTACATGAAGAAGGTGTAACTGTTATTAATGATGAACAAACTAATGGGCAAATTAATGGTTCTAAATTTTGTATAGCACTACATGAAGCAGATGATTGATCTGTAATTATGATTGATAATGGAATTATAGAAATTGGTATTCTACAAATTTCTGTTAATGTATTATATGGAACTCCTATCTTTTGACAGGTTATACATCCAATACCTGAACAAGTAACTTGTGCATTAAAACTTGAAGATAAATTAATACCGGATACCAATGCAGTAATAACCCATTCGTCATCTATTGTTGAAATAGTACCTTTATTATCACAATTTACATAAACTGAAATTGGGGACATAATTTGACAATTTGAACAGTTTCCTGGATCTATAATTGTATCTTTTATAAAACAAGAATTATAATTATCATCAATTACAGTGATTTCAACATCTCCTGAACCAGCAGAACCTAATTGTAATTCAAAAAATGTTGGTGAACCATAAATTCCAAATGATGGGGAAACTGTACCGATGAAACATTAACTGAATATGATTCACCTAATATACCATCTGGATTCAAGGAAAACTTAATAAAATCGTCATTTGTCAAAGATGTACCATTATTGGAACATTCGGGATTACTCAAATTCAAATTTGTTAAAGAACAAGAGCAGACACCAGGGTTTGTTAAGTTTATTGACTTTGAGCATGTTGTATAAACTGCATCTGTTATGGTTATTGTAATATTGCCATTTCCTGCAGTTCCATTTGATAAAGTAAATAATGTAGGAGAACCATAAATTCCAAATGTTGGGCTAATAGTTCCAGTACTTGATGCAATATTATATTGTGTTCCTCCTAAACCAATTCCGCTTGGATTCAAACTAAAAGTTACAAAATCATCACTAGGATCAGTATTAGTTGAATTTGAATTACAAGCAACATTTGAAAGCCCATCAGAAATTATCGAACAAGAATTTGGACAATTTCCTTCAACTATAACAAATGGACAACATAATTCAATATTACAATTATTTAAATCAAATGCTATATATCGATAAATTCCAATTGAATTAGTTGTAAATGAATTTCCAGTTTCACCTAAAATATTTGTCCAAACTCCACCTATATTTTTTTGCCACTGAATATTCGTTATATTTGATGTTGAAACAGTCATTGTATATGACTCTCCTGAACATAATGGATATGATATTGATTGACAACTTGTTGAACATGTTCCAGGATCAATTAAAATAAAGGAGATACTACAAGTACTTGACCCTAAATTATCTTTTACAGTAACAATCCAAGGTCCATTTCCTGCTGATCCAGCTGGTAACATAAATATTGTATTTGTTCCATAATTTGCACTTGATGGCATCACTGAACTACCATTAATATATACTGAATAACTGCTACTTAGTCCAGTTCCTATTGGATTTAAAGAAAAAACTACTTTATCATCAGAATTATCTGTTGATGTTCCATTATTATTACATGTTATATTATTCAAACCTGTTGCAGTGATATTACATGGTGGAATACTCGAACATGTTCCAGGGTCTGTTAAATTTACCATAATTGAACAATTTGGATTAGTTTTATCACTAATTGTAATTATTTTGTTTCCGCTTCCAGCAGAACCATTTTGTAATCTAAATGTAGTAACACTTCCATAAGATGCTTGAGATGGAGTAACAGTAGCACCTCCATTTACTGTAACTTTGTATTGAGTCCCAATACCAGTTCCAGTTGGATTTAATTTAAATTCAATATAATCATCCAATGGATTACTTGAAGTATTATTATTTTTACATGTTACTCCAGTTAAACTGGGGCTCGTTAAATTACAATTACTTGGTAAAGTGCAACATCCTCCTAAAACTTTCACATCATCTAATTCCCAAACTTCATAATTTGAGCTTGAATTTACAGTTCCTGGAGCATAAGCAAGTAACTCAATTTTAAATGTAGTTGCTCCTGATACTTGAAATGCAGTATTACTAGACCAATCAAAATTAATTGGTGTCCATACATCAGGAGTAAATGGTATATCAATTTGTTTAAAAATTTGATTACCATTTTTAACTACTCTAATTCCCCATTTTGTTGGATAATGATTAGGTTGATTATTCCAATCTACTAAATTGTGAACAGCAATTGTAAACATCATGCCAGAAAGTTTCCCAGAAGAACCAGATGGAAATGAAACGGTAGTTACTACTGCTTTTGGACTATTGTCTACCCATGTAGGAATTGCATTTTGACCAAAACAATTAGCTTTATTCCCATTGCCTCTGTCAACACATGAATTAGCAGGATCAATTCTACTTATTGAAGTTGTTATTGAAGAACACCCACCATTATTAGATTGTGAAGGTAAAGTTCCATCTTTCACCATATTTCCAGCTGTACAGTCATCAAAATTCCAATATGCAAGTTGACTGTTACATTGAGAATATAAATTAAAATTAAGTAAGATACCACAAAAGAGTAATAAGGTTTTAAATCCTATTATTGAATTTAAATTTGTGTAAGTTATTTTCATAAAAAATAAATTAATTTATTAATTTTTTATTATAGTTGCAGTTCCACAATTGGGATTTGGGCAAGGAATTGTACATGATGCCCCTCCACAATCATTTGTTCCTTCAACAATCATTGGACCCAAAGTACCAGGAATATTTCCATCCGGATCATTTATAAAAAGCTCTCCTGTAATTGTTCCAGAATTTAAAATTTGTGTACCTGCAGGAGTTGTTGAAATACAAGCATTATTTACGTTATTACCATCATCATCTACTCCTGTCAAAATATGACCAGATCCGCTAATATTAAGTACTCCAGAAGTAATTACTAATTTAGAACCATCATGAAATGTTGTATGATTATGTCCATTGTTATTTGTCTTCCCATCTAATACAATATCAGAGTTAGCAAGAATACATCCATAGTTATCGAAATCATATGCTGCAAAAAAAATCCCAGGACCACCAGATATAGTATTTATTACACCAGTAGATCTATTAATACCTATGGAATTAGCATGAAATTGTAAATCCCAAACATTCAATGTACCCGAATTGTCAAGAGTCGGTCTAGAAAGAGGGCAAGCAGAACTAGTAAAAGATTGATTAGACAATCTAAACATTTTATTTGGTACATTAATAATTGCTGAAACATGATTAATAATTCTTTCTCCTCTCCATGTAAATACTGTTGTTGAAGTTGAACCTATAACATTTAATATTCCAAAATTATCAATTGAAACCATTACACATTCTTCTGATGCTTGAATTTCATCTATTGTTATTATCCCATAATTTGTTATTGAAATATTTGGACCACTAATATCACCGTTTGTATTTAGTGTATGGCTACCAGTTTGAATTAGTGAATTTCCTGTGTTAACTGTAATACTTCCACCAGGGTCCAAAGAAATATTGGCATCTAAAATTACATTTGAATTAATTATTATATTATCAATTGAAGTTGGTACACCAGAAGGAGACCAGGTAGTTGCACTACTCCAATTTCCGTTACTAATTGATGTTTTTGTTGCTCCATATGTTATATTATTTATTATTAATAAAAAACATAATAAGCGAAAATATTTTTCCATAATATATATATTTTAACTATATTAATCTTTTTGTTTATTTAATGTTATAGGGACAATGATTGTATTATTTGTTTCATCAGATTCTAAAAACAAGTTTTGTGGATCTATTTCTATTTTTAGATAGTACAAACCGTTTTTTAAACCTTTTGGTAAAAGAATAGATTGTCCTTCAAATCCTTCTCCATAATAATCAACACCCCCAACTGATAATCCTTGAACTTCTGGAAGGCAGTCTTTAAAACCTTTAAAACCATAATTTGGTAAATCATTTACTAAGTACAATTTATTATTTATATCCTTACAGTTTATTAAATCATCCCTACAATAACTAAGATCCCAAATACAAAAACTTGCCTTAGTGCCTTTACATGCAACTTTCCATTGAGATTTTTCTAGTGAGGAGGGTACTAATAATTCATAATTAACATAATCATCAGAATGAAAATGTTCATGTCCAGGTCTGGCATCATAAGCATTAAAACCTGCTGTTTTTATTTCTTTTTTAAATCCATTTTTAGTAAGAATATAAATTGTTTGAAATACTTGCTGTCTAGGATATGTACCATTATGACATATTGCTCCTTTTTGTACTGTATCAAAATTACATAGCCAAATATTATTTCCTTTTACTTCAAGAGGACCAATTCCTTTATTAAATGTACTTACTCCGAACCTTAGTTCTCCATATCCTTTTGTTTCTGAATACGGTATTTCATGAATTTCTTTTTCTGTAATTTCCTTTATTAAAGTTAAATCGGGTAATAACTTACAATTTTTATGTTTTTTATGATTAATATTATTGCATTTACATCCTTTGGGATTTTCTAAAGAACATTTAGATACAATATCAATTGCAGGTTTATTACTAAAATACAATACGACACTTCCAAAAATTCCTGTTACTCCTTCAGATAAATCATATACTTTTAATTTCCAAATCCCATTTGGATTTTGACCATTATTAAAATTAGATAATATACCATCAGGTAAATATTCTCCAACAAAAGGGGGAATACCATCAGATATTTTACCTCTAAATCCACTATTACAGAAAATTGTTTCAGAATAATTTGCTCCATCTCTACCGTGTCTGTTACTCACCCATACTTCAAGCCCATCTGGACTTTCTAATACAACTTTAATATCTGAAATTCGACTATGTTGAATTGCAAGTTGAACTTTTTCCAAGCCAAAAGTTTTATCTATTCTATTAGGTAGTCCATTAATAATAATATCTGATGAAAATAATCCATTAGAAGATTTTGAATAATCATTTAATGGTTTATAATTTTGATTTGATGTAAACACCTTTGTATCAAAATTATTTTGTGACTTCAAATTATTGTAATTTAGAACACATAATAACAGCAATATAAACTCTAAATATAATTTCATTGTACTAAATCAATAAATTAAGACTAAGAGAATTTCAAAAGAATTTGATTATATATCTGCAAAAGTAGTACCTACTGTGACTTGATTATATGAAAATATGATTAAACTAATCAAAAATAGTTTGAACGTAATTTGTAAAGGATGAAAAATGAAATATATCTTTTTATTAAATGAAATTATTATATAAATGTAAATTCATTATTTTAGGTTAACTAAAAAATTATTTAAACTTTTTTCCTTATTTAAATTTAGTTTTTTCTTTAATCGTAATCTGAATGTTGAAACAGTTTGTGGATTAACATTTAATAGTTGAGCAACTTCTTTTGTTGTAAAGTTCAATTTAATATAAATTGCATGTCTTAAATCTAATCTTGTTAAATTAGGATTTATTTCTAAAAGTTTATTAAAATATTCTGGAAAGATTATATTAAAATTTGATTTATATTCAGTCCATTCATTTTCAATATTGCCAAGTTCTTTTAAATTATTTATAAGTTTTAAATTATTAAAGTTTTGTTGATTATATTCAATATCAAATTTTAGTTTATTAATAATTTTATTTTTTTGATCATTTATATTTTTAATTTCAGAAAGTTTATAAATATTTTCTTTTATAATTGCTTCATTTTCAGTTACTTTTGATTTTAAGTAATTTTGTTCAAGTTTTAATATATTACTTTTTCGTTTTATATATATGAATATTAAAAATATACATATTATAATAATTAATAATGTAATCCAAAAATTTATGTTTTTCTTATTTATTTCTTTTTTGTAATTATCAATTCTAGAAGTTGTTATATCGCTTAAACTTAATATTTCAAATTGTTTTAATTCTATTTGATTTATAGAATTTAAAAATGCAATTTCATCTTTCATTACATTTAATAATTCATAATTATTTTTGACTTTTAAGAAATAATTTTTACATGTTTTAATATATTCTGATTTATATGCAAATATCTCATTATAATTATTATATTTTTTTAATAAATTTATATAAAACATTGTACTATCATGTTTCTCTTGTAAGATATATAATTTGATTAAATTTAGACTTGGAATATAGATATCAGAAATAATATTTTTAGATTTAAAGTTAATTAATCCACTTAAATATTTTTCAGCTGAATCTAATTGTAAATTATATCTATAACTCACACCTAATTCACCTTTAGGTAATTCACCAAGATTATTTGCGATTAACATATTTTTTAACTCATTTTGGTGATTTCTATTTTCTCGAAATCTGAGAGCTTTGTAATAATATAAATTAAAATCAGAAAAATTAAAAAATCTAGATATAATACTTAAATTATTATAGTCATTTTCACTAAAAAAAACTCCAACACTAAAGACTAAGCTATAATAGTATTTATAAGATTCTACATCATGTATATTTTCTGTTAAATCCTTTGCTTTATTATAATAGTGATAATTTATTATATTATATTTTGGAAATTTATTATCACTATTTAAATAATTTGAATTAATTATATTCAGATACAATTGCAATTTCAATTTATCATCTAAATTATCTCCAAATTCCAAATCAAATTTTATTAGTTCATTTCTAGCATAGTTTTTTAAGCCTAAGTTATAGAGTATGAATGAAAGATGGTTTGTAATTTTAAATATTAGTCCAGTATTTTTACTCCAATGTGATTGAATTTTCAATTTTTCAATTGAATCTAAATTATAAATAAGGTTTTTATCTTTAATTAATTTATTGAAATTATTTTGAATTTCTAAATCTGAAATGTTACTTTCATTTTGAATCAATGAATTATTTTCATTTTTACAATTTAATATAGTAATAATTATAATTATTAAATATAAATTAATTAAATTTTTCATACATTAATTGAAATAATTATTTTTTTTTATATCTCAAGTTAGTTACAAATTAAAATATTATATTAATTTATAAAATATTTTATCAGATAAATGTAATCTTTTCAATTTAAATTTTTTGATAATTTTTAAATTTATTCATTTACTGATAATTAAGTTATATTAAATATAAAATATTTACTAAAAAATGAATCAAAATTATTTAAAATTATTTAAAATATAATTTATTATTTATATTGAGAATTTAATATTATAAATTATTAATTGAAGCTTTATAAGTATTACCTAAAGGAATTATTTTATTATTGCTTAATACTAGATGATCATTCTTTTAAAACTAATAAAATTTTTATTAATTATATAAGATCTATGTACTCTTAAAAATAAATTTTTTGATAAACGATTTTCAATTGTTGAAATTTTTTCTAAAATTATATTTATATTTTCATTTGAATATATTTTTATATAATTACCATAAGCTTCAATATATTGTAATTCATTTTCATTTATATACAATGAATTTTTACCAGTTTTAAATAATATTTTTTGATTTTTTATATTTTCAAAATTATAATTAGATATAACTCTAAATATAGATTTTTGAATTCTATCAATATTTATTGGTAAAATAAAAAAATCTTTAGCACAAATATCAAAAGCAATATTTGCATCAGATGGATTTGTCGAATAACAAACTAATTTATTTTTATTTATTAGTTCATCAATAACTTCATATTTATTTTTATTAATCAATGATATATTTAGAAATATAACATCAAAAGTATTTATTGATAATAAATACCCAGCTTCTTGAAATTCATTTGCAATAACCACAGTATTAAAAATTCTTAATTTTTCTAATGTGCTTTGGCAATTAAATTTAAAATGTTAAATCAATTATAATCTAAATTAATTTTTTTGTGTTCAATTAAATTAGAATAATCCATATTAGTAAACTTTATGTTATGATTATGATGCAAAGATCATTTTCTGTAACTTATAATAAAAAGGAAATATAAATAGTATACAAAATGTATATTAAGTATTTAGTTGTATAAAATAATGTATATATAATGTATATATGAATAATTGAAAATTCATATTATAATTATTTTACTGATCTCTAAAATATTCTAATTTTTAAATTATTGGATTTAATAATAGTTAATAAAAAAGCTACCAACTTTTTGGCAGAGCTAAATTAACTATTTATAACTCAACATTTTTCTTTTTCTTACCTAAAGTTCACGACTAATCGTTGAAGACCCAGAATCCCCAAATCTCCAAATCTCCGAATCCTCGAATTTACCGAATTTCCCAAATCACCAAATTCCCCAAATTCCCCGAATTCATCGAATTCACCTCCCGTTCCGTCCCAAACACGGATATCACGTTTCAGGATTTCTAATTTTTATCAATCCAATCGGTACACAAGGCACTGGGTAACAAGGGCTTTTTGGTGGTGCTATCGAACATGGAGCTACTGATTGAATATCAATTAATTGGAAACAATTATTATTATTAATGTCTCTAACAACTAATTGATAAGTTGACGTACCATTGCTTTGAAAATTTTAGTGTTTCCCAGCAGTTACAGGGATCCATAATTGGTACCACCACTTATTCAACACATTTCCACCAGTACCTGTCAAAGGATCTGCTCCAACGACAACTTCATATTTATTGCTCGATCCACCATTTGCGACAGTTGCATTGATTTGAATTGTAAAATAATCATCGGTTGCAATATCATCAGTTCCGTTGTTATTACAAGGATCAATTGTTGCATTAGCAGTTAAGGTACACTCCTCACCCAATTTTGGTGGACAAGGTTTCGGAGCTGTAGTTACAGTAGTATTTGGACTTTTACAAGTAGTATCCGAGCTAATTCACACATCTTGCCAAAATAGTTCTTGGAGTCGTTGAATACAATGGTTTTACAGAACTCCATGTCGATCCATTATTGATACTATATTGAATAAAAGTTCCTGCCCCACAACCTTGAACCAAATTAATGGTTCCTGTTCGGCTTGGACAAATATTGTCATTTACCGATAATACTGGTGACGAAACATTACAAACAGAGCAAGATGGCGGCGTAACACTTGCTGTTTTACTACAAGAACTAGCGACATCATCTGAAACAGAAATATTTAAAACTCCAGCACTAATTAAATAAGGACCGAAAGTGGTTGGACTACCATACGTTCCAGTTTGTGGACTATTTGGTAATCCACTAATTGTATAAGATGTTCCAATACCTGTACCAATAGGATCTAATGTGAAAGAGTATTCATCATCATTTGAATTCGTTAAAGTCCCTTTATTATCACAATTTCCTATTACTAAATTAAGGTTATTAATCACACAACAAGTGAATTGTCAGCAGCAACTAGGCAACACTTTGAATTTACTGGACATCCTGACCCGTCAATTGCTTTATAAATATAATTACCTCCAGGTTGATGTTGTAAAGAGTTGACCAGTAGCAACTTGCAACGTATCATAAGGTCCATTGATTTTGTACCAAATATAACTGGTATAACCATCTGGGCAACATATTCTGCACTTTGACCTGCACATATTTTTAATGAATCTGGTTGGCAGGCTGCCCTTCCACAACTAGCTGGGGCTGTGTAATTTACGGTACTTGCTTACAGGTTACGCCACTAATAGATACATTTACAGTATGACTAGCTCCATCTGCTGATTGCCCGCAATACTGTATAATTTATTGGACTAGTATTTGGTAAGGGGCCTGGAAATATTTCCTCCACCTACAATCAGGCTGTTACAATTCCTGTTAAGGTGGATTGGTTAAAGTAACTTGTCCTGTCACTGTTGACCTTATGTTATTATCAGAAGTGTTACATGTTGAGGTGTTGCTGTCACAGAGAAGAACAAGTTACATTAGCATTAAATCCAAAATCTAAAGTATGATTATTTTCTGGGTTTCCAGTTGTAGGAAATATCATTGCTACCCGCAAGCTTGCATCTTATCCACAAATCACCCAGGAACCTGACACCTGTAGTTCGGTCTTAGGTTACAAACTTACCACTAGAATATAAAGCTTCGATTCTAATGAATTATAAGCTGTATTTGGTAATACTCCATCAGCTATATTGAAATAATGTTGATTCCACGCGTTTGCAGTAGTTTTGACAACTAATACAGCACATTAAATAATTTAGCAGTTATACCATCTAATCCCATTTCATCCGCATCTTGCACTCCATCACTATCT
>JADJVK010000027.1 GCA_016710625.1 Saprospiraceae bacterium
AATTATATTTGTATTTAAAATAAAATTATCTCCCCCATAATTATTCTTATGTTAAATAGATGTTTTGACATTATAGTTTTCTAGCCCTATCCTGCTTTATTAAAATGCTTTTAATTATTTTTGAATACAAACCCAAACTTTATATCTTCAGAAAAAAAAATTGATAATTATTATAAATTTAGAATAATTCAAATTTAATTTAAAAATTTATAAGTACATTACATAAGTATATCATATTCAATAGAAAACATTAAAAATCAACTACTTTAGATTTTCATTTTTTCCCAAAACCAAAAACTATTTATACCATTCATTTATTCTTTATATAAGGTGTTTAGTTTACTATGAATATTTAGGATAGTTAAATTCTAATTAACAGTATTTTGTATAATATGTCTTGTCCTGAAAAAACTTTACAGATTTCACAACGAAAGTAAGTGAAATGAAAAAGGAAGATGTAAAGAAAAAAGAGGAAGAAAAGGAAGGAACAAAAAGAATTTTGTTTAAAGTAAAATCAGATGACCCAACACAAACTGCATTAAGGAGATGGTTGGTGATGGAAATTTATTGTGGACGGTTGACTATACAAAAAGCGATAGAGGAATTTGAATTTGAACATAAGAGACCCAATAAAGCAATAATTGATTGGAAAAAGCTGTATGAACCAACAGTTCTATTAACTTTGCCACAAATGACTGAGAAAGAACGAGAAAAAGTAGCGGCTCTAGAAAAGCATATCAAGCAGATAGAGAAGCAGTTAGAGGCAGCACAGATGAAGGCGACAGCTCTGGATATGATGATTGACATAGCGGAATCAAAACTAAAAATATCGATTAGAAAAAAGTCTGGCACCAAACAGTAGAATTGCTCTTGCAATTGTATCCTATATTCAGTGTAGGATTTTTTTGTGAACTGTTTGGGAAGAGCCGACAGGCTTATTATGAGCAATACAGCGATAAGCAAGATAAGCAAGCTGCTGATATATTGGTTTTGAAAATAGTAGCCGAGATAAGGTTAGATTTGCCTAGGATTGGGGCAAAGAAACTACATTTCATGTTAGAGGAGAAGTTGTCACCACACGGTATCAAGATGGGTAGGGATAGATTATTTAGCCTATTGAGAGAACATGGTTATTTGCTCAGATATAAAAGGAGGAAACCATATACAACAGACTCCAATCATCCTTATTACAAATATCCAAATCTAATAAAAGACCTATTGCTTTACAAGGCGAATCAATTATGGGTAAGTGATATCACTTATATACAGTTAATAGGTAAATTTGCATATTTGAGCATCATAACAGATGCCTATTCCAGAAAGATTGTGGGGTACTGTTTATATCCAACATTGCATAGTGAGGGCGTAATTGAAGCCTTTGAAATGGCAAGAAAAGAGTGCCCATCATTAAAAGGCTTAATTCATCATTCAGATAGAGGGGTACAGTATTGTTCTGCAAAGTATGTGGATTTGCTTCAGAATAATAAAGTAAAAATATCCATGACTGAAAATGGAGATCCCTACGAAAACGCAATAGCAGAGCGGATTAACGGTATTCTGAAAATGGAACTTTTTGTTAGGAAAGACCTTTGCAAACTTTGAAGAAGCTCGGCGGGTTGTGGAAGATTCCATTCGTAAATACAATGAGATTAGACCCCATTCCAGTTGTAATTACCTAACCCCAGCCGTTGCTCATCAAAAAGAGGGAATTATGAATAAAATGTGGGCAAAAAAGTTGATTACAAAAGGGTATGAAGTATTGTGAAGAAAAGCTTACCAAACAAATGAGTTTTTTTAGCCATAATACATTCCAAATTAGTAAGAGTAAAGGAGCCAAAAGCATCCTTTACTCTGAACTTACACAATTTGTATAAGGCCTACTTTATTGCTGATAGGTTGCTCTCCAGCATTGCCTATTTCCTCTTCAAGAAGGCGACACAAAGCTAAAAAAGTACTGTATTCTGTTTAGGAATATTATCCCAATTAAAATTAAAAGCAGGAATAAAAACAATCAAATTATCAAAATCAGGAACTTGAAAAATTAAATAATCAATTTCAGGAATTGTAATCGTTGTAAATTTAATTTCAGGAATAAAAACCAATCAAATTGACAATTAGGAATAAGAAAAAAGGTAGTTATTTTTCAAGAATTAAAATAAATTATTGAAAAACTTAGGATTAATTTGTATTCTTGTTTACAATTTAAGTATTAACCAAAAAAACTGTATTTAATTTTATTTTTTAACTCGAAAACTGTCAAGTAATTTTAGGACGGTACAATATAATAAATTCAGACATGAAATTATATATAAAAAATATGGTTTGTAACCGATGTATAATGATGGTGCAGCATGAAATTGAAAAACTAGGGCTGACGATTAAAAATATTATACTTGGGGAAGTTACCTTCGAAAAGGAGCTTTCTATAGAAGAAAAGAAAACACTAGAAACCTCCTTAATATCATTGGGATTTGAAGTTATCGACGATAGAAAAAGTAGGAATATTGAGAAAATAAAAAATGTCATCATCGATTTAGTTCATCACCATGATAATGAAAATACGAATAAATTATCAGATATTTTAAAAACTGAACTTCATCACGACTATAATTATTTATCCAATTTGTTTTCTGAAGAGGAAGGGACAACTATTGAAAAATATTTTATCGCTCAAAAAATTGAAAAAGTAAAAGAATTGTTAGAATATGATGAACTTTCATTGAGTGAAATCGCATTCCAACTTAATTATTCAAGTGTTGCCTACCTCAGCAACCAATTCAAGAAAGTAACTGGTCTCACTCCTAGCTATTTTAAGCAATTGAAGGTCAAAAAAAGGAAACCATTGGATAAAGTGTAAATCTTACAAATCATTTCAATAATACCACAATAAAAGGGATCAAAATTTTAGGCAGCTTTGTAGCTTAAATGTAATAAAGATGTCAACTAACAATAAAGATACCCTTTTTATTCCCTTAGAAGGTATGGAAAGTGAGCACTGTGCACAGATTATAGATAATGGCTTAGCCAAGGTGCAAGGAATTGAAAGCCATCGAGTTGAACTTAACAACCGTAGAGCAGTAATTACAGCAAAAGAAGGAGCCGTTCTGATAGATGCTGTCCAGTCAATAAGAGATCTTGGTTATGGTGTTACAAGTATCAAGAGCACAATTCCTGTACTACAAATGTCCTGTGCCTCTTGTGCCGTCAGTGTAGAAAGCATCGTAAAATCCGTACCTGGCGTTATCAATGCATCTGTCAATTTCGCAACTTCCAATCTTGCAGTTGAATTTTTGCCTAACATGACTTCATTAGCTAATTTGCAAAAAGCGGTTCAGTCCATAGGTTACGATCTTTTGTTAGCCGATGAAGCCAAGCAATCTGAAACATTAGAAGCTTTGCAAGAAAAGAAATTCTTACAACTAAAAACTAAAACGATTTGGGCAGTGGTGCTCTCCCTACCATTAGTTAACATCGGCATGTTCTTTATGGATATCCCTTATGCCGAAGAAATCATGTGGGCATTGGCAACACCAGTCGTGTTTTGGTTGGGAAAATCTTTTTTTATAAATGCTTGGAAACAAGCCATACACCGCTCTGCCAATATGGACACATTGGTGGCAATGAGCACCGGTATTGCCTATATATTTAGTGTGTTTAATATGCTTTATCCTCAATTTTGGCTCCAAAGAGGATTGCAAGCCCATGTCTATTTCGAAGCAGCAGCAGTGATTATAACCTTTATTTTATTAGGTAAGCTATTAGAGGAAAAAGCTAAAGGCAACACCTCTTCCGCTCTAAGAAAGCTGATTGGTTTGCAGCCAAAATCCGTTACTCTTGTCGAAGAAAGTGGCCATCAAATTGAAATTCCTATCGAAAAAGTACAGCTGGGAAATACTATTTTGGTGAAACCAGGAGAAAAAATAGCAGTGGACGGTAGAGTGACAGCTGGAACATCCTATGTGGACGAAAGTATGCTAAGTGGGGAGCCTGTTCCAGTTTTAAAAATTGAAAACGAAAAAGTTTTTGCAGGTACCATCAATCAAAAAGGTAGTTTTCAGTTTGAAGCAGTAAAAGTTGGCAAAGAAACTATGCTTGCTCAAATCATCAAAATGGTGCAGGAGGCTCAAGGCAGTAAAGCACCTGTTCAAAAACTAGTAGATAAAATTGCAGGTATATTTGTGCCAATAATTATCGGAATTGCCATCCTTACCTTTATTTTATGGGCAATTTTAGGGGGTGCTAATGGCATAGTACATGGTATTTTAGCTGCAGTAACTGTGTTAGTAATTGCATGTCCTTGTGCTTTAGGTTTGGCGACTCCGACTGCGATTATGGTAGGAGTGGGTAAAGGTGCAGGAATGGGCATATTGATAAAGGATGCGGAATCTCTGGAATTGGCAAAGAAAATAGATTCCATTGCTATTGATAAAACAGGGACTATTACTGAAGGTAAACCACAAGTCTCAGATAGTCTGTGGCTGAACGAAGAGGAAAGGGATAAAAGAATTTTATATAGCATCGAAAAAAAGTCAGAACATCCACTAGCAGAAGCAGTTGTAACTCATTTGGGAGGGATGGTCACTCTTAATTTAACTTCTTTTGAAAGTATCACTGGCAAAGGAGCAAATGCCACATTCAATAACGAAACTTATTGGGTAGGCACAAAAAAACTGTTACTAGAAAATCATATTTCCATAGCGGATGAATTGGTAGAAATTGCTGAAGAATGGGGTAATCAAGCTAAAACTGTTGTTTGGTTTGCTAACAATAAAAGGGCATTGTCGGTTTTGGCAATTTCCGACAAGATAAAACCTACTTCGGCTGCAGCGATCATGCAGCTACAAGATATAGGAATTGACCTATATATGCTTACTGGCGATACGGAAGCCGCCGCCAACGCCATTGCCCACCAAACAGGTATAAAACACTACAGAGCAGAGTTGTTGCCACAACAAAAAGCTGATTTTATTAAAGAATTACAACTAAGAGGGAAAGTAGTAGCTATGGTTGGCGACGGTATAAACGACAGTACGGCATTGGCAACAGCTGATATTGGTATTGCGATGGGCAAAGGCAGCGATATCGCAATCGATGTGGCTAAAATGACGATTATTTCTTCTGATCTTACCAAGATTTCTCAAGCTATCCGATTGTCAAAACAAACAGTATCCACCATTCACCAAAACCTTTTTTGGGCATTTATTTATAACCTGATTGGCATACCCATAGCAGCAGGCATACTCTATCCCATTAATGGGTTTTTATTAAACCCTATGATAGCTGGAGCAGCAATGGCTTTGAGTAGTGTCAGTGTTGTGAGTAATAGTTTACGCCTAAACTGGAAAAAGTAAATCTGTAAATCTCATAAGTTAAACGATAAATATTGTAATACTTTCACTTTCAAGAAGTACGAACTTTGTATCATTAAAATAATAAAATGGAAAATAAAATAGAAACATTTCATTTCAAAACAAATATCAATTGCGGCGGTTGCATTGCGGCGGTGAAACCCTTTTTGGACAATGCAGTGGGCCTTTCCCAATGGGAGGTGGACGTACAAAATAAGGATAAAATATTAACTGTAGCATCAAAGGGCATCACCAAAGAACAAGTGATAGCCACTATTGAAAAAGCAGGATATAAAATAGAACTTTTAAATGAATAAAAATGAAAAAGATTAGCATCGCAATCACAATTATGTTGTTTGGATTTACAACATTTGCTCAAAACACCCCTAATTTGTTGAACAGTTATTTGGCAATTAAAAATGCTTTGGTGCTTAGTGATCAAAAAACCGCTAAGGCAGCAATAACTGAATTTCAGAAAAAGATAACAGCTGAAAAGACATTTTCTCAAAAAAAAGATTTACAAATAGCGATTGATAAAATGGCTAATGTAAATAGCTTAGAAAAGGAAAGAGCTGCTTTCAATGAAGTCTCTACCCTATTTTGGAAAGTAGTAAAAAGTGCTGACATGGCAAGTACTCCCGTTTATTATCAATACTGCCCAATGAAAAAAGCCTACTGGCTGAGTACAGAAAAGGATATTAAAAATCCTTATTACGGTGCATCTATGCTTACTTGTGGAAAAGTAGTAGAAACGAAATAATATATTGTAGAAGGAATTTTTTTTGAATATCCCTATTTAAAAAAATTATTATGGATTTCCCATCAAAAATTTCAACAAAGCACTTTTACTTGTATATAGCAATATCTTTTTATTCCGAAATCTCCTTTTCACAAAAGGTGGTTCACTACGAATTATTTGTAAGGGATACAGTTGTAAACTTTGCAAATAAAGAGAAAAGAGCAATTGCAGTAAATGGACAGATTCCGATGCCTACCCTTGATTTTACTGAGGGAGATACTGCGGAAATCGTTGTGCATAATCTGTTAAAAGAAAGTACTTCACTGCATTGGCATGGCATATTCCTTCCCAACAAAGAAGATGGGGTTCCCTTGCTCACCCAAATGCCTATTGCTCCAAATACGACACATACTTATCGTTTCCCTATTATCCAACATGGTACCCACTGGTATCACTCCCATTCGGGATTGCAAGAGCAGATTGGCATGTATGGTAGTTTAATATTGCATAAAAAAAATGGAGATAAAAATTTTAGGAAAGGGATAGATGACTTGCCTACCATTCCTGTAATATTGAGTGAATGGACGAATCTCAATCCAAATAACGTTCATCGAATGTTACACAATGCGAATGATTGGTTTGCCATTCAAAAAGGGGCAACACAAAGCTATCTCGAGGCGATTCGCAGTGGCTATTTGAAAACAAAACTGACCAACGAATGGAAAAGGATGTTGGCAATGGATGTGAGTGATGTCTATTATAACAATGTTTTGATCAATGGAAAACAAATTTCTGAAATCAAAATCCTGGATGGGAAAACGCTAAATGCTGGAGATAAAATCCGCCTTAGAATTTCGAATGGGGGTGCTTCTTCCTATTTTTGGTTGAACTATGCTGGTGGCAAAATTACCGTAGTAGCCAATGATGGAAATGATGTAGAACCAGTAGAAGTGGATAGGTTAATCATTGCCGTTGCAGAAACCTACGATATTGTAATCACCATTCCAACTGCTGACAAAGCCTTTGAATTGCTAGCAACTACGGAAGATCGGACGAAATCTGCCTCACTATTTTTTGGCGATGGAATCAAGCAAAATCAATCACCATTGCCTCGACTCAAATATTTTGAAGGCATGAAAATGATGAATGGTATGATGAAAATGAATGGCGATTTGGATGATATGGGGATGAATATGAGCCTAAACCAAATGGATATGAATAGGGTGATGTATCCAGAAATAACGGGAGAAGATACTCAAAATGACCATCAGTCAATGGATATGGAGAAGGACCCCAATAATGCTATGGGAAATATCACTACACTAAATTATGCCCAGCTAAAATCTCCACATCTCACTACCCTATCAAAGGACGCCCCAGTAAAAAAATTGAAATTTGTTCTTACTGGAAATATGAATCGCTATGTTTGGAGCTTGGACAATCGAGTACTTTCTGAGAGTGATAAAATTTCAGTTAAAAAGGGAGAAATACTAAATATCACCATATATAATAACTCTATGATGCGACATCCCTTCCATTTACATGGTTTTGATTTTAGGGTGCTCAATGGACAGGGTGAATATGCTCCTTTGAAGAATACGATAGATATTATGCCGATGGAAACAGATACTATTGAATTTTTAGCAAATACTGAAGGCGATTGGTTTTTTCATTGCCATATTTTGTATCACATGATGGCTGGAATGAACAGGGTAATTTCAGTAGGCGACTATAAAAACCCTTTATTACCAAATAAAGAAAAAACTTACAAAGCTTTGCAACGAGAAAGCAACAAAGCTCTTTTTATGGCATTAAATGATTTTGCAAGCAATGGAAATGATGGAGAAATGATGGTTCAGAATGCAAGGTGGCGGTTGGGAACCGAATGGAGATTAGGCTATCATGATATGCATGGTTATGAATCAGAAACCCATCTCGGACGGTATTTTGGCAAAATGCAGTGGTTTATGCCATTTGTTGGTTTCGACTGGCGATATAGAAATATGGGAATTGTTAGTTATGAAAAGAATATGTTTGGTCAAAAAAACGAAAAAGACAATCGAGCAGCTATTAGTATTGGATTCAATTACATGTTACCAATGCTATTGATATTTCAAACCGAAGTATTTCATGATGGAATTTTCAGATTACAGCTCATGAGAGAAGATATTCCAATTTCTAAACGGTTAAGAGTTGGCTTTATGATCAATACCGATTTGGAATATATGGTGGATTTTCGTTATATACTTAGTAGAAATGTTGGCATTCGTACCCATTATGATAGTGATATGGGTTTTGGTGTGGGAATTGCTTTAAATTATTAAGAAAGAGTTATTTATAAAAAAAAAGCAGAAGATTTGACCCTTCTGCCTTTCTTTATATAAGAAACAAACACATTTTCTTTAATTATTCCTTGATTTTAATAAATGGTTTTGTATCCAATACATTTCCATTTTTATGGGTCAAGACAAATTTATAGCTCCCATCTATCAATTCTTTTACATCCAATGTCTGTTCAATTATTCCATTAGATATTTCTAAACTTTCTGCTCTTAATGCTCTTCCCATCATATCATAGATTTCTAACTTTACATTTCCATTCCAATATTCTGGATGGTTATTTGAAAAATAATGAATCTGATCATTTGCAACTGTCGGATATAGGATACTTTCATAAGTTGCTTTCTCTGCTGGCATCTCAGATTTGTAAACCGATGGAACAATATAATAGCCTGTGTGAGGTACATAAAAATTACTGGTGTATTCCGTGAAATCTACCACATCTTTATCCTTATTTTTCTCCCACAATCTTACATTTCCATTGTATTTCTTGTCTGACAATTGAAATTCAAATAGCTTCATTTCTTGTTCCGCATTACATGGAATATTACCTATCCCTGCTGATGATATCACACTGTGGTAATCTTTTCCATCTACTGCATCGTAGGTTTTGCTCAAATCATCCCATGTACCCACTACTGAATACACAAACAATGGTTTGTTGTCCGCTGATTCTGGTAATACTATGGACACCGAACTTCCGCCAATAAATATCAATCCACTGACATCTACCTTGGCATATACTTCGTATCTCCCTGTCGATAAATTGTATTTCATCGTCGTCTCAAAGGACGTAGGTTCTGCTTTCTGACCCATTACCATTGTGCTGAGTAGCATGATGGTTCCTATTGTTATTATAATTGATTTCATGTTTATTTATTTATTTTTAAATTGAAAAATTCAGAAGAGGAGTACCTTTTCGATACTCCTCTATCTTCTATTTCTGATTATGGTAATTGTTGTAAAAAGGCTACGAATGAATAGTTCTTCACTACTGCATTTAATGGATAATTCAACACACTAGATAATACTTGATTCGCATCTGAGAACAAGGAATTGTATCTTACTCTTCCGTCCATATTTACGTCTTCTAAATAATATCCTATTGTTCCGATATATCCGTAATTGTCAGTCGTATTACCTATCTCGTTCAATACTGCTGTTAATATTGGATTGCTATCATTATTCAATCCACTAAACTTAACATTGTTATTCATATTCGTATTACATGCCCATAATGCTCTTCTATTACCTGGCACTCTTTGTCCTTCTAATCCATCATAACCTGATTGGTTCCAAACATTTGCATCACTCATATTGATGAAGTCAATTACCGTTGGGGTGATACTCAAGGCAATCGGTTGTGCTGTCATGATTCCTAAGTGGTTTCTATGTCTCACCGATACGAAGTAGTTACCTGCTGGCTTGCTAATGCTAACTGGAGAAACTCCATCTGCTGGATCTACCACATCACCATCTCTTTGAACTAATGCACTAAATGTTGATACAACCAAACTAGGTGTATTCTGATCTCTCAATTCTATAAATACCCAATCAACTATATCATTGTTTGGATCAATGTTATTTCCTAACACTGCTGCTGTTGTCAATTGTGTGTTCGCATTGTTTACTGATACAAACTTACTGCTGTATGCTGCTGTCTTATATGGATCACTTAATGGTATTAAGTTTCCAGTCGTATAAGTTCTCAACTTATCATACATCACTCCAGTTGTACTTGTCACGCCAAACATAGAACCTTCCAATAATACTTTCATGGATAGTTTCACTAAATCGGCAGTTATTGAAATCGTTACAATTGCTGTATCACATACATTTGGACTTAAAGCAGTATTACATACACTGTAAATTACTGTTTTAGTTGTTCCAGCTTCGGATGCTAATGGAATATAATTCATCACTCCTGTTAATGGATTGAAAGTTACTGTTCCACCTGCTGTTCCACCAGTTTTAGTAATTGATGTCGTTGCTCCTGGTAAGAAGTCATCATTTGCTAAAATATTTACAGTAGTTGTTACTCCTGTTGGAGCAGTCATCACATCTCCTATTGCTGTTGGAACTTTCGGATTTGGATCCGTTCCGTTTTTGTTTCCATCTCCATCACAATCTAAATTCTTCCATGTAGCAGATGTATTTGCCAATACTTGTTCAACAGCATTGTAATTACATGGGTCATTTGGATTCGTTCTTGGATCTGAAACTTTACTATTTATTTCATCTGCATTTGTAACACCATCTCCATCACAATCTCCTGTACTAGTCGCAATTTCAGTTACTTGACTTAAATTAAATGAACATGGGTTTTTCGGATCTGTTCCATCCAATCCAGTAATTACGCCATCTGGTCCATAAATTTCATTTTTATCTGTTACGCCATCACCATCACAATCCACTGTACTGATAATTGGTAATGTAATATCTGCGATATTATAACTACAAGGATCATTTGGATTTGTTCCTTTTGTTATTTCAACTGTATCCGGTACGCCATCACCATCAGAATCTGTAGAAGATGGCACTACGATAGTTACAGTTGCTGTTGCACAAACATTCGGATTTATTGCAGTATTACAAACATTATAAATAACTGTCTTTGTTGTTCCTGCTTCTGAAACTAATGGTATGTAACTCATCACTCCAGTTAATGGGTTGAAAGTTACTGTTCCACCTGCTGTTCCACCTATTTTTGTAATAGATGTAGTTGATCCAGGTAAGAAGTCATCATTTGTTAATATGTTTAGAGTTGTTGTAGTTCCTACTGGAGCTGTCATGTTATCGTTTACAGCTGTAGGTGTTAATGGATGTGGATCCGTTCCATTTCTATTACCATCACCATCACAATCTGTATTCATCCAAGTTAAGCTAGGTGTTACAGTTTGACTAGCAAAAATAAAGCTACACAAATTATTTGGATCCGTTCCATCTGTTATTTCTTTTCCATTAACTACACCATCACCATCACAATCAATTGATTTCCAACTTGCACTAGTTGCAACAGTTTGGCTTGCTAATTTGAAACTACAGCTATTTAATGGATTTGTTCCATCTGCAATCTCTTGTTGATTAGTTACACCATCGCCATCGCAATCCAATAATTTCCATGCAGCTGATGTCGCTACTGTTTGACTAGCAAGTATAAAATCACAAGGAATCAAAGGATTGGTTCCATCTATTTTTTCTTTACCGTCTGTAACACCATCTCCATCCGTATCTGGTACTAGTGGATTCGTGCCATCAGTAATTTCTACACCGTTTGTCACTCCATCACCATCACAATCTAATGTTTTCCAAGTAGAGGTAGTTGGTAATGTTTGTGAAGCAACGATTAACTTACATGGATCTAATGGATCTGTTCCATCAGTAACTTCTTTGCCATTTGTCACACCGTCGCCATCACAATCTAATGCTTTCCATGTAGATGTAGTTGGCAAAGTTTGTTTGCTCACAAGGTATGAACATGGATTTAATGGATTAGTACCATCAATTATTTCTTGTTGATTGGTTACGCCATCACCATCGCAATCTAAAGATTTCCATGCAGCTGATGTCGCTACTGTTTGACTAGCTAAAATGAAATCACATGAAATTAATGGATTCGTTCCATCTGTTTTTTCTTTACCGTCAGTCACTCCATCCCCATCCGTATCTGGATTTAAAGGATTTGTTCCATCAGTAATTTCAACACCATTTGGTACGCCATCAACATCACAATCTAATGCTTTCCATGTAGATGTAGTTGGTAATGTTTGTGAAGCAACGATCAATTTACATGGATCTAATGGATCCGTGCCATCTGTAATTTCTTTTCCGTTCGGTACACCGTCACCATCACAATCAGATGCATTCCAAGTAGATGATCTCGTCAATGTAATGCTTGAAATAATATAGCTACATCCATTCAAAGGATTGGTACCATCTATTTTTTCTTTTTGGTTGGTAACGCCGTCACCATCACAATCGCTATTCATCCAAGTTGTAGTTGGCGTAACTGTTTGGCTTGCCAAAATAAAACTACATGGATTATTTGGATCCGTGCCATCTGTAATTTCTTTTGAATCTTTCACTCCATCTCCATCCGTATCTGCATCAAGAGGAATTGTAATCGTCACAATTGCTGTATCACAAACTTGTGGTACAACCGCTGTATTACATACATTATAGATTACAGTTTTAACAGTACCAATTTCAGTTGCCAATGGTACATAACTAATTGTACCAGTTAATGGATTGAAAGTTACTGTTCCACCTGCTGTTCCTCCAGTTTTCGTGATTGAAGTATTTGCTCCTGGTAAGAAGTCATCATTTGTTAATATATTAATAGTAGTCGTCACACCTGTTGGAGCTGTCATTGCATCTCCTACAGCTGTTGGCACTTTTGGATTTGGATCAGTTCCATTATTGTTACCATCCTTATCGCAATCCAATGCTTTCCATGTTGCTGTTGTATTTGCAATTACTTGTTCTGCTGTATTATAATCACATGGATCATTAGGATTTGTTCTTGGATCACCTGCTCCAGTGCTATTAATTTCGTTTGCATTCGTAACGCCATCTCCATCACAGTCTCCTGTGCTAGTAGCTAACATTGTAACTTGACTCAAATTAAAAGAACAAGGATTCTTCGGATCTGTTCCATCAGTTCCTGTGATCACTCCATCTGGACCATAAATTTCATTCTTATCGGTAACACCGTCACCGTCACAATCTACGGTACTTGTAATTGGTGCTGAAATATCAGCCACATTATAACTACATGGATCATTTGGATTCGTTCCTTTTGTTGTTTCTACTTTATCAGGAACACCATCTCCATCCGTATCTGGGTCAAGCGGAATTGTAATTGTCACAATCGCAGTATCGCAAACTTGTGTAGTAACCGCTGTATTACATACATTATAGATTACAGTTTTAACAGTACCAATTTCCGTTACCAATGGTACATAACTAATTGTACCAGTTAATGGATTGAAAGTTACTGTTCCACCTGCTGTTCCTCCAGTTTTCGCAATTGAAGTGTTTGCTCCTGGTAAAAAGTCATCATTTGTTAATATATTTATTGTAGTTGTAACTCCAGTTGGAGCTGTCATTGCATCTCCTACAGCTGTAGGTACTTTTGGATTTGGATCAGTTCCATTATTGTTACCATCCTTATCGCAATCCAATGCTTTCCATGTTGCTGTTGTATTTGCAATTACTTGTTCTGCTGTATTATAATTACATGGGTCATTTGGATTTGTTCTTGGATCACCTGCTCCAGTGCTATTGATTTCATTTGCATTCGTTACGCCATCTCCATCACAGTCTCCTGTGCTGGTTGCTACAACAGTAACTTGACTCAAATTCAATGAACAAGGATTCTTTGGATCTGTTCCATCAGTTCCAGTGATTACTCCATCTGGACCATAAATTTCATTCTTATCGGTAACACCGTCACCGTCACAATCCACTGTACTTGTAATTGGTGCTGAAATATCCGCTACATTATAGCTACATGGATCATTTGGATTCGTTCCTTTTGAAGTTTCTACTATGTCAGGAACTCCATCACCGTCAGCATCACAAGAAGTAATAGTTACAATAATGCTATCTGCACTACTAAAACATCCAGTTGTATTATCTCTAAAATAAGCATAATATTTTCCAGCTGTAACACTTTGTGCCTGAGTAGTAGATAAATAATCACTTGAACTCAAAGGTAAATTATGAGTACTCCATACTAAAGAAGCTCCAACAGGAATCGTAGCCGTATTTGCTAATAATGTTAAATCTACTGTCGATGAAGGACAAGTATTTGTAGTCGTTGTTTTAGTTATAGCAGGAACCAATGGATTACATAAAGCAGCAATTGACCAAGTATAACTAAAGTTAGTTGCACTTGAACCTTGAATTGTATAACTTAATTGTAAGCCTAAAGCTCCTGAATTTAAAACAGTATAAATATAACTACCTGACATTAAATCAGCCAAAGTAATTATAGTTGATGAATTTGGATAGGTTGTTAATGGATTAAAAGAAGATACCTCATTTATTGTAAAATATACATTATCATTGGATGGTATCGTTCCATTAATATTAGTAAACTTAATTTTTACTAATGTTCCAGCAATCGCTCCATTACTGCATATTGCACCTTGAGCTGATGATCCAGTGGATATACCAGAAGGTGAATATATAATAAATTGAGATTGTGCAGCAGTTGGATCTGGGAATAAAGTACAAATTGTAGTTGGTGCTAAAGGCTGTACTAAAATTCTCAAAGTTGCCGTTGCCGTTGCAACTGGATTTCCATTATCTGTAACTGTATATGGAATTTCTACTGGACCACTAAATCCATTCAATGGTGTAAACGTATAAGTTCCATTTGTATTCAACACAAAAGAACCCTTTCCTTGAATTGAAATAAATTGTGTAGTTACCGTTTGGAAATTCCCTTCTGGATCCATATCATTTGCAAGTACATTTCCAGAAACTGGTGTATTTGCAGCTGTTGTATTATAATCATCTGTAGCAACAGTAGAATTTGGAGTGGTTAATGGTAACACATCTATAATTTGATATGCAGTTGCACATTGTGTAGGTACTCCGTTATCACATACTTGATAGATCAAAGTATCAATTCCCGTAAATCCATTAGTTGCATAATATGTAATATCTCCATTTGTTAGATTTATGGAGAAAGATCCATGATTTGGTGCATCTAAAATCGTTATACTAGCTGGATTTAAAATCGTAGCTGGATCTCCAGGTTTGTCATTTGACAACGTTTTAATCACAACTGGTGTTGTAGTAATTGTAGATGCAAAATCAGTGTTTGCTACTGGGTTATTAATATTAGGAGTAGTTTTATCTAATACTGTAATTGTCAATAATTCTGTTGGGCAATTGGTAGATTGTCCAGAAGCACAAACTGGTACTAAGAATTTATAAACTCCTGTTGCAGAAGGTGCAAATGTATAAGTTCCGTTTGGATTCAATATTGGAGTAGAAGTACTTGGGTTTCCAATTATAGCTACTGGAGTACCATAAGTAGTTCCAATAGTTATTATATCATTTGTACTTACATTTCCAGTTACTGGTACATTAACATAAGTAACATTGAAATCTGGATTAGTACCTGTTACAGTACAAGCCGCATCTTTTGACCTACATTTTGACTGGTTCCAATTGTTTGCCCAGAACCAGCAATTGTAGGAATACCAAAGGTATTAACCACATTACCTAGATTTGATATTACTGGATAATTAGCTGTTCCAGAATAATTTGAACCTGTATTTCCACCAGCAATAGTTGATGTTTTTAAGTCTGAATAAACAAGACTAGCTCCACCTTCTAAAGCATCTGTACAACCATCTCCATCACTATCCAAATCGAACATATTTGGTATTCCATCATTGTCAGTATCTAATGGATTAGTACAAGTTGCTAATGGGTTAGAGCTTGGAATATAAATAGCAGAATTTATTGTTGGTACGATTTCATTTATATAGGCACCAAGAGTTGTACCTGGAAACTCCTAATATTCTATAATATTGGAAACTGCTCGTATTTTTTAAAGAATTTACCAATATTAAATTAACATTTTTATAGGCATCTGTCGGCAAGGACAAATCTACCCATGTATTGCCATCTGCAGAACCTTGTAATTTAACAGTACTACCCGATGAACCCAAATACATCCCAACAAAACTACCATTCATAGCATTTGCCTGCCATTGATTTAACAACATTGTAAAACTAGATATTGGCAAAGATGCATTATATTTCCATGTCACCAAAGATTTATTTATCCAATCCTGACTTCCATCAACAGCACTACTATGAGTTTGGTCAATAACATCAGTCTTGCCATCAAAGGCAAAATATAACAAATGACTAGAACCAGTTTGTAGCAAATCTGTAGTAACCGGTCCATTTAATGTAGTTGCAAAAGAACCCAAATTTACTCCTGCTTGGCTTGCCGTTGCAAAACAACTTGGATTTTCATTTGCATCTAAAATGCCGTCATTATCATCATCTAAGTCATTATTGTTTAAGATACCATCACCGTCATAATCACAATATTGACCCATATTGTTTTGACTTGTCAAACAACATTCTGTATTGATATCCATGATAGAAATATCATCTATATATACATATCCATATTGGGTTGTATGTAAAAATCCTATCTTGTCAATTTGCTTTGTAGTTGTAAACGTAATCGTGTATTTCACCCAATCACTACTCGTACTACTAGTGGTAAGTACATTAGATACGGCTACAGATGTTCCTAAAACCGAACCATAAGTAGGAGTTGGTGGAATCGTAGTTGGACCACCCCAAATTGGCGGCTCTGAAGGTTGCCATCCATACAATATTACTGGAGTAGGGACAGTAGCTGTATTTCCAAAATTCAAACCCTTATTATATAATGAAGGAATACCTGCCCAAAAAGTCAAGGTATGGGTACCGGTTGTAAAGTATCAGATAATAAATTTACCAATACTTTTCCATATCCAGCTCCAGTAGTTTGGTCTATACCGAACCATTCATTGCCTAAATGCCCTCCTGTCAATCCATCAATTGTAGGCCAAATACTTGACGGCCTATTGAAATTACATGCATTCGTTGGGTCGTACACCATATATGTTGGGTCAAAAGCAGTACCATCTGCCCAACCACAAACCATATTTGTATGTAATGTTCCTGTATTTAGATTTGGACAAATTGCATTAGAATGGCAGCTAAAACTCCCATTGGTAATATATTCTTTTGGTAAACAAGATGAAAATGTTGGTATGCAAGATGATGTATTAACGTATAAAAGCCGAAGCAGGAGAATAACAATTATTAGCTGAATCATAAAAGTAAGCATAATATATACCTGTAGATACTGAACCAGAATTTGATATTGCTGTTCCTGTATGTGTATTATTTGTAAACCATAAAACATTAAATGAAGATGCTGGAACATAATTATTTAGGTTAACACCTGTTGCAGGACATACATTCGTTGCAGTTGTTGCAGTCAAAGCTGGAGCTGTAGTTCCTGCCAAACAACAAGCTGCGTCTTTTTGACCAACATTTTGGCTTGTACCAATAGTTTGACCAGAACTTGCAATAGTAGGAATACCAAATGTTGAAACACTTGTACTAACGACGTTACCTAAATTAGATGTAACTCCATAATTTACTATACCAGAATAATTCACTCCAGTATTACCACCTGGAATTGTAGAAGACAATAAATTAGCATAATTAAAAGTTGCGCCACCTTCTACTGCATCTGCACAACCATCGCCATCGCTATCCAAATCAAACATATTTGCGATGCCATCTCCATCTGTATCTAATGGAGTGGAGCAATTTGTTTTAGGATTTACACTTGGGTTATATGCAGTTGTATTGATTGTTGGAGCTATTTCTACAATTGCTTTATTCTCCCTAAGCGAACTTCCAGTTACCCCTCTAAGTCTATAATAATTAAATGAAACTCCAGCTTGTAAAGTATTTGGCAAACTAAATGCTATGTCTGTATAGGCACTTACTGGGTAAGATAAATCAAGCCAATTTGTTCCATCTACCGATCCTTGTAGTTTAATTGTGCTTCCTGCTGTACCAAAAACGTAACCAGGATAATTATTTTGATATATTGTAAATTGAGTTACAGGTATCGCTGCATTATATTGCCATTGGATTAATGTTTTGTTAACCCAATCTTGATCCCAAATAGACCAACCAGTTCCCACAGTTGGTAAAGATTGAGGTGCATATGGATTTAAACCGTCAAATGCCGACTCCATTGGAAATAATGCCGCTGACATTTTCATTTCAGTTAAAATAGGTAATTTAACTGTAGTTGCATAGGAAGTTGCATTGCCTGTTACTTCTGCAGCAGTATAAAAACAACTTGGATTTTCTACAGCATCCATTATCCCATCATTATCATCGTCTAAATCATTTGCATTCAATATACCATCACTATCATAATCGCAATACAATCCTGATTTATCAGTAGTAGTACAACATGTTTGATTTACATCCATTATTGAAATATCATCAATATATACATAGGCATTATTATAATGCATTAATGATAGTCTGCTCATAGGTTTGGTATTCGTAAAAGTCATTGAATACTGCACCCAAGTTTGGTTATTAGATGTAATATAATTAGTAATTACTGGTGTTGAACCTAAATTTGATCCAGTTACTGTACCAAAATCGCTAAAAACTACTGCCTCACCAGGGGCATAACCGTAAAGTGTTAATGCCGTTGGACCTGTATTAGCATATCCTCCAAAGAATGGTTGAATTTGAGGTAACACACCTGCCCAAAAAGTTAAAGTATGAGTACCAGGTGCCAAGGTATATTGCATTGTATTGACTAATGCATGTACAGAACTAAAAGCACTCTGTCCAATACCCATCCATGCTTGACCAGTATGACCACCCGTTATAGCCGATGCTGGAGGATAATTCGATGCAGGCATATTGTAAATACAATTATTAACGCCATCATACATCATAAAAGTTGGGTCATAGACAGTTCCATCATACCAACCACATACCTCATTTGTAGGTATTGTACCAATATTAAAATTCACACAGGTATTTACATGACATTCAAAACTACCATTGGTGATGTATTCTACTGGATTACAATTATTTGTAACAGGAACACATGATGTCGTAACTACTGTAAATGCAGCAGAAGCAGGAGAATAGCAATTTTCTGTTACATCATAATAGAATGCATAATAGGTACCTGCACTTGCTGAACTAGCAGTTGTTATAGCTGAACCAGTATGAGTATTATTAGTAAACCAAACGATATTACTAAAATTAGAAGAAATATAGTTAAAAAGATTTACTCCAGTTGCAGGACAAGTATTGGTTGCTGAAGTAGTAGTTAAAGTGGGTGCGGTTGAGCCTGCAGGACAACAAAGAGCATCTTTTTGTCCCACATTTTGGCTTGTACCAACTGTTTGACCAACAGTAGCAATTGTAGGAATTCCAATAGTTGAACCACTTGTACTAACTACGTTGCCCAAATTTGAAGTAACTCCATAATTTACTATACCAGAATAATTCACTCCAGTATTACCACCTGAAATATTAGAAGGCGATAAATTAGCATAATTAAAAGTTGCGCCTCCTTCTACAGCATCTGCACAACCATCGCCATCGCTATCCAAATCAAACATATTTGCGATGCCATCATTATCTGTATCTAATGGAGCAGTACAATTTAATACTGGATTAGAACTTGGATTATATATAGATTGGTTAATTGTAGGAATAATTTCATCAATATAACCAACATTTGTAGGGTTTGTAGTTCCACTAACACCTAAAATACGATAAAATTTGAAACTACTATTTGTCTGTAATGAGTTAATTAATATAATTTCTTTATCATTAAAAGCATTAACTGGTGTTGATAAATCAACCCAAGTGGTGCCATTTGTGGAGCCTTGTAATTTAATACTGCTACCAGAACTTCCTAATTGAAAACCTGTAGCAGTACCACCAGCATTCCAATACCAAGAAGTTAACTTAATAGTAAAGCTTGAAATTGGTACTGAAGCTTTATACTCCCATGTATATAGAGCTTTATTAATCCAATCTTGATTGTACACAACAATTGCTGTGTTTCTTTGGTCTCCTAAGTATATAACTCCATCAAAAGCCATATATCCCAAATGTCCAGAGCTTGATTGATATAAATCTGTTGTAACTGGTCCATTTAGACTTAATGCATATGAGCTTAGGTTACCACCTACTTGACTTGCTGGCACAAAACAACTTGGGTTTTCGATAGCATCTAATATACCATCGTTATCGTCATCCATATCATTACTATTTAGTATACCATCACCATCATAATCGCAATTTGGTCCCATCTTATTTTGGCTCGTTAAACAACAATCAGTATCTGTATCAATAATAGAAATATCATCAATATATACATAACCATTTGTAGTTGATTGTAAAAAAGCAATCTTATCAATTGGTGTAGTTGTTGTAAAAGTAATTGTATATTTTACCCAATCATTACTAGTACTGGTAGCTGTTAATATGTTTGAAACAGCAACTGATGTACCCAAAGTTTTACCATAGGTAGGAGTTGGAGGTATCGTTGAAGGACCTCCCCATACAGGAGGTTCTGATGGCTGCCAACCATATAAAATTACTGGTGTTGGCACTGTAGTCGAAGTTCCTGGTACGTTTAACGTTTTCTTTACTGCGGGAATACCTGCCCAAAAAGTAACAGTATGTGTTCCTGGTTGTAATGTATCAGATAATAGATTTACTAAAACATGACCATAACCAGGACCAGTTGTAGTTTCTATACCAAACCATTCTAAACTATTGTGACCACTTGTAATAGCAGAAGCAACGGGCCAATTACTTGCAGGCATATTATAATTACAGGCATTTGTAGGGTCATAAACCATGTACGTTGGGTCAAAGACAGTTCCATCTGCCCAACCACAAACTGTGTTAGTTTTTAAAGTCCCAGTATTTAGATTTGGACAAAAAGCATTTGTATGACATTTAAAACTTCCGTTTGTAATATATTCTTTTGGAGGACATGTTGTCTGCAAATTACCTAAATAATTTGAAACAGAAATAGATTCTTTCGGTGTACCCTCTTCCAAATTCCAGTCTCCATCTATACCTGTAGTATTATTACTTGCAGCGATAGTAAGGTTTAATTTGTCTTTAAGAAAAGACATGGCTTTTTTTCCTAAATCTCCTCTTGCAAAACTGCACCCATAGATATTCAGATGAGTACAATTGGAAGGCATCTCTTTAGAAAGGAATGCTGCAATTTGTTGAGCATTCTTCCATTCTCCATTAATCAACAATTCACCTGGACGGCCATGAGAGAATAAATGGAAGGTATGGTTGCTTTTTTGCTCTGATGATAGAGCTTGAAAAATTGTACTTGGATCATCAATATTTTTATCGACAAACCAATTTGTAGTTGAGTTATTAGAACAACTACTCTTTTCAAAAGCATTTGTAATCGGTGGCCAAATAGCTGCAGCTAAGAGTATAGCTACAATGGCAACAAAATGTTTGTAATTTTTCATTTATAAATGTTTGTTCTTTTAAAAAATCCTTTTTTTGGTATTATATATTGTCAACCTAGATCGACTTTTAGAAAAAATCTGATACTACAAAAGACTTCAACAGTAAACTAGCTCCATTTCTGAAGATTTAACTATTGAAATTTTTGATATATATAAATTGAAATATTCTACAAATGATTGAAAATGAATGTGCTTTAGGACTTCCGAAATACATTTAACTGAAATACTGCAAACAATTTGCTGGACAATGACCAATCTAGAGATAGATTGCAAACTAGGAAAAAATGATAGCCAAATCATATATGAGTTATTTGTAAATCTGTGTTTGTTCATTAATTTATTAATATATAAATAGTAAAAACTTAAATCAAATTAGTTTCTAAAACATATGTTGAACCCCAAAAACCATTGAAAATCCATAATGAATTGTAATAAATCCATTATTTTCTTTTATTAATAGTTAGGTATTATTCATATGTTAAGATTTCATCTAATTATTTAATTTATTATAAATAGCTTTTCTCAGGTGTTAATATTTTGAATTAACCTATTTTTTATAATGATTTGTATCATCAACTGACTAAATACATTAAATACCGCAAGAACTGACATGAAAATAAAGTGTAAAAAACACTATTGGAGATACTTGTAGAATGGAAATGATAGAGTTTCTACCATTACTTTGATGATATATTCAATAATACAAGAATTTTAATAATGTTTGCTAATTTATTAATGTTGTTCTTTATATTTAAATTACAAGTAAAATCTTAAAGACATTTTATCAAAATAATACTTGTTCTATAAGCCGTTTCAAATAATAAATCTGTGTTACAAAAAATCTTTTTTCTTTATAATCACGAACAATTATAATAACAACCCTGTCAATTTTAATAACTTATTTCAATAACTAGTTGACCAAATGCAACAAATGGTGACGAACGACAATAAAAAAAATTCGAAATGGATATTTGTGATAAATTTCTTACAAATTGTATTTTAAATTATGTGACATTTTATCACATAGTATTTAAATAAAATGAAGAATTATTTAAGCGAAATGAAAGAAGAAATTGGCAGAAATTAAACACATTTTAATACTTGAATGGGGTAATACTACTTTAATTCAAGTATTTAACTTTTATATACTATTAAATAAGCATGTTTAAAGTGAAAAGTAACATTTAATTAAATATGAATAAATATCTATATATCATAATACAATGTGATTGATATTTTATAAAAAAAATCTCTTAATAGAAATTTGTCTATAAAACTTAATTTATCTTACCTTAAAACTGTAACAACTGAAAAGAAAAAAGTGGGCACGAATTAACTTCCATGCCCACTCTGGATAAAATTTAATCCCGATTAAATTGCATTTGCTCCAGCCTCAGCTACAGCATGATCATTTTCGACAGTACTTCCTGAAACACCAATTGCACCAATTACTTCGCCAGCTGCATTTTTTACAGGCACACCACCTGGGAATGAAATTAAGCCGCCATTGGAATGTTCGATGCCAAATAAAGAGCCACCTGGTTGAGAAAGGCTACCAATAACACCTGTAGGAAAATCGAAAAAACGTGCTGTTTTTGCTTTTTTCAATGAAATATCTGCCGACCCTAACCATGCACCATCCATTCTAGCAAATGCTAAAATATTTGCACCAGCATCTACCACACAAATGTTCATTTTGGTTTCTAATTCAATAGCTTTTGCTTTTGCAACTGCTATCATTTTCTCTGCTTGTTCTAAAGAAATATTCATTTTTATCTTAATTTTTGAGGCACAAAAGTAGGAGATTGCAAATTGACATAAAGCTCATTTACTTATGAAATTAGTTCAATCTGCACTTATTTATCAATTTTACATTGTTTTGGACTAAATCCAAATTGATTTTTGAAAGCGATGCTAAAATTGGAAAAACTATTGTAACCAAAATTGGAGAAAATCTCGGTGGGCTTCCGCTCCCCTTTTTCTATGAGTGCTTTGGCAAAATTAAGTCGATTTTGTTGTAACCATTTTCCCGGTTTTGACTGAAATTCTTTTTCGAAATGACGTTTAAAAGTAGATAAACTCATATTTGCAAGAAACGCAATATCTGCCAAACTTAAATTAGAATTTACATTGGCTTCAACGATTTTTCTAAAGGAAGATTTTCGTTCTGGTAAAGCCAAAGAGTGAATGTAATTGATAAATGAAATCCCGTATTTATGAGATAAATACAACATAATTTCCTCAAATTTCACAGCCAATAACGTTGATGAAATGCTAGAATCAAGATTGAGAATGAAGGAAATAGCATTGACAAATGAATGAATAAAATCATCGTTTTCGATAACGAAAAAAGGTGTTTCAGTCGCTTCAGTACCTTTATTTTCTATCAGAAAATTATGCTTTTCCAGAAAATCTGAAATATTTTTATTTGTGAAAAAGAATAATTTACAAAAATAAATTTCATCATTATTGAGCAATTCTGTCATCAAACAATTTCCAGATTTTATCAAAACCGATTGCTTTTTATTGACTTCCACAACATAATCTTCCAGTTGAACCTTTTTTTCGCCAGTTTGCAGAAAACTAAACATATTCAAAGTTAAGTTAACTTTGCTGTTCACTGCATCCTCAGTCATTTTGAAGTCGTAAACAAAGCATTCAGGATTTTGATCCTTCGACTTTAAATAAATTTCAGGAATACTTTGTATTTGCATTTAAAAACATTTTCTAATTTATTCGATTAAAATTAATAAACTAATCGTAAATAAAAAATTTATTGCTATTTCATCAATATTGAAATCGTCACTTATTTTAAAATTAATTACAATAATCCTTATAATTTTATAGATACTATACTGTTTAAGTTGTTAAAATATAATAGTTTTGTGCAATTAAATAGACAATTTGATTTATGACAACCGACAACGAAAAAGTAAATTTAACCATTGATAACTATTTAGATAGCCATTATATTCATCGAAGTAATTGGTTAAGAGCGGCTGTTTTAGGTGCAAATGACGGTATTATTTCTATTTCCAGCCTTGCCATTGGCGTTGCTGCTGCTAGCACAACTAGAGAGCCAATCGTTTTAGCTACAGTTGCTGGTCTTGTGGCTGGTGCATTATCGATGGCTGCTGGAGAATATGTTTCGGTTAGTTCGCAAACAGACACTGAAAAAGCAGACATAGAAAGAGAAAGGCAAGAGTTAGAAGAGATGCCAGAAGAAGAGTTGCAAATATTGGCTCAAATCTATGAAAAAAGAGGTTTGAAAAAGGAAACTGCCCTGCAAGTAGCTATTGAAATGACAGCAGTAGATGCTTTAGGTGCACATATTAGAGATGAGTTAGGCATCAACGAAATCAGTAAAGCCAACCCCATTCAGGCAGCATTGGCTTCTGGGGCAGCTTTTTCAATTGGTGGCTTATTGCCGCTTTTGGTGATTCTTTTGGCACCAATTGTAGGGATGGAATATTGGTTGTATGGTTTTACAACACTGTTTTTAATTATTTTAGGTACTACAGCTGCCAAAACTGGTGGATCGAGTATCCCTAAATCTATTTTGAGAATTACCATTTGGGGAACAATTGCTATGGGGCTATCCGCTTTTGTTGGGTATCTTTTTGGTGTGAATGTTTAAATAGGAAATTGATTGCAGATTTAAAAATCCATTGATTCTGCAATCAATACATTCTATTTTAACAATATTACCTTTTGGATTTCATCGCTTTTACTTTTTCTAAACCCTTGTCAGCCAAAAAATTCTGATAGGCATCAGAGTCAGCACTATAGATGGCTATTTTTCCATTTTTATCACTATGTAGCCCCCATCCATATCGTTTTGTGAGCGGTGAAGCTCTAAAACAAGGTTGCCCTTTCGAAAAAAATTGTGCTCTAGCAAGTTGAAGTTCGCTTTCTGTTAAGTCGTTTTTGATAGCAAATACTTGAAAAAGTACGTCATCCGAAGTGTATTGATATGGATTTTTACTAATCATATCAAATTGAATGTTCGCAGCTGTTTTTTGATCATTTTTTAAAGGTGGCACCTCCCCTTTCGCTACTGGGCAATCTTCGGCAATTTCGATAAAAGCATCTTGATAATTAGTGGTATGAACTTTCATAAATTAAAAATTTGGTGGTGAAAATTGTAAAGTTTTCAATTTTATAAGAATAAAATTAAGAAACTAATTGTAAAGTAAATCCAAATAATTGTAAATAAAAAGTGTATTGAAGTTTCAAATGTTTTCCCTTTCCAAAGACTAGATGAAAACCCAAATAATTGTATGAAAAGGCGCAATCCCCAAAAAATACCAAATCCCATCGATATTCTTCTTCCAAGCATTGAGTTTATCAAATCGTTAGAAGAAATCATACATAAAATTCCCATTAAAAACACCGTGAAGGCAACAAAAAAAGTATGCACTTCCATCAGTTGTTTGTTGATTAAACTTACCTTTTTAAGCTCAATTTCCCATTTGAAATATCTTGGAAAACCAATATGCATCAAAGATAAAAGTATCATGAATATACCTGCGATTTTAATGTTTAACTCCATTTTTTTTCAAGTATAAAGGTGATAATGAATGGGTTGATTTGCTTTCTTTGAATTATTTTTAACGAAGCTTTTTCAAAAGTGTTTTTCCATTTTGCTTCCGGTAAAAAATGGAAAAAGCCAATATTATAAGCCAAGAAATTATTCAAATCTCGTAAATGTTCCGTAACTATTATTTGTCCATTTAGCTTCAAAACCCTATTCAATTCATTGAAAAAAGAAATTCTTTCTTCCTCATTTCTAATTTCATGAACTGCCAAAATAAGCAATATTTTATCTGCAAAAAGGTCAGACAATTCTAATTGTGTGGTGGTGGTGGTTTTAGTATTTGGATAGGCTGGGTAGGTTTTCCTTGCCCTTTTAATCGATAATTCAGTATGTTTTAATGGATTGTAAAAATCAAAAACCAACAATTCAGCGTTTTTATATTTTTTTTGGATTAATGAGCTGGTTTCATCGAATCCAGCATGGATATTCAATATTTTGATTGCCATTTCATCACCTTCTAACCAATCGAAACTATAAAAATTGGAGTAATCATAAACATAATAAGACACTATAAGTGATATTAAAATCGGAATTAAAAATAAAAAGTATAGATAACTAAATGTAAAAGGAAAATAAAAGCTTAAAATATAAATAACAATCAATAACAGAAATGCAATTATATAAAGATGCCAGTTGAATCGAATGATATTACAGACTCCTTGAAAAGGTTTTCTTAATGTGTCCATGTTTCAGTTTTTCCTTTTTTCCAATAATAGGGTATCTTTTCAATTATAAAAGCATTTGCTAAAATTGCATTATTTAGGTTATAATTGTTAAAAAACCCAATATTCTGATGAATTATGTGTATTGGTTTGGGAATCCAATTTTGACGAACCCCTTCAACGATTAGTACTTTATTTGATATAGTATCGTAACTAAATGTAAAAGGCAGTGGACCAGCAAATCTTCTAGCATCTTTAAAATTTTCAAATGGAGAATTTGTTGGAAGCTTGGCTTCTTCTACACTATTATCTATAATTATTTCAAAATTAGACTTATTGGACTTTATCGTTAACTTTTGGTCATTGATTGATTTAAAAATATCGATTGTGGAATAATTATAATGTGTAAATATATTTCCCAGAACTTCCATCTTCTTTTTATCCGTTTCTGATTTCAATATAAAAAGTCCTCTTTGTCTTTTCCCATTATTATTTCTATATTTCACAAAAATTCTATATCCGATAAGAAAAAAGTCGTTTCCTAAAAAGGACGGAAACCCTTTTGGTCTAAGGTTTTTTGTCTGCACCAATGCAATGGCAGCAAAAGCCCATTTATCTTCATAAGTATCTAAATCTAAACAATCGGGGATCAGCTTTTGAAGCTGTTCTTTCGGAAAAGCAAAGGTCAAAACTACAGAACTTTCAAAATATGCCTCCACTTCAAATGGGTGATTTTTCAGGAAATTCATCTTTTTATTTATTGGTTTTCAGTGTTATTAAACAAAAATTCGTTGAAATAGATCAAACAAATAAACAAAAAAGCAAAAATCGAATTCATTTTTCCCCACAGTAATAAGTCTGGTACTAAAAGGAATTCCAATATATTCATTACTGCAATGATAATCATTTGGGTAACAGCATTCCATCTCCTTTTATAACCAATTAATATCCATATGCACATTAAGATTTCTGAAAATCCGATTAATTTAGTGAAGATAGCTGCATTTTGATTCCCTAATATTCTTCCCACTATCTCTTGATGACGAGGTACAAGATTCAAAACTTTGCAATAAAGACCATTGATGAGCCAAACGAATGCTATAAAAATATTAAGCAGCCTTTTTTTGTAATAATTCATTTTTTCATTTTAATTAAATTAAATCTAAATCCCTCCCCTACTCATTCAACTCCAATCTTTACACTTCTTCTTTCCAATAATAATGTGTCTCTCCATTTGCCATTCATTTTACCAATTTTCTCTCTTTTGCCTACAATCCGAAAGCCTAGTTGTTCGTGTATCTTAATACTAGCGATATTCTCTGGAAAAATTCCTGCTTGCAATGTCCAAATATTAGATGCCTCACTCTCTTCTATTTGGTATTCTAACAATTTTGTTCCTATTTTCAGCCCTCTATAATTAGTAGCTACATACACACTTACTTCAGCAACTCCTGCATATACACATCTGCTCGAAACGGCTGTCAATGCTGCCCAACCGACGATTTTATTATCCATTATCCCTACCGTTCGACAATTTTTCAGATGACTTTCATCCCAGTCTTCCCAAGTAGGAATATTTTGCTGAAAGGTTGCATTCCCCGTAGCTATTCCTTGCTGATAAATTTGGGCAACTTGCTCATAATCAGTCGCAACCATTGGTCTATATTCAATTGCAATTCCATTCATCATTCATTTAAATCTAATATAAAAAAATGCAATTTACTCGTTTTTTAGTAAATTTTCGATTTGTTTAAAATGCCGAATTTGATGATTGATGAAAAACCTAAAGGTATCTCCTAACTTCAGTTTCACCCATTTTGATATAGAAATAGACGTTTTTGTGGTGTTTAAACTAATCAGCCGAGCTTTTTCCAACAAATCGATCAATTGTTTTTGCTGTAGCATAAATCGATCAATCACCTTTTTATCCAATTTGCTATTGATAGGATTTTTGTCTTTAAAAGTTTTCATTTTGTTCAGCTTTGCTTTGGGTAGCATGCTTTCCGCAAAATAATTTCCTAACATTCCACTTTTAAAAATGGGCTCTGCTGGATTTTTAGCCTGTTTAATGCTTTTTTCAATTTCCACCAGATAAAAATCTCCGTATAAGTTTAGATGCTCCAAGCATTCCAACACACTCCATGAGTCTTGATTTCCCTTCCAATTTAATACTGAAATTGGTTTTTGCTGAAGTAATTCTGCCTTTTTGAGCAACTGTGTTGTCGTTTCCTTCAAATCTGAAAGTAAAGTATCCGCTTTGATTTTCATGATATTTTTTTTGGCAAAGTTCGTTTTGCAAAGCCACTTAAATATTGATTGAAATCAAGATTTTTTCAATCTTGACAAGGTTTCGGGACTCATTCTCAGATAATTTGCAATATGCCTGTTTGGAATTTCTTGGAAGAGCCTTGGACTTCTTTCCAAAACTCGATTATATCTTTCTTTGGGAGAATTGGTCAAAAGGTCTTTCTCTCTTTCTAATTGCTGAATGATTAAGCTTTCTAAGATATTTGTCCAAGTCATTTTATTTTGCTCCGATTGGGATAAAAATTCTAAAAAACGACTTTTGGGAATCACTTTTATGCAAGTTTTTTTAATGGCTTGTATATAAAAATCGGAGGGTTTTCCCGTCAGAAAAGAATCCAAAGCAACAATTAAATCGTTGGAATAACCGAAACGAATCACCCTTTCTTCATTTTCATCAATGATAAAAATTCTCAAACTGCCGCTTTCAACAAAATAGATATTTGTATCAATGCTTCCACTAACTTTCAAAAATTCATTTCTGTCAAGTGTTATGATTTTATCGCAATAATCTATTATTTCTGACATTTTTGATGGTATTTCACGAAAATAATAACTTTTCTTGCCCAAAAGTCAACAAATTATGATCTGGGTCAAGGATGGAAAATTCCATTTGTCCCCAAGGTTTGGTTTCTAATTTTCCATTAGGATGAATTTCCACTTTCTCCGCTAAAAAATGTTGATACAATGTTTCAATATCATCCGTTCGAATATAAACTTGTCCATAATTTTCAAGTGGGTTCAGTGCTTTGAATTCAAAAAAATGAATTTCAATTTGGTCTTTTTTGAGTATTAAATAACCCTCATAATCGGCAGCACCGATATCTTCAAAACCTAATTTATGGATATAAAAATCTCTGGTTGCCATTTTGTTCCGCATAGGGAGTTTCGGATTAATTGCAATGAGCATAATATTTAAAATTTAATTTTTTGCTTTTTTCAAAGCAGCAATATAGATTTTTTTGATACTATTTTTTTCTTCTTGTTCACAAATTGATTCAATAGCTGGAATTAACTCTTGGTTAATTGCAGTTTTCATTTTGATGATTTCTCCCAAAGCTAAAGCTGCACTCCACCGCACTACAGTACCTGAAGACTCCGTATTTGAAAGTAAATTTTTTATAGCAATTTCTAAATTATTCGGAAATAAAGGTGCAATATTGGCGATTACTTTCGCAGATTCCCATTTTACCCTCGGTGCTTTTTCTGTCAATGTGCCAGCTACAAACTCAAGACATTCTAATGTTGAAATGGATGGATTTGATTTCGTTGCAAACTCAATTGCTTCTATGCAGGTCGCTCTATCCGATTCTTTCGCCTTTTGTGCAATGAGTATGAGCTCATTTAAGTTAATTTTTCGGTCCAAAATCATTTTGCTAATTATCTCAGTTTTCTCTTTGGGTTTGATTAGCTTATCCTTTAATAATAGTTCAATTTCCATTTCAAGATATTATTTGAATCTAATAAATCAGTATTTTTTTCATAAAAATAACTTTTTTTAAGAATATTCAATTTAAAAATAATCAGCGTAATTTTTTGAGCTTTTTTCCACGAACCATATAATATTCTGATATTATATAAGATTTCAAAGACAAACCATTAATAATTCTTTTCCTTTCTTCCAAGATAATTTAACTTTCGTCGAAAAACTCTGGAAACTTTTTAAACAATTTAAGTTTCTTATGGTTTTTGTTATACATTTGCGGCTTGAATTAAAAAGTCTATTAGTTAATCTTTAAAATAGAAAATAAAATCTTTGAATGAAAGATAAGATTATTAAGGAATCAATGCAATTATTTTTTAGATATGGACTTCGAAGTATTACAATGGATGATATTGCGAAGGAGTTAGGCATATCTAAAAAGACTTTATACCAACATTTTGAAAATAAGAACGAACTTTTGATGGCATGTATGGATGTACATGACTGCGAAGAAAAGAAAACACTAAAATCTTTCCAAAACCTATCGAATAATGCAATTGATGAAATGATTCAAATTGCAAAGCATGTGGAAAAAATGTTAAAAAAGGTCTCCCCTACCCTTATCTACGATATACAAAAATATCATAAAGAAGCTTGGGTGAAGATGAATAAAATGCAGTGTAATGATGTGTATGTAGAAATAAAAGCAAATATTGAGAGAGGCATAAATGAAGGATTGTATCGCAATGATTTTAATATAGATATTGTTTCAAAAATTTATGTCCATACAACTACTTTAGGCATCAATTCAGATTTTTTCCCTGCTCCAGATTACGAAATCAACGAAATTATTAAAACTAATATTATTTATCATTTGCATGGTATTGTGTCCCCGAAAGGATTGGCATTATTAGAACAAATGAAAACAGAATTAAAATAAAAAATTTACATAACAATTTAATTATGAATAGAATACATATTTATTTGCTATTTTTATTTGCAAGCTCAATTGGAATAGCACAGCAACCACTGAGTTTGGAAGATGCCATAAAATTTGCGATGCAAAACAACTTGGGCATCAAAAATGCTCGGGTAAACATTGCTGATGCAGAGGCAAGAATCTATGAAAATCGAGCTACTGGTTTACCTAGTCTGAGTGGAACCATCGATTGGCAAACCTTCTTTTTAAAGCCAAAAGTTGCCCTTCCAGCTAGTTTTGCAAACGGTACTTCATTAGCTGTTTTTGGGATTTTGAATTCTTTTGGGGTGAAAGACAAAAATGGAAATATTATTCCAGCTACTCCTCCAGTTGATCCAAATGCCTCAAATGAACCTGTTAAAATTTCATTTCAACAGACACATTCAATCACTCCTGGAATTTCTTTAAGTCAATTAATCTATTCTGGTAGTTATAATGTGGCAATTAGAGCGGCAAGGGAATATCGTGAATTGGTGCAAAAACAACTTTCTTCTAAGGAAAATGAGGTGCGAAATCAAGTAATTGATGCCTACTTACCTGCATTGTTGATTACTGAAAGTGTCAAAACACTAGATAAAAACATTGCAAATTTGGATAAATTGTTATTTGAAACTAAAGCTTTTAACAAAGAAGGTTTTATTGAGAATCTGGATGTGGATAGATTGACCCTTTCGCTAGAAAATATTAAAAGCCAAAGAGCCAATATTGCAAGAAATAAAGAACTAGTTGTCAATGCTTTAAAGTTTGTGATGGGTGCTAGCAATAATGAAAACTACGAATTGAACGATGATATTAGCTCCTTGTTAAAAACCGTTTCTACTGAAGATTTGGAAGGTGCTGTAAATTTCAATAAAAGAGCAGAATATGGTTTGATTACCCAAGGGGAAAGAATGACTGCCCTTCAATTGGATTTAGCAAAATCATCTACCCTACCAACTGTTGCTGGTTTTGCAAGCTATTCTTACGGTGTTCAAGGCAATAATTTCAATAGCAAAGACAATTATTTTTGGTTGCAAACAGGTGTTGTAGGTGCGAAAGTAAGTGTTCCGATTTGGAATGGTGGCGGATTCAAATATACAAAGCAAAGAGCTCAATTGGCAATAGAAACTGCTAAAAATCAAAGAATTGAATTTGAAAATGCAGTGACTATGCAAGTAAATAATGCAAGAATTGCCTTTAAAAATGCAACTATCAATCTTGAAAGTCAAGAAAAAAACTTGGCTTTAGCAGAAAAAATTTATGGTATCAGCAAGAAAAAATACAAAGAAGGAGTTGGGTCAAGTGTTGAAATCATTCAAGCTGAAACTACTTTATACCAAAATCAACAAAATGTAATTCAAGCAAAATATGATTTGCTGAAAGCAAAAATGGATTTGGATAAAGCTTTAGGAAATCGATAATAAATTTCTATAAAACACTGAAAATTATATTTTTATCAATAACAAATTTTAGCAATTAATCAATAATTTATATGAAAAGATTATTCAATATACTAAGCATTGCAACTGTTTTACTTTTCCTAAGCAGTTGTGGGAAAAAACAAACAGACACCTCTTCTTTAGAAGGTAAAAAAGCTAGATTAGCAGAATTAAACACAGAAGCCACAAAAATCAAAACAGAGATCACCACTTTAGAAGCTGAAATACTAAAATTGGATCCCTCTTCTAAAAAAGAAAAAGTAACAGCTATTGTTACAGTTCCTGTTTCTATTGAGCCATTTAATCATTCCATTGATTTACAAGGTTCTGTAAAATCAGAAGATGAAATGATGTTGACTCCGAAAATGCCTGGAACGGTAACTAGAGTTTTGATTAAAGTTGGAGACAATGTAAAAGCAGGTCAAGTGATTGCTTATATGGATGATGCAATTATGAAACAAAGTATGTCTCAAGTACAAACTCAATTGGATTTTGCCAAACAAAATTTTGAGAAACTAGATAGACTTTGGAAACAAGGAATTGGTACTGAGGTACAACTTTTAGGAGCAAAAACTCAAGTAGAAGCCTTAGAAAAACAAATCGCAACTATGCACGAACAAAACAGTGGAAACACTGTAAGAGCTCCTCGTTCTGGTACTATTGATGAATTATTTACTAAGGTTGGAATGCCAGCAAGTCCAGGAATGCCAATGGCAAAATTGGTTACAAAATCTGGATTAAAAGTAGTGGCGGACATCGCTGAAGGTTTTTCTGGAAAAGTAAAACAAGGAAATGAAGTGTTATTGCAATTTCCTGATTTAAACAAAGAAATTAAAGCAAGAATTGGTTATGTTAGCCAGACAATCAATGCTTTAAATAGAACCTATAGAGTGGATATCCCTGTAAGTGGACCAGATTTGATTCCAAATATGATTACAAAAATTAGAGTTATCGATTATAAAAATGATAAATCTATTGTCATTCCTATCAATTGTATTCAAAAGAGTGAAAGTGGTGATTATGTGCTTATTTCAGAAAATGGAAAAGCAAAAAGAGTAAATATCAAAATGGGGCAAACATATAATGATAAAGCAGAAATTTTAAGTGGATTAAAAGTGGGTGACAATTTGATAACAGTTGGTTTTCAAGATTTGAATGACGGGGATAATGTAAAATAATCATTATACTTCTCCATGAAAATCTTAATTCGCTTTACTTAATAATTTTAATTCTAAAATAATGTTAGATAAAATAAAAGAATTTTTCCCGTCTTCTTGGTCTATTGACAATAAGACGAGTATTTACATCCTTACCATCATCATTACGATGGCAGGGGTATTAAGCTACCAAAATTTACCTAAAGAGCAGTTCCCTGATGTTGTTTTTCCACAAATAATGGTGAATACTTTGTACCCTGGGACTTCTCCTAGTGATATGGAAAGTTTGGTTACGAAACAAATAGAAAAGCAGGTGAAAGGAATTGCAGGTGTAAAAAAAGTTACTTCCAATTCTATCCAAAACTTTTCAATGGTAAATGTTGAATTTGGAACAAATGTAGATGTTGCTCAAGCTAAACAAAAGGTGAAAGATGCAGTAGATAAAGCTAAATCAGACCTTCCTACCGATTTACCAAAAGAACCAGATGTGATTGATATTGATATTTCTCAAGTTCCAATTATGAACATCAATATTTCTGGTGACTACGATTTGGATAGATTGAAAAAATATGCTGATGATGTGAAGGACAAAATTGAGGGAATGAAAGAAATCACCAGAGTGGACATGGTGGGAGCTTTGGATAGAGAAATTCAGATAAATGTAGATATGTACAAAGCTGCTTTAGCAAATATCACGATGAGTGATATAGAAATGGCAGTTAAATATGAGAACATGACTATCCCTGGCGGTCAAGTAGATATGGGAAACATGAAAAGATCTATTTCGATTACAGGTGATTTCAAACAAGTAAATGAAATTGAAAATATAGTAATTAGAGGTGGAACAGGAGCAGTTGCTTATTTAAAAGACATTGCTGAAGTAAAAGATGCTTTTAAAGAAAAAGAATCTTATGCTCGAATGGATGGAAAAAATGTAATTACCCTAAATGTAATCAAAAGAACAGGTGCAAACCTTATAAATGCAGCGGATAATATTAGAAAGACTTTGGATGAAATGAAGTCAACTTCATCCTTAAAAGACTTAAAAATATCCATTACTGGTGATCAGAGCTCAAAAACTAGGGTTACTTTGCACGATTTGATCAACACTATCATCATTGGTTTCATCTTAGTAACTTTGATTTTGATGTTTTTCATGGGTACTACCAATGCAATTTTCGTTGCAGCATCGGTGCCAATCTCAATGTGTATTGCCTTTTTAGTAATGCCAAGTATTGGTTTTACTTTGAATTTTGTGGTACTCTTTGGATTCTTACTTGCTTTAGGAATTGTGGTGGATGATGCCATTGTGGTGATTGAAAATACCCATCGTATCAATCATGAAAATCCTAAATTGGGTATTGTAAAATCTGCTAAACTTGCTGCTGGTGAGGTTTTTATCCCAGTATTGTCAGGAACTTTGACCACCTTAGCACCCTTTTTCCCTTTAGCATTTTGGCAAGGAGTAATTGGTAAATTTATGTACTTTATGCCTGTTACGATGATTGTAACGTTGACGGCATCTTTATTAGTGGCATATATCATTAATCCCGTTTTTGCAGTGGATTTCATGGATGATGTAGATCATGAAGAAGGGGAACATGTGGTGGTGAAAAAGAAGACTTTTTCTAGAGGATTCCTTGTGACTTCTATATTATTTGCAGTTATTGCATTATTGAGTCATTTAAAAGGAAACCACTTTTTAGGAAATTTTGCAATATTCATTTATTTATTTTTCTTGTTGAACAAGTTTGTATTGAATGGTATTATTAAGAAATTCCAAGAAAGAACTTGGCCCGCTGTTCAAGATAAATATGCCTCTTTTCTATCTTGGTGTATGGAAGGCAAAAGACCTTATGGTGTTTTAGGAAGTATAATTGGATTATTAATTTTATCCTTTGTATTGGTAGGCGTTTTTTCACCAAAAGTGATTTTCTTCCCTTCTGGTGACCCAAATTATGTTTATACTTATATTGAACTACCGATTGGAACCCACCAAAACTATACTGATTCTATTACTAGAGTGGTTGAAAACAGAATCAAAGGTGTAATTGGGGATAATAACCCATTGGTGGAAAGTATGATTTCAAATGTGGCTGTAGGAGCTGGAGATGCTAGTAGTTTCGACTTCTCTGCAGCTTCTCACAAAGGAAAAGTTACAGTTGCATTTGTTGAATTTGCTCATCGACATGGAGAATCTACCAAGCCATATTTGACTAAAATTAGAGAAACTGTAAAAGATATTCCTGGTGCAAAAGTTGTCGTCGATCAAGAACATGGTGGACCTCCAACAGGAAAGCCAATATCCATTGAGATTTATGGTGATGATTTTAAAACATTATCCAATGGTGCAAATGAGCTTATCAGATATTTAAATAATCAAAATATTTCTGGAGTTGAAGAATTAAAATCCGATTTGGTATTAAATAAGCCAGATGCTGCTGTAAGAATTGATAGAGAAAGAGCCAGAAGAGAGGGAATTTCAACAGCTCAAATCGGTGGGCAAATCAATAATGCTGTTTTTGGAAAAGAAGTAAGTAAGTTCAAAGATGGAAATGATGATTACCCAATTATGCTTCGATACAGAAGTGAACAACGAAATAATTTGAATATCTTGATGAATGCTCCCATTTCTTTCAGAGATATGAATATGGGTGGTATGATGCGATCTGTTCCCATTTCTTCTGTTGCGGACATAGATTACGGTAATACAGTGGGCGGTATTAAAAGAAAAAATGAAGAACGAGTTGTTACCGTTGCTTCTAATGTTTTGACAGATTACAATCCGAATGAAGTGGTAGAAAAAATCAAAAATGCGGTGAATGACTTTCCAAAGCATGAAGGCATTCGTATCAAATTTGGTGGAGAGCAAGAAGACCAAGCTGAAACTATGGGATTTTTAGGAGGTGCAATGTTAACATCTATCTTATTGATTATCCTGATATTAGTTATTCAGTTCAACTCAATTAGCAAACCAATTATCATTTTATCTGAAATTATATTTTCAGTAACTGGTGTATTGTTAGGTTTCGTTATCTTCGGAATGGATATTTCGATCATTATGACTGGTATTGGAATTATTGCATTAGCTGGAATTGTGGTGCGGAATGGTATCTTATTGGTGGAATTCACAGATATCTTGCTGGAAAGAGGCATGGGCTTAAAAGAAGCAATTGTAGAGGCTGGAAGAACTCGTATGACACCAGTTTTACTTACTGCAAGTGCTACTACCCTTGGACTAATTCCATTAGCAGTTGGGTTAAATATAGATTTTTATACTCTATTTAGTGAGTTGAATCCACATTTATTCTTTGGGGGAGATTCAGTTGCCTTTTGGGGACCACTTTCTTGGACGATGATTTTCGGATTAATTTTTGCAACTTTCTTAACGTTAATTGTAGTTCCTGCAATGTTAATGATAGCTGGTAGATTAAAACCAAAAGTAACAAATGGTTTTAGAAAACTAGTTGGTCTTGATGAATAAAACAAACTTTTAAAATATAAAAAAGCCATTTCAATTTATTTTGAGATGGCTTTTTTTATTGTGCACTACCCTATTGTAAATTTCTCACTCCTTTTTTGCTTTTCAATTTTCATCTAAAATTAATTTATGATTGTTTTATTTAAGTCAATATTTTTTATTTTAAGTTAACAAGAAAAATTAATTTATCTATTTTATATTTCAATGAATGAAATACTTTATCTAATTTATCAATAATTTAAACATTATATTAAAATTTAATCCAAAATATATATTTAGCTTTTTCTTCTCTATTCAATGATTTTTATTTTTGCAAGGTACTATCCAATTTTTATTAGATATTCAAATATAGCCAATCCTATAGCCGTTTTTGAGCATTTAATAATCTATGTTTAACTCCCCTACTCTATTATTTCATTTTTTTCTATTCATTTTATATACATTTCTGTATATACTGATTTCTGTATATCTGTATTTCCGTGTTTAATTCTAAATTAAATTTAATATTGATTAATTCTTTATTTATTGAAAGTAACTTTTCTGTATTTCATTATTTATACATTTCTGTATTATATTATTTCTTTATTTTGACATTTCATTGTTTTAATATTTCTTTATATTTTTGTTTCTGTATATAATGATTACATTATTTGTTGATTTGTTGATTTGTTGATTTGTTGATTTGTTGATTTGTTGATTTGTTGATTTGTACATTTTATAATTTATACTTTTCTGTATTTACTGAAACAATAATTTCTTTATTTACGTATTTGTTAAAATAATAAAATAATGAAACTATGATTATTTCAATAACGTCCTTGAAGGGTGGGGTAGGGAAGTCAACTTTAACACAAAACTTGGCTGTCTGTTTTGCTCATATGGATTATAAGGTTTGTATTGTGGATGCTGATGCAAATCAAAGTTCATTGAGATGGGCTGGTTACAGACCAGATAATTTGCCAAAAATAATGGTGTCAGGACAGCAGGATGAAAATTCTTTGCTAAAAAATGTACGATTACTCAATAATGATTATGATATCGTTTTGATTGATGGTACGCCATCTCTATCAAAAACGACCAGTAAATTATTGTTAATAGCTGATTTAGTAATTATTCCCATTCTTCCAAGTGGTCTTGATTTTTGGGCAACTGAAATTTTTATAGATCGCTTCGTTGAAGCTCAAGAATTAAGAGAGAAAAATATCCCTGCCTATTTTTTACTCAATCAATATGATGAAAGACAAAACCTTTCAAAAGAGTCGAAAGAAGCTCTTGGAATGTACGAAATTATCAAATGTTTAGAGAATAACGTGAAAAGTAGATCTGCCTATCGAAAAGCAATCATCGATGGCTTAGGAGTATATGAATATAACGACCCAAAAGCAAAAGATGAAATGGTGGAGGTTGCCAATGAAATTATTCAAATAATGTCAAAAATATCCTAAATCTAAAATTCAAATCGTATGAGCAATAAATTAATGAAAACACTGACTCCGAAAGTAGATTTTAAAAAAGTAGATAAAAATATTGAAGCAACTGAAGCCTTGGTGGATGTTCTTCACAAAGAAAAAACCAAAAAAACACCAAAGATTGCTGAAAAAGTAAAACAAGAAGAACCTGTCGTTCAAAAGAAAGAAATTCTTGTGGCAGCACCAGCAACAGTTGTAGAACCAACAACAGAAAAAGAAGCTTTGAAACGACTTACAGTAGATATACCTGTAGATATTTTTTTGGAACTCCGACATAAATCCATCAATCGTTTCATCACGATGAGAGAATATATAATCGAATTGATTAAGAAGGACTTAAACCAATAATTTAACTTTCTTTCAGTTGATTAATAGCCTTTCTAAGTTTATTGGAGAGGCTATTAAATTCACTCATCATTTCAGTAAAATGCTCATTATTTTGGGTGATTATTTGTCCTATAACCAAATCAACTAAAGTTTTATCCTCTTTAAAATCCTGTAGAATCAAAGTTCTTCCCAGATTCGATTCTCGTTCTTTAATCAATATTTGTGTCAAGGGCATTTCTCTTAAAGTTTTGATTGCCGCAGTGGTGATTTCAGGATTGTTTTCTGTAAGTCCTTTAACTATTTTATTGATTTCTTTTGTATGATCTTTGGTCAGCTGGTTTAAATTACCTTCTAATTGTTTAATTTTCAATTGTTTATCAAATGCTATCTTTTCACTTTTCTCCTTTTTTGATTCTGCTTCGTCCGTATAATTTTCTTTGATTGCTTTGAGAAAAAATCCAGCCATATTTTTGGAAATTTGCCCATTGCTTTTTGCTCTTTTCGTTACTCTTATAGCTTTTTGGATTTCTTTTTCGCCATACTTTTCGATAACTTCACCAAAGGCAATAGGGGAGATGCCAAAATCAGCAACTAGAATAGATTCAAATTTGAGATACATTTGATCTCTTTCATTTTTCATTACTCCAGCTATCTCCTCATATTCTGCTAGTTCTTCAGATTCTGGAACGACCAATTCTTCAATTCCAAAAATCTCCTTTATTTTCACATCAGACTTGCGGTGAATAAAAAATTGTAAACTAACTACCTTCCTTCCTCTTTTCAGTTTGTCCACTTTCGATACTTCAATATCCGTATAGATATTAATGTCCCTCAAAGCGGGTTCAATAATTTTCTGGTAAAAATTGGCAAAAAGAGGGTACTCATTCTCGATTTCAAATACTCTTTTCAAATATTGGATTTCTAATGTCCTTTTTCCAATCTTTTCATATTGCTTCAAATGCTCATAAATCCTTAAGGTATAGTTACTTCTGAGTTGCTTTATATTTCTCAAATCGTAACTTGTATATTTTTCTCTCAATTCCAAAAGTAGTGGTCTCATGTCGGGATGAACGGATAAATCAATATATTCTTGTGCTTTTCGACTCGACTCGTTTTTCACTTTTTTCATCGAGTCAGACATTATTATGATAGGATATTTCCGTTCTCTTAATACTCCATCCACTTCGTAAGGAATGTAGAATTTTTTGTTCATTAAGCTATCTGCTGCCTTTCTGAGGTAATTGTAGGAAGCATTATCTTTGTGTAAATCAAAATCTTCGATAACATCCCTAAGATAAATTCTAAAAACATTAAAATCATTATCGGTGGGTCTCACTAAAGTCAGAACTTTACTAAAGAGTCTTGATTCCCAAATATCAAAATTATACCTTGCTTCGATAAGTTTATTACTTTTTCGAATCAATTTTATCCCTCGATTTAAGTCATTTATCCTACTCATGACTCATATTTTTTAAAGTTTTATTTTCCTAATTTAGTTATAGTTAAGTTTATTGGGTTCTAATTAAGTGTTTCAATAACAATTCTATTCATTCCTAAAATAGTTATAGTTCATATTATTTTCAAAAAATAACAAAACTATATATTATTGATAATCAATGTTTTAAAATTCAATAATTCGGAAAATACATCCTTATTCAATTGCTCCTAAAATGGTTATAGTTCAAGGCGAAATATTCTATTTTATCACAATTCTACCATATATTTCAACACTTAAATAAATGTAATTTCATTCCTAAATTGGTTATATTTGGGCAAAATAGTAAATATTAGAATGAAACTTATATTATAAACCCTTTGTAAACAACTAGGTAAAAAAAATTACCATAATTATTTTACTCCTAAATCAGTTATAGTTAAAGATAATATATAAATAAACATTATTGATAACATATTAATAATCAATTGTTTTATATATTTATCAAAAGCAATATTTGAAATATTAGACAAATATCCTAAAAAAGTTATAATTATTCCTAAAAAAGTTATTTTATTTCCGAAAATAGTTATAAATTTTCCTAATCTAGTTATATATAATCCTAATATGGTTATATTTTCTCCTATAATAGTTATATTAAAGTTCGTATCTATTTGATATTCTGCATATTACACAGATGTAAAATACAAAATATATTAAAATACAATAAAATACAACAATTTATATAAAATCTTGCTGGTGTAATTTCTTAATAAAATATATTTGTTCTATTAAAATAGAATAAAAAGGGCGACTCCTAATTTAGTTATAGTTAGTATAAAAGATTTAAATTTAAACGTTTATAATAACCCATCCTCATCAATTACATTAAGAATAATTGATCCAATTATTTAGATACTCCAGAAATCTTCTATGATAATTTATTTGTCCTAAATGATAAGCCAAATGACTGGTTAAATGTAGTAAAAAATAAAGTGGAAGGTCTTTTGACAAATCGATGTGGAAAGGACATCAAAGGGTAAGGGATTGATAATTGTTCGGTTGTCAACTTGGAAAGACTGTTTTCAACCACATCAATAGTAGCCTTTATTTTTTCAATAATTTCAGTTCTAACAACATTTTTGCTAGAAAACTCCAATGGGCGATCTCTAATATAACCTGTCTTACCAAGATTTGCCCCAATAAATGCATTCAAATTACCAACCAAATGCAAGGCTAAATTTCCAGCAGAATTACTAATATTTTTATCAATTTCCCACATTTTGCTTTCGTCATGATAAGCTTCCAATTCGGAAATGACATGTTCTAAATCTCTCCTTATAATCAAATTCAAACTATTCGTTAACATCGTATTGTAATTTTTTTTGAATATTAATTTTATTTAGAAATAAAACCTAATTGATAATAAAGAACATTAAAAAGAAAATAATTGTTTTCAAAAAATGACCCTTAAAAAGTTAATTCAAAAATAGTTTTTAAGAATTTGCATCCATTTAAAAGCCCATTTACGTTCCCTAAGCAGTAAAATAAATGTAAAAAAGTGTAAATCATAGCGGCTAACACCATTAATTTGATTTAATTTGTGCATATGAAATGGATTTTTTATTTTCTGTTCACCTTTTCAATTTTCATTTGGCTGTATTCTGCCTTTTCGTTTGTGAATGATAAGGCTGCAGATCCAGAAAAAACATATTGAAATCGTCTTAAGGACATCGGGCATAAATTATTGTTGCTTGCTAATGATTCTACATCGAGGGTTTTGCCCATTCAAAAAATGAATGATCATACCTATCAGATTTCCTTCGAAAAAGCTTTTGACTTTGTCTCTGACTCTTTGATTCATTTGGTGAGCAATCAATTGGAGCGGAATGGTTTGCCCAAAGAGCATATTGTGAGTGTGCTAGACTGTAATAAAATGCAAACCATTTTTGCTTATGAAATCCGTTTCCCAAGAGATAGCGTTTTGCCTTGTAGGGGTAGAAACCAAAATACAGATTGTTATATTGTCCAAATTGAGTTTTTGAATACAAATAAAAATAGGGTAGGGTGGTTGATGGGTTCCACTTTTTTTATGTTTTTAATCGGATTTTATTTTGTTAGTAGCCTGAAAAAAAATACCGCCAAAAAGGAAAGTGTTGTAAACAATACACTAAATATCGAAGACCCTAAAATTTCATTTTTGACGGTAGGAAAGTTTAAGTTTTTTACTCAAAAAAATTTATTAGTCATGGATGATGTGTCCACTATTTTGTCGGATAAAGAATCAAAACTACTGAAAATATTTGCTGACAACCCCAACCAAATAATGGAAAGGGGGTTATTGCTAAAAGAAGTTTGGGAAAATGAAGGCATTTTTGTGATGAGTAGGAATTTGGATGTTTTAGTCTCGAAACTCCGTAAAAAGTTAGCATTAGATGCAAACATAAAAATAACCAATATCCATGGAAAAGGATATAAAATGATCCTAGACGACGCAATAATCGCCTAAGGAAAGCCTATTTTCCACCAAAAAAGGTTTAAAATTTCATTATTTTAGTAAAAAAACTTTGTTGCTCAGTTTGTATAAGAAGAAAATAAACGCCATTTTGAAAAGGTGCAATAGAAAAATCGGAAGTAAAGAAAGTTTGTAAAAATTCTCCAGAAAGGGAATACATTTTCACTTGCTTCAACTCGTCATTTTTCAGCTCCAAATGAACCCAATCTGCCGTTGGGTTTGGATAAATAATAAAAGTTGGATTGGCTAATTCTTTGTTGTCAGTTGGAGCAAAAAACTCAAAAGCTCCGATATCTATTTTGTTATATTTGTTTCCTAATTTCTGCATTACAAGTGTCTTTATACATCCATTTGGGTTTGCAAATCATAGCCATTTACTGACTTATTTACCTCAATACCAGCATCTTTTGCAATTGAGGTAGTTATTAACTGATAATTGTATTTTGCGGCATCTACAAACCCAAAATCCGCAATATTGTTGCTGACCAGATTGTTTGAAGAATCCACAACTGCTGCCGAGCCTAAGAAAAGCCCTCCTGTTTTTGCACCTGCCAAAATATTGTTTTTCACAAATAAGGTATCCGTTCCCGATTGGGTGTGAATAAAACTCCCAGTTGATTTTTTGTTAATAAAGGTATTGTTACAAATCCAAATTTTATGGGGTGCTGGGTTCGACAATCCTTCTAGTCCATAACCCAATAAATTGGAATTTGCTGAACTGGGTCCCTGCTCAATAATATTTCCGACAATAACCGTTGTGCCACCATTGGGCAAATCAATCGTTCGGCTATCCGTACTTTGCTCATTTGCAATCCTATTGTACAAAATAAAATTATAGGTAGCTCTACTTTTTAGTTCATGACCTTCGGCAATAGCATCGTGAGTATAATTGTATCGGAAAACGAAAGTATCGATATGATTGATATAAATATTGTGTTGATAGCCAGGGTTGGAGCTACTTCCGCCATGAAAAAATTCTGAAAATTCTACAGTAGTTTTTCAATTAGCGATATTTCCACATAAAATGCCCATTTCATTTCCAATAAATTTACATTTATGTATGTACAAATTGGCTCCTTCCTGTCGGATTCCAGCCCCATTTCTATCAATTACAGCGGCATTGGCGAATTCGATATTCTCAACTCTAACATTGGCTCCACTAATTACAAAAATGCCTTTTCCATTAGATGCATCATTTGCAATAATCGACCCAGCTTCCAATCGAGGTCTGCCACCAACGCCTTTAATCAATAAATTGTTTTTATCCCATTTCACTTGAGGATCATTCAAGTATGTCGCAAAATCAATGAGGATGGTATCACCATTTTGCACCAAAGCAGCTACTTTACTGCAATATGTATAAGTTCTGTGGGTCCAACTTGCCAAGTTTTTGAAAAGCGAAGGGTAAAAAACTAAAAGAAAACACAAAAGCTAAAATTGGAAACTTCATAAAAATCAAAGGTGTAAATAAATCAATGTAGTTGCAGTTTAAAGTTAAAATCCAAATTTAAAGCATTTAGTAATTATTTTGTTAGGTCTTAATAGTTTTTCTTTTTCTATTTTCAATCAGAATTAGAATTCCAATAATAATAAATGGAATAATAGAACAAATAATTTTAAAATTGGAACTTATGATGCCAATGAAGAAGACAAAAAGCAATAGCAAGCTCAGGCAACCCAAGCCAATGTAAGTCAATAATTTGCTCGGTTGTTTTTGAAATAAAGTAATGAATAATAAAACTTGACCAATAAAAGGAAATTGGATAAAAGGATGTAAGACGGAGATTGGATCCGTAAAAATCTTTGTAAATATTTCATATTCCGCTTGAAAAAGAAACATTTGGCTACCTTTTCCCCATTCTAAAAAACCAAATAATGAAGTGAGGATTAAACAAAAATTGAGGATTTTTAATTTCATATTTTTTCCTTGTACGGTGATGAAAATAAGGTATTCGATTTTAAATAAATGCTATCTTTCTGCAAATCAATAATCATATTGAACCGTTTTAATAACTCGTTCCCAAAATAGTTTATCTGTGAGCCCACAGGGCTTTTGAATCCAAGTTTTGATGTAGGGACATTTTTAAGTTTAAATCTGTTTAAACTAACTTGTGGAATGGAAATAATCGTTGTTTCATATTTTCTTCCAGCACCATCACTAAAGGATGATTTTCTGATAACTTTTTGATTTTCAGGAAAATGTTGCTCCACCAGCCATGCACTATCTAAAACCATCGCCAAATCTGAACCCGTATCAACTAAGAAATTTCCAATATAATTTTTTTGGTCAATTTGAATTGCCGCTTCTATACATAATAAGGATTGGATAAATTTTATATTTGATCGAACGTAACCTTTTTCAATTTTTGGTAATTTTGAATGAACTATAAGGATATTTTTATCATAGTTGATTTCAACAATTTTTCCATCAAATGCTCGCCACCCAAATCTTCCATCCATTCCATGAGAAGCATTATTTGCAATTTGTACATTGGGTGCATCCCAATGACATTTTCCCATTTGAATTTTATCAATTTTCTTTTGTCTGAATTTAGAGAAAGCTGGTTTTGTAAATCGGAAATCAAGAGTGCCAAGATCAAAATGTAGATTTAGGGTATCGCTATTATTAACGATACTTTGAACTTTAATGGCTTCAAAATTATTCAATTTGAAGGGAATGGTATCTGGAAAAATCTCCGATTTTACAGCATCTTTTTCATATGCTTTTGAGCTTACAATTCTTGTGTAACATGTGTCTTTTCCATTCAATAAAATTATGAAATTGAAAATTGTTCCTGGTTTAACTTTAACTTTTATCGAATCAATATCTGTATAAAAAACAACCCATTTTGGTTTCGAAGACCTGTCGGCAGTATAGATGTCGGGTTTGGTTTCAGGAGAAAGCGACCAAGCATTTTTATCAAGATAATCACCATCTTTTATGGCAACCTTTGAGGAATTAGCTTTAATAACTAGTAATTTCTTTTGCCCAAAAGAAACCAATGGAATTATTGAAATCAAAATTAAACTTAGTAATTTTCTCATTTTAGGTAGCGATTCTTAAAATATTGTTTTACTATCGAATGAATCGTTCTTTGGGGTTTTAAAATTAATCAACTCATTAATTATTTAATGTTTTGAATCTTATTTTTTAAATTATTTTTCACCTCATTTTCCCATTCTGCTTTCAAAATACTCAACACAATGCTGTCTCTTCTTTCTCCATTTGGTTTGAATCCATTACTTCTTAAAATGCCTTCCGTTTTACAACCGATGCTATGCATAGCTGCAATACTCCTTTTGTTGTCATTATCAGCCCTGAATTCCACTCTTTCCATCCCTAAGGTCTCAAATGCAAAATCTAATAGTAAATATTTACATTGTTTGTTCAATCCAGTACCTTGAAAATCTTTGCCATACCATGTATAACCAAGTTGTAAACATTTGTTAGTCAGCTGAATATCATAAAATCGAGTGCTGCCGGCAAATTGATTGGTTTTTTTGTCAAACACGATGAATGGATACTCTTTTTGGGCATTTCTTCCATCTATTGCCAATTGAATATAATTTTTCAAACCAGCTGCTCCACCTGCCTGTACCAGCGAATATTTCCAAATCTCTGGCTCGTTCATGGCGAATGAAATCAATAATTCATAATCAGCTAATTCCAGAGGTCTCAAAAGAGCCCTTTCATTTTCTAAAATATATTGATGCTGGAAATTCATAATTGTTTAATATAAGATTCAAGAATTGTAATATAGGATTATAGTACAAAAACATAACGATTTTTGAATTAATAATGTTAATCCAAATTTTTGCAAATGACTTTATTTATGATAAAGTCATTGTAAATATAAGAAATTTAATCGGAAATAAGCTGTAAATACAGACGAATATTGGCTATTCTTTGACCAGATTAGTCAATTTTATTTAAATATTTGTTTACTTAGTAACGAGGTTTATTGATTTTAGAAAACACTAATAACTAAGGTTCTGTGTATGATCGTAATAAAAAAGTGATTTGGAAAGCAAGTTGAAAAATTACCCTATTTAAATTGTAAATTTCAAAATACCACCAAATCACTTCACTTTTGATTTTTTTATCTTAAATCAAATCTATCTAAATTCATTACTTTGTTCCAAGCTGCAACAAAGTCTTTCAAAAATTTATCTTTTGAATCGCTGCTTGCATATATCTCTGCTATTGCTCTAAGTTCAGAATTTGAGCCAAAAACTAAATCTGCTCTAGTTGCGGTCCATTTTGGTTCGCCAGTAATTCTATTGGAACCCACAAAAATTTCGCCTTTGTCATTTGTTGCTTTCCAAGTAGTTCCTAGATCCAATAAATTAACGAAGAAATCGTTGGTTAATTTGCCAGGAGTAGCAGTGAAAACACCATATTTTGAACCATCAAAATTTGTATTTAATACTCTCAATCCACCTAATAAAACCGTCATTTCTGGTGCAGTAAGGGTTAACAATTGGGCTTTATCAATTAAAGCTTCTTCTGTAACCACCTTGCAATTTGCACTTCTATAATTTCTAAAACCATCTGCTTTAGGTGCTAACACTTCAAAAGATTCCACATCAGTTTGTTCCAAAGTAGCATCTCCTCTACCTGGGCTAAAAGGAACATGAATAGAATGACCTGCATCTTTAGCAGCCTGCTCTATGGCAGCACAACCGCCCAATACGATCAAATCTGCAATAGAAACTGGTTTGGAAAATCCTTTTTGAATGCTTTCATATGTTGCTAAAACAGATTTTAACTGTTCTGGCTGATTGACTTCCCAATTATTTTGTGGTGCAAATCTAATTCTAGCACCATTTGCTCCACCTCTTTTGTCACTTCCTCTGAAGGTAGATGCAGATGCCCATGCTGTTGACACCAATTGAGAAATCGACAAGCCACTAGCCAAAATCGTTGCTTTCAAAGAAGCAATATCTGTATCATTTAAATCTTTATTACCTGCTGGAATTGGGTCTTGCCAAATCAACACTTCACTAGGAACTTCTGCTCCCAAATAGCGAGCAATTGGTCCCATATCACGATGAGTCAATTTGTACCAAGCTCTAGCAAAAGCATCGGCAAAAGCATTGAAGTCATTCAAAAATTTTCTAGAAATTTTTTCATAAGCAGGATCCATTCTCAATGCCATATCGGCAGTTGTCATCATCGGAGCATGAAATTTCGTTTTATCATGAGCATCCACAACAGTAGTGGCAGCACTTTCATCCGTTGGTGTCCATTGGTGAGCACCTGCTGGACTTTTGCTCAATTTCCATTCGTATTTGAACAAGGTTTCGAAATATCCATTATCCCATGTTGTTGGGTTAGGTTTCCAAGCTCCTTCGATGCCACTTGTGATTGCATCGCCACCTTTACCAGATCCATAGCTGTTAATCCAGCCCATACCCATTTTTTCGATACTTTCACCTTCTGGTTCTCTACCCACATGGCTAGCACTAGCCGCTCCATGAGCTTTTCCAAAAGTATGTCCACCAGCCACTAAAGCAACTGTTTCTTCATCATTCATTGCCATTCTTGCAAAAGTCTCTCTAATATCTCTGCCAGAAGCAACAGGGTCTGGATTGCCGTTAGGTCCTTCAGGATTTACATAGATCAAACCCATTTGGACAGCAGCCAATGGATTGTCTAGCTCTCGTTCACCTTGGTAACGTTTGTCGCCCAACCATTCTGTTTCATTTCCCCAGTTGATATCTTGTTCAGGTTCAAAAATATCTGCTCTTCCGCCAGCAAAACCGAAGGTTTTGAATCCCATAGACTCCAAAGCACAATTTCCTGCCAAAATCATTAAGTCAGCCCATGAAATAGAGTTGCCATATTTTTGCTTGATGGGCCACAATAAAAAACGAGCTTTATCCAAGTTTCCGTTATCTGGCCAACTATTCACCGGTGCAAATCTTTGATTTCCAGTTCCTGCTCCTCCTCTTCCATCAGAAATACGGTAGGTTCCAGCACTATGCCATGCCATACGGATAAATAAGGGACCGTAGTGACCGTAATCGGCTGGCCACCAATCTTGTGAGGTGGTCATTAGCTCAAAAATGTCTTTTTTGATGGCATTTAAGTCTAGTTTTTTAAATGCTTCAGCATAGTTAAAACCATCGTCCAATGGGTTTGTTAGAGAAGAATGTTGGCGTAAAATACCCAAGTTCAGGCGATTTGGCCACCAATCATTGTTGGAGGTACCACTCCCTTTTTGTTGCATTTGTCCATGTGGAAACGGACATTTACTTTCATTAGAATTACTCATATCTTAAAATTATTATGATAATTGATCAATTTTAGTTTGCCTTATGATATTTTTTAATTTTCAGTTAGGATGCTTTAAAAACGCCATTTATATTCAATTGAAAATCTTTGATTTCGAAGTCTTTAATTTTATACTTAGAAAAATAATTTTGAATAATGGCGTCTAATTCTTTGTTATGAAAATCTTTGATTTGATGGGTTTCATCACAAAAAAGATGGTGATGCCGCTCTAAATAACCCTCATATCGCATTACATCTTTATCTGTTTTTACTTTCTTCAAAATGCCTTTTTCTACAAAAATGTCCAAGACCTTATACACCGTCGCTACTGAAATATTTGGAAATTTTTCCTTGACATACTCAATAATATTTTCTGCCGATGGATGATTATTTAATTGAAAAATAGCCTCCATAACTACCAACCGCTGTGGTGTTATTTTCAACCCTTTTTCTTTAAGTTTGTGATGAATATTCATTGAAATAGAATTACTATGTAAAGATAATGATTCTCTTTTAGAAATTATTATTATGAAATAGAATTTATTTTAAGTGTTGAATTTATTCAATGAAAAAAAATCCAAAATTTGAATGATAGACTAGAATGTACTAAAATCCTAATCATAATTTTTACTGGAAACAACAAATTTTTCGATTGGTGATAAGTATTAAATAATTGATTATTAGTTATTTAAAATAAAATGATATTAATATTTAGTAAAATCCATTCTTTGAATCCGGACTGCATTTAGAATGGCTAACAAGGCGACACCAACATCTGCAAAAACAGCTTCCCACATAGTGGCTAGGCCGCCAGCTCCAAGAATTAACACAATGACTTTGACAGTAAAAGCTAAGAGGATATTTTGCCAAACAATTTTTTTGGTTTGTTTTCCAATATGGATTGCCATAGGTATTTTGCTTGGCTGATCATCTTGGATGACCACATCGGCAGTTTCGATAGTAGCATCACTGCCCAAGCCTCCCATCGCAATTCCTACATCACTCAATGCTACAACTGGTGCATCATTTACACCATCCCCAACAAAAGCAACCGTTACATTATTTGCTTTTATTTCTTTCACTTTGTTTACTTTATCTTCAGGAAGGAGGTCTCCAAAATAACTTGTAATACCCAAAGAATCCACTACAAATTTAACGACTGCACTTTTATCTCCACTTAACATGGTGGTAGGAATATTCATGGCATTCAGTTTCTTTATGGTATCATGAGCATCCTTTTTGATGCTGTCTGCAATTGAAAGATACCCGACATATTTTTTATCAAAAGCAATTGCAATGAGGGTAAAAACTGAATGGCTCGAATCATCATCATAAGAAATATTGTATTTATCCAATAGTTTAAAATTGCCCACCAAGAGTTCTTTTCCTTGAATCGTCGCTTTCAAACCATGACCTGCAATTTCTTCTACATCCTCAAATTGGATATTTTCTGCTATCTTGCCGATATAATTATGGATGGCTGTAGCAACAGGATGTGAACTCTTACTTTCAAGAGCATTTACTAGTTGTAAAATTTCATTTTTATCAAACTCGGGTTTCAAAACCAATTCTTGTACCTTAAAAACACCTTCAGTCATTGTACCAGTTTTATCCATCACAATATGTTGGATGTTGGCGATGAGGTCTAAAAAATTGCTGCCTTTGAAAAGGATTCCATTTTTAGATGCTGCTCCAATTCCTCCAAAATAACCAAGAGGAATAGAAATAACTAAGGCACAGGGACAGGAAATCACCAAAAAAATCAATGAACGATAAAGCCATTCCTTAAATTGGTAATCTGAAATGAAAAAATATGGTAATAGGCAGATTAAAATGGCTAAAACAACAACAATTGGCGTATAAATTTTTGCAAATTTTCTTATAAACAATTCGGTTGGAGCTTTTTGTGCCGAAGCATTTTGGACTAGTTCTAATATTTTACTTAATTTACTATCTTGGTATTCGGTGTTCACTTTCACCAGAATAACGGAGTTCAGATTAATCATCCCAGCCAAAACTTGTTCCCCTTTAGATTTGGAAGTTGGTGCACTTTCTCCAGTTAATGTTGCCGTGTTGAAGGAGGCACTTTCTGACAAAAGTTCCCCATCTAAACCTAATTTTTCCCCAGATTTTAGTTGGATTGTATCCCCAATCTTCACATTTTCGGCTTTAACAGTTCTTGATTGTTGATTTTCAATGATGGTAACTTCATCTGGTCGTTGGTCCAATAATGTTTTGATATTCGCTTTTGCTTTCCTTACAGCTAATGTTTGAAAGATTTCTCCCACGGCATAAAACAGCATCACAGCAACACCTTCAGGAAACTCTCCGATTGAAAAAGCACCTATAGTGGCGATTGACATCAATAGAAATTCTGAAAAAATATCGCCTTTGCCAATACTTTCTACCACTTCTTTGAGCACAGGCAAACCAACAGGAAGGTAGGCAAAAATATACCATAGGACTCTAATCCATCCTGTAAACCAAGATTGTGGGTAAAAATGATCTAGAAATATGGCAATTATTAATAAACTAAAACTAATTATTGCGGGCAAAAAAAGGTGTAAGCGACTTTCTTGAATGGAAGAATGATCATGGCCATCCTCTGTATCATGTTCTTCAGGATGATGCTCTTTTTTTAAAATTTCCTTAGCTCCTGCATTGAAATAAATCTTTTCTTCTTGAGTGCAACAAAGCTGTTTTCCCTGAGCATCGTATGTATGTTTGTGTTGCATCATTCTTTTATTTCAAATGTATTTAGTCTATAACTACTGAATTCAGAATTATGTTTGTATAAAAAAGTAAAGTTACCGAATGTAGCTTTAAAATGAAGCTAATTTTGAAATAAATTGCTCTTGGAGTAGGGGAGATAGCGGAGAAAAAAAAACTTATTTTTTGATAAATATAGATTTAAAATCAAATAATTAGAGACCATTCTAAACTTTTGATCTTTCGTTTTATTGAATTTAAAAAACAAATGAAACGATTATTGGAACATGGTCGCTATATTTTGCCCAATCATCATATTCGCCAATTTCTACAGAAACCATCATTTCAATAAAATCCTTTGAAGCAAAGCAATAATCTAAGTGATAGGGTTTGTCCTTGTGTCGATACAAATAATAAGTTGGATGAATTTCAGCCCCTTGCTCCTGTTTATGGTGTAAATGATAGGTGCTAAAAATTCCTTTCTCTTCTAATATTTTTACAACATTTGAATGATTGCTTATTCTTCGTTTTTTATCCCATATTTTATTGCTATTAAAGTCTCCTAATAAAATTGTTTTTGTGTCTTTTAGTAAATTGCTATAATGATGAATTGCTTTCCAAACCTGAGTGACATATTGCCCCTCTGGATCGGTTGGATTGTTTGCCCAAATAGCGAAGAGATTGAATTCAAAATGTCCATTCGATAGGGTAATTGGGATAATCCATTGTAAATCTTGATGAATATTGTTGTGTAATTTTATTTTATAGGAGCTATAGGAAAAAATAGCAAGTCCTTTATTTGGATTTTTACCAAACCATATTATATCTGTTGGTTTGGGCGTTCCGATAGGAAAAATTAATTTATCAGGATGCTCACATTCTGGAATTATCAAAATATCTGGCTGGTATTGAAGGATAAAGGCAGCCTTTTTCCGAAAAGCCATATTGCAATTCCAAGTAATGATTTTCATTTATCGTTTTTAATCATCTATTAAAACTAAATATAATACTTTTGAAGAAACGTATCTTACTCTTTCTATATCAATCTTCTAATCCCTTTCCCTCCAAAATTTTTGGTATGTATTTTTCGATTCTAGTAATTCTAGTTTTAGATTGTTTTGCAGATGAAAAGAAGTAGAGATAGGCTTTCCTCCTGCCTGGAGTTAAGGATTCAAATGCATTTTTAACGTCGCTCATTTCATTTAAAACTTCCTGAAATTCAGCGGGAATTTCGTATTCACTCACCGACTTCATTTGAACTTTTTTTCCTTCTTTTGCGATTTCGATGGCATCCGCCAAATACACTAAAAGCTGCTCTTTTTGAGCTTCAATTTCTGACAATTTTGTAAATCGGATTTGCCTTGCAGCCTGCACATTCTTGGTCTGGTGTACCAATAAATGATATGGATCTTTTAATAATGCACCTTGGAATAACAACAAAGCACAATATTCCTTGAATCCATGAATCAAAACAACATTTGTTTCATTGTACATATAACAGGGATTTCCCCATTTCAATCCTTCGTCAAGGTTGGTAGAAAGGAGGATGGATCGCAAAGCCTCATATTCACTTTGCCATTTTGATTCCTTCGTAAAAAACCAATCAACGGTTGAATTTTGCATTATTTCCTTTTTGAATAAATGAAATGGAATTGAAGTTAATTATGGTTTAAAAGAAGGTTCTATTTGTACAAATTTAGAATAAATTTTTTGATAATTTTTTAAGATTCCTTTTCGAGTTCAAAAATAGTTATTTCAGGTCGCACATTAAATCTAATTTGCCACAAATGTCCCAATGCTCGATTGATATAAAGAGTTCTTCCATTGGATAAATCGAATTTTCCTGCGGTGTATTTTTGTTTTTAACTGGAACGATTGTAGCAAGAAAGGAGGTTTTACTTGTCCACCGTGAGTATGCCCAGAAAGAATCCAACCTTGATAATTATTCCAAATAGGTAGGTCGCAAACATCAGGGTTATGACAAAGCACAATATTTGATTTTATATTATCGTAAATGCTCATGACTTCAGGGTTGAAATTCAATCCCCAATAATCGTCAAATCCTATAAAATTTAATCCGCTAATCTCCAACTGCTGATTTCTTAAAAGTTGAATGCCATTATCTTGTACAATTTTGGAGACATTTTCGGCAACCTTAGGTTGTGACCAATTTTTTCCATAGTCATGATTTCCCAAAATCCCTATCGTTCCTAATTTTCCATAAACAGAATTTTTCATTACTGCTTTCAATTCATCATATTGTACTTCGTCATTATCAATAGTGACAAAGTCGCCAGTGTAAACCACAAAGTCGGGATTAAATTTTTTGGCTTTTTCAAAAGAACGGATAATATATTGATAATCAAATCTTTTTCCAACATGAATATCGCTTATTTGCATTAGGGTTTTCCCAATTAAGTGGTCTGGTAAATTTTTTATCGGCATTTTTTGATTTACAAATTCAACCCAAAATGGTTCTATTTGCCAAGCATAAAGTCCACCTAAAATGCCCAGACCTGTAAGCCTCCATAAACTTTTTTTAAGAAACAATCTTCTATTCATAAAATGTTAAATGTTTTAGGGCATGCCAAAACTAATTTTTTGGGGTACCAAATTCATTTTATATTGAACTTTAATTATAACGAAATTATAATGGTTTTATATTGAACTAAATACTATTAACTTTTTTAATGATTCCAACTTTCCTTCAATTTTCTCATTAATAAACGGACGCCTTGTTGGGTGTTAGGATTAAAAGAGTTGGTAAAAATAATAAATGCTTTTCCAGTAATTCTGTCAATATGAACTAATGTATAATATGTAAATGCCGTTCCAGAATGAGTAGAAAGTTCGGTGCCATTTTCGATAATATTGTACCAACCTAAGGAATAGTTTTCAAAGCCAGTATGTATAAATTTATAGGTTTTTGACTTCAAATAATTGTCTTTCCCAGATAGCCCTTGTAAGTTCAATTGAATATATTTAATGTAGTCTTTTAGTTTCATATTCAGGTCACCAGCTGGTTCGGTATAATCTAAATGTGATTCACTTGAAGATGGGATGGGCTTCAATTGGTCGTTTTCGAAGGAATGACCCCAAGTATCTTTTTGCTTTTGGTTTTCTGGCCAAGAAAATTTTACATTCAATTTTAATTCTTTATTAAAAACATGTTCCACTAAAGCTTCCCAACTTTTATTTGTAACTTTTTCTACCATTAGTGCCGCCAAAGTATAGCCAGCATTGGAATAGACAAATTTCTGTGTAGAATCAATTTTTGCTGGCTCAAGGGTTAAGACAAATTGCCCAAATTGTTTCCTTTTTGACGGATTCGTGCCTTTGAATGGGGGAATTTCGGATCATTATCCCCTTGAAAAGGTTGGATTAATGCTTTGTGAGTGAGCAAATCTTGCAAAGTAATATTGAAATATGCAGCCTTACTATTTTTTTTCCACTCAGGAAAAACATCAAAAAATTTAGTTGTCCACTTTAGTTTTCCTTTTTCAACAAACTTTGCAATCATAAAAGCTGTCATCGCTTTGGTATTGGAGCCTAGATGAAAACGGTCGTTTAGGGTTGCTGTATCTTGCAAATCGATGGAATGTTTGCCCATCGCTTCGATTTCTAGCACATTATTACCAGTTATGACTGCATAATTTATTTCGGGAATCTGAAAAGCCTTGCGGATAGAATCAGCAAATAGTCCATTTTTCTGACTGAGACAAATGGTTGTAATAAGTAGAAGGAAAAAAGTTGTCAATTGCTTCATGTTTTCATGCTCTTTTTGTGTAAGCACTTTTTACGATAGGCAATTTATATTTGTTATTCTAAAAGCAACAAAATCTTAAGTTATTATATCAAAATGGGTCTGAAAGATTATCAATAAATTTAGAATCAGCATGATTGAATTCATTTTCTCGTAGTTGCTTTTCATAGGCAATTTCTTGAATTTCGTTGTAAAGCTCCCTTTCTTCAAATCGGATATGGTTGTTTAATTCACTTTCGATAGAACTTAAGTTGGCAATACTAGCATCTGAAGATTCAAACAAATATTTCAATCTGTGGTGTTCTGAAACTGCCTTTTGCACTAGTACATTATGATTTCCTAGGATAGGGAAGAGCTGTTTTTCTTCAAGTTCAAAGTGCTGTAACAAATATGTTTCCCAAAACCATTGAACATATTTTTTTATTCTGATAGGCTCTATTTGATTTTTAATACCAGTTCTGATTTTCCAACAAAGCAACAAGCTATGATGGTGATCTCGACTAAAAGGCTTCAGCGATTCAATTCGCTTTATAGGGGATGTTGTAATTACTTTGTTTATTAATCGTTCAACTATTTTGGAAGTAGCTGAATCTGAATACATTCCATAGGCATTTACGACTATTCCTTTCAAATTATTATTGACTGAAGATATCGCAAAGACAATCATTTCGTCTCCAGGATCTGTGTTCCCTTCGAAACGATATGTTTCGTCAATTTCAAACTCATCAGGGGATAATTGTTCGGCAGTTTTGTTACAGATAAGACATTCCGCTTCTTTTAAGATTTCGAAGTCTGTTGTATAACCTCTTCTAGCTAGGTCATTTATAGCTTCACTCACGGTATCGTAATAAAAGTTCATTTTCATAATGGTTCCATTAAAACTTTTTTTAATATAATTGCATGATTAATCTTCGTATCTTTTGCACCATATAGTAAAGTTAAGCTATTTTTTTGAGCAATAACCCTTAATCTATTTAGTGCATCTTTTTTATCTACTAATTCTTTTCGATACAATATTTCAAATTCATTAAAATGTTCAGCCTCATGATTGAACCATTTTCTCAACAGGGGAGTAGGGGCGATTGCTTTGTCCCATTCATCGAGGTATAAATCAATCTTTTTTATACCTCGGGGCCAAAGGCGATCAACTAAAATCCTATAGGTTCCATCCGCTAATTTGTTTTCATAAACTCTTTTGATTTCTATTGATTTCATTTTAGTTCATATGAGTCAACTTAGTTTCCATCATAATAGCTTTTGGAAACAAAATATTGTTTTCTAAATGGATGTGTAAGTGTAGATCCTGCTCGAATTCTTTCAATAATGCAAAAGCGACTTTGTAAGTATTGCAAGCATCCAATGGTGGTGTGTATTGGTTGCTCAATGCCTCTATTTTTTTGAATCTATTACCTTCGGTATCATGCTCATGCTTCATCATATTTATAGGGTTTTGAATAGTTCCAAACAAAGGAGCCACATGCCTTGTATTGCTTTTTCTAGTTTGCATCATTTTACGAATATATGGGAACAGAATAATTTCTTCTTTTTTCATATGTGCCGCTAATTCATCGGCAGTAGCATTGAAATGTTCTTTTATTTCGAATAATTCATTGTGCCGTTCACCATGAACCCTGCAAATTTTATCTAGATATGGGCTTATTTCTAATGTCTTTTCTTCCACATAACAATGGTGTTTTTTCTCAATATAATCTGCTAATAAGTCAATGGGCCAATTTTGATAATCAATGGATTTTTCGGTTTCGGATTGTAAAAGGGTATTCAAATCAGAAACTACTGATTTTCCATCTATATTATTTTTCAAACAGGCATCATTGATCGTCTTGGTGCCTTGACAACAAAAGTCAATACCATATTTTTTGAATATTGAAGCTGTTCTGTAATCTTTTGCAACCAATTCACCGATAATTTGATTTTCTTGAATATTCATATTCTTAAATTTTAATTTTTGTTAAACGAATGATTTTCAGATTAATATCATCCAAATTGTTAAGTGGAGTAAAAAAAGATGGAGGAACTTTTGTAATATTCAAACAATCGGAATTGAAGAACTATTTCTATAATATTCAATTTTTGATTGGAACATTTCTGCCATTCTTTGTCCTTGCCATTTTGCTCTTGTTGCTTTTTCCCCTTCAAATAAATTATCTACTGTGTCATTAAAAATAGTTAACCATTTGTCAAAGTGTATTCCATCAATTGGCAATTTAGCATGTGGAATAAAGGGACTACCATAATAGGTATGCTCCTCTAATAAAACTGTCTGCCAAAAGCGATACATTTTTTCAAGATGTTGGGACCAACGATCCTCGATCACATCATTGAAAATATCTGCCAACAAGTCATCTTCTCTTATCTTTCCGTAGAAATTATCTACCATTAATTTTATATCATCTATAGTTTTTATGTCTTTTTTCATTTGCTAATAATTTAAAGACTGAAATTAGTAATTAGGTAATAAGCTGCCCAACCCAAAAATGCAATCAACAAAATCCACAACCAACTGGGTACACTTTGGGGTGTTTCGCTCCCTTCGATAATGAATTTCTTTTGATTCCCTTTGTCGTAAGCATTTATCATTAATGGGACAGTGCCATCAACCACAGCATTTTCTGAAATTCCTTCTACAGAAATGGAAGGACCATTTCTGACAATGAACTTTATTCTTCGAATCCCTTCTCTTCCCGTTGGGGACTTGCTAATTAATTTTAGGATGTGTTCACCATCAATCAGTTTTGTCGTATCCAGTTCAAATTGGACAGGTGCCAACAATTCTGCAATTGGTTGTAAATCATCATCTATGAATAGCTTTATTTTACTTTTATCTTCTTTCATTTTTAATTACTTAAAATTAATTGTTTAATATGGTCGGTATTTTTCTCACCAGGATTTATTAAATATTTTAATGAAAAAACAAAAGTCAAAATTGTAATAGCCGTAATTACAGCAATTATCACCCAATCCCAATTGCTTTGAGGGCCTGCACCATGAGTAAATCCTTGTGTGATTTTAGGTTGCTGCTTTTCGCAAACTTCGCAAGCTGAAATAATTTGTTTTGCAAAAACAAACATGAATATTAGAATGGAATTCTTTTTCATATTACTATTTATTGTTAGTTATTTTAATGAAATCCATAATCTTTTTTACTTCTTCAGTAGTGACTGTTTTTGATTGATTCCCCCAACTGGTTTTTTCATGATTGATAATGCTAGTGACTTGCTCTGGTGAAAAATTATTTATAGTTCCAACAGCATTCATGACAGCATAATCAGCCCTTGCATCATAACCTAACATAATGATATTCACATATAATTCGAGATCGTTTCCCACTACAATCGGACTGCCTTTCAATGGAGGAAAAGCTCCTTTGAGCCCTTCTCCATTTGCTTGATGACAACTTGCACAATTTTGAGTGTAGAGCATTTGCCCATCGGGCAACTCCTCTTTTTTATTTTCTGAAGCTATTGGATTTTCTTTTTTCTTGTATAAAAATTCCATTGGTGTTTTTCCGTCAGGTAAAGAAGTTTGTCTTAGGCTTTGTAAGTAAGCTACTAAATTTATTGCTTCTTTTTTGGCGATGATTTTTCCTGATATTCCTTTTCTATATTCATCTGGTACAACGACTTCCACTTCATCTTTGCCTACTTCATTTTTAATAGCAAAAAGCCAAGGATATGCAGGCATTATGGATGATTTAACTACAGCTCTTGGTTGATAAAGATGTAGTAAATTCCAAGCTAAACTTGGTTGTCGATTACCTATGTTGGTTAGGTCGGGTCCAGTTCTTTCAGTACCCATTAATGTGGCTGTATTTCTCCAGAAATCGGTTCTGGTATTTGCTGCATAATCTGCTGCAATTCCAGGCCTAGTTCCCCACATTTTATCCATATCTACATTTCTAACCTGTTGAGTATGACAGGCAACACATCCATTCGCTATAAAACTAAGCTTGCCTAATTGTGCCTTTTCGTTTAAGGGTATCGAATTTGGTAAAGGAGCATTGTTATTTTGGTTATTAATGGCTGGAATAATAGCTACAATAATGGTCAAGCCAATAAAGGAACCTAAAGCCGTTCTAAATAATTTAATATGATTATCAAATAATTCCATTTTCTTTTATTTAAATTGTAATGGGTTCTATATCCAATTTTTGTTTTGCTTTCAAAATGTCTATTGCAGTAGTTGGGATATTTATTTCTTCTTTTTTGTTGATCATCACATAAAAATTATAGGCAAATAGAATATGAGAAAGCCACATTAGAGAACCACCAATTGCCCGCCATAGCCAAAAAGGAGCCATTAATTCTACACTTTCAATAAATGGTTTTCCATCCATCCACATCAAACCTCTAAGGGTAGATCCATACATTAGCGGAACTGTATAGAATAGAAGGCCTATCAAAGCCAACCAAAAATGAGCACCTACAGTTAATTGAGGTGGTTCTTTGCCAGTAAGTCTTGGAATAATAGTGTAAATAAAACCCCAAAGCATAAAGCAAATAATGCCATACATTGTCAGATGGGAATGAGCTACAGTGAAGTCTGTAAAATGCCAAACCAAGTTGGTAAAGCGAAAAGCTTCTGCCGTACCTTGCAAAGAGCCTGTGAAATAAAATATAATCCCAATTAAATAAAAGGGTAGGGTATAGCTACCAGAAAGTTTACTCCAAGAGCCTTTAAATGTCATTAAGAAATTGGCTGTTCCTGCCACAACCGGAATACCATTCCTGCACTTCCGACAATAGCAATTGTCTGCAACCACCAAGGTATTGCACTAAAAATAAAATGATGGGTACCAATTAGGGTATAAAATAGTATTTGTGCCCAAAATGCCAAAATACCTAAGCTATAAGAGTAGATAGGCTTGTTCAATTGCTGGGGTAAGAAATAATACATCAAGCCCAAATTGAACAACATGAACCACATCCCTACACCTTGGTGCATATAATATCCTTGAACTATGGTTTCACCTAAGCCAGATTGCCATGTTGGCCAATATGCAACAAATGCAATCACTAAAAGAAACATCATTGCTGAAATTATATACCAATTGGAAACATAAATTTCTTTGGTTGTCCTATTGGCAATCGTTTTGAAGAAATTGATCAACGATATGACAATTCCAGCCCCAAACAGTGCCATTACGGGCCAAATATATTCTCGATATTCACCGCCTCCATTGTTAATACCAGCCATTAAACAAATGCTACCAATTATTACTGAAGCATTTATAAGGATTAATGAATAATAGCCAGTTTTTACATTTTGGATAGGAACATTACTAACCCTTGGAATTACATAATAAGCTAATCCCATCATTGCTAATGATGCCCAACCCCAAAAAACCATATTGGTGTGAACAGGTCTTAATCTGCCAAAACTCAACCAACTGAAATGGTCCACATCAGGAGCTACGAATTTGATGCCGAGATATTCTCCAATGGTAGTACCCAACAATAGCCAAAAAGTGGCACATCCTATATACCATAAAATAAGTTTGGTCAACTCTGGTTCGATATATGGTCTAGGCTGGCTCTTTTTCTTTTGTTCAATGAAACGAAGTGTTTCCACATCATTGACAGCTGTAATCAATCCTTTGTGATCCATTGGACTTGTATCTCCTGCAAGTTCATTGTTTGAAAGAGCAAATTCCAATTCCCTCTTTCTTTGCTCAAGCTTCTGAACCTCATCTGGACTTAATTCTTTGAGATATGCATTGAATTTCTCTAATTCTCTTATTTTTTGTTTGCGATCCAAATAAGCATATGCTTTCATCGTAATAATCATGGATGCTATTACTACCGGAATAAGAATAAGGATTAAAGTAATAATAATCCCAGATTCGCTATATATGTTGTTGATTTCCATAACTTAATTATATTGGACAAAAATGTCCACTATTATACCAAATTTTTTTATCTTCTTAAATAGGTTAAACCTTTTTCATAGTCCACAGCCAATGATTTTAAAGTAGTGTTTTCGAGCATTTTCTTTAATTCGCCTCTGATGATTTTGAATTGATTGTGTACTGAGCACGGCATTTTCTCATTACACTTTTTCAGCCCTAATCCGCAGCCATTATAAATATTATCACCATCAATTGTAAATACAATTGTGCCTAGTTTTAAATTATCTAATTTCTTTTTCAATGGAAAAACCACCTGTTAGGACCTTTTATCGGAATTTATAATTTTATTTCGGGAAAGTTTTTGTAGAATTTTAGATGTATAGGCAATTGGTGACTCAATTGATTCAGCAACTTCCTTTAAGCTCACTTTTCTGTCAATTAGTGATTGCTCTGCAATATAAATTGTTGCTCTAATTCCGTATTCACAAGCCTTTGAAAACATCTGAAATTATTTTACAGGGCAAAGATAAGTAAATATTTTTAATAGTGGACAAAAATGTCCAATTAATTTTAAACAATTCAATTTCATATTATTTATAACATTTAATTTGAAATTAACAACCAATAGAAATTACAAAAGCAATAAAATCTTTTGTAAGAGAAACATTAATTATTTTCTGATTGACTATTCAAATTCAATAAACTATTTGGGATAAACCATTGAATAGCAGTTAATACAATCGATATAAATGCAATTTTTGGAAAGCCAAAGTAAGCAATAAAAATGGCCGAAATATTCATAAACAAAGTAATATTCCCCTTTTTTCTTTCTCTATTTGCATTTATCGAAAAGTTAGAATTTTTGCCATGTAAACTAATTAAAGAATTGACTAAGAAAGTATGAGATATTGTACAGAATGTTAATATGAAAGCATACACCATTACGGTGACATTGGTAAATTTATTTTGACCCATGGATGCTGTTGCAAAAGGGATGAGTGATTGCCAAAATAAAGCAAACATGTTCATCCACAGCACTTTATTATTCACTTTTTGTACATTATGAAAAAGATGATGATGAGTACTCCAATATAAACCAACCAAAATAAAACTCAAAGCATAACTGACAAAGATGGAGTAGGCTTCAACATAATTCTGCCAGGTTGGATTAATTGGAACTTTCAAATCCAACACCATTATCGTTATGATGATTGCCAATATTCCATCAGAAAAGGCTTCTAGCCTGTTTTTACTCATATATTTATTTGGTTCTAAAATTTAAACTCAACTATTTAGTTTCGAATCATTTCATGCAAAAATCATCCTTTCAAACTTGCCATATCAATTACAAAACGGTAACGAACATCACTTTTAAGCATTCTTTCATATGCTTCGTTGATATTTTGCATATTGATAATTTCGATTTCAGAAACAATATTGTGTTCACCACAGAAATCAAGCATTTCTTGAGTTTCCGCAATTCCTCCAATTAATGAACCAGATATTGATTTTCTTCCCAATACCAATGGTACAGTATTTAAAATTGGCTCAAGAGGTCCAAGGTAGCCCACCAAGACAAGGGTTCCACTATGTTTTAGGGTTGAAATATATGGATTCAAATCATGAACGTAAGGAACTGTATCAATAATCAAATCAAATTTTCCATTAACCACTTTCATCTCATGATCATCAGTCGAAATAATCACTGAGTCAGCTCCTAGATCCAATGCATCTTGCGTTTTTTCTGGACTTCTAGAAAACAAACTCACTTCAGCTCCTAATCCTTTCGCTAATTTTATTGCCATATGTCCAAGTCCACCTAATCCAACAACTGCTACTTTAGAATGTGGTCCAACTTTCCAATATCTTAAAGGAGACCAAGTTGTAATTCCTGCACAAAGCAAAGGTGCTGTCGCTGCTAGATCTAAATTTGCTGGAACTTTCAATACAAAATGCTCATCCACAACTACTTTTTCTGAATACCCACCAAAAGTTTGCATATGCAGATGTTTGTCTTTCCCATTATAAGTTCCGACGAACCCATTTTGACAATATTGTTCCAAATCGGCTTTGCAAGAAGAACATTCACCACAAGAATCTACCAAACATCCGACTGCAGCAAAGTCTCCCACTTTCAGTTTGGTAACATCCTTACCCACTTTAGTGATTTTTCCCACAATTTCATGTCCAGGAACAGCAGGGTAAACAGTGCCGCCCCAATCATTTCTGGCAGTATGTAAATCGCTATGGCAAACTCCACAAAATAATATTTCAATTTCAATATCTTTTGCAGTAATTTCTCTTCTATTGATTTGAATTTCTTTTAAATCTGCTGTTGGTGCATCTGTTCCAAATGCTTTTACTTCGAACGTATTCATAAAAATATTTTTTGCAAATTTAATAAATTAATGGACAGTTTAGAGATTTAGTTTTTAATAGAAGAGCTGAAAAATTGAGATAAGAATGGCTATATTTAAAATAAAGTAGCTAACTCAAAGTAAAGTTAAGAAAATTGCTCTACGAAGAAAAATGTAGTTTAACCTTTTTAAACAAACAATTATCAACTTTGCGGCTACAAGAAAACTTTGTTGTTAGCTGCTGTATTTTAGTTCATTCTAAAATCCACTAAAAATTCTCCAAGTCAATTTCTTCTATTTGATATGTAAGATTTGTTGTGCCGTTAGGTTGATATAAACAACTAATATTCTTGCCAAATTCTTTAATATAATTCCCATTACCATCTGGTCCACTATGGTCAATTTCAGATTTTTCAAGTATAATCTTTCCATAAGTTTTTCCATCTCTGCATTTTACAAAAAAACCTTCTTCATTTCCCTTTTAATTTGTAACATGTCAAGTACCCATTATTTGGTTGCAACACCTTTTCAAAACAATGAACTTTTTACTTCATTATCAATTGGAATAACTCCACCAAGCTTATTTGTTTTTATAATTTTAGGTTGTTCTTCCTTTGTGATTTTGTCAAACCAAATATCTGCATTTAAAGTGTCGTTTGTAACTGACATGGTTTTAAAATTAAAACCAAAGGTTTCCCAATTATTGAAATTTAATTTTGTGTTTCCGTCTGCATAAATACGAACTCTCATAAACGGTGCGTCTACATTGTCAGTATTTAGAAGTGTAATTAAAGATTTATTTTGAATTGATTTTGAAAGTTTCAAGTTGACATTAATTTTGTTGTCTTTCAATTTATTATAACTTCTATTGGGGTTGTACCTAAATATTTTGAAGCAACATCTACTTGGTGACCTTTTTCAAATTTTGCAATAAAATTACCATTACTGTCAGTTTTTAAAGTTTGTTTATTAAAAGAAGCGTCATCAATGCTGTTCATATACCAACATAAAACAACAACCTCTGAATTTGAAATAGGGTTTCCTGTTAGTTCGTCAGTTATTTGTCCAGTAACAATTACATTGTTTCTGTCTTGACAAGAAAGCGTTGTAAATAAAATAAAAAGTAATATTATTGTTTTGAGTGTTCTCATAATATGGCAAATAACAAAATATAAACGAAAGTTTTTCTTCAGATTTATCAAAACTTTCGTTTATTACTTCAATAAAACTGTTATTACTACTTATTTTCATAATTTACTTAATAATTAACAAATCAAATGTATATAATAGTTTAATAAATCCATTCACAAATCCTACTAATAATTTCTAAAATCGATACATATTAATTTATGTTAAGCCGCTTTCTATCCCTATCTTTTCTCACTGTTAACCCCATAACTATCGGCTTCGTTTATTCCCCGCTACTTTAGGTTCCACTTGAATGCTTCGGGTCTATCATCGTCCCGATTATTATCGAGAGGCTTGCAGCCACGACGAAAACTTAGTTGTTATGTGTTAGCCCTTTTTTGTTTTTGTTCGGTTCTATAAATTTCTCTTGGGTAGTCAAGTATATTCACTGTTTCACCTTGTAATTCTTTCAGTGCGTCTTTTGCTATCCAAGTTGCAGTTTTGTTGTCAAGTTTGATTAAGTCATTTGCTACTTTAATTGCTTTTTTGTTCAAATCTTTGTTTCGTTTTCCAATGTTTCTCAATGCCCAATTAACAGCTTTCTTTACATAAATTCTGTCGTCTGTTGAATGTCTATTTATAATTGGCAAAAATTGTTCAAATGTTTCATTGTTCGCTTTTTTGTCTGCCATACAATAAGCTGCAATAATTGTAAAACCTGCTCTTTTTTCAAATTCATTTTCTCTGTCTGTCCATTCAATTGCTTTTGAAATGGCAAATTTACTTTTGGCAAAAAGTCCCATACAAAAGGTGTCGCAAATTTCCCAATTCTCAAAAGTCGTAACCCATTTTTCCATTAGGTTTTCTGTCAAGTCGTTTATGTTGTAAAGTTTGCTACATAAAATTCTTGCTTCGTAAATCCCACTGTCAAAGAGTTGAATTGCTAATTGATTGTCTTTGTCTATTTGTTTTGCAAGTTCTTTTAAGTCATTATGGTAAATTCCTAATGAATTGTTTGCTATAATTCCAAACTTTTTTTCTTTAAGAATTACTTTGTCTTTGTCGCTTAACTTTTTAAGCTCCGAAATAATTTGCTTAAAAGTCATTTCTATTTCTTTGCGTTAATTTCTATCGCTTGGTCAATGTAATATTTTACAGCTTCCTTGTTCATTTCTTTTAATGGTAATACTCTAATTGCTTTTCCATCACCTGTCAAAAGTCCAAGTTTGTCTTTCATTTTTGCACCTTTCAGAAAACCAAAATCAATTCCATATGGCATTGTTCTCATATGGCAAATTCCACCATTTTTGTCTGAATAAGTTGTAATTCTTTCCTTCTTGGTTTCTTCAATTCCGTCAAACGAAAGTAAAAATTCTCTCGCTTCAAGAAAAAGGTTTTTGTGTTCGGATTGTAAGTCTATTTCAAATTGCATTTTGTCTGAATGTTTATGTTAGTAGGGTGTCTCATAGGGTGACGCATAACTAAATATAAACGAAAATTCCCCTTTAAATACTAAACTTGCGTTTATATCAGCATTAGATTTAATATCATCCCAGAAATTTTTCAAGGCTTTGCCGTTGATAAGTCGCAGTAGCTTATCACGGTTATAGATTGAACAAACAGTTGTTTTTAATGACGTTTGCATTTCTGAGTATATAAAGTTGGTAAAAATAAAATAATTTTATTTAAGTCACAAATATTTTTAATTGAAAAAAGGTAATTTTAACATTTGTGTATTTCGATAATTAATCTTTAAATTTGTCAAATTAAAATGCTTGCAAATCTTGTTTAATGAAATCCAATATCTCCCCCATAATTAATCTTATGTTAAATAATATTTTGACCTACTCTTTTTTATTACTTCTGAAGATTATTTAGCATAATATTCAATATTGATTTTTTATGAATTATAATCAAATAATAAAATCTATACAATCCCTAAATACTGTAAGCAATTAAAATTTATTTTTTTTGTTCATAGGTTTGTGGAATTATGAAATGATTTACTTATAAATTTATAAAGTGTAATTTTGGTTTGTAATTTCACAGACCCTTTTCTCAAAAAAAGCAGAAGATTTGACCCTTCTGCCTTTCTTTATATAAAAACAAACACATTTTCTTTAATTATTCCTTGATTTTAATAAATGGTTTTGTATCCAATACATTTCCATTTTTATGGGTCAAGATAAATTTATAGCTCCCATCTATCAATTCTTTTACATCCAATGTCTGTTCTATTATTCCATTAGATATTTCTAAACTTTCTGCTCTTAATGCTCTTTCCCATCATATCATAGATTTCTAACTTAACATTTCCATTCCAATATTCTGGATGGTTATTTGAAAAATAGTGAATCTGATCATTTGCAACTGTCGGATATAGGATACTTTCATAAGTTGCTTTCTCTGCTGGCATCTCCGATTTGTAAACAGATGGAACAATGTAATAGCCAGTGTGAGGTACATAAAAATTGCTGGTGTATTCCGTGAAATCTACCACATCTTTATCCTTATTTTTCTCCCACAATCTTACATTTCCATTGTATTTCTTGTCTGACAATTGAAATTCAAATAGCTTCATTTCCTGTTCTGCGTTACATGGAATATTACCTATCCCTGCTGATGATATCACACTGTGGTAATCTTTTCCATCTGTTGCATCGTAGGTTTTGCTCAAATCATCCCATGTGCCCACTACAGAATACACAAACAATGATTTGTTGTCTGCTGATTCTGGTAATACTACGGACACTGAACTTCCGCCAATAAATATCAATCCACTGACATCTACCTTGGCATATACTTCGTATCTCCTGTCGATAAATTGTATTTCATCGTCGTCTCAAAGGACGTAGGCTCTGCTTTTTGACCCATTACCATTGTGCTGAGTAAGCTTGATGGTTCCTATTGTTATTATAATTGATTTTACATGTTTATTTATTTATTTTTTAAATTGAAAAGGGTTCAGAAGAGGAGTACCTTTCGATACTCCTCTATCTTCTATTTCTGATTATTAATTGCTGTAAAAGGCTACGAATGAATAGTTCTTCACTACTGCATTTAATGGATAATTCAACACACTAGATAATACTTGATTCGCATCTGAGAACAAGGGAATTGTATCTTACTCTTCCGTCCATATTTACGTCTTCCAAAATAATATCCTCATTGTTCCGATATATCCGTAATTGTCAGTCGTATTACTATCTCGTTCAATGCTGCTGTTAATATTGGATTGCTATCATTATTCAATCCACTAAACTTAACATTATTATTCATATTCGTATTACTTCCCATAAAGCTCTTCTATTACCCGGCACTCTTTGTCCCTCTAATCCATCATAACCTGATTGGTTCCATACATTTGCACTCATATTGACTTGGTCAATTACCGTTGGGGTGATACCCAAGGCAACTGATTTGTGCTGTCATGGATTCCCTAAGTGGTTTCTTATGTCTCACCGATGCGTAGTAGTTACCTGCTGGCTTGCTGATGCAAACTGGAGAAACTCCATCTGCCGGATCTACCACATCTCCATCTCTTTGAACTAATGCACTAAATGTTGATACAACCAAACTAGGTGTATTCGATCTCTCAATTCTATAAATACCCAATCAACTATATCATTGTTTGGATCAGGTGTTGTTCCCTAACACTGCTGCTGTTGTCAATGTGTGTTCGCATTGTTTACTGATACAAAATTGTTTCTGTATCCTGCTGTCTTATGGATCACTCAATGGTATTAAGTTTCCAGTCGTATAAGTTCTCAACTTATCGCACATCACTCCAGTTGTACTTGTCACGCCAAACATGGAACCTTCCAATAATACTTTCATGGATAGTTTCACTAAGTCGGCAGTTATTGAAATCGTTACAATTGCTGTATCACATACATTTGGACTAAATGCAGTATTACATACACTGTAAATTACTGTCTTAGTTGTTCCAGCTTCTGATGCTAATGGAACATAATTCAATACTCCAGTTAATGGATTGAATGTTACTGTTCCACCTGCTGTTCCACCAGTCTTAGTAATTGATGTCGTTGCTCCTGGTAAGAAGTCATCATTTTGCTAAAATATTTACAGTAGTTGTTCCTCCTGTTTGAGCAGTCATCACATCTCCTATTGCTTTGCCGAACCCTTGGATTAGGATCCGTTCCGTTTTTGTTTCCATCCTACCATCACAATCTAAATTCTTCCATGTAGCAGATGTATTTGCCATACTTGTTCAAAAGCATTGTAATTACATGGGTCAGTTTGGATTCGTTCTTGATCTGAAACTTTACTATTTATTTCATCTGCATTTATACACGCCATCTCCAACAATCTCTCCACTAGTCGCAATTCAGTTGGGCTTAAATTAATGGCTTAGGTTTTCGGATTAATTCCGTCAAATCCAGTAATTACGCTCATCTAGTCCATAAATTTCCATTTTTATCTGTTACTCCATCATCATCACAATCCACTGTACTGATAATTGGTAATGTAATATATGCGATAATAATAACACCTAAGGTCGTCGGATTTGTTCTTTTATTATTTCAACTGCATCCGGTACGCCATCACCATCAGAATCTGTAGAAGATGGCACTACGATGAATTACAGTTGCTATTGCACAAATATTCGGATTGTTGCATTGTATTACAAACATTATAAATAACTGTCCTTATTTGTTTAAGCTTGAAACTAATGGTATGTAATTCATCACTCCCGTTAATGGGTTGAATGTTACTGTTCCACCTGCAGTTCCACCTATTTTAGTAATATAGATGTAGTTGATCCAGGTAAGAAGTCATCATTTGTTAAATGTTTAGAGTTGTAGTAGTTCCTACTGGGGAGCTGTCATGTTATCGTTTACAGCTGTAGGTGTTAATGGATATGGATCCGTTCATTTTTATTACCATCACTATCACAATCTGTATTCATCCAAGTTAAGCTAGGTGTTAAGCAGTTTGACTAGCTAAAATAAAGCTACACAAATTGTTTGGATCTGTGCCATCTGTTATTTCTTTTCATTAATTACCCCATCACCATCACAATCAATTGATTTCCAGCTTGCACTAGTTGCAACAGTTTGGCTTGCTAATTTGAAACTACAGCTATTTAATGGATTTGTTCCATCCGCAATTTCTTGTTGATTAGTTACACCATCGCCATCGCAATCCAATAATTTCATGCAGCTGATGTCGCTACTGTTTGACTTGAAGTATAAAATCACAAGGAATCAAGGATTGGTTCCATCTGTTTTTCTTTACCGTCTGTCACTCCATCTCCATCCGTATCTGGATTTTAATGGATTGGTTCCATCTGTAATTTCAACGCCATTGTCACACCATCACCATCACAATCTAATGCTTTCCATGTA
>JADJVK010000028.1 GCA_016710625.1 Saprospiraceae bacterium
TTAACGAATGCGACATTACCTTATGTCTCCTGAGTTTAGCAAACAAAGGCTGGAAGAAAGCTTGTCAAGAAAATCAAGAACTAAAACTAGGTTTAAACGTTGTAAATGGAAAGGTTGTATATAAAGGCGTTTCTGATGCTTTTGGTCTTCCTTATCATGACGTTTCTGAAGTTTTTAAACTAATACAATATTATGTCAATTGTTGAATCTATCTCTGCTAGTGAATTAATCGCATTAGAGGATAAATATGGTGCTCTACTAACTACTCATTCATTACCAGTGGTACTTTCTAAGGTAGTGGCATAAAGTTGTGGGATGTGGAAGGAAAAGAATATTTTGATTTTCTTTCTGCTTATTCCGCCTTACTATCAATCAAGGCATTGCCATCCTCGAATCATTCAGGAACTTAATTGAGCAGGCTCAACAAATTGACCTTAACTTCAAGAGCATTCCATAACGACCAATTAGGTATTTACGAAGCTTTCATTACAAGTATTTTGGGTACGACAAGGTTTTACCGATGAATACTTGGTGTAGAAGGTGGGAAACAGCTGTAAAGCTTTGTAGAAAATGGGCTTATGAAGTAAAAGGAGTTCCTCAGAATGAGGCAATTATTATTTTTGCAACTGGCAATTTTTGGGGAAGAACATTAGCTGCTATTTCATCCTCTGTTGATCCAGATAGCAGAAATAATTTTGGTCCTTTCATGCCTGGTTATCAATTGATTCCATACAATGATTTAGCTGCTTTGGAGGCTGCTTTGCAAAATCCTAATGTAGCAGGATTTATGGTCGAGCCTATTCAAGGTGAGGGCTGGAGTTGTTGTACCAGATGAGCTTATTTGAAGGGCGTATCTGGCTTGTACAAAATAAGGTTTTATTTATTGCAGATGAAGTTCAAACAGGTATCCAGAACTGGAAAAAGCTTTGTTGTAGATTATGCAGGAGTAAAACCCGATATTTTGTATAGGAAAAGCATTATCAGGTGGTGTTTTGCCAGTTTCTGCGGTTTTGACCACAATGAAGTGATGGATAACTTGAAGCCTGGGCAACATGAATTAAACGTTTGGTGGAAATCCCTTAGGTTGGATGCTGTTGCGATGGAGGCACTAAAGGTGGTAGAAGATGAAAATCTTTGCTGGAAATGCTTATAAATGGGTGTACTTTTTTTAGAAGCGAATTAATGAAAGTTCAACAAAAACAGCCTTAATAAAATTAGTTAGAGGAAAAGGGCTTTTGAATGCAGTCATCATTGATGAAATGAAAATAGCAAAACTGCATGGAATATTTGCATGAAAATGAAAGATTTAGGCTTACTTGCCAAAACCGACACATGGGAATATCAACCGTTTTGCTCCTCCATTGATTATCGAAGAAGATCAAATGATGGAAGCCGTATCACCATTATTGGAGAACTTTCAATTCTACATTTTAGCTAAATAATTTTAATTAATATTTCTTTTAAATGAAAGAAAAACTTCAGGTGGAAAATTATTAATTGCAGAACCTTTCATGCAAGATGGTATTTCAAAAGAAGTGTAGTTCTACTTTGTGAGAATAGTAAACACAGCACTTTTGGATTTATCTTAAATAAGCGATTAGATATAAAAATCAATGAATTAGTATTGAATTTCCCTGAATTTGATGGTGATTTATATTTTGGAGGTCCCGTTCAGAACGACACTTTGCATTTTATACATACTATCGGAGATGTTCTAGATGACTGCCATCAAATCGCAAAAGGTTTGTATTGGGGTGGTAATTATAACCAACTAAAAGCTTTAATAAAGGAAGGTTTGGTGTCGAATAAAGATATTAAATTTTTTGTAGGATATAGTGGTTGGGATTTAAAGCAATTCAAAGAAGAAATGAATAATAAGAACTGGATTGTGGAAGATATCAATTTGAATTATATATTTAATTCCAAAGATGAAATTTTGTGGAAACAAGTACTGAATAATAAAGGAAACGTATTTTCTGTATTGTCAGAATTGCCAGATTATAGGAGTTTACTAAACTAAGATGCCTAATTCTTCAATAATAAAAGTTTAAAAAATAAAAAATTCCACCATCTTGGTACTTCATGGGGAGAGCCTTATTTTATAGATCAAATTACTGATTATGTTGAGCATCATATCTTAGATGAAAGTAGAGCAATCTTTTGATTTGTCAGTTTATTATGGAAAGATATAACGCAAGAAATTCGGATTTAGCTGGAACACGATACAGTGGTGCCAGTCATCAAATTATTATCATAAAAGAAGCACAAGACTTTAAGGATTATAGCAATTTGGTGAATTATGCAAAAAATCCAACTGCCACTACCCTTCTTTTGCTATGCCATAAGCAAGGAAAAATGGATGCTAGGACTACCTTTTTCAAAGCATTGAAAGAAAAAGCCACCATTTTCGAATCCAATAAAATACCAGATTACAACTTATTAGATTGGGTAATAAAGTATTTGCATCCAAAAAATTACATATCCAACCAGATGCATTGCAGTTGTTGACAGAGTATTTAGGGAATGATTTAACCAAAATAAGCAATGAGATTGATAAACTTGCATTGAACTTAGCGGTAAATGAAACGATAACTTCTGCTCTGATTGAAAAATATATTGGAATTAGTAAAGATTATAATTTCTTTGAGCTACAAAAAGCAATTGCAACGAGAGATAAAGAAAAAATATATAACATCATTAGCTATTTGATCCCCAAACAATTTTCCATAATTCCAGCTATCATCACCTTGTATAACTTTTTTAGCAGGGTATATATGTTGGCTTACACATCTGGAAAAAGCAATCAGGAAATTTGCAAAGATTTAGGAATAAGGGAATTTTTCTTAAAAGACTACAGCAATGCTTTGACAAATTATCCTGTAAATAAAACTAAAATGATTTTACAGTTCCTTTGTGAATACGATTTGAAAAGCAAAGGCGTAAATCAAGTAAATACAAATGACAGTGCTTTATTGAAAGAATTAACTTGGAAGATATTGCATTGCTTTGACTTTTATTATCTTTGCACAATGAAACAAAAAATTTTAATATTAGATTTCGGTTCTCAATATACTCAATTGATTGCCAGAAGAGTACGTGAACAAAACGTTTATTGCGAAGTTTTACCTTTCAATAAATATAATGGTGTCGATGACACAGTAAAAGCGATAATATTATCAGGTTCCCCATTTTCTGTTCGCCAACCAGATGCTTTACAGATTGATTTAAACCAATTTATTGGAAAACTTCCGGTATTAGCTATCTGTTATGGAGCTCAATTAGGTTGCTCTAAATTTAGGTGGTGCTGTTTCAAGATCAGACAAAGAGAATATGGAAAAGCGATGTTGTCAGAAATACTTTCAGATGACGACCCTCTTTTCGATGATATTCAATCCAATACCCAAGTTTGGATGTCTCACGGAGACACTATCACAGATATACCTTCAGATTTTGAATTAATAGCAAGTACAGATGATGTGAAAGTCGCTGCATTTCGTTCGAAATCTGCAACTTATGCAGCTCCAACTTATTGTTTGCAATTTCATCCAGAAGTGACACATAGTATTGATGGACCAAAATTGATTGCGAATTTTTTGTTCAAAATAGCTCATTGTGTTCCAGATTGGACTCCAGCATCGTTTGTTGAAGAAAGTATTCAAACCATCAAAGAAAAGATTGGGAGCGACCAAGTAATAATGGGGCTTTCTGGTGGAGTTAGATTCTTCAGTAGCTGCTATGATGCTGCATAAAGCTATTGGCAAACAACTAATCTGTATTTTTGTTGACAATGGTTTGATGCGGAAAAATGAATTTGAAGATGTACTTCATTCATATCAAGACATTGGATTGAATATAATTGGAGTGGATGCTTCCAACGAATTTCTATCTGCATTAAAAGGACTTTCCAACCCAGAAGATAAGCGGAAGGCGATTGGGAAAGTCTTTATTGATGTTTTCGAAAGAGAAGCAAAGAAATATCAGAATGTAAAATGGTTGGGACAAGGGACAATTTATCCAGATGTAATAGAATCCGTTTCAGTACATGGACCATCTGTAACCATTAAATCACATCATAATGTTGGTGGATTACCAGACATTATGGGGCTTAAAATTGTTGAGCCTTTGAGAAATCTATTCAAAGATGAAGTGAGAAAAGCTGGTAGAGAACTACATATTGATCCAAATATCTTAAATAGGCATCCTTTCCCTGGTCCTGGCTTAGGTATCAGAGTTTTAGGTGAAATTACACCTGAGAAAGTTCGTATCCTTCAAGAAGCTGATGCCATATTCATCAATGGACTTAAGAAAACAGGTTTATATCATGAAGTTTGGCAGGCGGCTGCCATTTTATTACCAGTCTATTCTGTTGGGGTGATGGGTGATGAAAGAACATATGAGCAAGCATTAGCTTTAAGAGCTGTCAATTCAGTCGATGGTATGACAGGTGAATGGAGTAAACTGCCCTATGAGTTTTTAGCAAATATTTCAAGTGAAATCATTAATAATGTAAGAGGAATTAACAGAGTGGTATATGACATTAGCACAAAACCGCCGTCTACAATAGAATGGGAATAAACCAATTAATTTATTTTATTATACATCATATGAAATATTTAATCATTTTAACCAGTCTATTTCTATTTGCTTGCAATACTACCAAAACTATTGTTAAGCAAAAAGAAGACACCAATGCGATAAAGGGTTACAAAAAATACAACCCACAAACTGGTCAATATGAATGGGTTAGTGAAGATCCAGCCAAAGTTATAGACACTATCAAAACCAATACAACTCCAATTGACAATACAAAAAATACCAAAGAAGCAACCGTAAAAGGATTGAATCGAGCTATTAAAGTAGCTGTGATCTTGCCATTTTATGCGGATCAGAATCATGATGGAGAGCCCATATTTACTAAATCTACTTGGGCAACTAACTTTTATGGAGGCATGAAAATCGCTTTAGATTCTTATGAAAAAAGGAATTTCAATAGACATTAGAGTATTTGATGATAAAGCTTCAGAAACTGAATTGAACAAAATATTATTATACGAAGATGTAAAAATGCATCTAATTATTGGTCCAGCTGGTAAAAGTAATTTGAAGATTGCAGCAAATTTTGCTAAAACAAAAGGAATTCCATTAGTTTCGCCCTACAATCCTGCAGATGATATCACCACAAATAATCCTAATTATATTCAAATCAACCCCTCCTTAAAATCTCATTGTATAGCAATTGTAGAAGATATTTACTCACACTACAAAACACCGAATATTACAATAATTTCAAGAAATAAACCTACTGAAACTGCGACGTATAACTATTTTATCAATCATATCAATAGTATTTATTCTAATATTGTCCCAATCCATAAATTAACGATTGATGAGGAAACGAATGGAATTTCTAAAACAGATTTAGACGTTTGTTTTAGTGAAAATAGGCAAAATGTAATCATTATCCCCTCTTGGTCCAACGAGCCATTCGTTGCAGCATTATTGCAAAGAATAGAAGCAAATAGAAAAGGTACTCCAATTAATGTGTATGGAATGCCACAATGGTCTAGTTTTGACTTATTGAGCCATGATTTACTGACAAATTAAATACAAGAATCACTACCTCAAACCCATTAGATATACCTTCGCCACAAACAAAAGAATTCAAAAAGTTATTTTTTGAGAAATACCATACAATTGCTACAGATGAGTCTATAGTAGGTTTTGATGTAACCTATTTGATGATTCAGATGCTAAAAAAATATGGTAAAGATTTTACGAACCATTTGGGAGAAAAGAATTTAATGGGATTTACTTCAAAGTATATTTTTGATAAAATAAATGACAATCCGATAGAATCTACTAACCTAAAAGGAATACAAAGATTTGAGAATAAATCTATTCAAATTTTGAAATATCAGGATGGTGGTTTTAGGCTAGAATAATTTCATTTTCACTATTAATTGATTTCCTAATTTGTTAATTTTGTGAAAAATTTTAAACAATGGAACAGCACCTACCAGATTTCAATAATTTAAAGATTTCTTTTGAAAATAAATCTGACCAAGAGTTAAAGAAAGCAATTTGGTTGTTTAAAATGATGAATAACCCATCTTTAGTTAAGTATGGTTCCATGTTGGGTTTGTGGGCTGTTGAGAATAGCATCCCATTTACTGAAACTATTGTAAAAAAAACTATATTCGAACATTTCTGCGGCGGCACTACCTTTGAGTCTTCTATTGAAAGCATTAATAAATTAAAAAAATACCACATACAAACCGTTTTGGACTATGGAGCTGAAGGTAAAGAAACTGAAGCTGATTGGGAAAAAACCAAAAATGAGTTTTTGAATGCAATTGATTTTGCCTCCAAACAATCTTCAGTTCCTTTGATCAGTATCAAAGTTACAGGGCTTTCAAGATTTGAATTATTAGAAAAAGTAAGTGCAAATAGAGTTCTATCAGAGAAAGAGCAACAGGAATGGCAGAAAGTAAAAGAAAGAGTGGATGCAGTTTGCAAAAAAGCTTTTGATCATCATTTAGGGGTCTTTATTGATGCTGAGGAAACCTGGATTCAAGATGCAGTGGATAATTTAGTCAATGAAATGATGCAAAAATATAACAAAGAAAAAGTAACTGTTTACAATACTTTTCAGTGTTATAGAAAAGATAGATTTGACTTTTTAGTAGCATCTCACGAATTAGCAAAACAAAATAATTATCTATTAGGTGCAAAATTAGTGAGAGGAGCTTATATGGAAAAAGAGAGAGAAAGAGCAGCTTCACTTGAATTACCATCACCGATTAATACCGATAAAGCAGCTACTGATGCCATGTATAATAAATGTCTAAAATATTGTTTCGAGCATTTAGAAACGATAGCTGTTTGTAATGCAACTCACAATGCGAATAGCAGCATGTTGTTAGCAAATTGGATGATTGAAAAAAATATACCTCTTAATCATCCACATACCTTATTTTGTCAGCTTTTAATGCTTCAAAATATATGGTATACGGTGCTGTGAAAGAAGTGATTCCATACCTAATCCGTCGTGCCCAAGAAAATTCAGCTGTTAGTGGTGATATGAGTAGAGAATATAAGATGTATGTGGATGCGATGAAATTGAGGAAGAATTAATAGTGTTAAAAAAATTAAGTTTATTTTAAATTTCACTTATTTTCAGCCCACTCAATTCTTTGATTAACATTGCTTCATCCATTGATATCTTGTTGATTCTAGCAAAGAGTTCATGCTTAAAAACTGCCGTTTTAGCAATATCTACAGATATTTTAATAATAGCATTTGAATCATTATAAACTTGACTTGCTAAATCAATCTTGCATTTTTTGATGGCTTCTATTACATCATTCATGATGGAGTAATCAACAGTAAGCTGATATTCTTTGGTGATTTTGTGTTCAATTATGGAGCATTCCTCTAATGTTATTTTAGATGATTCTTTATATGCAGCAATCAATCCGCTAGTTCCTAACAAGGTTCCTCCAAAATAACGAACAACAATTATTAAGGTATTGGTAACTCCTTTACTATCTATTTGTCCTAATATGGGTTTACCAGCAGTACCTGAGGGCTCGCCATCATCATTTGCTCGATACAAATTCATATCAAAACCAAGACGCCAAGCATAACAATGATGAGTTGCTTTGGGATGGATTTTTCTGATTTCATTCAAATGCAAAACAATTTCCGCTTCATCCTTCACAGGAAAGGCAAATCCTAAAAATTTACTTGCCTTTTCTCTGAATTCAGTAATTGCAGGTGCTTCTATCGTTCTATAACTTTCTTGCATTATTTCTTATTATCCATACATGCTTTTACGAAATGTACAAACAATGGGTGTGGATTTTCTACCGTACTTTTTAGCTCTGGATGAAACTGTACACCGACAAACCAAGGATGATTTTCTAGCTCAACAATTTCAACTAGATTGATTGTTCCAAATATTGATTATTAAACTCATATCTGGATGACGACGTTCAGAAATTGTAGTATTGTGATAAATTTGATAGGCTTTTGTTCCTTTTGGAATTTCACAGGCCTAAGCATCTAACCGCATTGTACTGCCTTTTTGTGTTATAGTCTTCTGTTCTTACATCAAATCTATAATCGGATGTTTCGTATTTTTACTTACTTCAGTGGAAGCAGCTTCTTTTATATTCAATACATTGTTAGCAAACTCAACAACAGCACATTGCATACCTAAACAAATACCAAAAAATGGCACATTGTTTTCGCGTGCATATTTAATTGCTCTCAATTTCCCTTCAATTCCCCTTTCTCCAAATCCTGGAGCCACCAAAACGCCATCTAAATTTTGAAACTGTTTACTAAAATCAACTTCTGATTTCTCTAAATCTTCTGAATGAATGGGAACAACTTTCACCTTACATTCATTGACAGATCCAGCATGTATAAAGGCTTCATATATAGACTTATAGGCATCTTGTAATTCATTGTATTTGCCAATCAACCCGATTCTTACTTCATTTAAAGGATTCTTTAATTTACCCAAAAAAGTCTTCCAAATCTTCAAATCGGGTTCTTTTTTGTCTTTCAATCGCATTTTATTAATGACAACAGAATCTAAATTCTCTTTCATCATTAAAATTGGAACATCGTAAATGGTTTCTGCATCAATGGCTTCAATAACTGAAGCTACTTCTACATTACAAAACTAAGCCAATTTACGACGAATCTCCATATTGATTGGATGCCCCGTTCTGCAAACCAATATATCTGGCTGAATTCCTGTTGTTAGTAATTCTTTCACAGAGTGTTGTGTCGGTTTTGTCTTGAGTTCTTTTGCCGCTTTTAGGTAAGGAATCAATGTCAAGTGAATCACCAAACAGTTATCAGCTCCTAACTCCCACCGCATCTGACGTAGGCTTTCTAAATATGGAAGTGATTCAATATCTCCAACTGTCCCGCCTAATTCGGTGATAACAATGTCATATTTGTTGGTATTTCCTAAAAGCTGAATTCTCCTTTTATTTCATCTGTCACATGAGGAATCACCTGAACGGTCTTCCCTAAATATACCCCAGCACGTTCTTATTCGATGATGGTTTGGTAGATTCTTCCAGTAGTTACATTGTTGGCTTCTGAAGTCGGCGTATTTAAAACCTTTCATAATGACCCAAATCCAAAATCAGTCTCAGCACCGTCGTCGGTGACGAAGCATTCTCCATGTTCGTATGGATTTAAAGTACCTGGATCTATATTGAGATAAGGGTCAAATTTTTGGATAGTCACCTTGAACCCTCTAGCTTGCAATAACTTAGCCAATGAAGCGGCTATAATTCCTTTTCCTAATGAAGAAGTTACGCCCCCCGTAACAAAAATATATTTAGTCATGATAATGGATAACGATGTTACGGGATGCAAAGGTAAGGAATAATTATTCGATTATATAGTTTTGTAATGGATTATTATTTTAAGAAGGAAATTCATATTTTGACAATATGTAAAAAATATTTTAGTTAATTAAATTTATATCATTATAATATTTTTCATTAAAAATAATACCTTAAAATTATTTTTTATACTTTTGCGGTTAAATATTTAAAACTTAAACATTTTATTTAAAACTATAAATAATTCAAAACTAGCAATGATAAAAATGAAAAAGTCATACTTATTATTAACTTTTATTGCATTTATTTTTACGAATTTAGCATTTGCACAAACAACACAAGATAAAATCATCAAAAAGATTACCAAATCATTGACTACTGTTACTAAAATTGCTGATAAATTTATAGAATACAAATTGCCCAACGAAACTTTAATTTACAATTTAGATATATCGAAGATTGCAAGAATAGATTTTGCAAACGGAAAATCTCAGAGTTTTATAGGACAAAATGGAACACAACAACAAAATGTAAATTCTGAAAATTCAGTATATCAAGGCAATTTCGAAGAAATTGCTATTAAACCCAACACATTGGCAATAATACTCATACCATTTGACAATCAAGAATCACATTCGAGTTCTGAATCGATGGCTAAGTTTGCACAAAACGATGTTTATAGCAATATTGTAAAGTTATCCCATATTAATCGTTATGAAGTTCAAGATTTAAGACCCCCAAATGCTTTACTTCGTAAAGCCAATATCAGCTACAAAAATGTGGATGAAATTCCTATCAGCGACTTACAAAAGATTTTGGGAGTTGATAATATATTAGCAATCAAAGTGTCCTATACAATAATTCAAAGTCAGAGTACAATTGTTATCGGACAAGATGATATTGATGATTTTGCATTAATCTCTACAGACGACGACAAAATGTATGAGTTTACAGTTTATTTTGATTTATACAAGAACAATCAAAAAGTTTACACTAAAAGTCGAAAACCATTTTTCTCGATGAAAGATAGCTGGATGGATTCTGTAAACTACCTTTTAAAGCGTTGTCCATTGAATTAATCTGTTATACATCAATATTATTTCATAAGAAAATAAGAAGTTTTTACAACTAGCTAAACTTAATACTTTTTTCTAATAATTCAAACTAGTATAAAAGTGTATTTTCAACATTAACTTTTTGAAAACTAATTACTTATAATATTAATTCTTGAATAAATTATATGAATTGTCATTAGATAACTAATAGTTAAAAACATTACAATTCTTAAAAAATGGGGCAAAATTATTGCCCCGTAAAATCATTTCTCTTAAAATTGTAATTTATATACAAAATTCGGTAGAAACCCATTTTGATAAGTCGTATTGATTTCTCCATTTACTCTATTGAATCTTTGAGCAAAAACATTCTTTTGGTTTGTTAGATTTTGGAAATCCATAGAAAATGTTTGTGCTAATTTTCGTTTTACTATTTAACCGATAACCTATTTTAAAATCAAATCTGAAATAGTTTGGAAGCCTTTCTGAAAATGCCAATGCATCCCCAGCCAATACTTCTTTTCCTGCAATTTTTGAAGCCTCTAAATCGACTGGAGTATAATATCTTCCACCCGCAGAAGTTATTTTTGTATCGAATGTTATTGCATCTTGTTTGCTTTTACCAACTTTAAATTCTTTTCCAGCTAAAAAGTTTAATGTATAATGCCCATTAAACGCTGTATTTCTTTCTATTCCATCACTACCTACATATTTTGAATCGTAAAATGAAGCAGTTATTAATCCATAATAATTGTTTGAAAAGAGTTTTTCTAAAGTAAATTCAATACCCTTGTTCGTTCCTTTTCCATTATTTACAAGATCCCCTTGTTGGGTAGGTACAAATGCAGCACCTTCATTCAATAGGGAGAAACTACTTGAAAAATTCGTTACAGGAATATTATTTAAATTTTGGTAATAGGTTTCTAATTTCAATTTCCAATCTTCAGTGAAATTATATTCATAGCCTAAAACAAAATGATTGCTTTTATTAAAACCTAAATTTTCATTGTCCTTGCTAATAGTCCCATCCGGTTTATAATTTTTATAGAATAATACTGTTAATGGCTGTGCCTGTTGATGCAATCCATATCCTAATGTAATAATGCCCCCTTTATCCAATTTGTATTTTAGAGCAATTCTTGGCTCAATCGAATTGCTATTATTTAGAAAGTATTGTTGAGCATGCAAACCAGCAATGAATGAAAATTGTTCATTAAAAGCATATTTAGCTTGAAAATATTCTTGCAACAGCAAAGTATTTCCATCATAATCTAGTGTTTTTTTCCAATAAGGAGTAAACTCTCTATTTTGTGTAGCTAATTTCAGACTCAAAACTTCAGCAATTATACCAGTTTTAATATTGAATTTTGTATTGACTTTAGTTGATAGAGCTGTATTTAATGTATAATGAACTTCTTGATTTTTCACTTCAAGAATTCTATAAGGATTTTCTTGAGATCCAATTGTATCTTGATCAAATCTACTTAAGGCAAAATTTCCTCCAATAATAGTTTTAAGATTTGAAATTGTACCAATTCTAATTTGATGTGAAATCC
>JADJVK010000029.1 GCA_016710625.1 Saprospiraceae bacterium
TCCAATCACTAGCACTCATATTATAAAAGACATTAAAAAGTTGATTAAAATGGTCATGGTGTAAAAGATATTTATACAACATCTTTAAAAATTTTCTATATGTGAAATCGAAAGTGGAATGAACTTCTCTAACATCAGAAAAAAGCTATCACTATTTTAAATATTAGAAATACCCAAGTTGAGAAAGATTTATTTCATCTGTTTACAATCACAACTTTATTACCGTTTATTACAAATTCTTTAAAAAATTAATATTTCTGGTTTGTATAAATTGTTTAAAAACATTATAGATTTCAAACATTAATTTTCTATTCTTCACATTTTTTTCTTTAAATTTATCAGCACAAAAATTCGTTGAAGGAGCAAATTTATTTTCTGACAACAAGATTTCTATTTTGAATTTGGAGGATGGCACCACAGTTAAAGGTTACATTGTTGATATTGATAGAAAAAAGGGACTAATTGAAGAAATTGTTATTAAAGATTCTCACTTCAAAAAGAAAGGATTTACAAACCTGAGCAAGTGAAGAACATGTATTTACCTCCAAGTGGTTATGATAAGTTGATGAGGGTAAATGAAAAACTTTATGACACTCAAAAATGGTCTGACGAAAATGTGAATGTAGAATATATCAAACAAGGTTATGTTCTTTTTGAAAAATCTGAAGTGATGATTAAAAAGAATAAGATGACTTTATTAGTTCAATTGCTGAATCCAGAGTTTTCTGGAAAAATTCGAGTTTATTTGGATCCAAATGCTTCAGAAACAACTTCTTATGGTGTTGGAGGATTTAAATTGGCAGGAGGAGATGCAAAATCTTATTATGTAAAAAAAGGATCAGAAGTGGCATTCAAACTACAAAGCAAGAACTATGAAGAAGAATACAAACACCTTTATGGCGATTGTGCTACTTTTTTTGATGCCAATGTAAAGAAATTCGATTGGTCTGATTTGGCAAAAAATATATTTGATTATACTAAAGAATGTAAATAACGCTAACTAAAAGCTATCAATAAAATAGCAAGTATGCTCAAAAGTATGCTTGCTATTTTTTTTGTATTTAATTTTTCACCCAACAATAACCAAGCTACAATAGTTGCAAAAGCAATTACACCGACATTATTGATTGGAAAAACAACAGAGCCTTCCCAGCCCATATTTAATGCACCCAATAAAGTAACGATTGAAAAGAAATTTGGAATCCCAAGCAATATTCCAGCCAACCAACTCCTTTTATCCAATCCTTTTTTATATGCAAAATATCTGAAAATCAATATAGTAACACCCATTATACCTGCCATTCCAAATAAAACTCCAATGAATCCAGCATTCCCAGATAGTTGAGGAAAACTTTTTTGAACTTCAAAAATGCAGATGTCAACACCACCACCTAATATTAAGGTAGCAATCGGGAAGATTATGGCTAATAAATTTTTATTCTGTTGGTTCTCTAATGACTTTCCCCCTGATGCTGATAAGAAAATTGCCCCAATTGCTGCCAAAAGCCCCAATATTTTAATAAGATTCAAAGATTCATGATAGAAATAGGTCGTATAGGCGACTAAAATTAAAAGGCTCATTTTTTGCATAACTGAAGTGACGGACACCCCAGCAATTTCGATAGTTTTGGCTGCACTATAGAAACCAGTAATAAAGAAAAACCCCATCATCACAGTAAACAAAAACCACTCTTCATGTATTAAACCAGTATTCAATGGAAATTTTCCGGTATATAAAGTAGCACAAATAACACAGGTCCAATAATTAGAAACTAATATTTGAAGTGTATCTAAATTGAATTTACCAAACCATTTGAATAACAATACTAATGAAGAGGAAAGTATAATTGATAAAATTAATAAAATCATGAATCTAAGTTTGGTGTAAATATAATAATTTCAATTTTTTATTATAATGTTTTTAATGAAAGCATTCATTTTTCTGATGTTTGATTATTTTTACGATAAATAATTTTAACAATGGATAATAAGATTGAATTACTACAAAATAAAATAAAATCAGCTTATTTAGGTGGAGGAATAGATAGAATTGAAAAACAGCACAAAGGGGGTAAACTGACGGCTAGAGAAAGGGTTCATTTCTTGTTAGACCCAGATAGTTTTGAGGAAATTGGTTTGATGGTTACCCATCGTTGTACCGATTTCGGGATGGAAAACCAACAGATTTTAGGTGATGGGGTAATTACTGGTTATGGCACCATTCATTCGAGATTAGTCTATGTTTTTGCTCAAGACTTTACGGTTTTTGGGGGTTCCTTGTCCGAAACCCATGCAGAGAAGATTTGCAAACTGATGGATTTAGCGATGAAAAATGGTGCTCCAGTTATTGGTTTAAATGATTCTGGAGGTGCTAGAATTCAGGAAGGTGTGAGTTCATTAGGTGGATATGCAGATATTTTTTATCGAAATACTTTAAGTTCTGGTGTGATTCCGCAAATTTCTGCCATTATGGGACCCTGTGCTGGTGGAGCAGTTTATTCTCCTGCCATTACTGATTTTACGATTATGGTTGAAAATAGCTCTTATATGTTTGTTACTGGTCCAAATGTGGTAAAAACGGTGACTAATGAGACTGTAACTTCGGAAGAATTGGGTGGTGCAAGTACACATGCCTCAAAATCTGGCGTTACACATCTGACCGCTCATAATGACTTAGATTGTCTGAATCGAATTAGAACTTTATTATCTTATATTCCTCAAAACTGTGAATCTAAAACACCGAATATTGAATACCTGCTTAAAGAAGAATTTCGACCAGTTTTAGATAATATTATTCCCGAAAATGCAAATCAACCCTATGATATGAAAGAAGTGATTCAAGGGATAGTGGATGATGAGAGCTTTTTTGAAATTCATGAGCAATATGCTGAAAATATCATAGTAGGATTCGCCAGATTAGCAGGCAGAAGCATTGGGATTATAGCGAATCAACCGATAAGTTTAGCTGGTGTGTTGGATGTGAATAGCTCAAAAAAAGGTGGCAGATTTGTACGTTTTTGTGATTGTTTCAATATTCCAATGTTGGTTTTGGTGGATGTACCTGGTTTTTTACCCGGAACTGATCAAGAATGGAATGGTATCATTACGAATGGTGCAAAGTTATTGTATGCATTTAGCGAAGCTACAGTTCCAAGAATTACATTGATCACTAGAAAAGCATATGGAGGTGCTTATGATGTGATGAATTCCAAACATATTGGTGCTGATTTGAATTTTGCATGGCCAACTGCAGAGATAGCAGTAATGGGTGCAAAAGGAGCAAGTGAGATTATTTTTAGAAAAGAAATTGTGGAGGCGGCTGACCCAGCTCAGAAATTATTGGAGAAAGAAAAAGAATATGCTGACACATTTGCTAATCCGTACAAAGCAGCCAGTAGAGGATTTATTGACGAAGTTATATTACCTAATGATTCAAGAAGAAAATTAATTAAAGGTTTTGCAATGTTGGAAAACAAAAAAGTGGATAGGCCTAAAAGGAAACATGGTAATATTCCATTATAAATTATAGCAATTATGAAATCATTTATTGAAAATTATATCAAACTTTTTAGTTATTACAAATCATTGGCTGATAAGTCTTTAGCAACTTTGACTGAAGAACAAATATTTTTTTCTTTAAATGAAAATTCTAATAACATTGCAATCATCATGAAACATATGTCTGGAAATATGTTGTCGAGATGGACTGATTTTCTGACTTCAGATGGAGAAAAAGAATGGAGAAATAGAGATACTGAATTTGAAGATAGTTTTTTAGATAAATCTACTTTATTTACTTATTGGGAGAAAGGATGGGATTGTCTTTTTGCTGCATTAAATTCACTAGAGGCAAACCAATTGGAGCAAATTGTATATATTCGAAATCAAGGACAAACAGTAAATGAAGCCATAAATCGACAAATTGCCCATTATGCATATCATGTTGGGCAAATTGTTTTTTTAGCAAAATATTTTCAAAACGAAAATTGGGTTTCATTGTCCATTCCCAAAAATAAATCAATTGAGTACAATCAAGAAAAGTTTGATAATGAAAAAGTTATCAAAAATTTTACAGATGAATTTCTAAAATAATTTATATAAAGAAATTGAAGCCAAACATGATATTCACTTGATGAAAGAAAAATTGTTGACTAGCAGAATCTGAAGTATATTTTGTTGTACGAATACTTGGCATGTTGATATATCCAAATTTGTATTCAGATTGCAAAAAGAAATATTTCCAAAAAGTTAAATTACAACCAGCCATCGGACTCACACCCCAACCAGCAATATGAAATTCGTCATTTCTTTCATTTTCTAGCAATTTTACATTTGACTTTGGTACTAGCATTCCGCCGCCGCCGCCAACCATCAAATTTAATGCTAGGTGTTGAGTTGTCCATTCACTCAATTTTTTAATCTGGAAATTTCTTCTTAATTCTAAATTGAGATAATTCAATCCATCTGTATGTTCAAAGGTCAGGAAATCCTCAGTCAATGGGAGGTTTTCATTAATATAGGTTTTGTTATAGACTGAATTAGAGTTGGAAATTGTGCCGTTAATTTTCGCTATTTGGTTTTGAACCATAATATATTTCATATGATCTGCTCCTAAAGATATATCCCAATTTTCCGTTAGGGCATATCCAATTCTAAAATTAGTTTGTGGTATAGTAATTTTCAATGGATGAAAATAAGGGTCAAATCCAAATGGTGTTTGCCTATCTTTTGCAACTACATCTGATAGGGTGAAATCATAAGAATTTCCCTTGAAATGAATGTCAGAATTGGTATAACTTGCACGATTCCAGCCCCAATAAATGTACATTTTGTGGTAGGTCTTTTGAGCAAATATTGTATTACAAACGAAGAAGTAGCTAAATGCAAATAAGAGTAGTGTTAATTTATTTTTCATAAAAATTGGTATTTATTTTGGGTAAAAATACAAATTTCTCCACTGATTTCCTTTCTATTTCTATTTTGAATTCATTTTGTTGTCCAAAATTAGAATATTTCTACACAATTATTCGTTATGGATTCTATTTGAAATAAGTATAATTTTTTTCAATATTTAATAATTTTATATGTGTAATAAATTCAATATTATTTGTATTTAGGTAATATTTTACTTGAATATGATATTTAAATATATGTATCTTGCATCCTAGTTTTGGTTTAAATCGAAATAAATGACAATGAAATTACGAATTAATAGTATATTTTTTATCAACTTATTTATAATCTCTTTTGTATCTGCTCAGTCCAATCTTGAAAAGGCGAATAAGCAATTTGAGTTAGGTTCCTATAATAATGCAATAAAATCGTATCAAAAAATATTAGAGAAAGACCCTGTTAATCAGGCTGCTATCGTGAAATTAGCAGATTGTTTTCGATTGACAAATAAAATGTACGATGCTGAAAATTGGTATCGTAAAGCTGCTCAGTTTCCCAAAGTGGAGCCTTCTGTTTATTTGAATTACGGAAAGGTGCTGATGGCAAATAATGAATATGAAAAAGCAAAGGGTTGGTTTTCAAAATATGACACAACTGATAAAATTATTTCAAAACATTATATCAAACATTGTGAGTTTGCATTAGCCAATAAAGGGTTGGAGCCATATTTTGAAGTTTCAAATGAGAGTTTTAATTCTGCTGCTATTGAATTTGGTCCTGTTTTTTACAAAAATAGTTTGTTATTTTCATCGAGTAGATCTGACATAAAAAGGGCAAAAAAGTTGAATTTGGAAGATTTTCAAGGAAAATATCCCAATCAATATTTTAAGGCTTCGCTGAATGAAGAAACCAAAACTCCCGAGTTTTTTAGAAATGATTTAGCCAATGTATATAATGAAGGAAATCTGAGTATTGCTTCAGATAAATCAATTGTTGCTTTCACACGAAATTCATTTGTTGATGGTATTAGAATTCCCAATCAATTAGAAAATAATGGTATTTTTATTGGGGAAATTGATAACTCAGGCACCATAAAAAATATTGAACCATTTCCATTTAATGGCACCAGTTTTTCATGTGTTTTCCCTTGTTTGAGTGCTGATGGGTCAGAGTTATATTTTTCTAGTAACCGACCTGATGGATTTGGAGGGTTCGATATCTATGTTTCCAAAAAAAGTGGTCGCAATTGGTCTGCACCACAAAACTTGGGTAGTAAAATCAATACAGCTGGAAACGAAATTTCACCTTATATCAATAATAATAAACTATATTTTGCCTCAGATTTTCATTTGGGTTTTGGTGGACAAGACATCTTTTTGGCTGAAAAATCGGAAGATGGCTATAAGAATATAACCAATATGGGTACTGGAGTGAATTCTCCATATGACGATTTTAATTTTTGTTTTGACAATAAATTGAATTTTGGCTTTTTTGTTTCTAATCGAAATTTCAGGAATGGAGAAGATATTTACAGAGTTGTTAGTCAAAGCAAAGAATTGAAAATCATTGTTTTAGATGCTGATGACAGAAAGCCAGTTGATGATGCTATTTTGGATATTAAGAGTCCAGGACTTGGGAAGAATAAAACTGATAATTTCGGGCAATTCCAAATTCAAGTGCCAAACAATACTATTTTGCAGCTGAAAGTTAGTAAAAATGGTTTTCAAGACAAGAGTTTAACATTGTCCAATAATGATATTAAAGACAATCAAATCGAGATTTTATTAAAGAAAAATAGCACTTTTAATTTCGGCTTGGTCGTTGAACAAAACACTAAAAACCTATTGAAAAAGTCGTGGTGACTGCGATAGGAGATACGAATGGTGAGAAATTTCAGACTGAAACGGATGGGGAAGGAATGTATTATTTTTCACTAAAGGAATTCGAGACTTACAAAATTAAATTTTCGAAAGCAGGATATATTGAACAAACAAAAACTGTCAAAAACATAAAACCTGCTGAGTTGTTGGGTACGGAACAATTATCTTTTGTCAATAGCCAAACAAGTAATTTAGAGAATAGTAAAAATGGGGGAAAGGAAACAAAAAATACCCAAAAAAAACAAGATGCAAGCAATGAAAAAAATGAATCCGTTGAAGCTGGTGAATGGGCAATTCAATTAAAAACAGCAGCATCCACACCCAATTTGGCAGCTTTTGATAAATTGAAATCTTTTGGTAATATTTACTCTGTGAAAGAGCAAAAAATAGAAAAAATTAGATTAGGCGACTTTGATGACAAATCTAAAGCGGATAAAATACTATTGAAAGTGAAGCAATTGGGTTATTCTTCAGCTTTTATTACCAAAGGACAATCAAAAACACAAATTGAAACCATAAAGGTGAATGAAAATAAAGCCACCAATTTGCCTAAAACAGAAACTAAACCAATTGTTGTAGCACCAAAAACTGAAGAAAAGGTAACAGAAAGTGAGTCTGGTGACTTTTATATTCGATTAGTTGCAGTTAAAGACACCAAAAATATTGACGAAGTCAAATTAAATAAGATTGGCAAAGTTGTAAAGGAATTTAATGGAAAGGTTTATGCAATTTATGTCGGTAATTTTTCCTCTGCAAATGCTGCTTCCAGTAAATTAATTGATTGTAAAAAGTTAGGCTACAAAGATGCTTATGTGGTGAAAAAAGTAAATGGGAAATTCGAAAAAAATTAACTTTTTTTAGCTTTTACATATAAAAATAAGGGGACTAACCCATTTGGAATTCGAATGATACATTCATGCCAATATTCATCCAAACTATGAATTCCGAGTTCCTCATGATAGTGACCCAAAATTCTTGAAAATGCAGTCAAAAAGCCCCATAAAACACAGTAAATCAATCCAATATTAACCCATTTTTGTTTGGAAGAAAATAATAGGAAACTAAAAATCAAATCAAAAAAACCAAACAATTTTAGGAAGAGCTTACTTTTTTCTTCTTCATATCCAGTTGCATTCATCGTCAATTGAACAAATTCTCCTGGAATATTGTAAATATTCAAAGCATATAGCCCATGCCCAATAAATGTTAAAGCAATTATAATTTTGGTAAAAAGGACTAAGGTCTTGTTTTCTTGATTTTTAAGATAAATGATACCGGTGAAACAAAAAACAGATTGCTCTAATAGAAAAGGCAAATGATAGAAATTGTCTTTCCAAGTCAAAATTGCAAATAGTAAAAAAATAAAAGTTAAAATGTAAATGATAGACTGATATACCTTGTCTTTAAAAGCAATAACTAAACCACATATAAGTAAGAAAGAAGAAATGATTTTTCCAATAATCACAATTGTTTTGTCAACCAAAGTGTTATTTGCATAATCTTCCCATTGAATTCCGATTAAATTCAAAAAGGGTTTCATATTTTCTTCGTTCCAAAAAAATATTCTTAAAGGTGTATCAAATAAAAAGTAGCGAAATGCACTTCCTAATAAAATAAGAATAAACGCTACTTTGATTATTTTTTTTGATTGAATCATAAGAAGAAAGGAAATCTGATGTTCAAATTTCCTTTAATTTTTATTTCAAAAGCTCTCTTGAAATCACTAATTTTTGAATTTCAGAAGTTCCTTCACCAATGGTACAAAGTTTTGAATCTCTATAAAATTTTTCTACTGGAAAATCCTTTGTATATCCATATCCACCAAAAATTTGCACAGCATCAGTGGATACTTGTACTGAAATTTCTGAAGCATAATATTTTGCCATAGCAGATTGAACAGTAACTTTTTTATGGTTGTTTTTCAACTCAGCAGCTTGGCGAACCAATAATTCTGCTGCTTCGATTTTGGTTGCCATATCAGCTAATTTAAAGCTGATTGCTTGAAAACTAGAGATGGGTTGTCCGAATTGTTGTCTTTCTTTCGAATATTTAACTGAAGCTTCATAGGCTCCTTTTGCAATTCCAACAGATAAGGCTGCAATAGAGATTCTACCGCCATCCAATATTTTTAAAGATTGTACAAATCCTTCTCCAACTTCCCCTAAAATTTGTGATTGATGGATTCTGCAATTATCAAAAATCATTTCAGCAGTTTCAGAGGCTCTCATTCCTAGTTTGTTTTCCTTCTTACCAGCATTAAATCCTGGAGTACCTCTTTCAACGATAAATGCTGTCATGCCTCTACTATCCAATAACTCACCTGTTCTTGCAATTACTACTGCCACATTTCCACTTTTTCCATGAGTAATCCATGACTTTGCTCCATTTAGCACATAATAATCACCATCTTTTTGAGCCACACATTGCATTCTTCCGGCATCACTTCCTGTATTTGGTTCTGTAAGTCCCCATGCTCCAATCCATTCGCCTGATGCTAATTTAGGCAAATATTTTTTCTTTTGTTCTTCATTCCCAAACATCAAAATATGCCCAGTACACAAGGAATTGTGAGCTGCGACGGACAAACCTATGGAGCCACAAACTTTTGCAATTTCTTCAATAATCGTAACATACTCATGATAACCGAGTCCTGAGCCGCCATATTCATGAGGAACAACAACGCCTAGAAATCCATGTTTTCCTAATTCATGCATCAAATCAATTGGAAAATGTTGTACTTCGTCCCATTCCATTACATGTGGGCGAATATATTGTTCCGCAAAATCTTTAGCACTTTGTTTGATTAGCTCTAAATTCTCTAGGTTTGTTTCAAAAGCCATAAATTTTATTTTATTAATACAAAGAAACGAATTTAATATTAATTTGTTGATAAAAAGTCGTTAAAAAACAAATATTATATGGAGGATTAAGATAGTTGATTGTATAAAGTAATGACCTCCTTTGCTTCTTTCACATCATGCACTCTTAATATTTTACTTCCATTCATCAAAGCAAACATATGTAAAGCAGTAGTTCCATTCAATGCCTCTTTAGAGTTTGTATTAAATAGTTTGTAAACCATTGACTTTCTGGAGATTCCAGTTAGTATGGGCATATTGAATTTTGAAAAAATTGCACTATTTTTTAACAAAGTATAATTATGTTCCAATGTTTTACCAAAACCATAACCCAAGTCAAGAATAATTTCATAAACCCCTTTTTGGTGGAGCTCGCCAATTTTATGGATGAAATAATCCGTTACTTCTAATGTAACATCTTGATATTGTGGATTTATTTGCATATCGGACGGTGTTCCTTTGTGATGCATCAAAACATAAGGACATTTATATTTTGCAACAATATCAAAAATAGTGGGATCGAAATCGCCTCCTGAAATATCATTAATCATATCAGCTCCCATTGAAAGTGCTTTATCAGCAACAGCACCATAAAAAGTATCGATAGAAAGAATTGCATTAGGAAACTCCTTTTTAACAATCGGAATTATTTGTTGCAATCTGCTAATTTCTTCATCTACAGATAATTGAATGGCTCTTGGTCGAGTTGATTGAGCACCGATGTCAATAATGTCAGCCCCTTCACGAAGCATGACCTCTATCTGTTTTAATGCTTCATTAATATTTCGATATTTTCCACCATCATAAAATGAGTCATCCGTTATATTCAGAATTCCCATTACTATTGGAGTCGAAATATCAACTATTTTGCCATTGAAATTGATTGTTTTTACCATTTTATCTATTCTTTGGCAAAGTTATAGAAATTGACAAATTCAAAATCGGAAAAGTGAGATTTTGTTACTTTGTTTTCCTTTTTTCCATATACTGCATTTTACTAACACTCCCTACTCCCAATTGTAAAATATCATTATTGTTGAGTGGCGTTTTGGCATTTATGGGTAATAAAACCCCATTTAATAAGGTGTCAAATTTGGGTTCAATATAAACTCTATCGTTTTCCAAAGTCAGTTTTGCATGCATAGGCTTTGCCAGCTCATCTTCCCATTTGATGAAAATATAACATTTCGGCTCAGTTCCTATCCAAACTTCCAAACCCCTTCTAAGCCATTTGCTGATAGGTTTTACAACTCCCCAATATTGTTGAGGCGATAAATATTTTATTTCAAAATCTTCTAAAGAACTGATGACTGATACGATAATTCCGCCCAATAATGCCCCCAAAACAATAAAACTAATTAGTTTCGACCAAGCATCAGGCAGCAAAATGAGTAAAAAATGATATACTATAAATCCTACAAAACAGGCGATTACACTAGCAAAAATGCCTCTGTAAAAGATGATACTCGACCATAAGGATAATATGATTCCTAAGAAAATACCAAAAATCAACCAATTTGTAATACCTGAAAGCAGAACATCGCCATTGAAAATCAAATATTGGTTTAAAGCACCATAAAAAAACACAAAACAAGCTAAAATGAACCCAATAATTATTCTAGCAATTACTCTAATAATAGAGAATTTTCTACTTTCTCCTTTTTCTTCAACAAAACTTAATGCTGCGATAATGCCAGTTGCTATTACGATTCCAACGATGACTTCATCAGAAACTGCCTTGACATTATTGAGTAATTGTTCACTTCCTTTCCAGTCTTTTAGTTTGTTTTGAACTGTTTCAAGATTGAAAAAACTTTTTATGATATCAAAATGAAATCTGACTTTTAATAGATTTTTTATTGCAAATAAAATCCAACCGATAAAGCCACCTAAGGCACCATAAAAAATCCAATTGAATGTTTTGAAAATTCCTCTTTGTGAAAAGAAATCACCTGCTGTTTCACTAGCTCCTGCACCATCACATGGATTGTTATATTCCATGCAACCTGGATAATTGGGGCAATGGCCAATGGCATCCCAAGTGGACAATGAAACCATCTGTTTGCACTTCACCACGACCATATCTCCTTCCTCAAAAGGGTCTTGAGTTAAAGGGTCTTTACGAATTACATTGGTTTCAGGAACGTATTTTTGGACAAATAATTTTTTGAACATTTTTCTTTTGTACAATGGGATGATATAACGGAGCCCTAGATAAATAAGCCCGACTATCAAGGTGCCAATTACAAATTGTAACAGCCAATCCAGCCAATTCAATTTTCTTTGTCCATATTCGTAAGGGGCATCAATAGTCCCTTTTTTGTAATCTTTTTTTGCGGAAATTCCACCATTTCTCCATTCGATTCTTAGATTTCTTTTTTCACCTCTATATTTGCCTTCATCTGGGATGATATAGAAAATTGCATTTGTCGTGAAATAGGAAAAAATATTGATGAAAATTTCTTTTAATTCATTTGGGTCGTATGTTGGAATATAATAATCTTCTTTATTATTAGTTTTTAGAGGAATATTTGCTAAAAAGGTTGAATCAACACCGCCACCTAACCCAATTGGGAAAATCATATATTGGTCATTCAATGATTCACATAATTTAAAAACATTTTCAGGCGTTAATCTTGGATTATTTTGATAAAAAGGATTCTTTTTGGTGTCATCCACCCCATCAGATAAAAGGATGAAAACTTTTGTCCCCGGTAGTTTGTTGATTTCATTGATTTTATTGCTGAGTGCTCTATAAAGGTCTGTATCAGCACCCGTTTTGGGTATTTCAATAATGGAAGATTCACCTCGAATATTGTCCTTATTTACTTCAATTAATGGAGAAATTTCATTGGCGAAAGTCGAAATAAATACTTTTGAAGAAGGAGAAAATTCAATTTCTTCTATACTTTCAACTACTGCATTCCTTGCTTTTGTTATCCGATCATCTGTTTTCATGGATCCACTTACATCCACTAAAAACAAAACTGTAAAAGTATCTTTTCGGAACATTCTGTTGTCCAATGGCTTAATTCGATCGATGGTGAGCCTTTCTCTTTCACCATTCACTTCTTCTGTAACGATAAAACTCCTATTGATTAATTCTGGCCTTTTTTTGTTTTCATCTAAAATCAATGCTTTTGCTTCAATTCGTTTTGTCATGTCATTGAGCATCACATTATTAATAGAAAAAGTGTTGTTTTTCTTTTGGGCAAATAAAATTATGGGTGCAAATAGGCTAAGAAACAGAAGGATTTTAGTAATCTTTTTCATGGTTAATACTTTAGTTTTCAATTATTTCTATCCATTGCAACCATTTTGTTCCTTCCTTTTTCAAATGATAATTATTGGGAAATCCATCACTTTTGTAAGGGAAAAAGGCTGTGTCTAATCCGGCAGTCATACTATCAATTTCCATCGCAATTTGATAAAAAGATGGAAAATGTTTTTGGACAGCAAGATCAGCATTCGACAAAAACAATCCATGTCCGGGATGAGTATGAAACCAACCTAATACAGCCATATCTGGATATTTGTCTTGAGCATCGCCCAATTCTTGTACCAATGTTGCAGTGCCAATTTCAATCCTAAAAACATCATTATATTCTGGGACAAAAGGGATGAATTTTTCATAAGCTACATGGTAAGTATTATTGTTGTTTTCGGTATAGTAACCCATGATGAAACCACCTACTTCAGGGACAACACCCACTTTTTCCTCTTTAATTTGGTCGTTTTTTTGGTTTTTCAAAAAGTTGGTTAAACTTGTAATGAAATTATCCGACAAATAAACAGATTGTACTAATGATTGGTCCCACCATTGATCCAAATCCACTATTTTGTAATTTTCACTAGTATTTTTTTCGAAATCTTCAATTGATATCAATCCATCATTTCCAGAATTGATTCTTCTGATTTTAATGTTTTTATTTGCCGATTTCAGAGACATTTCATTGGTAGTGGTTTTTTTTGAAATATCAATTTTACCTAATTTGTTACCCACTTTGGTTTCATCTATTGTCACTGCTTTTAGTTCTTCAAACTTCTCTTTCAAGGGTTTTGCTTTGGCTTTGAAAAGTTTCTTTTTATTTTGAATATAAAAATATAAACCTATGAAAAACAATAAGATAGAGCAGATGAGTATCCACTTGAATTTTGTTCCAGTGTCCACTTTTATGTCGCAAGGAACGAGTATGTTTTCATCTTTATCTCCATCTGCATCAGAAATGCTCAGTTGGGTGATATTTCCTTCTATTCCTTTTTCAAGAAGCATTTCATCTTTGATTATCCATTTGTTTTGAATGTTTTGAAATATGGATGCTTCATTATTTCCAGTTTCATCACCTACTAATAAGGTAACAGAATAGGGGGGGATACCTCCTTCAGTTTCTAAAAAATAATAATCAGTTTTGTTGGTGATTTTTGATACCAGTTTGTTGTCAACCAAGACTGAAATCGGCTGGGTAATTTCATCGCAAAAAAGCTTAAGTTCTGTCATGATTGCCTTATCTACGTTGACAATCAACCGATTCTGTGTAATTAATTGTTCGTCAATATGAATATGAGATGTATCGAAAGTATAATCAGCTAATTTCCAATTACTACCATTCAGTAGGTGATAATTAAATTGGCGGCAAATATTTCCATTGAATCCTTGTGCAATATATTCGGTATTTTCGAGTACTATTTTGGGAATATTGGACGTATCATTTTGAGCCAAAGAAAGCATTGGCACAACAATAGTGAATATTATATGAAATATTGTTTTCATTCGTAAGCTATTTGGCAGTAAAGTCAATTTTATTTAATCATCAATCCGATTAATATTCATCGGCTTCTTCTCTATTTTCTTGAAACTAGTAATGATAATCTTTTTTGGAATCGTTTTATTTTCTTCAGTAATAGCTTTTGTTTCTGCTTTGATTTCTGGCTTAATGGGTTCAATAATCGGCTCATCAATTGGCTTCGGCGGCATCGCATCACCCACTAATGGCGTTTCATCCACAACAATTCCTTCCTTTTTGTTTACAATTTTATTGGGCTCTGCAAATTCTAAAACCCATTTTGCTACATTGATATCTTCGGGGAATGGAGGCGTATATTCAGCATGATATTGCTTGAATTGTAGCATTTCCCCGATCCTAATCAATAATAAAAACAAGTCATAGCCCAATCCAAATCCTTTGGTATTGCCACAAATCCTGCCCTTATATTTTCCATCCCATTTGATATTCGGATGCCACACATCAGTCACCATATACAATTCTGGTGGTTCAATTGGATATTTTGGCGGAAAAGTAATCCTTACTTTATGTTGGTAGCCATAAATGGGCAAGAGGTTCTCTTTAATCCCAACGATGCTCCTTACATGAAAATGAACTAAATATTCGCAAGGGATATTTAGGGCACTCCGTGTATCGATTACTTCCAATTTGATGACATTACTTTCAAACTCCGACAAAGACAAATGGTCTTTTGCCAGTCGTTTGTAAAATGGATTTTTTTTGAAAATCTCATTTTGAAAATCGTAAATAGGCTTTTCCTTGTTCATTATATTTAGGATAATTGGTTGTTAAAAAGTTCCAGGCACCAGTCTTGGTGCTAAATATAATGTATCGCCATTTTCGATTTCCAAATCGAAAAGTGTCTTATTGTCACCAATCGGCATGTTTTTTCTTTTGAAAATCAAATCATATACATAAGGTTGCCCCTCTGGATCCGTTCTAGGTGCTACCTCAGCAGTAAGTAGCTCTTCCTTGATTTCTCTTCCAGTGGAATAGATTGGTAATTCTACCTCTAGTTCATCTCCACTAGGCATGATTCTCACGGTGATATTGATTACTTCAGAGTTTGTTGACATATTAAAATTATTTTATTTCAATTAATTTAAATTTAAATAACCATGATCTCCACCCAATTCGACAAAGAAAATATCTTGGTCTGTTTCAACTGTCAAAATTTGCAATGGTGGAATTCCTATATTTTTAAGTTTTAGTGTCAAATCGGGAAAGTTACTATTGATTTCAGAACAATATTTGGTGAAACCAATGGCTTCTCCTGGCTCAACTTGATATTTTAGGTGCATTTTTTCAGTAAAATGGGGCTCTGGAATAATGATATCATAACTTTTATTGGTCGATAAAGTCGTGATCTCCAATACTATTTTGTAATTTAATGTAATAGCAATTTTTTGAGTATTTAGCCTGTTTTTTAGCCATTCTATCGTCTCAGAAATGGTGGAATTATGTGATAATTCATTAGCAATTATCAACTCATCGGCTTTTATGGCGTAATGACTATCACAATCCTCTTTGAGGGGCTCTAATTCAAAATTAAACATCCAATTATTCATCCCATCATATTTGAATTGCTGCCCAGCCATCGTATGTTTTTCGTTGTGATGGATGATTTTCAAAGCCTCCTGTACTTGCATTGCTGCTATGATACTAGCCGAAATGGGTGTAGTAGGAACCCTACCTTGTGTTGAATTTCTTTTGGCAATATCTGCACATCCCAATTTGAATCGAATGTTCGCCCAGTCGCTATCAGTCAATCTGCATTCATAACATGAAACCGTAGGTTGGTAAATGGTCAGTTGCCCACTTAAATTTTCTATAGCGCCATCTATCCAAGTTTTATTGACTTTGAAAGCATATTTATTGATGAAAAGTCGAGCAATCCGATTATCCAAACAACCAATTATCACATCCATTTTTCGGAACAAACCTAATCCTACATCGATCATAATGTCCCCATTGATATATTCTACATGGATATTTGGGTTGATTTCAAGCACTCTCTCCGCAGCTATTTGGCTTTTTAACTTGCCTGAATGGACATCACTTTCTCGATAAAGTACGGACCTACACAAATTTGAATATTCAATAGTATCAAAATCAACAATAACGATATGTCCGATATTCAATAAGGCAAGGTTTTTCAAAACCTCATTTCCCAAAGCACCTGCCCCAACCACCATAACTTTGGCTTTCTTAACATCATCTGTTTTCCACCAAGACATCAATCGGAAGGTGTCGTCCCAATGCACTTCATTTTTGTGGGAAGATTCCAGTTTTAAGGATTTTTTTGCCATCTCAAATACAATTATTATTTGAAACTAGGGAAAATCGAGTTTTCTCCAATGCACAATGCATAGCAATGCAATAGGTAGGTATTGATTGTAACTTCATTTGGTATAATTATTAAAAACGGGTATAAAATTCCACCAAAGATAAATTATTTTTTATTATATTTTGAAAAAAAAGAAAAAAAAAATAGATTTGATGTTTAGAACTATACCAACCAAATGAAAAAAGAGCAACCCGAGCCAAGGAAAATTGTTATCAAGAAGAAAACAAGGGAGGTTTCGACTGAGGTCCAACCAGAAGAATCCACTAATATTTCAAGTCCAATTGATTTATCCAATCAAAATAATTTCAAATTTTTAACTTTTTTTAAGGAAAAAGCGAAAGCTACTTTTTTTAGTAGGTGGAATATTATTATTGTTGATAACTATCGCCATCATCGTAATAAAAACGACTAAAAACAAGAAATTGGTGGAAGTGGCAAATGATAAAGTAGAAAATTTGGACTCAAAAACGGAGATATCAAATAAAGAACTAGCATTAAGTGCTTTTTTAGAAAATAATGAAATTGCTTCTTCTGACCAGCAAATTATCGTGAATAATGCCGCTAAAATTGGGCTAACAGATATCGGAATTGGGGATAAAATTGCTATTTTTTACAAAAATAAAACCAATAATTTGATTGACCATTTCTTGATTGATCCCAAAGCTCAAAAGGAAAAAACGTTCAAAATCAATATGAATAACTTATCGGTGATAACGATAAAGAAAGCGGTGGATGTGAAAAGTAGGTACGGATATATTGTGATTGATTCGAGCCTTTTTGAAGCAATAATTGGGAATAATCTACCATTTTCTATCATTGCAAAAATGGAGGAAGTGCTGGGATATTCCATTGATTTTTTCCATTTGAACAAAGGGGATATTTTTAAGGTGATTTTTACTGAAAAGACTGCTAATAATCAAAGTCTTGGGGTGGATAGGATAGAAGCCATTCAATATATCGGGAAGCACAAAAAAGTGGAAGCATTTGCCTATCTCAAGGACGATCAATATGTATTTGTGGATGAATATGGGTTGGATTTGAAAAAGTATTTTCTATTGTCGCCACTTCAATATGGTCGAATGACTTCTGCCTTCAATCTGAATCGTTTGCATCCAGTTACAGGAGAAATGAAAGCTCATTTTGGGACGGATTATGCAGCCCCAGAAGGAACACCCATCCTCGCTGTTGCTGATGGTGAAATTGAAAAATACGAATCGAAAATGGAGACCAATGGCAATTATGCAAAAATTAGGCACGACAAAACCTACGAAACACAGTATTTGCATATGAGTGCTTTTGTTCAGGGATTGAAGGTCGGCTCAAAAAGTTCGCCAAGGACAAGTCATCGGTTTTGTAGGGCAGACTGGACTGGCTACTGGTCCTCATGTCTGCTTCAGGTTTTGGAAAAATGGGGTACAGGTGAACCATCTGGAAGAAAATTTACCAAGTGGAAATAAAATTTTGGACTCAAAAGAAAAAATGAAATTTGACCCAATAAGAGACTCTCTGATTTTGCAATTGAAAGAGATAGATGGGGTGAATTGAAAATAGTATGAATTGATAATTTTATAAATGCATGAAATTCAATAAATAAATGTTTTTTTTCATGAAAAGACAACAGTAGCAACCTAATAAGTTTGGTGATAGAATGTTGGCGGTGGAGAAATTGGTAGTTATTAGGTAGATTTGGGTTATTCGGATGATTTAATTATTTGGTAAATTTGTTAACCTGATTTTTCGTGAGTTGATATATTGAACTAGCTAGTATCATATAATCTCAAAATAAAGCTTGTTAGGATATTGAGAACTGCAATGTTATAGCAAGTCTCATGAAGTTTAAATATAAATTAAATTAGTAAAAATACTGATTAGCAAGTTTTGATATTTGAAAATTAACTATCTAAGAAATTCAACTCATTTACTATAGCATAATCTTTATAGCATTAATTTATTCTTCGCCTCATGCCGGCTGGGCATTTACTTTTTTTCATCACCAAAAAAAGTAAACAAAAAACGCTAGTCACTTTTAATGCGATTGCAAGCACCAGTCGCTACCAGTCGAAATGCTTTTTTATTTGCACTTTTTGGGTTATTCACACCAATTCCATCTGTTTTCAATATGGGAAATATACTTTTTGATTTCTTGCAAATAACGCATCTTCTCCTTATAGCTCCTTATCGCTAAAAATTGACGATTTTATTAGTTTGTTTCAGTTAGTATGTTAAGAAAATTAGATTTAAAAATTAAATGGCCTTATAAAAATTAGGAAAATTTTTGCAAAATCGTTAAAACAAAAACTGTATGAACAAGTAGAAGTTTTTAGAAAAATGAATAAGCGAGTTTTTTTTGTTTAGCAATTTTTGTGAATATTTTCCGTTAAGATTTTTATAAAGCCTTGACTTTTTTTTGTTACTTTTTTGTGTCAAGACAAAAAGTAAGAGATAGATGTTGATCAAATAATATTATTATTCCTGTAATGTTTTAATTTATGCATTATTTCATCCTGTAGAAACTAAATCGTTTAGTTTACACCAAATCTTCCTAAAAAATAGATTGTTAGGTTAGTCAAAGCCGCAACTTTATGGCTACAAATCTCTTGACTTAAGAATGATAGATAAATTGATAATTATTCTTACAATTGTAAAGGAAAATCCAATATATTCAAATCTTTATATTGAATACATGTTTATCAAGTCTAGAGACTTGCAACTAAAAATTACGATTTTGGAAAATCTTACAACCAGATTATCTATAATCCTTAATGGGGTGATGATGGAGTAGATGGTTTTGAACCCGAATTTTCGAGAGTTGATCCCGAAGTTCCATTCCGAGTATATCGGAAATTTGGAACTGGAGGAAATTCGTATGATTTATTCTTCTTGGTAAGTTTTATATCCCGATTCGAATTTATTCAGAAGTAGCTTGTGAGGTGTATTTATTATTACTGATTAAAAATGTTTTATAAGGAAATAATACACTCAAATTGTAGCAAAATGATTATTTTTGATTTCATTTGATATTAAAATAATTAAAATGACGATCGACTATCCATTAGATGATAAGAAATTGAATTTCCACCCTTTAAATATCTTCGTTAGTTTTTTGTTGGTGGGTTTGAGTATGCTGTTTTTGGCACTGACAGTCGCCTATGTTTACTCCAGAGTTCAGCATCAAATACCACCGATCAAAATTCCTTTTATTTTTGTTTTGAACACTTTTCTCCTAGTTTTTTGTAGCTTTTTATTGAATCAAGCAAAAAAAGCATTTGAAGTCGATAACTCTAAAAGCTTTCAAGTCAATCTTTTGGGTGCTTTGTTTTTATCAATTATCTTTTTAATTGCTCAATACTTTGGTTGGAAACAATTGTATGCCCAAAACATTACTATTAATTATAGCACCACTGCTTCCTATGTTTTCGTGATTTCCATACTGCATTTTGCTCATGTCATTGGGGGAATTCCATTTTTGTTTGTTTTTACTTTGAAATCATTTACAAAATTAAAAGAACCCATCAGTGTTTTAATATTTTTTTCGGATCCATACAAAAGATTGCAATTGAAACTATTAATGAAATACTGGCATTTTCTTGATTTTCTTTGGATATATTTAATTTTATTCTTATATATCAACTATTGGTTAAGTTAGGATTTGTAGAAATTTTGAAAAAAAAGGGGGTTCTTATTAATTTATACTAAATTTTTAATTTATAATTCTATAACAACCTCTATATTTGCACCTAATTTTCAACAAAAATAATTTTTTTGTGTCCGCAACAGCTACTAACGTAGAGATAAATCATCAAGTTGCCCAACAATTGGGCTTGTTACCAGAAGAATTTGATAAGATTTGTTCCATTTTGGGAAGAACACCCAACTTTGTCGAGCTGAATATCTTCTCAGTCATGTGGTCTGAACATTGTTCTTACAAAAATTCTATTCTTTGGCTAAAAACCTTACCAAGAGAAGGAGAAAGACTATTGGTAGGGGCTGGAGAAGAGAATGCAGGACTTGTGGATATTGGTGATGGCTTAGCCTGTGCTTTCAAAATTGAATCCCACAACCATCCTTCTGCCATTGAGCCTTTCCAAGGCGCTGCAACTGGGGTTGGTGGTATTCATCGTGATATTTTCACAATGGGGGCAAGACCAATTGCTGCCCTCAATTCATTGAGATTTGGTAATTTGAAGTCAAATCAAACAAAGCATTTAGTGGAAGGAGTGGTGAAAGGAATTAGCCATTATGGTAATTGCTTTGGAGTGCCAACTGTTGGAGGAGAAGTTTATTTTAATGACTGTTACGACCAAAATATATTGGTGAATGCCATGTCTGTTGGTATCGTGAAAGTTGGAGAGACCGTTTCTGCTGTGGCAGATGGACCAGGAAATCCTGTTTTCATCGTAGGTTCAGCAACTGGGAAAGATGGTATTCACGGTGCTACTTTTGCTTCCGCTGATTTGACAGAAGATTCAGCTGAAGATTTGCCGGCAGTTCAGGTTGGTGATCCTTTTCAAGAAAAACTCTTGTTGGAAGCTAGTTTAGAAGCTATTAAAACTGGGGCAATCGTTGGGATGCAAGATATGGGAGCAGCGGGTATCACTTGTTCTACCTCAGAAATGACAGCTAAGAGTGGAACAGGAATGCGGATTGACCTTGATAAAGTTCCTACAAGACAGCCCAATATGAAGGCTTGGGAAATCCTTTTGTCAGAAAGCCAAGAAAGAATGTTGATAGTTGGGAAAAAAGGGCAAGAAGACAAATTGATTAAAGTTTTTGAAAAGTGGGATTTGGTTTGTGAAGAAATTGGTGTGGTTACGGATACTCAAAGAATCGAATTTTACCAAAATGGAGTATTAGTTGCAGATGTACCTTCCGAACCTTTGGTTTTGGGTGGTGGTGCCCCTGTATATAAAAGAGAATTTACTAAGCCAGCTTATATAGATTCTTTAAAAGATTTTAATATTGATAAAATAGCTGAACCTGAAAATTGTATTGAAGTAGCTCAAGCTGTTTTTTCATCCCCAAATATCGTTTCAAAACGTTGGATTACAGAACAATACGATTCTATGATCGGGACAAACACGATGGTGTCGAATAAGGTGTCAGATGCTGCTGTAATTAGAGTGAAAGGAACAGAAAAAGCATTGGCTGTTTGTACGGATTGTAACTCAACCTATGTATATGCCGACCCATATAAAGGGGCGATGATAGCAGTGGCAGAGGCATGTAGAAACGTGGTTTGTAGTGGTGCGACTCCAGTTGCAGTCACCAATAATTTGAATTTTGGTAATCCTTATAATACAGAAGTTTATTGGCAATTTGTGGAGTCCATAAAAGGTATGGGAGAAGCTTGCCGAAAATTCAATACACCTGTTACTGGAGGAAATGTAAGTTTTTATAACCAATCAGTAATAGATAATAAAACAGAACCTGTTTTCCCTACACCAACTATTGGTATGTTAGGAATTATGGAAGACCTATCGAAGCATACTGGAATTGCATTTCAGGAAGAAGATGACATGATTATCTTATTGGGTGATTGCAGAGATGATATCGGAAGTTCAGAATATTTGAAAAGATACCATCAAATAGAAAAATCTCCAGCACCTTATTTTGATATTGATGAAGAATTGAAATTGCAAAAAGTAGTTTCGCTATTGATAAAAGAAGGATTTTGTAAGTCTGCCCATGATATTTCGGAAGGCGGCTTATTCACAACTTTGATTGAATGTGCAATAGTGAATGAAATTGGTTTCAATATGAGTACAGATGGAAAGTACAGAAAAGATGCCTTTTTGTTTGGAGAAAGTCAAAGTAGGGTAGTGATTACCGTTTCGAGAGAAAAATTGTATATCTTGATGAATTATTTGAATTTAATTTCATTCCCATACGATTTGATAGGAAGAGTTGAAAATAGCCATGTTGTGATAGATGGCGAAGATTTTGGAAATATTAGTTATTGGAAAAATGTTCACCAAAATACATTAGGTGATATAATGTCTTAAAAAAAATATATATGAAACAATTATTTTTTTCACTTTTAAGTCTATTGGTTATATGGACAAGCTGTAATTCTCTTACAAAGGGTTTTGAACTAGAGGGAGAATTGAAAAATGCAGCAAATATGCAAATGACTTTAGAAAAAGTAGAATTTTCTAATAATCTAAAATTGGTAGGCACCACTCAAGTGGATGGAGCTGGAAAATTCAAATTGAAATTGGAAGAAAAGCCATTACCAGGAGTTTACATGGTGAAAGCTGGAAATAAAAGACTATTATTGTTCTTTGATGGTAGTGAAAAAGAGGTGAAATTAACTGGTGATTACAATAATTTAGAGAAGTATGATATCAATGTTACTGGCTCAAAAGGCAGTAAAGATTATGCTGAGTTGATGAAAAAACTAGCTTCGCAATCTGTGGATCAAAATTATTTGAAGAATTATGTAGTGAATGGCCAAAATACATTAATCAATGCAACTTTGTCTTTTCAGGTGTTATTCAATGAATTGAATGCCAATTTGCCGGCAGTAAATAAGATTGCTGATAATTTGGATAAAGAGTTTCCAGGAAGCTCTTATGCAAAAGATTATAGAAATGTGATTGCTCAAGTAAAAACGAAGATGGATGCTGAGGCTTCAGCAATGAAAATAAAGATTGGGGAGTTGGCTCCTGAAATTAATTTGCCTGGTCCAGATGGTAAAAAACATTCTTTAGCTGCATTAAAAGGGAAAGTGGTATTATTAGATTTCTGGGCTAGCTGGTGTGGACCATGTAGAAGGGAAAATCCTCATGTAGTGAGTGTTTACAATCAATTTAAAGACAAAGGATTCACCGTTTTTAGTGTTTCTTTAGATGGTGGCGGAGACCCAGCACAGGGAACTGCAGCTTGGAAAAATGCAATTGCACAAGATAAATTAGTTTGGGAAAACCATGTATCTGATTTGAAAAAATGGCAATCAGAGCCAGCTGCGATGTATGGTGTTCAATCAATTCCACAAACTTTCTTATTGGACAAAGAAGGAAAGATTGCAGCCATCAATCCGAGAGAAAACTTGGAAGCTGAGGTAGCAAAGTTATTAAAATAAAATAAATATTGAAAAGAGATAGGTTATTCATTAGTCTATCACTTTTTTTTAATAAAAAGTAATGTTATACGAATTATTTACAAGATTTGTAAAATTTGGAATCGTAGGTGCCGTTTGTGCATTTATAGATTTTGGTATTACAGCTTGGGCAAAAGAGAAGTTGAATTACAGAAAGCTGGTTTCCAATACGATGGGATTTTGTACTGCTGTAATCAGTAATTTCTTTTTGAATAGATATTTTACTTTCGGTGCGATTCAATCGGATATTAAATTGCAATTTGTCAAGTTTTTATGTGTAGCTCTTATTGGATTAGGACTAAATAATCTTATTGTATATATCTTATCTGAAATTAAATCCAAAAACTTTTATTTCTCAAAAGTATTAGCTACAGGAGTGGTGATGTTTTGGAATTTCTTTGCAAATTATTGGTTTACTTTTAAGTAAATATTTAGTTGTAAACAATTTGTATTAAAACTCTGATTATAAGATTAATATTTAATCGATTTGATTTATTTTACTTTTTTTGACACAAAAAATACAAAAGAGTTAAACTTCAAAAATCTTTACTAAAATATTCCAAAAATTGTAAAAAAAAAATCCTTATTATTTTCTTAAAAAATTTGATTATCTAGCTCAAACGTTCTTGTTTTAAAGCATTTTTAAAATTTTCTAATTTTATAAGGCCCAAAGAGCTTGTGTATTTGTAATAAAGATTAATTGTGTTTTGTTTTAAATTAAGAGATTTTTAATATTCAGCTAAAAGTAAATAAATTTACCCAATCCCCGAATTACCCAAATCCCCGAATAAATCAATTCAACTCCCGAAACTTCCGAATCTCCGAATCAACCAAATTTACCGAATTACTCGAATCACCGAATTACCATTCATCCAAATTAACTTTTCCCTATAAATTTCAAAAATCCCCAGAGTTTTCTTTTTTGTAGATAATCAAAATCAGATTCATGAAAATATGCTTCTTTTTCGAAGGAGATATTGTCATATGCTGCCCACCAACTTTTCTTGATGACAAGCCAATACAACCATTCAGTAAGATACCAAATGTAAAAAGGTAGGATAAGCAATTCTAATTGTTGTCTTAAATGAATTCTTTCATGGTTTAATAACACTTTGGACACCTTTTTTGATTTAATCAAAACAAATGGCCAAAGTGTTATTCCAGAAATTTTATAGAGTGGAAATCCTTTGATGATAATCATATTATCTCAAAAGCAAGACTTCTCCTTTTTTAGTTTTTGTAATACCATCCGCTAATTCAAACTCAGCATAATAGGTATAGACATCAGAAGGTGCTAGATTGTCATTATATCTTCCATCCCAACCTGCAGATGGATTATCATTATTGTAAACCAATTCGCCCCATCTATTGAATATCTTCAATGTTTTCATCGTTATAGCCTCTCTTAGCCCTTTTTTCATCGTAATATCAAATAATCTATTTGAAGGATTATTTGGACTATCAGGATAAAATACATTTGGGAAATCATAATCTGGCACCTGAACTAAAATTGAGATATTGTTGATGGTTGAGGTACATCCTTCTGGAGTTTTTACATTCAAATTATATACCGTTGGGTTTTCTAGCGTCTTTACAAAAACAGAATCCCCAACAATTGAAGATGGATAACCGTTACCTGTCCATGTGAAAACACAATTTGGTATAGGTGGTGCTAATTTTACAATAAGATTCACAGTGTCTCCTAATGTAATTGTATCTAATTGGTTGATCAATTTCCCTCTTAATCTTCTTGTAAGTATTGGATTGATATTTGGTAAAGTTTTAATATTTACTGTATCAAACTTCATACAAGAAGGTCCGTAAGTGTATTTTACAAAATAAGTGGTATTCTCAGATGGTTTTACCACTGGATTTTTTTCAGTTGAATTGAGTGTATTATTGCTTGAAGTCCACTTATAAGTACCTGTACCATTTGAGGTTGTATTAAGTGTAATATCAGACAATAAACAAACTGTAGTGTCTTTTATAGTTTTTACCACATCGTCAAATACTTTCACAGAGAATGAATCTTTTTCAACACATCTATTTGTTAAGTCTTTGATTGTCAAATAATAAGTCGCATTTATCTTGCTAGTTACTTGAACTGAGTTTTGAGTAGAAGTCAAGAATGAAGGATCTGTTGATGTCCATACATAACTATAAACTCCTTGGGGATTGGTGTTTGTTACAAATTTATCCCCTAAACAATAATCCGTTTTAGTTGGGAATACAAATCCATTTCTTACATTAATTACATCAACTTTTGAAGTTGCAGTTGTAATACAATTTGCAGCACCATAAGTATAAGTCAAGCTAATATTTGTATTATTGGTTGGTTTGAATGACAAAGAATTACTTGTGCTCAAGTTTGGATTCCAAACGAAAGAGCCATTTGTTCCAGTTGGCGTTGCTACAAAAGTAGCAGTTCCACCAAAACATATAATCGTATCTTTAGCAATTGTTACAACTTGTTTTGGTGTAACATTCACTTTGAAAGAGTCGATTTTCAAACAATTTCCTATTGTAATCGTCACATAATAAGTTGTGTTTTTTAGAGGCTGAACCAAAGGATCAGCTGTATTTTGAGTGCCAAAAGTTGGATCATCTGCTTTCCATACATATTTCAAATTATTGTTTGGTTGGCTATTTAATCTGAATTGCTCACCTTCACAAATATTGGTTTTTGTTGGGAATTGGTAAGTGATTTTATCCACCTTAATCGTCATTTTTCCAGAAACTGGGCATTCCCCATCCTTGGCTTTCAATTGATAAGTAATCGTGGATGACGGTGTGGCTATTGGATTGGTACATTTCGTACAGCTTAATCCATCTGATGGACTCCATTCATAATCCTTTACCGTTGGGTTAATGACAACCCCCAATTGAACTTTCCCAAACTCACAAATTGTGGTGTCAGGTGTTAATTTCAAAAACAAAACTGGATTGGTTCGGATAGTTGCAAATGAAGTATCAAAACAAGCCCCATTTTGAGTAATTCTTGTATATTTAGTTGGCAATGAATCATTTGCTTCAATGAACATCAAATAAGAAGAATCTGGAGTTAATTGATTTTGCGGAGGAAACCACTTATGTCTAATTAATTTGTAATCTTCTGGTTCGTACAATTTTGATCTTAAATAAACTTTTACACCTCTACATACCAAAGTATCTGCAGGAGCAATCGCCAATAAGCTTTTTTCTGGCAATGAATCTATTGTAACATACACAGAATCAACTGCTTGGCAGTTGATGTCATTTAGTTTTGCTACATACCATCTTGATTTAGTGGTAAATACCTTTACTGTATCACCTGTTGTATTATTCAGACCAGTACTTGGAGACCAATTGACAGTTGCAAATGATCCTCTTTTAGTAACTGACATTTTCAAACTATCTCCTTTACAAACTCTCAATGTGTCATTCCCATCAATATTTAATTCGACAGGCATATCAATTTTGAATTGACCATTGAAATTACATCCATCCAAAACAGTTGTGAAATTCCAAGTAGAAGGTGATTTTGGATAGAAAGAAATATTATTGGTTTGCTCATTTTTGATGGTACAATTGCCCAAAAGTTTTGTCCAAGAAATTGTTGCATTTGGATCGAAATTAGCAATGTTTAGATTGTAAGTAGCACCACCATTTTGGCAAAAGTTCACTTGCAATGGTATATTTGGAATGTATTGGTCTTTAACTTTTACTTCCAAATAGGCAGTATCCTTTTTTCCTAAACTATCTGCTGCGATAAAATAAGTAGTCGTAATTAAAGGAAAACTCTTCACTGTTGTACAAGTATCGCAAGATAAAGTGCTTCCATTCGACCATTTAATTTTCGTATTTGAGGGCACTGAAATGACTAAAGTCGTAGTATCTCCTTTACAAATACTTTTTCCGCTGTTTACAATTTTTATTAATGGATTTTGAGCATTCAAAATATTAATAGAAAATATACTAATTAAAATGGAGAAAACAATGTATAATTTATTCATTTTCAATATATTCAATTAAATAATTTTTTAATAATTATTGGTTATTTACAATTATATTTTCTTTTGGTTTCAAAAGATATTTATCAAAGCATAAATATACAAAAGTAGCAAGTAAAACACCAAATAAAGCACCAGTATAAATATCTTTTAAAAAATGTTGTACTAAGTAAACTCTTGAAATTCCTACCATTAACGCAAAAAAGAACAGAATAGTATTCCATAACACTTTATTATTTTTTATAATAAATGCTAATATCGTAAATAAGGCAAAAGCAGACAAAGTATGACCAGAAGGCATGGTAGTATCACCTGAATTCATGAAAACATCAGGAACTAATTCGATTTTCTTCATCCAATCGTATTCATCCATGTATTCATAAGGTCGGAATTGGCAAAATGTTTTTTTAGTAATCCAAACAATTAGGGAAACTAAACCGCCAGTAATAGGCATGAGAATAGCATATTTCTTATTTGTAAAAAATAAATAAAAAAAAATAATTACATATAAATATGCTTCACCAAGTAGGGTGCAAAACCTGAAAAAATAATTAAAAAAGGGTACTTTGATGGGATTGAAAAATAAAAATTCACTCCCAAAAGGTATAAAGTCAAGTAATAATCCACCCACAAACAAAAATAACGAAAACCAAAAGAAATAGGTTATGTTATTATTGTATAATTCCTTAAAAGTCATTAATTTATATTATTTTGGATCGTAAGCCCACTTTAAATATATGGATCCCCAAGTGAAACCTCCACCAAAAGAAGCAAGTATCAAATTATCACCTTTTTTCAACTGTTTTTCATAATCGAATAAACACAATGGAATCGTACCAGCTGTTGTATTGCCATAATTTTGAATATTCAACATGACTTTTTCGTCTGAAATATTCATTCTTCTTGCAGTAGCATCTATGATTCTTTTGTTGGCTTGATGAGGCACCAACCAAGCTATGTCATCACCCACTAAATTATTTCTTTCCATGATTTCAGCTGAAACATCCGCCATTCTAGTTACGGCAAACTTGAAAACTGGCTGTCCATCTTGAAAAACGTAATGCCATTTGTTTTTTACAGTCTCTTCGGTTGCAGGATATCTACTTCCACCGCCTTTCATGAATAACATTTTTTCTCCTGTTCCATCGGAATTGAGTATAAAATCAATTATTCCATTTTCATCTTTACTCGGTTCGATCATCACTGCACCAGCACCATCTCCAAATAAAACACAAGTTGTTCTATCGGTATAATCCATGATAGCTGACATTTTATCCGCTCCAACCACAATGATTTTCTTGTATCTGCCAGATTCAATAAAAGCAACTGCCGTAGATAAAGCATAAAGGAAGCCGCTACAAGCTGCCGAAACATCAAAACTGCCAAAGGTATTTAAGCCAGCTTGGGTACAGATTAAATTGGCACAACTTGGAAATTGGTAATCTGGAGTTACTGTGGCACAAATCAATAATTCCACTTCTTCTGGTTTTGTGTTTGTCTTTTCCAAAAGTTGTAGAACTGCCTTGGCACCCATATGAGAAGTACCCATATTTTCTCCTTTTAAAATATGGCGTTGTTTGATTCCAGTTCTTGAGACAATCCATTCGTCATTGGTGTCCACCATTTTTTCCAAATCAAAGTTGGTCAAAACATCATCTGGTAGGTAGCCACCTACTCCTGTAATACATGCTCTAATTTTAGACATATTAAATGAGCTTTTTTTAAATTTTCGGCAAGTTAATTATTTTTGAAAGAATAGTGAATACATCTAAGTTTATAAATGTTTATTTGGGGTCATATTTACTTTGTTCGAATAATTCCTAATGAAATTAGAAAGTTTGTTTTCCGAATAATCTACTTCCTAATTCTGGGAAACGAATATATCCAGTTAATCCAATTGCAATACCTAAAATCACCATAGGGATAACGGGCATTCCGCCTTGAATATGAGCAAGAATAATTCCGCCAATATACCCAATTAATAAAACTGTACCTAATACACCTGTTCTAGGAATTGCAAATAAAATGGCACAAATGATTTCAGTAAGTCCAATACCAATTCTACCTGAATCTTGAATACCCATTTTTTGAAATCCTGCTGTTACTTCTTCAGAACCAAGAAGTTTCATGATTCCACTAAAGCAGAAAAGTAAGCAAATCAGCCCTGTAAGTATCCAACCAAATAATTTTCTTTTGTTCTGCATATAAAATTTTATTTAAAGTTTATGAATTTCCCATACAATTAAACATCCAATGAATGCCATATTTATCTATTAAACTACCGAAATAACCGCCCCAAAACATATCTTTTAATTCTTCAGTAACTGTACCACCTTCAGATAATTTGGTGAATATTTCTTTTGTTTCTGCTTTTGTGTCAGGTTCCAAATTAATATACACATTGTTTCCTTTTTGCACCATAAACCCCATTTCTTCTGGGGCATCAGTTCCCATTAGAAAATGGCAATTCAATATTTTCAATTCAACATGCATCACTAAATGCTTCAGTTTATCAGACATTGGTGGCATTTCAGGACTACTCGGAATATCACCAAATCGTCTGATGCCAGGTGCAGTAAATTCTCCGCCAAAAACAGATTTATAGAAATTAAATGCTGCTTCTGTATGGTCGCTAAAATTCAAGTAAGTACTAACTCTTGCCATATTTTAGATTTTAAAAAACAAATATAATTCAAAAATCGTAATGTACTATATTTGAAAGTTTTATTTAATATTAAAATTGCCAACTAAAGAATTTGGCAGTTTTTTATGGAATAAATACTAATTTTGTGAATATTTAATAATTTTGGCTGACAAAAATAATTCTATAAATTTTAAAGATTTTCCGAAATGGAAAATAGTTATGACCATTCGAAGAAAACTGGAGCAAATCGTGCTGCCCGGCTTTATGGGCTGTAATTTATTTGAAATTCTGGAATTTATTTATTTAGAGATTAAGCAAAACAAACTAGCTGTTCGTGCTAATGCAATGGCTTTTAGTTTTTTCATTTCTCTCTTTCCCTCATTATTAGTTTTATTTACCACATTAGCCTATTTGCCCATTCATAAGAATTATAACACTGTTATCACTACTTATATTAATGAATTGTTGCCAGGAAATGCTGGAACTTTGCTTCTGACAACAATAAAAGATATCACTACAAAACCAAGAGGAAGTTTATTGTCATTTGGTTTTTTGTTAGCTATCTATTTCTCTTCCAATGGTTTATTGGCTATGATTAGCGGATTTAGAAAGGCATATCCATTAACATTTGTTCAGCGACACTGGGTGAAAGAGCGGTTGGTCGCAATTCAAATGACTTTTTTGTTAGGTTTACTTTTGATTGCCTCATTTTTACTCATCATCTTTGGGAATATGTTGATAGTTTGGCTGCTTAAACTATTGAAAGCCAATATATTATTGTCAGTTGTTTTGACACTTTTGAGATGGCTAGTCATACTCGGATTGTTTTTTTTAGGCATTGGAATCATTTATCGATTGGGAATGCCTTTGAGGGAAAAATATAGTATTGTTTCTCCAGGGACTATTGTCGCAACAGTTTTTTCTATCATTTCCTCTTTGATTTTCTCTGATTATATTGAGAATTTCAGTAACTACAATAAAGTGTATGGTTCCATTGGTTCGATCATTGTGCTGATGTTATGGATACAAATCAATGCAATTATTTTGTTAATTGGTTTTGAATTAAATGCCGCAATTGTTATTCGTAAAGATTTGAAAACCAAAACACTGTCTTCATCATTATCGGAAAAACCAATTTAAAAATGAATATTCAAAGCTTCAAAGCGGATTATATTTTCCCTATTACTAGTGAACCAATAGAGAACGGAATTCTAGTGGTAGATTCAGATAATGGAAAGATAGTTGATATTTTACACAACCCTAAAAATGATAAGCCATTTAATCAATATTTCAAAGGTGTTTTAGTTCCTGGCTTCATCAATTCTCACTGCCATTTGGAATTGAGCCATATGAAAGGGATGGTGCCGACCGGGACAAAATTAATTCCTTTTATAAAAGATATTGTCACTAAAAGAGGGGCTACTAAATTGCAAATTCAAAATGCCATTAGAAAAGGGGATAAGGAAATGGCTCGAAATGGGATTGTAGCAGTTGGTGATATTTCGAATACGACGGATACTTTTTTACAAAAATCTAAAAGTAACATCCAATACCATACTTTTATTGAAATGTTTGATTTCTTACAGGAAGATGCGGCTCAAAATGCTTTTGATGGATATTTGAAAATTTATAATCAATTAACGCCAAAGCAGGGAGATAAGAAAAGTTGTGTGCCTCATGCTCCATATAGTGTGTCTAAAAATTTGTTTGGATTAATCAATCAAGTCAATAAAAATCTGGAAGCAACCATCAGTATTCACAATCAAGAAACCCAGCCAGAGTCTGATTTGTTTATGAATAAAACGGGTGATTTAATTCCTTTTTATGCTGGTTTTGGTATTTCTTTGAGCCATTTTGAAGCGACTGGAAAATCTTCTCTGAGTTATGCAATGGAACAGATGGATACGGCACAGAAAGCATTGTTTGTTCATAATACTTTGACTACTGAAGCAGATATCGAAGCTGCAAAATCGAGATTTAAACAAGTTTATTGGGCGACTTGTCCAAATGCAAATTTGTATATTGAAAATAATTTGCCCATCTATCAAAGGTTTTTAAATCAAAATGCGAAAGTTTGCATAGGGACTGATAGTCTATCTAGCAATTGGGGATTGTCAATTTTAGAAGAAATGAAAACCATATCAAAATATCAGTCAAATATTGATTTTCAGACACTTATCCGATGGGCAACCATCAATGGGGCAGAAGCACTTGGCTTTGACCACCAATTAGGTAGCTTTGAAATCGGGAAAATGCCCGGAGTCAATTGGTTGAATTTGAATTCTAAAATGGAATTAGACTCAAATACTAAAGTGAAAAAAATAGTTTAATTAGATTTTAGATTCAATTAATCGATTCTCAAATCTTCCACTTTTATTTTTGGATATTTTGAGGAATCAAAGGTGAATAAACTGGCATCTAAGTTCGTATTTTTCTTTAATTGAGTAATTGTAATCAAAATTCTTGATCCATCACGATAAAAACTTCGGAGGGAGACGATGGAATTATCTTTTTTATTCACCGCAATTCTCATTTTCGTTATTTCATTATTCCTATCCTTCGGCTTGAACTCAATAAAGCTCACTTTAGCATTATTTTCAGTTCCTTCGCCAGTTATAGCATAAATATATTTGCCTTCTTGATAAGCTTTCATGAGTGCCTTTGGCGACATTATTTGTTCTTTACTTTTTGTTGTGGCACTATTGATTTGTACTTCATTTTTCTTTTTCAGATAGTACCAAGTAGTTTTTGCATCTGAAACCAACAATTGCTGTGGCATATCTAATTTATACATTTCATTCAGTTGCAAGAGTTTTCCTTTTTGTGTCTCCTTTTTTTGTTCACCTTCAATTTCCATTGTGAAATCTAATTCTATACTTTTGTAGGAATCATATTGTTTTTTGATAATGTCTAAAATTTTCTTAGCTTTAGGGTCGTTAGCTTCCCCAGTTGCGATTTTATTGTTTTGAGCAGTCGAATAGACTGTGATTAATAGGAATAAAAGTGAAATATTTAGCTTCATTTTTCTAACTTTTTTTAAAAAAACGAAAAATGATAAAATAAAATTACATTTTTGTAAACTATTTCTAATAAAATTTCGATTAAGTAGAGTAATTAAATTTTTTTAATACAAATGTTTCAATGAAATATACATTAATAATTGTATTTATTAGTTTGTTTTGTCATCTAAATTTGCAAGCTGCTGCTCAGTTAAATCTTAAAAAAGACTCAACCAATCTGCCATTAGTTTTTGTAATGGATGAAGATAATGAGCAGTTAATTGAAAATCTTTATGATGTGTATGATATGTCATTATTGACTATTTGCGGCAATAATTTAGAGCTTACTGGCTCGAAAGTAGTGGATTTGATATCGGAAATTGAGAGTTTTGCTAATAAAATGAATTTCAATATCAATGGTGTAAAATTCTATTACAATGTCTATTTTGAGAAAAATGGAACCATCAAACATTTTGCCTTCATGTTGCGACCTGAATCCAAAAATATTGATTTGAAATCCTTAATTTCTTTTCTAAATACTTTTGTGCCAAATTATAAAATGCCTTTGCCTCCAAAAAATAAAAATAAATTCAGCATTCTTGGAATGTCTGCTTATTTTCCATTTTATAAAGGCAAAGTGGGAGGGAAATAGCTTGATTTTTATAGCTTTAAATACCCTCCCTATAAATTACTCCTGTTTATGAAATGAATTGGTTTTTATTTGGATAATATTTACTAAAAATGCAAAAGCCATTGAAAAGTAAATATATCCTTTAGGGAATTTGAATTGTAACCCTTCTGCAATCAATGCAATAGCAATCATAATCAAAAATGATAAAGCTAAAATTTTGAAAGATGGATGTCTATTAATAAAATCTGAAATTGGCTTCGATGCTATCAACATGATTGCAATACTGACAATCACAGCAGTAAACATAATCCACAATTCATCAACCAATCCTACCGCAGTAATGATGGAATCAACTGAAAAAACTAAATCAAGCAATATGATTTCAAATAGTAATTTAGAAAAACTATGTGTTTTGATATTGCTATTTTCATGAGATTTATTGTTTTCTGTTTTGATATAGATTTCCTTTGTGCTTTTCCACAATAAGAATATGCCTCCCAATAACAAAATAATGCCCTTCCCCGTAAATTCAACACCAAAATAATCGAATAGGGGAGTATCCAATTTAACTATCCAGGATATAAATCCTAATAAAACGAGCCTTGAAACTACTGCTAAACCCAAACCCCAGTATCTTATCTTATTTCTTTGGTTTACAGGCAATTTGTCGGCTAAAATGGATATAAAAATAATATTATCAATCCCTAAAATTAATTCTAATGAGATTAATGTGATTAATTGAATGATAGTATCTGTCATAAATTTATCATTTGATTTGGTGAATTTTTATAAAATTAAAACCTTAATTTTGATGATGTTTTGTCTTCGTATTTTCTCTAATTATTTTATCAAATGATACATTGGATCCAACAATAGGTATAGATGTTATTAATACATCTTCGCCAAATTCTTTTTCGATCAAAGTCGTTATTTCTGTAAATAGCACTGCTTTTGTTTGAATTGTAATTACAGAATTTATTACTTTTTCAACTTTATGATCTTTCTTTATGTAGGCGACATTATCCACATCTATCGAAGCTTTTCCAATGAGTTCCTCATTAAATAATTTTTCAATTAATAAGTTGGGATTGTGTTCTTTCTTTAGATAAATAATCATATTAACCATAATAATAATTTTTTAATTTAACATACCTGCACTCCATTTCATTCCATAAATTGTAATAAAGTACTTTGTTTTCAGTTCAGCGATTTTTCTTTCTGTTTCAAAAACTTTACTTTCTCTACTATTGATTAGGAAAAGAGAACTTTCTCCATTTTTGAATAAAGTTTCTTCAGCTTTTAGTAAATATTTAAAATTTTCTAACATGTTATTTTGAAGCGACAATTGAGATTTTAAAACCACATAATCATTAAAGTATTTTCTGATTTTTTGATTGATTACTTGGCTTTTTTGGGTTTGATATAAATTGTTTTCAAGTATTTTTAGCTTAGTCTTATTGTATTCTCCCCTTGCCTGACCAAAAAATAAGGGCATTTCAAATTTTAATCCATATTGGAAATTATTTTGAAAAAGAAACCCATCTGATTTTAAAAAATTATAACCTTTTGATAAGTGATTATATTTGAAATCAAGTTTTGGCAATAAATCTTGGAATTTCAACCTTTTTTCAATCGATAAAACTCCTGATTTTTGTCTGTAAAGCATTAGCTCAGGATGGTTAGTATTAGCTGATTGCAATAATTCCTCAAGATCAAAATTTGAGTTATTTAAATTATCACCTTTTAAATCATCTTTATTTGGAAGTACATTAGCTGGCAATTGATAGGCAACTTGGTTTTCTTTCCATAGAAATGTACTTAATTCGAATCCCTCATTTTGGAATTTTTGCCAATATTCATTTTTTTGGAACTCAAAATTTTGATATTGCAATAATGCCTCAATAGTGTCAATTGCAGGTCTTTCGCCATTAATCACTGTTTTCTTTACAAATTCAAACCTTATTTTACTATTTTCATAATTCTTATTTAAAATTTCATAAACTTGGTAAGCATTTGCCCATTCCCAATATTGAGTTATGGCGTCCAGCAATATATTGTTTATGATAATATTTTTTTCAGTACTTGCCATCTCCTTAAATAGCTTTGATTGCTTTAGAAAAGCTCTTCTTTTGTCAATAATCAAATTTTTAAGTAAGGGAACACCGACACCTATATAACTAGATTGCCCAACTGTCTCTGATGGGTCAAACCTTACTCCAGATAGATTTTCAACACCAGCAACTATCTCTCCACCAAACCAAGTAGGAATACTAATATTTGGATTGATATAATCGTAATAGGTAGAATTATCAAACTTTTTATTTGCGATATAATTGCTTAAAATTGGGTTGAAAGCTCCTTTTGCAATTCGTATATCTTCTTTTGTCTTTTCAATATTCAAATCTGATAATTGAATCACAGGATGATACAATCTTACTATTTGTAAAAATTGATTAGCACTTAGTGTGAGTGTGTCTGATTGTGCACACAAATGAACAAACATTAAGATAAATGAATATGTCATTATACATTTTCTCATTTCTCACCCTTTTTTTTAGGTTTGTAAAATTCAGCTGGAAAACCATTGATTTCTCGCCATATTTCATACCAAATCGGAACATTTTTCAATAAAATGATGGCATGAGCCCCTGTGCCTAACCTAAGCTGATCGGGCCATTTTTTATACAAAGTATCTGGAGCAACTAAAACTCTATATTTACCATTTTCTCCAATAGCATTTTCATAGGAAACTATATTTCCACTGAATGTCCCATAACTATTTTCGGGCCAACCACTAAAAACGATGGCTGGGAAACCATCAAAAGTAAACCTAACATTTTGATGGATATTTATTAATGGAATATCGACAGGATCTACAAATAACTCTACTGCATACTCAGTTTTGGTAGGAACTATTATCGAAATTGTTTCCCCCTCTTTTAATATTTCACCGATTCCTGATTTGTTTGCTTGAATTATTTGCCCATCTTGTGGAGCAGTAACAACATATCTTTCATTTCTAATTTTATAATTACTGACTTGATTGTTCAGCTTTTCGACTTCTGCATTTGATGTAGCAATTTGGCTTAAATTCTGAAAATTATCCCCAGTTGCTTTATTGATTTTCTCTGTGTATTCTTGCTCAACACTGTTTTGTTCTATTTTATTATTGATTATTTCTTGTTGAGTTTGGGCAATTTTGTTTTCAGAAACAATTTTTTTCGCAATTGAATTTTGATAGGCGATACTTCTTTGTTGTAACTGAGTCTGAGAAACTAGCCCTTGATTGAACATCTCTAATTGTCTATCATATTGATTTTTAAGGAGCTGTGCTTCATTCTCTACAGCAGTCAATTCTGCTTTTTCACTAGCCAATTTATTATTAAGTTGATTGGCTTTATTCAAAAGTTGAGCAATTTTCAACTTTTTTGCTTCATTGAGATTGTTAATTTGAGAGGAAGTAGAGCCTATTTTCCCTTTATAATACTCAATGCTACCTATTTTTGCATCTACTTGTGATTGTGTTCTTTCTATTAATTTAGGGTCTAAATAATCCTCTTTTATCTCAGAAAGAATTAAAATAGTATCCCCCTTTTTTACAAAATCACCTTCTTTTACGAACCATTGATTGATTTTTCCAGGAATCAAAGCATTGATTTTCTGAGGTCGATTTTCTTGTTTTAAGGTTGTTATATTGCCAATTGTCCTAATGTTTTGTGTCCATGGTAGAAATATTACTAAAATTATTAATATGAAAACTCCCCAAAAGTAATATTTTACTTTGCTTTTTTTGTGAATCAAATAGATACTCTCTATTGATTTTAAAGGAATATTATATTTATTTATCATTTTTAAAGTTTATTTAAGTTGATGAATAGTGAACTTTCCTTAATGAATTCACTATCATTCGTTGAAATGATGATGGTTTTGTTTTTCGAAATATCCAATAAATATTGTTGAAGATGTTTCTTGCTAATTTCATCCAAACTATTCCATGGATCTTCTAAAATAAGTAAGATAGGGTCATGAATGAATGTCCTAAGAAGTAAAATTTTATTTATCAAAGAGGATGGCAATTTTTTACCAATAGGATCAAGTAAGGTCTCGAATGAATCATTGAATTGTAGAATAAAGCTTTCAATTTTCATTTTTTTGGCTAAATTCATAATATCATTTGAAGAGATATAAGACTTGCCTAAAGTAATATTCTCCCAAAGAGTTCCTTTGAAAATGTCTTGATCGTTTAAAAAAATACCAGTTTTTTCCCTTAAGCTTTTTAATGACAAATTTTGAATTGGGATATCATTAAATGTAATCGTCCCTTTAAAGTTTTTATAGTTACTTGTCAATAATTTTAACAAGGTAGATTTGCCACTGTTTTCTGCTCCAGTGATGCAAGTGATTGATTTGGAAGGGATAGTGAGTGAAAGATTTTTAAAAACTTCTGATTCATTATTGTAAGCAAATGATAGATTTTGAATATTAATCTTCAACTCATCTGCTTCAAATGGAATTTTTCCATCTTTTTCGTTCGGGATTTCTAATATGGAATCCAACTTTATTAGTCCTGTAATAACATCATAAACATTTTCTAAACTGATAATTAGTTTCTCTAAGGAATTAATTATGGCAATAATGACAATTTCGGCAGCAACAAATTGTCCCATATTTATTTTTTGATCAAAAAGTAAATAGGTCCCTAAAATTAACATCAACGAAGTAATACTGACCTTGAAGAAAACCAATGATTTATATTGGAAAAGCAAAACTTTAAAATGATTAGTTCTTGCTTCGACATAGTTTTTTAGGTTATTATCTATTTTTATCAAATTCAAATTTGATCCTTGACTATATTTTATTGATTTGATCACTCGACCCATTTCTTCCAACCATCCCACCACTTCATATTTGTAATTACTTTCTAAGTTGTTGGTTTCCAAGCCACTTTTTCCACTTATTTTAAATATTACAAAAAGAATAAGCATAATTAATAATGAAAAAGCAATAAATAATGGATGATAAAAGGAAAGTAATATCAATCCAAAAAGTATTTGAATAGTAGAAACTGGAATGTCTAAAAGTAATTTTGAAAATCCTTTTTGCAGACTAATCGTTTCAAAAAAGCGATTGATCTTTTCCGGGAGATAATATGCATCAATTTCTTTCAAATCAATATTCGGAATTTTTTCAGTAAAATCTAAAGCATACCTAACAAAAATCTTCTGTTGAATTTTTTCGATAATTTTCATTTGATTGATATGCAATAATCCCACTATTAATACTCCTAAAACTATTAAAAAAATCAAGACATAGATGGAGGCTACCATTGTATTTCCAATAATGAATCCAATGATACTTTGAATTCCTAATGGAAGACTTAGCTGAATCAATCCACTTGAAATAGCATAGAAATAAATAGCAGTGATTTCATTTTTCTCCAATTTCAGAAGCAATTTTAGATTGCTAAAAACATCTTTATTGTTCACCATTATTGTTCTAATTATTTTTTTAAATTGAATATTTTCTGCAAATATATGAAAACTATTTCAAATAATAGTAATACTATCAAAAATAAATGTAATTATATTATTTGTAGAATATTTACTATCTTTGCAAAAAAATAATATTTATGGAATTTAAGTTGAACTTCGATATTAATGAAAAAATATATTTAAGGAATCCTGAAAGCAGTGAAATCGGGAAATTAATGATAAAAAAAGCCATAGATTTAATTTGTGAGCTTGGTTTTGAGCAGTTTACATTTAAAAAACTAGCATTAGAAATAAATAGTACGGAGGCAACTATTTATAGATATTTTGAAAATAAACATCGAATTCTATTATATATTTTGAATTGGTATTGGTGTTTTATGGACTTTCTATTTACAGTCAAGCTGGAAAATATTTCAAATGACAGAGAAAAATTGAAATTGATTATTAAATTATTGTCGAATGAATTTTTAGATAATTTATACCATAATGAGTACAATAAAATTTATCTAAACAAAATAGTCATAGCAGAAAGCAGCAAAGCTTATCTGGTTAAGGACATAATTGAGATCAATAAAAATGAGGTTTTTAAACCTTATAAAGATTTGAGTGGGAAAATAGCAGATGTTATTTCTCTATACAATCCGAATTATAAATTTCCTCGATCATTGAGTACAACACTAATTGAAACATCGCATAATCAGCAATTCTTTTCCATGTATTTACCCAAATTAACGGATGATATTCATCACAATGGATCTGAATTTACTCGAAGTTTTTTAGAGGATTTTGTGTTTAAAATACTTGATTAGAGAAACAATAATTACAAATCTAATCTTTTTGTAGTTTCACTTCTCCTTGATATTTATTGTCTATTAAGATAATTTTAAAAGGTCGGATGGAAAAGCTTTGCTTTTCGCCTTCTGTAAATTTGTAATGAAGGGTAATTGAATTATCTGCACTTTTTACATTCAAAATTTTCAATACAGGGGATTTATCAGAATTTGGGCAAATTACAGAAATTGCATATTGTTTGGTAAAATCTATAACCGTTAGCTTTCCATTGTTTCCCATTGTAGTAGCTATTCCGAAAATATTGTCAAAATCAACCTGAGATTTCAAGATTATTGTATGCAAAACACTGTCTTTGTAGGTGTTTTTGACAAAATAATTTTTTGCTTCAGTAAAGGGAATATCATTTTCCACTTTTGATTCTTGTGTGGTTTTCGTGTCATTATTATGTTTAGGAGATTGCTTGTTATGATTACATGAAAATATGGTAGCAATGAGAATAACGGTGGTAATAAATGAGTATTTAAACATAATTTCTGATTAATTTTGCTTTTTTTGAAAAAAAATCATATTGGCTACAAAAGTAAAGATAATTAAAACCAATTCACTTTTTCGAATTATTCAACGAAATGTGCAAATCAAAAATTCTGTAAACCTTAAATGTTTTTGAGAAAAATTTAATTTATCGGAAATTAAATATCTACAATCATATGAAATACAAAGTATAATTTATTGATTTGAACAAATGAAAGTTATACCAAAAATGATAAGTAACAACACTACAAATGCAATAATAGATGAAGGCTTTGCAAAATTGATGGTCCAACCCATGTAAATATTTCGTTTGGGCGGAAAAATTCTATTGTCAGCTTTATTGTAATAGAATATTCCATATTTCCAATTATTTGGGTCATTTCTCCAATTTTCTAGGGTTTCTTTGGATGGTTTTTCTGTTGTTGACATTTTAAATTGGTTGAATTTTTTTTGTATAAGATGAGTATTTCTAAAACATCATCAATTAGGAAAGTTTATAGATGAATTCTTCTATTTCCATTTGTCTTGCATTGGCATAACCAAAGTCATTACCTATTTTTAAGAATCCACATTTCTCTAAAACTTTTTGTGAGCCCAAATTGTCAAAGGCAACTCGACCATAAATAGGTCTTATTATTTCCGTTTTTAAAAATTCAGTTAGTGCATTAGTAGCAATGCCTTGACCCCAATATTTTCTATCCACCCAATAAGTAATTTCTGCTTCATTTTCCATTACATATTTTGCCAAACTACCAACGATTTCATCATTTATTTTTATCGTTTGCATATTGATAGAAGGATCGGCAATATGTTTTTTATATTTTTCCAAATAAGCAGTCTGATCATTTGGGTTACTTGGGGTGAATGCTGCCCAATAAATGGCTTCCTTATCCATTTGAAACTCAAATAACGTAAATAAATCAGCTTCAATTGTTTTAGATAATTGTATATTGTTGATTGTCATTTGTTTAGAGTTTTGCAAGTATTTTGTAAAATATTTTAAATTCTTAATTTCAGTTAAATAAATTGATTAATAGCTACATATTTTTTTTAGTTCTTGAATTTCATTATAATTTGAAGGGTTAATAAAAGTTTTAGCGATTTCATATTTTATATTATTTTGTCTTACAGCATCCCATAAAATTTTTTTCAATTCATTAATCTTTTGTTTAGAATCTAATAAAATAAAACCATTGAAAACTATTTGATTATTCAATTTTATATTAAATCTATTATCTATACCCGAAGATAAATTATTACTAAAATTGCCAGGTCCCTGGTAAATAAATTTGTTTTTATAATCATCATAATTAAGTTCAAGCATTTCTATTTGTTGCCATAAAAATATATCATTGTTTAATTTGATAAAATTTTTACTTATTTCAATTTTACCTGCCTCATTCTTAAAATGTTCTTCGATAATAAAAAATGGAATAATATTTAAAAACAAGAAATTTGTTAAGCAAATAAATGTAATTATCAAGAATAATTCATTTTTTTTATATTCAGCAAAATAACTTAATATAAAAATTATAACTAAAATAATTAATGTAATTATTGCAATCCAGTTATTAGTTGAAATATTTGGTCTTTTAAAATCTGTATAAATTTTAGATTCAAAAATCATTATTATTTAATTCTATTTGAATGTTTACTTTAGTAAAAAGTACAATATAATTTAAAAAATCAGAAAATGACTACAAGTTTTCACTTTAATTATAATATTTCCAAATTTTAAATTAATAGATATTAATTTAATTCATAATGATTTATTTACATCTAACTTACTTTGGTTATTTAATTTGAAAGATATTTAAACAAGTTTTAATATTAATTATTTCAAATCCCCTTATTCTTTAGATGCCTCAAATCCATACTTTATGGCTGATTCTAAAACATCTAAATTAATATCTTTTATTGTTTTAAACTTAATGCAATAGCCGGTAATACTTGCTTTGCCTATAGTACTGCCAAAATTCGAAGATAGAAAAGTCTTATCTTCAATGCCAAGGATATAAACCGAAATTCCAGTTTTATTAGCACTTAGTCCAATTTGATAAAATGGTCTGTTGGAGCTGTCGGCATAGTTTATCGTGTAAATTCCATAACCAATATTTGGATTCGAAACAACTTTGTTTTCGCTATTTTTACCATCTAAAAACCATAATTTACAAGATGTATTCAGATTAAGAATTAATTGGTGCAAAACCCTCATTTCACTCTGTTTTCGTTCATCTAGGCACGAAATATATTCCTCAATTTCTGTTTCTACATCCATTAAATATGATTTTATTTGTAAATTTAATCAAAAGCAATTGAATTCAAATTAGCCTACAAATGATTTGTAAATCATTGAATATTAACTGAATTATCGTTCTTCATCATATTCTGGCATAAACTCATATATAGTACCATTTGCCATTTTTAATACCATTTTTTCATTGTTATTCAATATATCTTTTTGATATTTTAAAAGAAAGTAATTGTCGATAAGATCTTTGTGTGTTTTGCCATTTATTTCAGCTACTTCTTGCATTAATGCTAATTTTTTATCTTTAATATTTGGGTTCAAAGACAATTTTCCAATATAAAACTTATTGTCAATAAGTAAAATTTTTAAGCCATATGATTTGTCTGAGTTGAGTTTTTCGGGCATTTTCCTTTCAGAAAGAATATATTTTTTGTCTTTACAATTGATGGTTACATTGAATTTATTTATGAAAAATTTATTTCCAAGATTTATATTGTTATGAATTGGAGAAATGGAAACTTTAGGTAAGAACCCAAGATTTTGATTGGCAATTTTAAATGTATAATTATCTTTTACAATATAGGAGGTATCCATTTGGCTTGCCCCAGATACACTAAATGAAGTAATTCCATAGGCTTCACTAGCCTTGTTGTTCTGAAAATATGCTGCCCCTTTGATATTCATGATTATATCATCCGAATTATAACCAAAATCTATTCTACAAGGGGCTTCATAACCATTTATTGTAAGATCAATTTGATGATTAAGACTACCACCTATTATCTTAAAAGGCAATTCTAACCCTTTGTTTGAAAATGGTTTTTTTGAAATTTCAACAAAACTGCTATCAAAATTGAAATACCAATTGTACTCATTGATAATCGTTGTGCCAATAAGCCCATCGATTGCTTTTGATTTTGTTTGGGTGAAATTGTATGTATTCAACACAATAATTTTGGTGTTTTTCTCTTCAAATGTTCCCAAACTTATTTTTTTACATTTTCCTTCAACAAGTTCAACCTTTTTATTGTTCCCATCAGTTGCCAGCAATTTTCCTTTAGGTTTGGATAGATTACATTTTTCAGCAAAAGCACTATCTATTCCAGTAATAGTGAATCCATTATCCCATATAAACGTCCCTTCTATGTCATTTACCATTACTTTTAAAAGAATCTCTTCATTCCAAATTTCGATAGGTAATCTTACAACGTTTTTTTGGGCTTGACCACTACTTAGTAGACTAAAAAATAGAGCGAAAACGGTTATGATTTTTGACATAAATAAGTAATTTCTTTTATTTGTTTGATTGTGCCAAAAATAATTCTTTTTCATTTAATTGATTTGTTTTAATTTTAAATAACTTGGATTTTCTACCTATAAATGTAGAGAATTGGTTTGGTCTCAGGCAAATATTATTATTTTCAATAGAATCTGTAAAAACTGCAATTATTTTTTCTTCATCCAATTTATCGCTTCTTGAATATTTTTGTCAAGAAGTAAATTGTCGAAATTATCTTGTTTTGACGTTTTTATATCGGGAATGATTTTGTTATAAAATATTTTATTTCTATCGCAATCATAGCCTGTTGTCAATGCCATAAAACTCCAAAAGGTAAATTCCTTTTATCATTTGTTGTCGTCAAACCATTTGTTGTTTCTCCAATGAAAATCGTATTTTCCCTTCCTTTAAATGAAATTGCTGTGATTTCTCCAGAACTTGCAGTAATAATCCCAGTAATAATCGCTACTTTGGATTTGTAAAATCGTTCCCCTTTTGGCAATATGTAGGAAATTACTTCATTATTTTGAAGATATTTTCCATCCTTCAATTGCACTTTAGTTTTCATATTTTTATCCTTATCTAATTCTCCCCATAAAATGTTATCACCCAAAATATCATATAAGGACAAAAGCATATGGTAAGGATTTCCACCTGTATTGAAGCGTAAATCAATTACCCAACCTTCCAATTTATGCTTTGATTTCAAGTCAACAATTTGGTCATACATTGGCTGAGCTATTTTATGGATATTTTCTGCACTAATGTCCTCATAAGTCATTCCTGGCAACAAAATATATCCATATTTTTGGTCAAGTAATTTTACCTCAAATGAAGGATTAGTCGAGTATTTTTTGATCCATTGTTCACTAAAATCGTTTTCTGATGGTCCTATGTATGTCGCAGCAAAAATAGTATCTATGTAGAAAAGCTGACAATGGGTTGCATTTATCTTATCAAATAATGAAGTTGTTTGGCTTAAAGCCTGTTTGAAATCATCGTATTGATTGAGTTTGACTTTTATTTCACTTTCTATAGCTGTCCAATTTACTTTGTCTTTATATAAATAATCTGTTTTTAAAACTGAAAACAAGCTATCAAAAAAAATATTTATACTATCTTTTGTTGATAATTTTGTTTGTGCATTGGTTTTGAAGGACAATCCTAAAATCATTAGAATTCCAAAAAATAACTTCATTATTTTTATTTAAATTAGTAAAAGGTTTTATTTTTATTGCTAAATATTCCAACGAAATATTGTTAGAAATTGTGGCGGATATATTGAAAAAAATGATTATTATTTTAAATATAATTGTTCAGTTTGGCTAAAGCCAAAAACGGCTTATATATTTTTTAATCCACTATCTGAAGATAGTGGTAATTAATAATTTTTAGTTTCAAAATATTTCAGTGAATATATACCATCTTTCGGTGGTGTAATGATGTTTCTTTTGTTTTACTTATTGTATTGTTGCTATTTGGCTAAAGCCAAGAATTAATCTTTTCTTAATCCACTATCTAAAGATAGTGGTAATAAATAAATTTTTTAATTAATTTCCACCATCTTTAGGTGGTGGAAATAGGTAAAAAGAAACCCGACAAATGGCTTTAGCCGAAAATTTATACACTGTATTTTATATTTTTTATTTCGTAATATTATTTCTATTTCTATTTGGCTAAAGCCAAGAAATGAATCTTTTCTTAATCCACTATCTAATTATAGTGGTAATTAATAATTTTTCAATGAATTTCCACCATCTTTAGGTGGTGGAAATAGGGTATTTGCATCATTTTTAGGTGGTGGAAAGTTTTTCACAAACCCATATTTTTCAATAAGTTCATCATATTCATTTTGAAAAGTTTTCTTTTTGTGGTGCTCTTCTTGATTTTTGATATAATTTCTAACTCTATCAAGAATAGATTCTGAAACTGAAATCGCAAAATATTCATCTTGCCATTCAAAATGCTCTTTTGTAATCCCTTGTTTATTAATCCAATAGGAGGATTCTCCTTTAATCAAGTGCATAATTTTTTGCATGGATTGATCAAGCCCTAATGAAACTAGGCAATGGCAATGGTCGGAATATCCACTGATGAAATCAATATAAATCCCTTTCTTTTTAGCATTTTCTCTAATATGATTCCAAACTTTCAGTCTCAATTCCAGACTATCCAAATATGGATACCGATTCTTTGTACACCAAACAAAATGGATATATACATTCACAAATGGCATTCCTAAACGTTTTTTAAAATTATATAATTAAACCTACAAAATGAAATAAAATCAACTGCCCAAACATCTTTTGTATATGGTAATAATTTGAAATTGATTTTATTGACAATCGAACTGTTTAGGTACCTGAAAATTATCAATATAAATCTGAAATAAAATATCTAACTTTGACTTGTATTTATTATGGGAATGACATTTGGTATATCTGATTTGATAAGCTAAGGCTCAGAATGGGTTGGAATACATTGTTCTTAGATATTATTACCATTTTTTAAGCCAATGATTTCTTAAATATCCAGTATAGCCATTTACATAAACTTTGAAATATTCTTGTCCGCTATTGTCAATTACATATATGGTTGCATTTTTGGGACATTTATATAGCTCTATTCCATCAATTCCAGACTTATCTCTCAATGGAATTTCAAATGGTGGATTATCTAAGGTGGTTTTAAATTTATAATAGCCTGAGTAATTACTATCTGGATGTTTGTATGAACTTGAATTAATGTATTCTTGATTGCCACTACTTGGTTCTGTATTAATATAATAATTAGGGCCGTTTTTAATTGTAAGTGTATTTGTCGAATAATCAAATTCAATTTTACCTAACTTACTTAAAGCACTTTGGCCTAATAGAAGAGGGGCACTTAACTCATGTACGACACTTGCTTTAATATTATGCATTTTTAAATTTCCAATTTTAATTTCTCGAAGTATTATTTCTGTACCTTCTGCAACATCACCATTGGCAATTCGATAATATTCGGTTCCTTTTAAATCATTATCAGACAAATAACCATTTTTAAGCATAAATAAAGCTTCAGTTAAAGAAATAGATACATCGGAAGCTCCAGTATCAAAAATAAATCTTAATGATAGTCCATTTACTTCACATGGCAATACATATACACCTCCAATTTTTTCCATTTTTATTACTGTCTGAGCAGTGCTCGTATTAATAACATAGATTATTAAAATAATTGTTTGAATTATTATTTTCATTTTTTTGATTTTTATGACTGCTAAAAAGAGAATGAATGTTGTGATATTTTGTGTTATCTTTGAGTCAGGCTTTAATTATTTGAGATTACTACTTATTGATTGATTTTTTTTTTATTTAAAGTCGTTTTTTGTCATCAAACCAATCTGCTTTGTGTAAATATTTCTCCACTTTCCTTGTTAGTTGAAGACTTGCCTCATCTCCCGATATTATCCTAAAAACACTATCAGGTGCAATTACAATTTTGTCCCATGTTGTTGGTTCACATGGAAGAGGGTCTATTATTCCAACTACTTTTACACACTTTATTTTCTTTTTATTGTCTTTATGGATGTATAACCGAGTATGACCCTCTGCTACATACAATTTTCCTTCTTTTTCTTCAAGAACAGGTGGTACAATTATATGTTTTTTCTTATTTTTTAAAACAATAGCTGTAGGCTCATATAAGTCAATATTAAGGTCTTCGTACATTCTATCCAATAAAGAAATTTGCTTTATTTTATATTCTCGCACAAGATTATCGCTTTGCGGGAGTGTAGAAATCGCTTCAACTTCAACAACTGAAAATTTACAGTTGTTGAGTTTATACATTGGAACATAAGAAAATGCATCTCTAATTTCTTGTTCCGAAATTTTCACAATTTTGGGAACGTATTCAATTTTTGGTTTCTCTAATGGCTCAAAATCATTTGCAACCGATTTTATTGCTTGATGATGAATTGCACCTTTGTAAATGTAAGCGAACACATTTTTTCGTGTAAATCGTTCAGTTTTGACTATCATTCTAGCATAGTCTGGGTCTTTGGGGTCAGAAATAAAAGCGATAGTATTTGGTGCTTCGCCGACTGGGTATTCTTTTGCATTACACCCAATTTGCTTAAAAATTTCAATGCTGTAAGAATTCGTATCTTTTTGTATTTGTGGAAAATAGTGCACATCAATACTCACTTTATTAAATCTTGTATATACAAACGAAATGAGCAAGTCAAATATTACTAACCTTTCATTGTTGGTTATAAATAGAATGACTTTTTCTCTGGCATTTGTGAGCATATCTGCGACCTCTGTATACATATTTGCTTCATGTCTACAAATTCCAAAATATGGGTTGTCGCATATGCTTTTTTTAGCATCAATTCCTTCCTCTGACAAAATTCGTTTAATTTTTGCCAATATGTTCAGGCAGGAAGAACTTATAGCATCTAATATTTCTTCACCCTTTCTGTTGCTATCAAATGTAGATACGGTAATTCCAAATAAGTCAGATGCAATTCTTCCTTTGCTCAAATAATTTAAGGGAGTAAGAATAAAAGCACTATTTATTCCATGTTTGCCTATGAATAAACCGAATTCAAAAGTACGTTATCTCGAACTGTTGTGTATTCTTTGTTCCTGATATGAACAATATCATCTTCGCTGAATACAAAAATACCAAAATCGTAATCATCAAACGTTTTTAATAGTGCGGGTAAAGTATATTCCCCAGGCTCGACAGCCGTTTCCCACAAGTTTGTATACGCGTAGTTATTATTCAAGTACCGATGGACTGCATGGGCATATTCAACATTATCTTTTGATGAAGCGATGAAAATCCGTGGTTTCTTTTCCATTTTGCTGTTAAATTTTACGAGTTTTTCATTAAATCAGTAAGACTTGTTCTTATTGAACTGCCCAGTTCGTTTTTATGTTTATCATATTCAGGGGAAACAAGTTCCATAATTTTTCCATAATAGTAATCATTTTCCCTGTCTTTACAAACATTTGAGTAATGTGAAGTACAACCTGTCTGGGCATGATGCGGTGTTGAAATTGAAGCACAAATCATAATATCTAACATAAATTTAGAACGAATACTTCTGTCAAGATAATATTTCAAGATATCTTTTTTAATTTCAAAATTTACTTTTATTTCATTTGTTTGATAGCCTATCTTCATTAGGTCTGTTTTCGTTTTACTTATGAAATCAACATATTCAATCACATGGTTGTGGCTGTTGAAAAAGTTCACTCTATACTAAATACTAAAGATTGTGAAAATTATTTAGATGATCTAAGTTATATAATAATTATTTATATTAATTAATAACCAATATATTCCCCCAAATATAAATTAAATATTTATAATCATCACAATATTACAAAATAATATTTTTATTTCAATACACAATTTTAAATAAAAATCTACCGTGTATGAATTTAATATTTTAAATATTAATCATTAAAATACATGTTTGATTCCTCTTTCCCTGAGTCAATTCATACCAAGAATGTTGCAAAAAGTAATATTAACTATATTTAGAAATGTTTTGAACTTTTTCACATCTAAACTTAATTTAATGAAAATAAAAGCTCCATCCATGTTAATGTATAGGCTGTGTACATTAAATTTTTAGTAAAAACAATCGTAAACTGTGTGACTCAGTCACATATTTTATAATATTATAAAATATAAATAACTTTTTGCAGAGGTATTTAGCCTCTATATTTTGACAAAAAAATTCAAATATTTAAGTAGAGCATCTTAAATAATATTAAGTATATAATATTGATAGCTAACATTTTAATAAACTGAAAACTAAGTTAGCCCATATTTTTCCATGATAGGTTTTCTTTGCTCATGGTACATCGTAATGCCCCATTTTGAGAACAACTCATCCAGTTTAGCATAAGAAGCTTTTGAATCTTTTGCGATTTGATTGTCTTTTAAATATTTTTTAACAGCTTTATATTCAATTTGAAAATCATCAAAATTTTGGTTTGTATAAATATCTAAAAACTTTACAGGGACATCCTCAGCATTCCAAAATGTATGAACTATCCCATGTGGTCTCATATGCCATGCCCCTGCTTCAACTCTTGTAATGTTATTGCCAACCATGATGGTAGCAGCACCCTCAATTACATACATAAGTTCGTCCAATGTGTCGTGAACATGGGGAGCTGGTCCCATTTTCTTGGGTCCATAAATATATTCAGAACATGCAAATTGGTGACCAGTTTGACAATATTTTACTTTTTGAATATTCCCTTCTTCTAAGGTAGGATGTAAGGCTGGAATATAAAGTTCTTCTAGTTTATTCGTTTTTGTTTGAATCGGTTTTATTCCATTTTTTGGGGAAGAACATGCTATTAGCCCAATAGTTGTAATTAAACCTGACTTAATAAAGTCTTTTCTGTCCATTATAAATTGTTTTAATTTGATTGATTGAGAATTCTTAACTTATTTTAATTTAACTAACAACAGATTATTAGTTAAATTGCATTTTTAAGCCCAACAAATATAAATAATTTTCTATTTTGTAACAATTAAACAAAATAAATTTTCATAAAAATCAAATTAATTTTTACTTTATAATGATAACATTTTAGTTGATTCCGTTCTTAATTCATGTTAGTAAAACTAATGTTATATGTATCAGAAAATATTAAGCTTAACATCCTCCGCCAAACCGAACGATGATTTCTTGCTTCACATTTTTGCCGATGGCGTTCTTAGCTGGCTGCCATTTGGGCATATTATTGGTTGCTTCCAAAACTATCTTATCCAATTTTGCATCTGAGGTGGAGTATTCCATTTTTGGGTTGGTTACTTTTCCTGTTTCGTCCACCACGAATTTCACTGAGGCATTCCAAATGATTTGTTTTTCAACCTTTTGGCTCAATTTATTGATGACTTTAGACTTATAAAAGTCGGCAATCTTTTCATTACCTCCTGGGTAAGTAGCTTCTAACATCGGAACTACAGTCACTGTATAGTCTCCTGAAAATAAATATTTCTATATTTGGGATTTTTGTATTTAAAAGAAATATGGATATTGATATTCTCTCCAAAAGGAACTTTTTTCAAAATATCCTTTTGCTCATCAGAGAGTTGAACACCATAAGCTTTTTCGCTGACGGTCTTATTGTTGTTGGTCGCTTTTATTTCAAAAGATTCGATATCCAATAAATTCGAAATGTCATCTTTCGGGTAGGTGTAGGAGATATAGGGATAAAAAAAGTAACCCTGTGGGTATTTTGATTTAATCATATTATCCAAAATATCTCTGTCTTTATAGGAGAGAGCAATATGTTTATAGAATTCAGGCATTATTTCATATACATTTTGGGAGCTATATAATTGTTCCGCAACAATGGTTGGAGTAAATCTTTTAGGAAATTCCATCGCACCATTTTGAGCAGAACCGATACACCAAAAAACAAACAAAAATACAATTGATAACAAATACTTCATTACAACATTTTTATCACCTAATTTACAAATTAGTCTTCATATGAATCAAATTTGGACTTAAAGAAATCCAATTATCAATTCAATAATTTACTAATAAGCATTCTAGGCTCTTTTAAAATTAAATTTACATTACAAATAAACACTAAAATTCCGAATCAACGAACGAAGTGGGTGTAAAAGAAATGTAAATAAATGTAAAAGAATTGCAATAAAGTATTTATTTGCTTTTGTTTTAGATATAACTCATAAAATTAATAGAAAATTGTTCAAAAATCAGCGATAGTGAATGAAGATTCAAAATTGCGTCTATCGCTAATTCTAAAGTTAAATAACTGGATATAATTAGTAAATAGCGATAGAAATAGCATTTTGAATTGTAATGAACGTTGCTTTGCAATCGCCTTTTTTTGAACTAGCCTTTTTTGGTTACTTTTTTTGGTAATGAAAAAAAGTAACTGCTGTCCGCATAGGACAAAGAATATATTGAAAACATAGACATCAATTAAATTGCATCCTTAACCAAGTACTTTAATAGTAAAGCTATTGAAATCAGAATACAAAAAAGATATTTATTTAATTCTATTTATTATTATTTTTGATGCATTTCAATCTATTAAAACTCTCAAAACCTTATTCTTTATTTTCAACTTTAAATTTTTTCAATAAATCAGTTGGTTTCATTTTGAAATTTTCATTAAACAAAAAAGAAATCGCCACCATAATTACAATAGAAATAAGTACAATAAAATAATGAATGGGAGCTGTTTTTTGAATATCTTGTTTTGATTGGATATCACAGATTTCTCCAGGACAATATTGAGCCTTGTCCTTGCTCACCCAATTATATATTTTACAACCGATGCAAATCCCAAAAGCAGTTTCAAAAAACATCAAAATAAGGCAAATAAGGCAGACTATTCCAGTAATGATGCTATAAGTGTTCAAGAAAACCATCAAAATCAACATCGTTCCAGAAAGAAAAAAACCGATTAGCCAAGCAAATTTCTTCTGTTTTGCCCCAACGTATTCTGGATTTTGATTACTTACCATTTGTCTAGAGACGATCAAAACAGGGGAGAGCCGAGGATTTACAAATATTCGAATACTGAAGTCAATAAAAAAGAGAATGACGACATATTTAATCGGAACAAAATTGTCTGACATTATAATAAACATTAATGAAATAAAGGTCGCCAAGAACATAATACCTGCTGCTGCCCGAATTTCTCTTTCGTTTAAAACTGGGATTGTGTATCCATCTACATTTTCACCAAACTGGATAATTGGTTGTTTCATAATCTTGTATTTAATATAAAATTGTGTTCAAAACTAAGATTTCGACTAAATATCGTTGATGCTATATAGACGAAGGATAGATTTTTTTATATAAAAGATAATTCTATGGCGAATTGAAGTTTTAAACTAAATTAATAAATAAAAAAAATCATTAGTTATTCAATATAAAAATAAACTATGACAATCAACCAAATAGCCAAAATGATATCCGCCTTACTTTTGTTTTTTATAGTCAATAAAATGGCTACTAAAAAGAATTATATAATGATTCCAATACAATAAAGTAGATGTTTTTTACAATTGAACTTAAAAGTGCTAGGGACATTATAGAAATATATGAATTGAATATCGAGATACGATATATTAAATTATATAACTATGATGATTTAATAGAAAAATTTAAACTACTTTTTTTAAAAATAATTTATTTTGAATACAAATATCTAACTAGTTTCTATACTCTATAAAGGAATATATCCACCTATTGCATAAGTTAAGATTACTGGTGGTTGATTTTTCAAAAAAGGATATGCTGGACCTCGTTCTATTGGAAAACCTAAACCAATCTGAGCCGTAAACCACTTTTTACTTCTATAAACATAGGCTGGTCCAACTATTGTTTGTGTATGAGAATTTCCTATGCCTTGGTGCCAATATTGAAAAGTAAAAAAACTACTCCTTATATTAGGTTTTAAGTGGATATTAATTCCAGCACCAAAACCAACTATTCCTGCCCCAACTTGAATGCCAAAATTATCAGATAACAAAATCTCATAGTCAAAACCAACTAAGGAACCTCCCCCTTCTAGAATTCCGATAGTTAAACAATTTCTCATTTTTGATTCGGTTTTGTCTTTTACTTTTCCCTTTTTTACATTTTTGATCAGAAGGACCAAATTTAATATCCTTTACCTGACTCTTCTCAATACTTGAAGGGATATCTTTTTTATCTTTATGTAAATTATAAAATATATATAAACTATCTGTTTTTATTACTTGACAATTAAGGATTTCTCCATTCGTCTTTACAATAATATCTTGGCAATATAAATAACTTGCTGAGGATAATAGAATTAGAAATAAAAAGCGCTTTCTCATATTTTTTGTTAGATTAAATGTTTAATAAAAGAAATATTAATTGAATTTGAAATTCAAAACTTAGCACAAGATT
>JADJVK010000030.1 GCA_016710625.1 Saprospiraceae bacterium
TAAAGCTAAAATTCTTCCTAAAACAAGTAATTATAATGATAAAAATCCATCCAATCCGAAAACAGATGTAGATATTATTGGTATTGACAGAAATACTATTGATATCATTTCATTAGATACTTCAGATATACATATTGAAGTTAGAGGAATTACCAATTGTAATATAACTGAAAAATCAAGTTTTGATATTAAATATAAATCTATTAATAATGATATAAAAAACATCACATTATGTCCAAATCAAAAAACCTATGATGACCCTTTTTTCAAAGATGACATAATCACACCAAATGATACTTGCGGAAAAATTAAAACATATAACTATTTACATGTCGAATCCATTGGATGCAAGTACAATGTTACTTTACATGTTTCAAAAACCTGTGATACCTCTACTATTAGAGATTTAGGAACATTTAATATTTGTAAAAACAGTTTTTTTGTAATGGATAATATTATATACAAGGATACCAATTTTGTATATCAAACGAATCCTAATTTTGTTATTAATAATGATAAGTCTATCTGTAAGAAGGAATTACGATTCAAACTTTCAGAACTTAAACCTTCAAAAAACATTTTACAAAATGGATATATATATTGCAATAGTGATAAAATAACACTTTATACACCAAAGATTGAATTCGCTTCAAATACTAAAGTAGCTTATCAGTGGGAAAAGAGGACTTCCTCAGGTTGGGTAAAAATTCCTAATGCTACAAAGGATACATTATTGGTGGAAGATGCAGGTACTTATAGATTATTTCAAGATTATAAAGTTCAAAATGTGATTAATCAAGCAATATTTACTGGAGAATATTGTAATATGACATTTTATTCTGACACTATTACTATTAACCAAAAAGCAATAATTGCAACGCCAAATATTGCTGCCATCGGAAAAAAATGTATAGGAAATACAATAACACTATCTCCTACTCTACCAGATGTTAATCTTACTTATCATTGGTTAGATTCCGATGGAAATAACAGTCAGAACAATGAATTTAATGTATCATTGTCTAAAAATCCATTAAAAGTTTGTTTAATAGCAAATTCGAATTGTGGTACAAATTCAGATACAATTTGTAAAGACTTTATTGGAGTCGATTCATTAAAGGAGAAACCAAGTTTCAGCGGAATCAAACAATATTGTGTTGGGGAACCATTGATTTTGACTATTGATAATTTCGACCCTAACATAAAATATAGTTGGATTTACCCAATTGACTCGATGGACATTGCTGTCAAAAATAATACTGCTGATTTCGCAGCCTATTTTCCAGGAAATTATCCTATTACATTATTAGCTGATAATGGTTGTAATGAGTTGAGCTCAACGAATGATTTTTCATTTGAAAATCAATTGAGCAAATCCAAAATTTATGGGTCTTCTATTGTAAATGAAAAGACATCACAATCCTATTGTCTTTATACTGGACAAAATAATGTTACTTGGAAAAGTTCAAAAGGATTGAAATTTAAGCAAAGTTATAAAAATGGGCAAAGTTGCATTTCTGTATCATTCCCTAAAATCAGCTCTAGTGGTTGGATTACAGCGACCCATTCTAATAGTTGTTCGTCCATAACTGACTCCATTTATGTAATTGTAAAACCTGTTTTATTTTCAAATCAGTTATCGAAATCAAATAATATAGAAGCGATTACGGAGCAACATCAAGATTTGGAAGAAAATCAATTTAAGATTACCCCAAATCCATCCAATGGCAATTTTTCCATCTCTAGTAGTTTTGAATTTGACAAAATAGAGGTGATGAATATTATTGGCAGGGCGATCTATTTTGATAATTCCAATAATAATCAATTTAATATTAGTGAATTTCCATCGGGTTTATATATAGTTTCATTGGTGAAAAATGGTCAAAAAATAGGTAGTAAGAAGCTGATGAAGGTAGATTGATAAAATTGCTGCTTTTGTTTTGTTTTTTTAGCAAGACAAAAGCAGCGATTTTTCAATATTTATTATCTTATCTAAAAAACATGAAAAAGATAAGCTCAATCATCCTATTTTTATGCCTACAAAAATTTGATTTTTGCACAGAATTGTACGCCATCAGACAATTGTTCTCAAGCTCCTTTTTTAAATTTAGAAAATTATATCACCACTAAAAGTGGATATTCTCCGTCTTCGATTCCACCATTAGAATGTACAGATCCTAATAATCCTTTTAGTCTTGGAAATGATTTATGGATAAGATTTACACCTTTGGTCACCAATTTCTATTTCATTATTGAAAGCTTAGGAAATAGGAATACTGCTATTTAATAATCAAGCTCTAATTTATGAGGATTGTAATTCCTTATCAATTGATTGTTCGCCAGAATGCTCAGATTCTCTTGTAATAGGTAATAACCTGACATTCACCATTGGCAATACCTATTTTCTTTGTATCAGAAGTTGTCAAGGCTCTATAAATCCAATAAAAATATCAACCAATAAAAGCAATGTGATCAATAAACCAGCTGATTTACTGAAAAATCAATCTATTATTATTACAAACAAACCGAAAACTATTTATTGTAAAAATAATATTTCGACCATATCTGCAAATCAAATCGAATGTGCCACAGCCTATCATTGGAAAGTTGAAAAAGGTGCTGCAGAACTAATATTTGATCCAGAACAATCGGTTTATTTAAATGAAAAAGATAAAAATGGATATAATTTGCTTTGGTCCTAACAAAAATAATATACAACTAAAAATAAATGATTATCAAAAGCTACAACTTAGCGTTCAAGGAACCAATGGAGTCGATACTACTAAAAAAACATATTTTGATATAAATGTGGACTCTATAGAAAAAATTACTAAAACAGTAAGTATCTGTAATAATGAAAAGTATTATATTGATAACAATCTGCCAGGAAGCCCCTTTTTAGTAAATGATACTTGTGGCAAATCAACTACCTATTTGGTTGATTATTACGAAAATGAATGTAAAAAAAATCTAAAGCTGACCCTCACAAAAATTTGTGACACTATCATTCCAGTACCTGATTTTGATTCAAAAAAACAGTATTGCCCAAATGTATTGTATGCTGTTCCAATTAAAAAATATAGTTCCTCATTTATATTTGATTGGGATATTCCCAATGACTCTTTTGATATTTTCACAAAAGATTCCAGTATTTATTTTCAATTTTATTATCCAGGGAACTTTCAAATTCCATATACAATCACAAATGGATGCAAAACTGTAAAAAACAAATTGGTTGTATTGGTAAATCCAAATCTAGTTCATGCTTCTATTATTGGAAATAAAGTTGTTTTCGAAAAAAGCACACAATTATATTGTATTAATTCATCGGCTGATTCCATTATTTGGACTTCCTCCAAATTTTTGAATTGGAAAAATAAAATTTTTAATAATCAAAAATGTATTGATGTTCACTTTGACAAAATAAATCAAAGTGGGTGGATATATGCTAGACAGTTTAATGAATGTTCTGATATAAAAGATTCAATATTTGTAGTGGTTCTACCAAAAAAGAATTTCGAAATTACTAATTCATTAGAAAATGAAAAAAATGTTGAAAAAAATGAAATAAATAATTACACTATTTCACCAAATCCAACCAATGGCTCTTTTTCGATTTCAATTGATTCTGATATTGATTACTTAGATTTGATTGATTTATATGGCAAAAAAATAAAAGTCTATCCAAACCATCACAACCAATTTGAAATCAATCATTTACCTAATGGGTTTTATTTAGTTTCGATTCATAAAAATGGTTTGAATTCATCATTTCAAAAACTCATGAAATTAGAATAATTCTAAATAAAAATTATCTGTATTTCTTTATTTAAACATTGCAAAAATTTCATACATTTGAGCCAATAAAAAACATCCTTTTCCATTTTGTTAAGGTTGTAATATTAAAGTACAAATTGTTTTATTGAATGAATATTGCAATAGTTAAAGAATCGAAAGATTTTGAAAGAAGGGTTGCATTAACACCAGATATTTGTAAACAGCTTATAAATTCTGGTTTTGAATGCAGTGTTGAAAAGGGAGCTGGTGCTTCTTCGTTTTTTAAAGATGCCGCTTATGCTGATTTGGGTTGCAAAATAGTAGATTCAAAATCAGATTTAATCAAAAATGCAGATGTTGTTGTTAAAGTGAATCCTTTAACAAATGAAGAAATTGGGATGATGAAACCAAATGCCATTTCAATCTCTTTTATGTATGCTGGTTCCAATCCTGATTTGGTCAGCAAATGTGTCCAACAAAATATTTCTGCCTTTTCAGTAGATGCTATTCCTAGAATTTCTAGAGCCCAAAAAATGGATGCTCTGAGTTCACAAGCTAATTTAGCAGGTTACAAATCCGTTATCATTGGTGCATATCATTTAGGTAAGATTTTCCCTTTATTGATGACTGCTGCTGGTACGATCAAACCAGCTAAAGTTGTCATCATGGGAGCAGGAGTCGCTGGTTTACAAGCAATTGCAACAGCTAAGCGATTAGGTGCTATTGTAGAAGTAAGTGATATTCGTCCAGAAACAAAAGAACAAGTTGAATCGCTAGGTGGAAAATTCATCGAAGTTCCAGCTGATGATTCAGTGAAAATGGAAGGTGGATATGTCAAAGGCGTCTCTGAAGACTTTTTGAAAAGACAAAGAGAAATTGTTGCAAAACACATTTCTGAGGCTGATTTGGTGATTACAACAGCTTTAATTCCTGGGAAAAAAGCACCCATGCTGATTCCAGAGGATTTGGTCGATAAAATGAAATTGGGCTCAGTGATCGTGGATATGGCAGTAGAACAAGGCGGAAATTGTGCTTGCAGCGAATATGGAAAAACGGTTGATAAAAATGGGGTTACCATCGTTGGAGAACCAAATATTCCATCGTTATTGCCATTGAATGCTAGTGAATTATATGCTAAAAACTTGGCTACTTTCTTATTGCATCTTGCTACTAAAGATGGTTTCAAATGGGAAATGGATGAAGAAATCACCAAAGGTAGTTTAATTGTTCACCAAGGAAAAAGTTTAATCAATTAATAATGAGTGAGATAATTAATTTTTTAGGTTCGAATATACAAATGTTGTATATCGTTATTCTCTCCATTTTTGTTGGAGTTGAAGTTATTGGTAAAGTACCTGCTGTTTTACATACTCCTTTGATGAGTGGTGCTAATGCTATTCACGGAGTGGTTATCATCGGTGCTATTATTGTTATGTTAAATACTGATAGTTCTAATATACTAGCTTTGTCACTGGGTTTTGTTGCCGTTGTTTTAGGCACTTTGAATGTTGTGGGAGGATTTGTAGTGACTGATAGAATGTTAGAAATGTTTAAAAAGAAAAAGTAAAAATTTTATGAATTCACTTTATACTTTAGATATAATCTATTTAATCGCTTCAGTAACCTTTGTTGTAGGTTTAAAAATGTTAAGCCATCCAGATACAGCAAGAAAAGGGAATCTTTGGGCTGCTTTTGGGATGGGATTAGCAATCATCGGAACCATATTTTTATATGAGAGCCACTATGCAGTGAGAGATTCTTTCAAATTAATGTTAATTTTGGAGCAATCGGTGTAGGAACTGTAGCAGGTTGGATGACTGCCAAAAAGTACAAATGACCAAAATGCCCGAGTTGGTTTCTCTTTTCAATGGTATGGGTGGAGCCTGTGCAGCTTTGATTGGCTTGATGGAATACGAACACAATAAAGGAAATACCATGGCTATCTCTACAATTATTGCAGGGATGATTATCGGGTCGGTTTCTTTTAGTGGTAGTATCATTGCCTTCATGAAATTGAATGGCACTTTGAACAAGCCAGTTAGACTTCCTAGTTATAATGTGGTGAATACCATAATAATGTTAGTGCTACTTGGGATCGGAGCTTATGTTTCTTACGACCAACCTGCCTTTATTTTTGTTTTAGCCTTGTTTGCCTTAGCTCTAGTTTATGGTGTCTTGTTTGTTTTACCAATTGGTGGTGCTGACATGCCTGTGGTTATCTCTTTGTTGAATTCATTCACTGGTTTAGCAGCAGCTTTTGGTGGATTTTTGTATCACAACCAAGTAATGTTAACGGGTGGTATTTTAGTAGGGTCTGCTGGAACCATTCTGACTTTAGCGATGTGTAAAGCGATGAATCGCCCATTGAGCAATGTTATTTTCGGAGCATTTGGTGGCGGTGCAGCTAGTGGCTCTGGACCAGAAGTGAATGGAAGTATAAAGATATATCCATTTCAGACACAGCTATTTTGATGAATTATGCTAAAAAGGTGGTGATAGTTCCTGGTTATGGATTGGCAGTGGCTCAGGCACAACATGTGATTCACGAACTTGAAAACATATTGGAAGCACATGGGGTGGAAGTAAAATATGCGATACATCCTGTTGCTGGTCGTATGCCTGGGCATATGAACGTCCTTCTTGCAGAAAGTAATGTTTCTTATGATAAATTAGTAGAGATGGATGATATCAACCCTGACTTTCCGAATACGGATGTTGTGTTGGTGGTTGGAGCAAATGATGTGGTAAATCCTGCTGCAAAAACGGATCCTAGCTCTCCGATTTATGGAATGCCAATTTTAGATGTTGAAAATGCAAAACATATCATTGTCAATAAAAGAAGTATGAATGCTGGTTATGCTGGTATTGATAACCTATTGTTTTACAATCCAAAAAATAGTATGTTATTTGGCGATGCCAAAGATGTATTGACAAAATTAGTACATGAATTGAAAAATATGTAATCAGGTATTTGACAAATAGAATATAATATTTCACTGGGTTGCCAAGTATGGCAACCCATTTTTGTTTTAATAAATAGCATTTAAAATTTATTTATTGTAAAATCCAATTGAACTAAATTAGACTTTCAAATAAATTTCAACAATTTTATATTTGTATTTTAACTTTAAATTATTTAACTTTATCTTATAAATTAATTTCACAAAACAAAACCTTATTAAATATGTTACAACACCAAAGAAAATTGTTCAATAGCAACATTAAATTTCTTTTCCTTTCTCATTTTCATGATCGATTATTTTTCATAAATACACTTTCAAATCCAGAGAATTCAATTATCCAAGTTATGGATTTGAATGGTAGATCCATTTCTAGCCAAAACTTTTCAAATTTAGAAAATGGAGTGATGAATATCTCAAACATGACAACAGGCATGTATTTATTAAAGTGCATAGATGGCAATAATATACAAACCATCAAGTTTGTAAAGAATAAATCTTAGATTCCTAGAAGCAATTTAATTGAGCTACTAGGTTTTTTAAAAAATATATGTATGAAAAGCAATTTGTATTTTTTTTTTTTTTTGCAAGCATAAAATTTATGTTTTCTCAGGATATTCCTAATTGGGATTTGCAAATAAATGACAAGTCTTCATTTTTTGATTTCAACTTATGTGCTGGAGACCCAGCATTATTCGAGATAACCTATAATAAAGTAAAATATCCGATAATTATAGATTCCATTCATTGGTATTTCCACAAAACTAAAAGTTCAATTATATTTTACACCGATTGATACAACAGTATGTAATTTATTGTCTCCCTATATAAATAATGTTGTAGCTGCACATATTTATTATACAGCAGATGGAAAACAACTAACTAATTAATTTTATTGTTCCATTTTGTGTTCAATATTGTCCTATCCAAAATGCTAATTTCAGAGAAAGTAATCGAGTAGTTTGTGAACGTACTGAGGGTATAGATTTTACTGATTTGTCCGATAGAATTCCTACCCAGTGGCAATGGACCTTTGAGGGTGGAACACCTAATAGTTCAACCTTAAAAAATCCAACAGGAATTCGGTACAATCAATCTGGAAATTATGGGGTACGTCTCATTGCAAGCAACCCTGCTGGTGCAGACACTATCTACAAACCCAATTGGATAAAAGTGTTGCCTTCTCCCACTGCATCCGTCGACACGGTTCAACAAATTCTAGCCAATATTGGCGATACCCTATTTTAGAAAAATGCTTTGTGGGTACCAAATATCTATGGAAAAACAGTAAACAAACGGTTTTAGATTCCGTTGAATCCTTACAATACATAGTGAGAAAAAATGAAACCCTTACTTGTACTGTCTCTCAGGATAGCTTTTGCGACGCCAATTGCATTTATAAAATAAAAATCAGCGATACTCCAAAGATATTTATCCCAAACGTTATTAGCCCAAATGAGGATGGCAACAATGATTATCTAGAAATCTATGGTAATCAACACCAACTGCTCTTGCTTCAAATTTTTGACCGCTGGGGCAATCGAATTTACTCTACAACGGATCCATTGGGCAAATGGGATGGGCTCGTCAACAACCAAAAAGTCAACCCAGGTACCTATGTTTGGTTGATTCGTTATATCGATTTAAGAGATAATAAAGAAAAAGTACTCAATGGAGATGTGACAGTTGTTCGAGAATAACAAATAAAATTATAAAGTAAATCACCTTCATTACAAATTCAATTTTAAATATTATAAAAATTTATATACATTTGCAATTGTAAAAAAAGTATATTTGTTTTGCCACTTAAAATTTTCATTTTTCTATTTCTTATTTTTCCCTTTTTGAGCACTGCTCAAGAAAAATTAAATTTTCATAAAGTAAAAATTGATAAAGGCGAAACGATCAAATCATTAATAAAGAAATACCAACTAGATGTCGAAGATTGTAATCTTCAAAAATTTTATAAACTAAACAAACTCACCCCTACTAGTAAATTAGACATCAATAAATCTTATTTTATTCCAGTCCTACTATTTGATTTCAATGGTAAATCTATTAGAAGTTCCATTGATATTGACGATTGGCAAGTAGCCTATAGAATAGATTTGTACAATAAAAAAATGTTGGATGCTGGAAAGCGGAAAAAAAACATAAAAGACAGCAAAATCATTTGGGTACCTTATCATGAATTATATTGCAAAGAAGAAATAGTCGTTAAACAGACTTCAAAGCGAATCTTCCCTATTTTTGGAAAAAAATATGAGAAAAATTCCTCTATTGGATAAAAAATTAGCTGGCAAAGTATATTATATCGATGCTGGACATGGTGGTCCTGACCCTGGTGCAAATGCAAAATTGAATGGTCATCGGATGTGTGAAGACGAATATGCCTATGATATTAGCCTTAGAGTTGCAAGAAATTTAGTAGAACATGGAGCAATAGTATATATGGTGACTCGAGATATTAATGATGGCATTCGAGATGAACAGCTATTGAAATGTGATTCAGATGAGCTTTCCTATGAAGGAGAGGCGATACCCATTAATCAAAAACAAAGATTGAATCAACGATGCAACTCTGTAAATAGGCTTTACCTAAAGCATAAAAAACAGGGCGTGAAATCACAAAGACAAATCATTATTCACGTCGATTCCAGAAATAAGAAAATGCAAACCGATGTTTTCTTTTATTATAAAACAGGAGTTAAAGAAGGAAAAACATTGGCTCAATCCATGCAATCTACTTTAGAAAAAAAATACAAAGAAGCCCAACCAGGAAGGGGTTATGATGGCGAAGTCAGCTCAAGAGATTTGTATCAATTGCGATTCAGCAAACCCTTAACAGTCTATGTTGAAATCGGTAATATACGAAATAGCTTTGACCAGCAACGATTTATGTATGAAAATAATCGTCAAGCATTAGCTAATTGGTTATATGAAGGTTTTATCAAGTAATTTTATCTTACTAATAAAACCTCCCCTTTGAAAACTTTTGTAGAATGATCTGTAAGTTCCACTTCTATTTGGTAGGTGAAAATATCTGAATTCAATTCCTCCCCATTCAAGTCGGAAGTCCCATCCCAACCAGTCGTAAAATCACCATCGTTCAAATCAACATCTTGGTAAACCACTTTACCCCATCTATTAAAAATTCGAATCAATTTGATACGTTTCATGCAACCCTTATCCTTCGGAACTGCTGTGAAAACATCATTTGTTTTATCACTATTTGGGGTGAAAACATTCGGAATTTGAACGATATCACTCAATTCCGTCTTATTTTTTATAAATGTAGAATCTGTTAGTGTACAACCTAAACTATCTTTTACAATATATTTCAATATACCATTACTACAGATGCATGGTGTAGAACATTTGGGGATAAATTTCAATTGTTTACAATCATTTGTTACACAACTAGTATCACCATTATCAAAACTCCAGAAAATTTTAGCCCCTTGATATGCTCCAATAATATTTGGATTAATCATTAAGGTATCTCCAAACTCATATTTCAAAGTATCAGCAAATTTATTAGAGGACAACTTACAACTCAAACAGGCACATATGGTATCCAAGCTAACAGCGATACTTTCTGAATTGCTTGAATTTGATTTTATTTCAAAATTGATTGATTTATTTTTAAAATTAATCGGAGTAATATTAGTTATTAAATCTAGTACTTCAATATTCAAATCTTTGACCTCACTGCAATTCGAATTTAGATTAAATGTACCTTGGTTATTCGTATTAAACCACCACAATTTATTTCCTGAAGAAAATGAATTAGTATTCAGATAGAAATAAAGGTGATTATTTTTAGAAATGATATTTGAATAACTAATAATCTCTTTTCCATTGGGTTGCCCATAACTTCTCCTCCATTTCACATTTCCATTATTATCCAAAGCAATTGCAAAAATATCAATATCAGAAATATTATCACTTGATCCAGCCAATAAAAAACCATTATCATGATCTATGAAAGAGGTCAAATTTGGATTTCTTGAACCTATTAATTGAATCGACTTTATCCAATTTGTTTTTGTCCCATTTTTATCAATGGATGCTACTAGAATCCTTTTGGTCGTATCTGATTTTGTAATTCCAATGCCTGAAATAATAAATTCATTAGCAGTTTCAATAATTTTATGAGAATATTGTTTAGAAAATTGACTTAAATGGCTAAATGGTGAAATAGACCAAGAAATATTGTCATTTTCTGATACTAAAGAAACCACCCCAACCTGATTTCCATTGAAATAAGAATAATCATAACCACCAGAAGTAATATAACCTGAATTTGTTTTTAGGGAATACTCATGATGGTCATATAAATTATCATATGTAACTATTTGGCTATTAGATAATAATGAAAAATCATTTTTTGACAAATTCATTATAAAAGACTCGTTTCTATTTACTGTTGGAGACAAACAAAATAGTTTCAAATCATTATTTGCATTCCATTCCATATCTAGGAAACAGATATCTTCAATATATTTCAGTTGCAATAATTGGTAGTTTTTATCTAATTTGAATACGAAACCTTTCTTAATAAACCCAGATAATTCATTTCCAAATCCATAAATATTTCCATTCTGATCAAATAAAATATTTTTAATTTGTTCAAAATCGCCATTATTCGTTCCTGGATAGAAACTATATGAAAATTCATTGATAACCTTTCCACTTTCTTCCATTTCAACAAATCCGACTTTCCCATCATAACTACTGTAAGTTAATAAAAAATTGCCGTTGGGCAGCAAATATTGACCAGTAGCAAAAGAGTTATTTACTTTAGAATCAATCAAATATGAAAAAGTGCAATTGTTTTGAGCAAATAAATTTAATCCAAAAACAATTAATAGAATAGTAAAAAAAATTCTCATTCCGAATTATTTATTATTTTGGAACAAAAATAATTAAAAAAAATGATGGAAACGATAACTTGGAATGATTTCGAAAAAGTAACTATGAGAATTGGGACAATAATAGAAGTGAAGCCATTTGTAGGAGCAAAGAAACCTGCTTACCAATTATTAATTGATTTTGGTGATTTTGGGATAAAAAAATCAAGTGCTCAAATCACTCAACACTATGATGAAAATAGCCTAATAGGAAAACAAATTATCGCTGTAACCAATTTTCCTATTAAGCAAATTGCTAATTTCTTTTCAGAAGTATTAGTTCTGGGTGGAGTTTTAGATGACAAATCGGTAATACTAATTTCTCCTGACAAAAAAATTCCAAATGGAACTATTATTGCCTGATTTACAGCTTATTCCAAGGAATTCCAGCCAAAACCAAAACCAATGCAATGGTAGTATAAATGAATAATTTTTTGAATTTAGCTTCATCATTAGCAGCTTTTTTAGACAATGTTCTTCCCAACTGAACAAAAACAACTGCTAAAATCATGATTGCAATATGCTCCACGGCATAAAATCTTAAATCCTTGTTTTTCATAGCTGCACCAAAATCTGCAAAGGCATTTTTGGTAATTGGACTCAAGAAAAAATAAAGTATTAATCCCAAAAGCAATTGCAAATGAGTGGTTCCCAATAAGCTAACAGACAGTGTATTATCACTTTTTTTGAATGGTTTTTTACCCAACCAGCCCATTAAAGAAGTAACTATAACAACAACTAATAACAATAATAAAGCCCATCTAATATAAGAATGAAGCACACTAATGAATTCGTACATAATTTATATTTTTTTACAAATGTATTAAATGAAATAATTAATGTGGGGTAATTCATCAATATTTATCAACATAAACACATATAAAAAATAAAATGATTTAATTTTTTAGATAAAAAGACGATTATTGAAGTGATATTGATAAATTTGTAATTAAAAGAGATTGTAAATGGGAATAAGAATTGTTATAATTGGTCTGTCTTTGATTTTATTTAGTTGCAAAAGTAAAAAAACAGAAAATTTTGAAGATTGCAAATCTGGTACACCAAAGCCAATTTTTAAAGTAGATTCGAAAGAAATCGTCAAAGAGGATTTTGTTCTAAATAAAGATCATGCAATAGAAACGATTGAGTTGATTGACCATTCTATGATTGAATTGATACATAGTGGATGTGAAAAACCAGTTCAAGAATTCAGGTTTGCGATTCCCCAGGATTTAAAAAATGCAAGTGATAATGCATGGAAAATATTGGCAGTCAATCAGTTTGATAAATTATCTTTACTACATCCTAGTTTGAAATCATTTTCAGAATGGGCTACAGTGATAAAAGACAATTTGGATAAATTCAAACTCTCAGAGCCATTAGATGTTGCACCCAATATTACAATCACTATTGACAAATTAGTTTCAGATAATAACAATCTTTTGATTGTCAAATTAGCTCAAAAATAAATTCAAGAAAATGAAAAAAATTATTCTAAGTAGCTTGTTTACATTTGTTTATCTCCTATCTTATTGTGGAGAAGGTATGTGGCTTCCCTTTCTTTTAGGCAAGCTAAATGAGCAAGATATGAAATCGAAAGGACTAAAAATTTCAGCAGAAGACATTTATAGTACCAATAAGAATAGTTTAAAAGATGCAATTGTAAGTTTAGGTGGCTTTTGTACTGCCGAAGTAATATCTAATCAAGGGTTGATTTTGACGAATCACCACTGCGGTTTCGATGCCATTCAAAACCATAGTACAGTTGCAAATAATTATTTAAAAGAAGGATTTTGGGCAAAAAACAATGCTGAGGAGAAGACTAATCCTGGACTTTTTGCCACTTTTATCATCAAAATGGAAGATGTAAGTGAGCAGATTTTAACTGGTGTAAATCAAAATCTTACTGAAAAAGAACGACAATCCATCATTAGCAAAAATATTTCATCAATATCAGGTAGCTATAAAAAAGAACCTGAACAAGATATAAAAGTTGTGCCTTTTTACGATGGAAATCAATATATTTTATTTGTAACAGAAACCTATTCTGATGTTCGATTAGTGGGCGCCCCACCCTCTTCAATTGGAAAATTTGGTTCTGATACGGATAACTGGGTTTGGCCAAGACATACTGGTGATTTTTCATTATTTAGAATTTATGCAGGTAAAAATAATAAACCAGCCAAATACAGTCCTGATAATGTTCCATATGTACCAAAACAATCTTTAAAAATCTCATTAGATGGTGTTGAAGATGGCGATTTTACTATGGTTTATGGTTTTCCAGGAAGGACTCAAGAATATCTACCTTCGGTTGCAGTAAATCAGGTAGCAAATGTTTTGAATCCAATTAAAATTCAAATCAGAGAAAATACTCTTGAATCAATGAATGTATTCATGAGGGTTAATGAACAAATAGAAATTCAATATGCCTCTAAATATGCCAGTATTGCAAATTATTGGAAAAAATGGATTGGTGAATCACAAGGGATAAGACAAACGAATGCAGTAGAGAAAAAACAAAATTATGAAAAGGAATTCACAAATAGAATTCAAAACAACCCAACTTGGAATAGTAATTATAGCACTTTACTAACTCAATTGAATGATTCTTACAAGGCTGCCGAGCCGTATTATATTTTAAGAGACCAATTTTCGCAAATTTTCACTAATAACGAAATGTTAACAATGACATTACAGATAGATAGATTAATAAAGAACAGTGAAAATGATGATGAAAAAACTTGGCAAGCAAAATTGCAGAAACAAAAAGATGCTATAACGGATTTTTATAAAGAATATAATGCTGATCTTGACAGAACCATTTTTGCGAGAATAATGCCTTTACTATCTATAAAAGATTCAAAATTAATAAAACCTTCAAAATCAATTAGTTTATTAAGTGACAATAAAAATAATTACGAATTATTATCCAATAGTTTATATGGCAAAACTGCATTCAAAAGTAAAGAGAGTTTATTTGATTTACTAGATGGTTCTCGAGAAAAAGTAATAAAAAAATTGAAAAAAGATAAGGCTTACATTTTTGCAACAGATATTTCCTCTGAATATTATTCAAAAGTAGATCCAAAAATAAAAGAATATCAAGAACAAATAAATAAGTTACAACGCAGTTATATCAAAGCACAAATGGAAGTTTTCACTGATAAAAAATTCTTTCCTGACGCCAATAGTACTTTAAGATTAACTTATGGAAATGTTGCACCTTATAATCCAAAAGATGCAGTAAATTTCACTTCGAAAACCTATTTGGATGGTGTAATGGAAAAATACAAACCAGGTGATTATGAATTTGATCTTCCAAAAAAATTGATTGATTTGTATAAAAACAAAGATTATGGAATTTATACTGATAAAACTGGAAAGGTTCCAGTTTGCTTCATTGGTAGCAACCATACAACTGGTGGTAATTCTGGAAGCCCAGCATTAGATGCAAATGGCAACCTAATCGGCCTCAATTTTGATAGAGTTTGGGAAGGAACTATGTCTGACATCAACTATGATCCGTCTATTTGCAGAAATATTATGGTGGATGCTAGATATATTTTATTCATAATTGACAAATATGCTAATGCAACTAATATTATTAAAGAATTAGAAATAGTACATCCGAAAAAATATTAGTTTAGAACAAATTGATTTTCACATATATATAAAATTTATTCAAAAAAATTAAAAAATTTCAAGCAAAATATTTTTTTATTTTTAGATATCGGTTTATATTTGCACCGCAATTTGATCAGCGGAAGTAGCTCAGTTGGTAGAGCACGACCTTGCCAAGGTCGGGGTCGCGAGTTCGAGTCTCGTCTTCCGCTCAAAGCCCACAAATTTAATTGTGGGTTTTTTATTCTAACCCTAGGTTAGCCCAGGTGGTGGAATGGTAGACACGCAGGACTTAAAATCCTGTAGCTTCACGGCTGTGCGGGTTCGAGTCCCGCCCCGGGCACTTTATTCAAGCAGTAGCAAAATTTTGTTACTGCTTTTTTTTTTGCAATTATTTTAATTATAAAAATTTCATATCTATTTTTTAATAATTTCCCAAATATTCTATATATTGCATCTTTGATTTATAAAATTAAATTGCAAGAAAGATGATGTCATTTGCAAATTCTGCAATCCCCAATTCTGCACCTCCAACTACTAGTGATTTAAATCCATATTCTGGACCATGGGGAAGAGAACAAGTTACACATCTACTGAAAAGAACCATGTTTGGTGCAAAGAAAACTGACATAGACTATTTTATAGGAAAAGGTAAAGTTTTGAGTATATTAGAGCTATTAAATGACAAAGTTGTCCCATCTCCTCCATTAAATTATTATGAGAATAAAACTAGTATGGACATGTCTAAATGGGTTGTCGATCCTGGAGCAGCATTTGGTGCAACCTGGATAAATGCAGCAAGAGATGGAAATTATGAAGGATTAAGACTCAACTCATTTAGAGCTTGGTGGATTGGGCAAATGGTTAATCAAAAGAGAAGTATCAAAGAAAAAATGGTATTATTTTTATCTAATTTATTAGCAACAGAAGATTTGGATGTTTACGATAGTAGATTTGCATATAAATATAATAAACTATTAAGAGATAATCACTTAGGAAATTACAAAACACTAATCAAAGCTGTTACACTTGAACCTCAAATGTTAGTCTATTTGAATGGCAGATTGAATAGAAAACAGTCTCCTGATGAAAATTATGGAAGAGAATTACAAGAACTTTTTACATTAGGAAAAGGTCCTGATTCTGGTTATACCGAAAATGATGTGAAAGCAGCTGCAAAAGTATTAACAGGATATAGTGATGTGATGGAAACAATAGGTTTCAAATTCACACCAGGAAATCACGATACTAGTAACAAACAATTTTCCGCTTTTTATGGCAACAAAATAATCAATGGCAAAACATTAGATGCTGGGCAACAAGAGTTAGATGAAATGTTGGATATGATTTTCAACACAAATGAGGTGTCTAAATATATTTGCAGAAGAGTTTATACTTTTTTTGTTTACTATGAAATCACTCCTGAAGTTGAAACAAATATTATCACTCCTTTGGCTGCCAAATTCAAAGCAAGTGGGTATAGTTTAAAAACATTAATGGAAACTTTATTGTCAAGTAATCACTTTTTTGATAAAGCTATTATGGGTAGTGTAATAAAATCACCTATTGATTTTATAATTGGTTGTGCAAGAGAATTTAATGTAACTTTTCCTACATCTTCCTTAACAGATTTGGTAGCTCTCTATAACACTTGGATAAATCTATCAAATAACTCAACTAATATATTACAAAGTATTGGGAATCCTCCAAATGTAGCTGGATGGCCTGCATATTATCAAGCTCCTCAATATCATGAAATTTGGATAAACACTGATTCTTATTATAAAAGAAATAATTTTACAAATTCAATTGCTTCTGGTTATAATGTTGGATCTTATAAAATTGGTATTAATATTTTGACTTATTTCAAAGGATTCAAAACACCCAGTGACCCGAATAAACTGATTCAAGAATTAGTAGAAAGAATTTACATTCGAAGTCTAAGCCAAAGTTCATTAAATGCTTTAAAATCAATACTTATTGGCACACAAACTGATAATTACTGGACATTAGCTTGGAATGACTATCTAGCTAATCCAACTAATACTACAAAGATTAATACTGTTCAAAATAAACTTATTAGTCTTTTACAGAATATGATGAAATACGCTGAATATCATTTATCCTAACACCCAACAAAATTTTAAAAAGAGCTAATTATGAAAAGAAGAAGTTTTTTAAAATCGATTCCTTATGCGGTGTTACCTTCTGTTGTTGGTGGATATTCTATTCAAGCATTTGGGTCCAACCCATTTTTAGAAGCACTTTCCGCAGCTTATACTGATACAGATAAAGTATTGGTTTTAGTACAATTGAGTGGCGGAAATGATGGTTTGAACATGATTTTGCCTTTAGATCAATACTCTGGAATGTCGGTTGTTAGATCTAATATTTTGATACCTGAAAATAAAACTTTGGTATTACCTGACAATCCAAATACGGCGTTACATCCTGCAATGACAGGTCTTTTTGATTTGTATAAAGATGGAAAAGTAAATGTTGTACAAGGGGTAAGTTATCCTAAACCTGATTTTTCACATTTCAGAGCAACTGATATTTGGATGTCTGCATCTGACTCTAAGCAATATTTGACTACTGGTTGGGCAGGTAGGTATCTTATGAATGAGTTTCCGAATTTCCCAACAGGATATCCTAATGCGACAATGCCAGACCCATTAGCCATTCAAATAGGTGGCTCTGTTTCAAGTATTTTCCAAGGAGTCGCAACTTCTATGGGTATGGCTGTTCAAAACACTTCAAATACTTATACTGCAATTTCGGCTTTACAAGACCCAGCACCTAACGATTATTATGGTAAAGAAATTACCCATACTAGAACTGTGATGTATCAAACACAAAAATTTTATGCAGCAGTGAAAGCAGCATCAGATAAAATTACTATTCAAGGAACTTATCCTAATAGTAGTTTGAGCAACCAACTCAAAATTGTAGCTAGATTAATTGCAGGTGGGTTGAAAACAAGGATTTATATGGTTTCAATGGGTGGATTTGATACTCACTCTATTCAAGTAAATCCTAATGATACGACTATTGGTGCACATGCAAATCTTTTAGGTTCATTGTCTCAAGGTATAAAAGCATTTATGGATGATTGTAAAGGCTTAACAATTGATGATAGAGTGATTGGAATGACTTTTTCAGAATTCGGCAGAAGAATAAAATCCAATGCATCTGGAGGAACTGACCATGGCTCAGCAGCTCCTGTCATTATGTTTGGAAATGGCATAAAAGGTGGAGTGACAGGTACAAATCCGACTATCACAGCAACCATGACCTCTAATGATAACATACCCATGCAATATGATTTCAGATCCTTGTATTCTTCCATTATGGAAAATTGGTTCTGTTTGCCGTCTGATGAAGTGGATGGCGTATTGTTGAAAAATTTCCAAAGATTACCATTGATCAATAACATTTGTAGCAGAAACGAAAATGTTGCTAATGAATATAAAAAAGCGGGTATTGAGATTGTATCGAACTATCCAAATCCATTTACAGACAGAACAACCATAAAATATACGACTGAGGGTGGATATACATTGCTGCAAATATTTAATAATCAAGGTGTTTTAATAAAAACACTTGTGAATGAAATGGCTCAAACAGCTGGTACCTTTGAAATCTCTTGTGATCTTGAAGGTTTACCTACTGGAATTTACTATGCACGATTTGAAAATGATATCAATCAACAAGTAAGAATGTTATCGAAAGTCCAATAATATTAGAATCTTACAATTTTACGATAAGCTATCCTCTTTTTGAGGGTAGCTTTTTCTTTTCCTCTACTTCCGTATTTGGATTTTCCACATAATTCCAATACATGCAAGGCTTAAAACTTAAAATAACATTGGTATTATAAATTCCAGACCGATATAATGTAGTTTGTTGTGATTCAAATAATCTTGCTGGAATTTTATCGTAATTTTTCCCTTCCAACAATAAATCAATGAATTTAATTGATGTGGCAGCAGTTGAAAACAAGGAAATCAATGATTTTGTTAATAGAATATCAGTATTTGATATAACTTTATTTGGCAAAAGTTCACTTTCTAATTCGTCTTGATAATATTTAGTATTACAGGCATTAAAAAACCAAAATCTAGGATGATTTGCAAAACTCGTATCCTTCAATTTCTCTAAATCATTTTCTCCCACTTTTACAATCGTATATGATTTATCTCCAGGTAATTTCAATTTATTATCTTTATGTAATTTAGAGTTATCACCAATTACAAAATTGCCATCCATTTCATTAATATCATCAAAATCGGGACCGAGCCCTCTCCTACCATGACCTTGATAGATAAAAATTTCGGATTTGCAAATTCCATTTATCAATTCATTTTTTCGCTTTAATACTCGGACTTATTAATTTTATTTTTAATTTAATCAATCTTGAAGTATCATTATTGTTTTTTGTTACATAATTCAACCATCTTTCTTTTTCAAAAATCAATTCAGTTGTATCTTTTGTGGTTTTCTTAACATACTGGTTATTAATAAAATATGATTTAAAATAATTCATATTTATATTATGCAAATAGTCTAGAGAGCCATCTTTTTGTCGCTGTTTTTCCTCAATATAACCTTGAGCTATTGTAATCTCTACCAAACCATCTTCTATTATTTTTAAAAATTTCGCATTAGATGGTTGAGCAAATAATGGAACAGCAATTTGGCAAAGAATAATTAAAAATATATTTCGCATTATTAAAGAAATTAATATAAATCTATTTCTGGGTCAAAAATATTAAAACAATTATAACTATTTAAAACAAATTTTTCCTAAAGTTGTATCTTTATCGCATTATTTCAATTTTATGAAGCATTCTCGTTTTATTTTTTTATTGATAACACAGTTTATCCTTATTTCGTTTGTTACTGCACAAAATTATCGATGGCAGCAATCCGTCAGCTATAAAATTAATTTTGATTTAAATAACGAAAATCACCATTTTGCTGGTGATGAAGAGTTATTATACACGAACAATTCGCCAGATACGCTAAAAAAATTATTTTTTCATTTATATTTAAATGCTTTTCAGCCAAATAGCGTTATGGATGTTAGGAGTAGATGGATAGCAGATCCTGACGGAAGAGTGAAAGACAGAATTTCAAAATTGAAGCCTGATGAAATTGGGATACAAAGCATTAAAACATTAAGAGTCAATGGGAAAAAGCAAGACTTTATAATTGAAGGAACGATTCTCGAAGTAAGTCTTAGCAGCCCAATCTTACCTAATAAAGTTACAAAAATCAACTTAGATTTTGAAGGGCAAGTTCCTGTTCAAATCAGAAGAACTGGTAGAAATAATGCTGAAGGAATCGACTATTCTATGTCTCAATGGTATCCAAAGCTATGTGAATATGACGAACAAGGTTGGCACTCCAACCCATATGTAGCTAGGGAATTTTATGGGGTTTGGGGAAATTTTGAAGTAAAAATCAATATTGATAAAAAATATATTTTAGCTGCTACAGGATATTTACAAAATCCAAAAGAAGTTGGTTTTGATGATCCAAATCGCCTTCAATCCATCAAAAAAGATAAAATAGAATGGATTTATAAAGCAGAAAATGTGCATGATTTTACATGGGCTGCTGATCCAGAATTCACTCATACTGAACGAAAAACAAATTTTGGGACAAATTTGCATTGCTTTTTCAAAAAAACAGAGACCAATAAAGATTCTTGGGAAAAATTACCTATGATAATGGACGAAGCAATGTCATATGCCAATCAAAAATTTGGGAAATATCCTTATAAAGATTACTCATTTGTTCAAGCTGGTGACGGTGGTATGGAATATATGATGCTAACCTTTGTAACTGGTGAAAGACCATTAAGTAGCTTGGTTGGTGTTTGTGCCCATGAAATGATGCATAGTTGGTATCAAGGTCAATTAGCTAGCAATGAAAGCTTGTATCCTTGGATGGACGAAGGATTTACAGATTATGCAGAGACTAGTATAATGGAACATTTAAAATCAAAAAAAATAATTGAAGGGGAGGTTGAAAAATATCCTTATGATGGATCAATTTCAACTTATATCAAGTTAGCCAAAAGTGGAAAAGAAGAACCCATGACGACACATAGTGATCATTATCAAACCAATTTTGCCTATAGTATCGCATCCTATGTCAAAGGTGACTTATTCCTACATCAATTGAATTACCTTATTGGAAATCAACCATTTAATAGTGGACTTATAAGATATTTTAATGAATGGAAAGGTCATCATCCCAATCCAAATGATTGTATTCGAGTTTTCGAAAAAGAATCGAATCTAGAATTAGATTGGTATAAAGAATGTTGGGTAAATTCAACTTATTCAATTGATTATTACTTAAAAAATGTACAATATCACGAAAGAAAAGAAACTAAAATACAACTTGAAAGATTAGGAAAAATGCCAATGCCATTGGATATCCAAATTACTTTAAAAGATAGCACAAAAATTATGTATCATATTCCTTTAGATTTAATGAGAGGTACAAAACATTTTGACAAATCAGAAAAATACGAAGTAGCAAAAGATTGGCAATGGACTGATACAAAATATGATTTAATTATACCTTATAGATTTAAACATATTGTAAAAATTGAAATTGACCCATATCATGGAATGGCTGAAACCAATAGAGAAAATAATGTACTAGTTACAATTCATGATAATGATGATTCAAAAGATTAAATAAATGAATTCAAAAGAAGATAGATATAGTCAAAGAGGGGTCTCATCGGATAAAAAAGAAGTGCATCAAGCAATAAAAAACCTAGATAAAGGCTTGTTTTCCAATGCCTTTTGCAAGATAATGCCCGATGTGGTTGCTCATGATGCTGACTATTGTAATATAATGCATGCAGATACCGCTGGCACTAAAACGAGTCTTGCATATCTATATTGGAAAGAAACTGGAGATTTGAGTGTTTGGGAAGGAGTCGTTCAAGATTCCATAGTTATGAATCTTGACGATATGGCTTGTGTTGGTTGTGTGGATAATATTTTATTATCTTCCACCATTGGTAGAAATAAATTTTATATTAATGGAACAGTCATTAAAACGATCATTAATGCTAGTAATAAACTAAAATCTGAGCTTGAAAAATATGGAGTAAATCTACATTTAACTGGTGGAGAAACGGCAGATGTGAATGATATTGTCAGGACTATTGATATTGGCTTCACAGCTTTTGCCAGATTGAAAAAAGCTACAGTTATTGAAAATAAGATTAAACCAGGAAATGTAATTGTTGGATTGGCTAGTTTTGGCAAAGCTAGTTATGAAACGGAATATAATAGTGGTATAGGTAGCAATGGATTGACTTCTGCAAAACATGACGTTTTATCAAAATATTATGCCACAAAATATCCAGAATCTTACGATAGTGCTAATTTAAAAGATAACATTGCTTTTACAGGCACCAAGAAAGTTACAGACACTTTAACAATTGATAATCAAGAGATTTCAATCGGAAAATTATTATTATCACCAACTAGAACCTTTTTGCCACTGATGAAGGAAATATTGAATTTAGACTTAGAAAAAATTCATGGAATAATTCATTGTACTGGAGGTGGGCAAACGAAGGTTTTAAAATTTTCAGAAAAGGTACATATTATAAAAGATAATTTGTTTGAGACACCTCCAATTTTCCAACTTATACAATCAGAATCTGGTGCAAGTTGGGAAGAAATGTACCGAGTTTTTAACATGGGGAATCGGATGGAATTTTATGTTGATACTGATTTAGCTACAGAAATTATTAAAATTGCAACTCAATTTAATATTGAAGCAAAAATAGTAGGAAGAGTAGAAGCATCCGAACAAAATGAATTGACTATTATTAGTAATCATGGAAAATTTCAATATCAAAATTAAACTATGATTGGAGTTATAACAGCAACGAATAGAATAAACTCTATAACTAAAATTTTTTCAGATTTTTACTATAACAAACTAAAAGAGAACACTTTAGATGTATTACAATTTGATTTAAAAAATCTTCCACTTGATATTCTGAATCATGATATGTATTCATCAAAAGGGATGTCGGAGGAATTAAAAGTAATACAAGATAAATATATTTATCCAGTTGATAAATTTGTGTTTATTGTTCCAGAATACAACGGCACTTTTCCTGGCATTTTCAAGCTTTTCATTGATGCGATTTCAGTAAGAGAAAATGCTAGAAATTTTAAAGGTAAAAAAGTTGCTTTGGTAGGAATTTCTGATGGAAGAGCTGGAAATTTAAGAGGAATGGATCACATATCTACTTTCATGAACTATCTGGGAGCTAATATTATGCCTAACCGATTACCAATATCACAAATCAATAATTTAGTCAAAGACAATCAAATTATAGATAATTTAACTATAAAAACAATTGAAAATCATATAATTGAAATAATTAACTTTTAACTTTTTATCAAATGAGTGCAAAAAAAATTGTTGCGGGAAATTGGAAAATGAATAAAACACTAAATGATGGTTTATCATTAATATCTTCAGTAATTGAGAGTGACCTTCCTTCAGATGTTTTGGTAATATTTGGAACTCCTTATATACATTTAAATGAAGCTAAAAAATTAGTTGGAAATAAACCAAATATAGGAATTGCAGCTCAAAATTGCCACCATGAAGATAAGGGAGCTTATACTGGTGAAATTTCAATTGAAATGTTGAAATCTATTGGTATTGAGTTTGTTATAGTTGGACACTCCGAAAGAAGACAATATTTTGGTGAGACAGATCAATTAGTTGGTATCAAGGTAAAAAAATGTTTAGATAATGCAATTACCCCAATTTATTGTTGTGGTGAATCATTAGAAATCAGAGAATCTGGCAATCATATTTCTTTTGTTTTGAATCAATTACAAGAAAGTTTGGGTGACTTATCCAATGATGAAATCCAAAAAGTAGTAATTGCATACGAACCAATTTGGGCAATTGGTACTGGAAAAACTGCTAGTCCAGAAGAAGCTCAAGAAATTCATGCTGCTATCAGAAATCATCTAAGTTCATCTTTCAATCCATCCATTGCAAATAATATTTCAATTCTATATGGAGGAAGCTGCAATGCAAAAAATGCAAACACCTTGTTTACAAAACCTGATGTGGATGGTGGATTAATAGGTGGAGCTTCATTAATTGCAGAAGACTTCCTTAAAATAATAAATTCGTATTAATCGAAAAAAAACAATATTTTTGTTTTTCAAATGAATTATTTAAAAATAAAATTTCAAAATATTATTTTGATGAGAAATTTATTTATCATTATTATCCTTATAACTACATCTCAACTTTTCGGACAAAGCCGACAATTAGATTTTGCTAAGGAATATCTATCTAGCCATTTGAAGCAATTCAATTTGACAGAAAGAGATATACAAGAATTTAGGATCAGTTCTGCTTATTTTGATGAATCAATGGGAGTTGAACATCTGTATTTACAGCAACAAATAAATGGAATTGATATTCAAAATGCAATACTTAATTTACATATTAAGAATGGTGCAGTTTTATATTTTGGAAATAGATTTTATAACCAAGTTGTTTCAAAAGCTGCTATTTCCAAAGCAGAAATTACAGCAAATCAAGCAGTAAATCAGTGTATTAGTGATCTCGGAATTTTTAATAGAAGTAATTTACAATTATTAAAAATAGACGAAAACAAAGAATACATTTTCGACAAATCTGATTTTGCATCTCAAGACATTCATGCTAAATTGGTTTTTGTAAATAAAAATGATGTTTTGAATTTAGTTTGGGAAGTTATGATTGAACCAATTGGGCAAAGTGATTATTGGAAATATAATGTTGATGCGGTTTCTGGTAAACTAGTTGATAAATCTTCAATAACCCTCCATTGTAACTTTGGAGTGCCAACTGTTGATGGTTGCGACGATACACCAATAAATTTTAAGACAACAAAAGCATTTGAAGAAATGCCTCCAAATGGAGATGGGGCTTCTTATGAAGTTTTCAAATTTCCTCTTGAAGCACCAACTTTTGGCAACAGAACTGTTATTACGGATCCTGCGGATCCAATCGCTTCACCTTTTGGGTGGCATGATACTTCTGGGGTTGCTGGAGCTGAATTTACAATTACTAGAGGCAATAACGTTCATGCCTATTTAGATACTGATGGAAATAACAAATCAGATGGAAATGAACCAAATGGAACTAGCTCATTAACCTTTAGATTTCCATTTACGAATACTGCTGAACCTGATAGTATCAACAAAGCAGCTGTAGTAAATCTATTCTATGTGAACAATTTCATGCACGACTTTTCCTACAAACATGGATTTGATGAAGTGTCAGGAAATTTCCAACAAAACAATTATGGCAAAGCTGGAAAAGGGAATGACTATGTTTTGGCAGAAGCACAAGACAATTCAAAAGCAGCATCACCGAGTTTGAATAATGCCAATTTTAGCACACCTGTAGATGGGCAATCAGGAAGGATGCAAATGTTTTTGTGGAACTCAACTTCCTCAAAAATATTCAAAGTAAATGAACCCATTGGAATTGATGGTTTTTACGAATCTAGTCCTGCAACTTGGGGAAAACAAGTGGATAATGTTCCTTTAACACTAGATTTAGCTATAGCATATGACAATACAAACAACTTGTGTTGTGGTCAAATAATTGCTGATGTGAAAGACAAATTAGCTTTGGTGGATAGAGGAACATGTACTTTTGGTGAAAAAGCACTAAATGCTCAAAAAGCTGGTGCAAAAGCTGTTTGTATTTGCAATTTTGAAGAAGCTTTGGTATCAATGGCTCCTGGGGCTGTTGGAAATTCGGTAACAATTCCAGTGCTAATGTTGAAAAAATCTGCTTGTGATAGACTAAAAGAGCAATTATTATCTGCAAAAAAAGTTACAGGAACATTGGTTTTACCGCCAGACTTGACTGGTCCAAAATTTCTTGATGGTGATTTTGACAATGGAATTATTGCACATGAATATGCTCATGGCATTTCCAATCGTTTGACCGGAGGTCCTGCAAATGCAAATTGCCTTGGCAATGCAGAACAAATGGGTGAAGGCTGGAGTGATTATTTTTCTTTAGTAACTACCGCTAAAAAGAGTCAAAGTGGGAAAGATGCTAAGACCGTAGGTACATTTGCCTTACGTCAAGAAGTGAATGGAACAGGAATTAGAGCCTATCCTTATTCAACAGATATGAAGGTAAATCCAAATGTTTATGATGATATTATTGGAGCTGAAATTCATAGATTAGGTGAAATATGGACATCTTGTACTTGGGATTTATATTGGGAGTTTGTAAATCTTTATGGATTTGATGAAGATTTAATCAATGGTAATGGAGGAAATAATAAAGCGGTTAAATTAGTGATAGCTGGGATGAAATTACAGCCTTGTTCTCAGGATTTGTTGACGGAAGAGATGGAATCATCGCTGCTGACAAATTGCTTTTTAATGGCATACATGAATGTCTGATTTGGAAAGTATTTGCAAGAAGAGGATTAGGATTTAATGCAAATCAAGGTTCCTCAAATTCTACCGTTGATGGTATATCAGATTTCAATACAAAACCAGCTTGTATCAAAGAAATTAAAGTTGTAAAAACAGCAACTCCTTTGGTGAATGCAACTGATGAAATCAATTATACGATCAAAGTTACGAATGACAAAGATGCAGTGAGTACCAATATTCAAATAAATGACAATATCCCTGTTGGTACAACTTATGTAGCTGGCTTTGGTTCAACACCTACCAGTGTTAGTGGCAATACTATTTCATTCAAAATTGCACAATTGGGTGTAAATGAATCTGCTACAATAAATTACAAAGTAATTACAAACAGCAATAAATCTATCCGAACATTCTTTGATGACATGGAAAAGGGACAAGATAATTGGGAATTTAATTCGTTAAACGATAGTTTAGGTGTCTTTGAAATTCAACAAACAGAAAAGAAAAGTGGAAATTTTGCATGGAGAGCTCCAAATTTAAAAACAGCTCAAGATCAAATTTTACAGTTTTTCCCTGACATTCAAGTTCCTTCTACAAATCCAGTGATGAGTTTTTGGCATCTTTATAATACGGATGCAGGTTTTGATGGTGGATTTATTCAAATCAGTACTGATGGAGGCACAAAATGGACTGATTTAGGTACTAATATTTTTAGAAATAATTATAGAGGAAAAATCAATTATTCCACTTTTGGAATTCCAAATATTGCTGCTTGGTGGGGAAATAGTAATGGATGGATTCAAACATTTGTTGATTTAAGTGCTTATGTAGGACAAAAAGTGAACATTCGTTTCCGTTTTGGTTCAAATAATGGAACTGGTGGTTATGGCTGGTTCATTGATGATGTAGAATTATTCGAGATGCTCAACTATAATTCTGAAGTTTGTGTAACAACTGCTGAAGGAGATAAAGTTTGTACGATTGTTCCTGAAAAAGGAACCATAGTAAAACCTGGTCTTAATACTGATATTAAGGATCTTGAAAATTCATCAACTATTGCAATTTATCCAAATCCAACTGGTAGTTTTATTAATATTGAGCTCCCTACGGCATCTAATAATGATTTGAATATCAATATCTTGGATTTAAATGGAAGAACAGTATTAACAAAGTCATTCATTAGAAATCAACAATTAATTCCTTTGGATGTCAGTATGTTACCTGCTGGATGTTATTTTGTGAAAGTAAAATTAAATGATAGTATCTTGGTAAATAAATTTATTAAGAACTAGTTTTTATAATTTTGTTTTTAACAAAAGCACTTTAAGAAATTAGAGTGCTTTTGTTTTTTTAGACCTACGAAAAAACTTTTTATTTTTAATTACCAAAAAATATGTTTAATTTGCATCGAAATTTTATTAGTAAATTTTAATACATGGATTCCAGTAGTAATGATCAACTTTTACACCACTACCAACAACAAATTGGAGCAGTTGGAAAGTTTGCAAACTTTTTGCTGGATTAATGTTACACCTCCAATTTCTCCTGATGAAATAGAATATTTGTCAGATACACTTCAAATTCCTCATGATTTTTTTACTGACCCCTTGGATATCGACGAAAGAGCTCGTTACGAAAAAGAGGACGACATAAAGCTTATCGTCATTAACACTCCAGTTTTGAATGATGGTTATCGAAATGATGAAGCAATATTCATTACTATTCCTATTGGTTTGATTTTAGTCAATGATCACGTAATCACCATTACAAATTCTGACAATACAATTATTGAATTATTTATTGACAATAAAGTCAAAAACGTAAATGTTACAGATGTAAGTCTGTTCATCCTTCAAATTTTCGAGCAAAATGTGTTTCGATTTCTTTCTTGCCTTAAAAAGTTGAATCTGAAAAGGAACTTACTAGAAAAAGAATTATATGATTCGAGTAGAAATCAGGATTTGCAACAATTATTAAGTATTCAAAAAAGCTTGATCTATTTTGTGAATTCTTTAAGTGCAAATGAGTTGTTGAAAATGAAAATAAAAAGAACTGATTTGCTCAGCTTGAAAGACAATGAATTTAAATATGACTTGTTTGAAGATTTGATTATTGATAATAGTCAGGCTTTAGAAATGTCAAAAATATATTCCAATATACTAAGTAGTACAATGGAGACTCATTCCTCTATTATTTCGAATAATTTAGGGATGATCATGCAACGACTAACATTGATAACCATCATATTAATGGTTCCAACAGTTATCGCTAGCTTTTTTGGGATGAATGTTCCCGTTCCAATGAGTGAAAACAACTATTCATTTTTATATATTTTCTTAGGCTCCATTCTTATGAGTGTTGCACTTGCATTTTTCTTCCGTAGAAAAAGATTACTATAAATTTGTTTTTTTCAAATTATTTTTTTTATTCATATGAATGAGGTACTAATACATATGCTTTTTTCATATATAAAAAAATTACTAACATTTCTAATAATTTTATTTGCAATATAAGTCTTTGGTACTATGTTTGTTATATATTTTATTAACATTATGTGGATAAATAAAATTCACTAAATTCGTATAAGATGAGTAACTTCGCTTCACGATTTTTTTGAATTAGAAACATAAATTACCATTCAAAATTATCAATTACATATTAGATTTTTTCAAAATATTATTATTCAATATTTTATAAAAAAATCTAATATTAAACAGGAAAATATTATAAAAATAGTTCATACCAAATTTTATTTTTGATATTTACTATTTTGATTTTACTTTCTTTCTTTGAGAAGAACAACTAGCTTTTTTTATACCAAAATTTTTTTCAAAAAAAGTAACATCTTTTGCAATGAGTCAAATGATAGAACCAATATTAAAAGAAAACCCAGATAGATTCGTGCTATTTCCAATAGTCCACGATGATATATGGAGAATGTACAAACAATCAGAAGCTAGTTTTTGGACCGCAGAAGAAATTGATTTGCAGCAAGATTTGATTGATTGGGAAACAAAACTAACAAACGATGAAAAACATTTCATCAAACATGTCCTAGCATTCTTTGCTGCTTCGGATGGAATTGTAAATGAAAATTTAGCAGTGAATTTCATTGCTGAAGTTCAATATACAGAAGCTAAGTTCTTTTATGGTTTTCAGATTATGATGGAAAACATTCATTCTGAAACCTATTCATTACTCATTGACACATATATAAAAGACAATACTGAAAAAGACTATCTTTTGCATGCCATTGACAATTTGGAATGTGTGAAAAGAAAAGCAGATTGGGCAATGAGATGGATTCAAAATGGCTCATTTGCTGAAAGATTAGTGGCATTCGCTGCTGTGGAAGGTATATTTTTCTCTGGATCATTTTGCTCCATCTTTTGGTTGAAGAAAAGAGGATTGATGCCAGGACTAACTTTCAGCAACGAGTTGATATTCTAGAGATGAAGGAATGCACTGTGATTTCGCCTGTTTGTTATATAACAGACACGTTGAATACAAATTAGATAAGACAATAGTAAGAGATATTATTAAAGATGCTGTCGCTATTGAGAAAGAATTTGTAACTGATGCCCTACCAGTTAATCTTATTGGGATGAATTCAGAAATGATGTGTCAGTACATCGAGTTCGTTGCAGATAGATTACTCGTTTCATTGGATTGTCCAAAAGCCTTTGATGCCGAAAACCCATTTCCTTGGATGGAAATGATTTCCCTGCAAGGCAAAACTAATTTCTTTGAAAAAAGAGTTGGTGATTATCAAAAAGCAGGAATTATGACTGAAAGAGCCAAACAAGTATTTACGTTAAATGAAGACTTTTAAATTAAAAAAATTAATCAAGCTTACATAGTATTTTAAATCTTAATTTTTTTTAACCAAAACCATTCGTATCAATCAATTTTTTAAAGTAGAAACCACGAATTTGTATGCAAGTAATTAAAAGAAGCGGGCTGTCTGAAGAAGTAAGCTTTGACAAAATAACAGCCAGAATAAAGAAATTATGTTACGGCCTTGACGAAAGATATGTCGATTATATCGAAATATCTAAAAAGGTAATTCAAGGGCTTTATGACGGTGTACCCACTACCGAATTAGATAATTTAGCTGCAGAAACAGCTGCTACGATGGCTGCACAACATCCTGACAATGCCCTTTTGGCTGCTAGGATTGCAGTTTCTAATCTCCATAAAAATACCAATAAATCTTTCTCGAAAGTTATAAAAGATTTATACAATCACGTTGATCCAATTACCAATGAAAAGGCTGGATTAATTAGTGATGAGTGTTATAAAACAGTTCAAAAATATAAAGAAAAATTAGACTCTGCTATAATTTATGACAGAGACTATGATTTCGATTACTTCGGTTTTAAAACTTTAGAAAAATCTTATTTACTTCGATTGAATAATGTGGTAGTGGAAAGACCACAGCAATTACTGATGAGAGTAGCTGTAGGAATCCACAATGACAATATTGATAAAGTTATTGAAACTTACAATATGATGTCTGAAAAGTGGTTCATTCATGCCACTCCTACTCTATTCAATGCAGGTACACCGAAGCCTCAACTATCCTCTTGTTTTTTACTTTCGATGACGGAAGATTCCATATCTGGAATTTTTGAAACATTAGGAAGATGTGCTAAAATCTCTCAATCTGCTGGAGGAATTGGTTTGAGCATTCACAATATTCGTTCAAAGGGTAGTTATATAAAAGGTACTGGTGGAACTTCTAATGGAATCATACCAATGCTTAAAGTATATAATGATACAGCAAGATACGTGGACCAAGGTGGCGGAAAAAGAAAAGGTGCTTTTGCAGTATATTTAGAGCCATGGCACTCAGACATTTTTGATTTTCTTGAATTGAAGAAAAATCACGGTAAAGAGGAATTGAGAGCAAGAGATTTATTCTACGCTATGTGGATTCCAGATTTATTCATGCAAAGAGTTGAAGAAGATGCAAATTGGTCTTTATTCTGCCCAAATGAGTGCCCAGGATTGTACGACACCTATGGAGGGGAATTTGAAGCATTATATCACAAATACGAATCTGAAGGAAAGGCAAGAAAAGTAATCAAAGCTCAAGAGCTATGGTTTGCCATTCTAGAATCACAAATCGAAACTGGAACACCATACATTTTATATAAAGATGCCTGCAACAAAAAATCGAACCAAAAGAATTTGGGTACGATTCGATCTAGTAATCTTTGTACTGAAATTTTAGAATATACATCGAAAGATGAAGTGGCGGTTTGTAATTTAGCTTCCATCAATCTATCCAAGTTCGTTTTGAATGCTGGAAAATTTGATTTCAATAAATTGTATGATGTAACTAGAACGGTCACAAGAAATTTAAACAAAGTTATTGATGTCAATTATTATCCAATAATTGAAGCACAAAATTCGAATACAAGACATAGACCGATTGGAATTGGGGTGCAAGGATTAGCTGATGCATTTATCATGATGCGGTTTCCGTTTGATAGTGAAGAAGCTAGACAATTGAACAAAGATATTTTTGAAACAATATACTTTGCTGCAATGTCAGAATCTTGCCAGTTAGCAAAAGAGCAAGGTGCCTACCAAAGTTTTGAAGGGTCACCAACTAGCAAAGGCATTTTCCAATACGATTTATGGAATGTAACACCTAGTAACAGATGGGATTGGGCGTCTTTAAAAGAAGCTGTAAAAACAAATGGTTTAAGAAACAGCTTATTAGTAGCTCCAATGCCAACTGCATCTACATCTCAGATATTGGGAAATAATGAATGTTTTGAGCCATATACTTCGAATATTTATACAAGAAGAACCTTATCAGGAGAATATATTGTAGTAAATAAGCATTTATTAAAAGATTTGATTGGTTTAGGACTTTGGTGTGAAGAATTGAGAGAAATCTTAATAGCAGCCAATGGTTCTGTACAAAACATAGAAGGTATTCCACAGGATATCAAGGACTTGTATAAAACTGCTTACGAAATTAAGCAAAAAGTTATTATAGATCAAGCAGCAGATAGAGGTGCTTACATCTGTCAATCTCAAAGCTTAAATTTATTCATGGAGAATCCAAACTTTGGAAAATTATCTTCCATGCATTTCTATGGTTGGAAGCAAGGCTTGAAAACAGGAATGTACTATTTAAGATCAAAATCTGCAACAGACCCAATTAAATTCACATTGAGTGCGAAACACCAACAAAAATTTGTTGCAACTCCGTCTTCAATTATGACGAATAAAGAATCTGTACCTACATCATCAGTGGTAAGTGATATTCCTAGTACGAACTTATCTACTAGTAATTACAAACCAACTGTTGTAGCCGAAACAGCACAAGATGAATATCCAGAAGGATTCACATGTACGATGGAAGAAGGCTGTTTGATGTGTGGTAGTTAAAATATCCAATAAATTAGCTGTCAACGACCGATACTTTGAGAAAAGCTCAAGGTATCGGTTTTTTTATGCAAAAAAAATGGTTATTTACCTATGTAAACAACCATTCACACTATGGAAAATGAATTATCATATTGACAATCAAAAACCAAAGTATTTATCAACTAATTTTAAATTATGCTTTGATAACACTATTTTCTACTCCAAATGCATTTGCAACGAAACTATCAGCTTCAAGATCATTCATCCAATTAGTAGCGTCTAACAAATATCTGAATTCATAATCTTTTCCAACTGGCAAGTCAATGCTACCTTTGAAAACACCATCTTTAGCTTTTTTCAACTCAAGTGCTTCGTTCAAATTCCAGTTGTTAAAATCACCTAAAACAGCAACTTTTTCAGCTTTATTAATTTCGTTCAAATCTAATGCGAAAGAAACCTTACAAACAGGTTTAGTTTTTGAAAATACTTTTTTGATACTCATGATTGATATGTAATTTAATAATTTCACACAAAGATATAGGTATAAGTATCAGAAAATCAAATTTTTACACATATTAATAAAAATAGTAATGTTTTGCCAATGAAATTAACCATTTGATTATCAATTATTTAAAAAATCAAATTTTGTCAATCATCAACTACGCCAAATATCCTATTTTAAGCCTTATTAAATTGGAAAAATAATTTTTTTTGAAAAATAATTAAAATTATAAATTATTAAGAAAATCCAAAAAAGTTAAGACTATGTTTTATATTACAAATTAGTTAATAAATTATTAATAAATTTTGTAAAAATTTTAACTTAATTACAATATAAAACACATAAAACTCCTTTATATGAACCATAATCAAACTTTTTACGTTGAAAATTAACTATTTAAATTTAGGAACTATTTTTCACATAAATACACGTTACAATGTTTAACTTTTTTTCGAAGTAATTTTAAATATATAAATGATAGAAAAATTGCTAAAAGTTATTTTATTCTAATAAGCTATATATTTATTATTGTATTATATAATAATTCAACAATCAGTGCACAAAACAATATTGAATATTCCACCAATTCTTTAATCATCAAACCAAAAGAAAATTTTACAACAGATTTTCAAAAATATCTTCCAAATCAATTGTTAATTTCAAATATTGAAAAAATAAATAAAAATTTAAAAGACAATTATTATAAAATTGAATATAATTCGAAAATCAATGATTTAGATATTCAGAAAGAATTAATTGAAGCAACAAATAAATTTGAAAAAGTTGAAAAGGAAGCTATTGGGAGTGGCACATTTTCTACTAATGACCCAGAATTTTACAATCAATGGTATTTAAAAAACGATGGGAACTTTCCATTAAGTCCATCCAAATTAGGTGCAGACATCAATATAGAAAATGCATGGAATATAACTACAGGAAATGAAAGTACGATTGTAGCCATAATAGACAGTGGTTGCAAATTAGATTCTGAAGAATTTGAAGGCAGAATATGGAAAAATCCAGGAGAAATAGATGGAAACAATATTGATGACGACAATAACGGTTATATTGATGATATGAATGGTTGGAATTTTATTGCTAATAATAATATTCTATTAGATGATAATGGTCATGGCACATTCAATACAGGGCTTATTGGTGCAAATTCAAATAATAATATTGGAATTTCTGGAATAAATTGGAAATGCAAATTAATGATTCTAAAAGGATTAAATAGTGCAAATACTGGAAACGTAACTTCCTGGTCACAAGCTATTTATTATGCAGTTAATAATGGAGCACAAATTATAAATCTTTCATTAGGGACATATGGTACTTCTAGCTTACTTCAAAACGCAATTGAATATGCAATACAAAACGGAGTAATTGTGGTAGCTAGTATGGGAAATTTAAACAATAATTATATTTTATACCCAGCTGGATATGCAGATGTGGTTGCAGTGGGAGCAACAAATCCGAATGATTATAGAGCAATATGGGGAACTTTTTCTGGTAGTAATTTCGGAAATCATATTTCAGTAACAGCACCTGGTGAAAATATTCTGAGCTTCGACAATAATGGAAATTATGTATTTAGAAGCGGCACTTCAACTGCAACTGCTATAACAACAGGGACAATATCTTTACTCAAAGGTTACTTTACAGAAAAATCAAATAAAGAAATAAAATCAATTTTATACAATTCTGCTAATGATACTATCGGAAATCCAAATGAAGATATAATTGGATGGGATCAATATTATGGATATGGAAGAATTAACGCATTTAAATCATTGAATTCATCAATATTAGCTTTAGAAATAGATGACTTTTACGGGAACAATATTCATAATAAAAATGAAATATTTTGGAAAACAAATAAAAATAATTCCAAAAATGTAGTTTACAATTTAGAAAGGAGCATCGACACCAAAAATTGGGAAGTAATTTATTCATCAGCAGTTACAAATCAAGATATTATAAAATATATTGATTTAAATCCATTTCCTATTGTCACATATTACAGATTAAATATTGCAAATTTTGATGGAGAATCACAATATTCTAATATTATTTATTTAAAAAATAAAAATAAAAGTACCATTGTTGCAAAAATTCTTAATAATATAATATTATCAAATCAATTAACCGTAAATATATTTTCTGAGTCAGAAAAAACCATACATTTAAAAGTCTATGATACAAAAGGAATTGAACATAAGCAAATTAAGTACTTCTGCAATATTGGCAGTAGTGTTATTCAAATAGATACTGAAAATTATAATAGTGGCAATTATTTTATAACAATACAAGACTTATCAAATCAATTAATAACTTTACCATTCATAGTATCGAGATATTAATAAAAAATTATAAAAACATTAAAATATGTTTCAAATTAAATAAACAATTTGTTAATTTTGTGTTTTATTTATTTCATTAAATTAACACAATACAATGTTACCAAATTTACGAAAATCAATCACTATTTTATGCTTAATTATTTCTATTACTCAATTATTTTCACAACAAAATTTTTGGCAACCTCAAAAACTAGAAGAATATAATCAACGCCAATCTAGGAATGAAAATAACCTACCAAATAGCTATCAACTATTTAGATTGTCTTTTTCAGATATCAAAACAGAATTATTAAAAACTTCGTTATCTAAAAATTTAAATTCGATAAAAGATAGTAGAATCAGTCTATTAATACCTATGCCAGATGGTTCTTTTGAGGATTTTTATATTGCTGAAGACCCAATCTTATCTAATGAAACTGCAATCTTACTCCCAAATGTAAAGACCTATGAAGGTCAATCAATGAAAAATCCTAATTTATATATTCGATTTACAATATCACCTTTAGGCTTTAATGGTATCATTGTTGGTCACGAAAATGGTAGAATATATTTATCTCCCTATAATTTCGGTGAAAATGAAATACATATAATCAATTATGAAAAAGATGAAAAACAAGAATTTAACAACACAAAATGTGGGCAAAATTCATCAATTGATAATTCTGTTGACGAAATAAAAGAAGTTTTAAAAAATAGTGGACAAAGAGCAGGCGATTGTCAACTTCGTACATATAAAATGGCTGTAGCCTCAACTGGAGAATATACTCAAGCTGCTGGCTCTCAAGCATCAGCTCAAGCACAAATCACTTCTACAATAAACAACATAATTACTACTTTTAAAAAAGAATTATCAATAACATTTACTTTAGTTTTAGAAAATTCAATAACTTTTCCTGACCCTGTTACCGACCCATATCCTACAATAACAACTGGTCCAGATGCTGCATATCTATCAACAAACCATACTACTTTAGTTTCAAATTTATCTGGTGGTTCAGCAGCATTTGATCTTGGACATGTATTCCATAAAGGTTGGGGAGCTGCTGGCTTGTGTACTGGATGTGGGAGTTGGCAAGGATTAGCTGGAGTCTCAGTAGTTTGTGATGGAAGCAATAAAGGAAGAGCAGCTAGTGGAGGAGAAGTAGGTGGGAGTTCAGCACCTCCAATGGGTCCAAACTTTGAAGGAGTAGTAGCTCATGAAATTGGTCATCAATTTTCAGCATTACATACTCAATCATTAACTTCTTGTCAATTTTCAAATAATGGTTATGAAATTGTAGCAGGTTCAACACTTATGGGATATGGTACTAGTTGCACAATAAATTATAATGCAAAAGATTATTATATGCATGCTAGAACTTTATCACAAATTTCAACTTTTATGATCTCATCGACATGTGCTAGTATATCAAGTACAGGAAATTCAGCACCTACTGTTACAGTTGCAAGTAATAACTATAGTATTCCTGCAGGCTCATATTTTGAACTTACTTCCACAGGAAACGACACAAATGGTGATGCAATAACATATAATTGGGAACAATATGATATTGGTTCAATGTCAACATGGCCAACATCTACTGCAATTAATGGACCAACATATAGATCATTTCCTTCATCAACAAGCCCAAAAAGAACATTTCCGAATATCCAAAAATTATTAACTAACACTTTAACTAATTCTGGGGAAGTAGTTCCTACAGTTGAACGTAATTTAAAGTTTAGATGTACAGTAAGAGACAATGCTATTTCTGGCGGATGTTCAAGTGAAGTAGATGTAGATATTACATTAAATAGTACTGCTCCATTAAATATTACATCTTTTAATTCTTCAACATCTTGGTTTGTTGGTGATTCTAAAACAATTACATGGGATGCTGGAGGATCAACTAGTAGTGGAAATTGCTCAAATGTTAATATATTATATACAATTAATAATGGAGCAACTTGGACAACTTGGATTTCAAATACTGCAAATGATGGTACAGAAAATTTAACAGTTCCAAATGAATTAACTAATACTTTTAGATTTAAAATTGAATGTGTACGAGATGCAACTTTAACAATTTTTGATGTTAATAATGCAAATATTACTATTTTAGCAACTTGTGCTCCACCAGCATCAACAGTCACTCCAAATGCTCCAATTACAGCTACAGAAGGAAATTCCGCCTTAATTTTTGTTCATCTGGAAATTTTTGGGGCATTGGGAACAGAAACAGAACAACAACAAATAGTGATCCAACATCAAATGATTGCAGTATTGAACACTACTAATAACTCTTGTCAAGCATTTGGTACTAATCCAAATTATCATACTTATAAATTTAGAGTATCAAGTAGTGGCTCAGTACAATAACTGTAAGTGGAAGTAGTGTTTTTGCAACTTTATATACCCCATCATTTGTTCCTGCATCTGTTTGTACCAACTTCCTAACATCAAGTGCAGCTTATCCAGTTCTGAAATGTATTTAAAATGATTTAACTGCAAAACTAACCAATGTGTCAAGATTATGAAATAAGAGTGAGCCATTTATACAGTCAAGTAGGTGCATATACGTTACATTTCCATCACCAGCTTTTAAAAGTTAAACTACTTCTGGTTATGGATATATTTATGTTATTGTAAATAATACTACAAATAATATAGTAGCAATACAAGCAACTACAAATCTTACCAATCCCACTACTTTTCCAGCTGGCTCTTACAATGTATATGGTTTAAGCTATATTTCAGGTACAAACTTAAACACTTATATTGGTAGCTTATATTCGAATTTAGTATCAGACATTTCAAACAATTCAATATGTGCAGCAGTAAGTACCAACTTTGTGCCAGTAACGATTACCTCTGGTGGGCAATTTCCTGTTGAATTAACTAGTTTTACTGCAAGATATCAAGATAAAATTAGTAAACTAAATTGGGTGACTGAATCGGAGAAAGATAGTAAAGGCTTTAATATTGAAAGGTCAATTAATGGTAGTGATTTTGAGAACATTGGATTTGTTGCATCAAGTGGAAATTCGTATATTCGAAAAAATTATAACTTTAATGATACTAAAGTTAATGATTTAAAATCAAAAATAGTTTATTATAGATTAAATCAAATTGATTTCAATAACGATTCTGAATTATCAGAAATAGTATCTGTACAAATACCATTTGAGGAAGAAATAAAGGTTTACCCAAATCCTACATCAGATAAGTTAATTATTGAAATTGGAGAATCAGTTCCTGATTTTTTCAATATTTCTATTTATGATATTTCTGGAAGATTAATTATTGACTATGATGCTGAAAAAAGAAATTTTAGCAAACTTGATATAGATATCAAAGATATTACTACTGGAATATATTTCATCAAATTGAAAGCAAATGAACAAATAATATTTGCAGATAAGATTATAAAAAAGTAATTGGTGTTATAAAATATTTAAAATAACTTTTTTCAACTAAATTTTTATAAACCAAAAAAATTGGAAACACCTAGGTAATTAACTGAGGTGTTTCCAATTACTTTTTGATTAAAACTTAAAATTTTAGTAAATCAAAAATCATTAATTGCAAACTAATAATTTTTATACGAAAAAAAGTATATATTTTTTCAAGCTAATTTAAGAATTTAAAATTCATAAAAACATTAAATGCCCCTTATTCTTTCTCGGTTTTATCATTCTTCAATCGCAATCTATCAATTGTATAGGCAGAATAATCCCAGAAGTCAACACAAAGCGGTTTGATATAATCCGTTGCCAACTTTGCATTAGATGGTAATTTCATCAAATAAGGATAAGTAATCGATTTATTTGCGACCTCCTTGTTGATTAGTTTTGATTGAGTAGAAAACCAAATAAGCAAACTATAAAATAATAAAAGAACAAAACTGAATAAACCACCACCAGCAATCTGATTAATCGAATTGATATTCAATGATTTAAAGGTGTTCTCTACCCCTCTAGCTAAAAGTCTTAATAAAAAACCAGCACCTACAAAAGTTAATAAAAAAGCAGCGATAAATAAGGTTGGTGATTTGCTGGTGAGTGCATTTTCCAAGATTTTAACTACACCTGGAGTAAACTTTACAGATAATAAAAATCCTAATAGAATACCAATAATATTAAAAACCGTTTTAATGATTCCTTTGGTATAACCTAAATAAAAACCATAACCCTCCGATGGCAATTGCTAAAAGATCTATCATTCGAATTTAAATTAAATTCAAAATTACTATCTTTTGATTACATATCAAAAAATTATATATAAATAAGGTAAATATTTAGACGAATAAAGTATTATAAATGAAGCTTTTCCTTCCTTTTCAATAAGGTTTCTTCACTTTCTCTTCTATCTGGATCTGGCACACAACAATCTACTGGACAAACTGCAGCACATTGAGGTTCTTCATGAAAACCAACACATTCGGTGCATTTATCAGGCACAATAAAATAATATTCGTTAGAAATTGGCATTTGTCTTTGTTTCGCATCTACTTCTTTACCATTCTCTAAAGTGTACATACCCGTTACAGTATTTCCATCAGAGATTGACCACTCAACACCACCTTCATAAATTGCATTATTCGGGCATTCCGGTTCACATGCCCCACAATTTATACATTCATCCGTTATAATAATTGCCATTTTCTAATATAATTTTGACGATATTAACTTTAAAAACTCTGTCCTTGTTTCCACTTGTTCAAATGCACCTTTGAAAGCAGAGGTAGTAGTAGATGAATTTTGTTTTTGTATTCCTCTCATCATCATACACATATGCCTCGCCTCTATCACAACAGCAACCCCTTCTGGGTTCAAATTTTTCTGTAAACAATCTAAAATCTCCAAGGTTAATCTTTCCTGAACTTGTAACCTTCTAGCAAAAACATCCACTATTCTTGGGATTTTAGACAATCCTACAATTTTTCCACTTGGTATATATGCTATATGTGCTTTCCCAAAAAATGGTAACATATGATGCTCACACATTGAATATAATTCAATATCCTTCACAATCACCATTTCATTATACTTCTCATTAAAAAGAGCACTTTGCATGATTTTATCAGCATCCATCTCATATCCTTGAGTTAGATATTGCATTGCTTTTGCCGCTCTTTCTGGTGTTTTCAGGATTCCTTCTCTATCAACATCTTCCCCAATATTCACCAAAATATTCTTGATATTATCTTTTATAACATCAGTAGTTTCAGTAGTATATGATTCATTTTTGTTATATGACATAATTTTAAAATTAGTTCTATTTGAAACAATTAAATTCTAAAATAGTTCTTTTGAAATACTTTAACATGCATGAATCTTCTAAAAAATAATAAAAATTTCCACACAAAATTAATTATTATTTTAGAATTAAACATCAAAAGCCGAAAGACAACTTAAAAGATACATTAAATAATTTGAAATTTAACCTATTTCGTCAATAGAGCATAAGCATTTATCTAAAAAATATAGTTTTAAATCTGCAATAATGTATTTTGCAACCTTGTTAAGTTAAAGAATGATACCAGATAATCTAAAACTGACTTCGAAGGGATTTAATTACAAAATCGTTTACCAAATTGTATTTTGGATAATCGCTTTTTTGTTGCTTATCAGTATGTCCTACGGAAAAAGCAACCTTAGTTATGCAGTCATAACGGAAGCTGTAAACATCTTATTTTACCTATTTATTGTTTATTTTAATTTGTACTATCTCATTCCCAATTATTTACACAAAGAAAAATATATAATATATATTGGATCAATTTTATTGCTAAGCATCTTAATTACACCAATAAAATTGGCATTACTGTACATTTTGTATTCAGGTATGCCAGATATTCAGGCAAACATCGTTTTAAATAGGAATTTATATTTCTTAGTATCTTTTAGCATCATTGCAATTTCAACAATTTGGCAGATAATCATCGATTGGTTGAAAAGTGAAAGTTCGAGGAAGGAGTTGCAAACAAAAAACATGCAATCGGAATTAAAATTTTTGAAATCACAAATAAATCCTCATTTTCTTTTCAATACCTTAAATAACCTTTATGCATTGACCTTAAAAAAGTCAGATTTGGCACCTGAAATCGTTTTAAAGCTATCGGAAATAATGCGATATATGCTGTTTTTGAGAAATGAATTGAATTATATTCAGAATTATTTGGATTTAGAAAAATTGAGGCAAGGTCAAAAAGTAACTATTAACTTTACAGTAAAAGGGAATCCTGATCAATTATTAGTTGCACCATTAATTTTCACTCCATTTCTTGAAAATAGCTTTAAACATGGATTGAGCAATATTTTAGATCAAGGATTTGTGAATATATTTTTGGAAATTAAGGATGATAATATTCTTTTTTTAATCGAAAATAGCAAGACTGAAAAAATGCCACAAAAACAACATGCTATCAGTGGTGGCATTGGATTAGTAAACGTAAAACAAAGATTGGAATTAATTTACCCCAACCAATATGAGCTCATTATTGACAATAGCCCAACTGTATATTCTGTAACATTAAAAATAAAAGCAGATAAAAATTAATATTATGAATACAAAAATGAATGTATTAATCGTTGATGACGAACCTCTTGCACAAGAAATCATAGAAACATATATCAACAACATGCCCTCCCTAAATCTTATTGCAAAGTGTTCGAATGCAATAGAGGCAAATGAAGCACTGAGAAATAACCAAATCGATTTGATGTTTTTGGATATCCAAATGCCACAAATTACTGGTGTTGAGTTCCTAAAGACTTTACAACATCCACCAATGGTAATTTTCACCACTGCCTACAGCAATTATGCAATTGAAGGATTCGAACTCAATGCAATTGACTATTTATTGAAACCTATTTCAATGGACAGATTTATCAAGGCAGTTAATAAGGCATCTGAGTTATTCGATTTGAATAAAAAAGAAATTGTTGAAGTTAGTGCTGGTGGTGACGACTTTTTCTTCGTCAAATCCGACAAAAAATTAGTAAAAGTAAAATATAATGAAATCCTATATGTCGAAGGGTTAAAGGATTATGTAATAATAAGAATGGAACATGGAAGGGTTATTACTTTACAAACTATGAAAAGTTTGGAAGAAAAGTTACCTTTACAAGAATTTAAAAGAATTCATCGTTCTTATATCGTTGGTTTATCAAAAATAAACGCTATTGACGGTAATGTTGTCGAAATAATGGAAAAGGGAGTTTCAAAACATATTCCAATCGGCAAAAACTACAGAGATGAGCTTTTAGAATTAATTGATAAGAAAAAATTATAGTTTACAAGTTCTTTTAAAGGAACACGAAAATTTAACATGACTTTTGAGTCTTTACTAAACGATCCAGAGTTAATAGAAGCTATTGGCTATATGGGTTTTAAAACCCCTACCCCAATTCAGGAACAAGCTATTCCTATTATCTTGGATCAAAACGATATTATTGCATGTGCTCAAACTGGAACTGGGAAAACAGCGGCTTTTCTATTACCTGTATTAGAGCTCGTCAGAAATGTATATGCAGAAGATGAATCTACCAAAGTATTGGTATTGGTTCCAACAAGAGAGCTTGCATTGCAAATTGACCAACAACTTGAAGGCTTATCATACACTTTGAATATCAGTTCTTTAGCGGTGTATGGTGGTGGAGATGGTGCCAATTGGGATCAGCAGAAAAAAGCACTTAGCAAAGGTGCAGATATCATTGTGGCTACCCCAGGTCGATTGATTGCACACATCAATATGGGCTATGTAAAATTGGATGATATAAGATGTTTGATTTTGGATGAAGCAGATCGGATGTTGGATATGGGATTTTTTGATGATATTAAAAACATCGTTAAAGCTCTTCCCAAAAACAGGCAGACCCTCTTATTTTCAGCAACGATGCCTGATAATATTAGAAAATTATCCTCAACAATTTTACACCAACCCAAACAAATTAATATCTCCCTCTCCAAACCAGCAGAAGGTGTGATTCAAGCAGCTTATTTAGTGCATGATTTTCAGAAAATAGCACTTTTGACTCATTTGTTAAGAGGAAAAGAGAATTATACCAAGATAATCATATTTTCATCTACCAAAAAAAATGTAGTAGAAATTGCCTCCAATTTGAAGAAAGCTGGATTTAAAGTTGGTTATATTTCATCAGATTTGGAGCAAAATCTTAGAGAACAGGTTTTATTGGACTTTAGGTCACAACAAATTCATATCATAGTCGCTACCGATGTTTTGGCAAGGGGAATTGACATAAAAGAGATACAGTTGGTGATAAACTTCGATGTCCCTAGAGATGCCGAAGATTATGTTCATAGAGTAGGTAGAACTGCCAGAGCAGATGCTACGGGGGTATCTATTACATTAATCAATGAAAGAGACATCAACTCATTTATGAAAATTGAAACTTTGATTGGTAGTGAAATTTTTAAAATTCCGATGCCTGCTGGAATGGAAAATGATTTGAAATATGTCAAGCAAAAGATAGTTAAGGATTTCAAACCAAGAAAATCTAAAAATAGATAAGAGTGAATTGGCCAATATTTATTGCAAATAGATTGTCGTTTAGCAAAATACCAACATTTTCTAAAACAATTTTCAGGTTATCCATTACCGCAATAGCTTTAAGTATTACCATAATGCTTGTTTCTTGGGCATTAATTAATGGGTTCAAGAAAGAAATAAGCGAAAAAATATTTGGATTTTGGGGACATATTCATATTTCTGATGCAAATATTAACAAGGCTTTAGAATCCATTCCAATTGATAAAAATCAAATTTTTTATCCTTCCATTGATACTATTCAATCCATCCCTTATACTGCTGAACCTTCCTTTTGGGAATTTAATGCAGCTGTCATAAAATATACTCAAGGGGGAATTCGGCATATTCAGACCTATGTAACGATGCCCGGCATCTTAAAAACTAAAGCAGCTCAGGAGGGGATTGTCATCAAAGGGGTAGGAAATGATTTTGATTGGAATTTTTTGAAAAAATATATTATCAGTGGCTCCACATTGGCAGATTATAAGGAGGATGAAAGACCCATTATCCTTTCCAAACAGACTGCAAATAGGCTTTCTACAGATGTAGGAAAGAAAATATTGCTATTTGTGGCGATTGACAAAGAGGTTGTAAAAAGGGTATATAAAGTCATTGGAATTTATAAAACTGGGCTAGAGGAATATGATAAAAAAATTGCAATAGCTCGACAGGATGAGGTGCAAGAAATGTTGGGTTGGGATAGTACGAAAGTTGCTGGATTTGAAGTATTTCTGGATGATATCAAGGATTTACCTGTTTTCACGGATTATCTTTATTATGAAAAGGTTCCTAATAATTTATATATAGAAAATATTCGCCAAAAATTTAATAGTATCTTTGATTGGTTGGATTATTTTGATATGAATGGTTTTATCATTTGGGTTTTGATGACATTTGTTGCCATTATTTGTATGATTACCACATTGTTAATTATTATTTTAGAAAGAACACCAATGATTGGTATTTTAAAATCTTTGGGGAGTAGAAACCGACCAATACGATTTATTTTTTTAATCAATGCATTTCATATTATTTCAAGAGGAATCCTAATTGGTAATATTATTGGTCTAGCATTCTGTTGGATTCAAAATAAGTTTCACCTTGTCAAACTCTCTGAAGCGGATTACTATATCTCTTATGCTCCTATCTCCATCAATTGGACACAGGTACTTTTATTAAATCTTGCTTCAATAATTATTATTATTTTATGCTTGATTTTACCTTCTTACCTTGTTTCGAGGATTGTTCCAGTTAAATCCATGAAGTTCAGGTAGTTTTTTTCAAAAAAAACACACTAAGATTTTTGTGATTCTTTTACATTACGACTTGACGTGATTACTTTTTAATTTTCTCGCTAAGACGCTAAGACGCTAAGATGTTTGTATTAATTATAATTTCTTTGCGACTCTGCGACTTGGCGTGACTATTTTTTTTCTCGCAAAGTCGCTTAGACGCAAAGATATTTTTGAAAATTTAATTCTTATTTCACTTCTAATTCATCAACAAATAACCAAGCCTCATTACCTTCACCTTGCTCACCAACTGAAATAATGCCATGTCTTTTTATTAGAACTTTTACATATTGAATTGGTTTTGAACTTTTTAATGGAAAATCAACTCGAACTATTTTTTCATTACCAACTTCTGGTATTGCTTTTCCAATTTCGTTGTATTTTATTCCATCTTCCGAACCATAAATTATTACCTCTTTGGGAGCTCTAATCCATTGACCTGGGGCATGGAAAAATGAAGTGGCAAAGCTTGATACAGATAACTTATTTCCTAAATCAATAATTGCTTCTGCATCCTTTCCGCTAAAACCTAACCATTCAGGTCCGCCATATCTTTCTGTACTGCCTCTTAATCCATTTATTAAGGATGATTTTCCATTTCCACTATATTGTTTTGCAGGATCGTTTGTTAAGGTAATTTTTTTGCCTGCGGCTTTGTGAATGAAGAAATCTAAATCAATTGGGTTTCCGAATATTGCTCCTTTTTTTAACACATAAGCTCTATGCTTTCCGCTTTTCTCAATTGTAAACTGTCTGTCTTTCACTGTTCCCTCATCAATCATTGCACCATTTTCGTTGTAGATTTCATATTTTATTTGGTCTTTTTTTCTAAAAGTGAACCAATCTAAAACCAATCCTTTCTCGTCATCAATGGAGACTTTGCTATTCAATTCAGATAATTTATCTGCATAGTTCAGCTTTTTTCGGTTAAAATAATCAAATTGATCATCTAGTTTTCCACAAAAGTCTTCGAAGTTTTTCATTTTAGGCTTCGTCCAACCAGTTTCTGCTAAAGCTAATATTCTCGGCAACATCATGTATTCTAATTGGTTTTCAGAAGCAATATATTCTGTCCATAAATTACCTTGAGTACCTAAAATCAGTTTTTTCCTAGTATCATCCATATCTTCTGGAACAGGATCATATTTATATACTTTTTCTAAAGGTAAATAACCACCAATTGCTAATGGTTCAGATGGGTCTGTTGATTGATAATAATCTAAATAACAATTTGATGTAGGGGTCATTATGACATCATGACCTTGATTTACTGCATCAATACCTCCTTGGGTTCCTCTCCACGACATAACAGTTGCATTAGGGCTCAATCCACCCTCTAATATTTCATCCCAACCAATCATTTTCTTTCCTTTTGATGTCAAATATCGATCTATTCTTTTGATGAAATAACTTTGTAATTCATGCTCATCTTTTAGATGATTATCTTTTATTAATTTTTGACAAAATTCACTTTCCTTCCATCTTGTTTTGGGAGCTTCATCTCCTCCGATATGAATATATTTACCTGGGAATAAAGCGATTACTTCAGACAAAATATTTTCTAAAAATGTAAATGTGGATTCTGTCGGGCAATAAATATCATCAAAAACACCCCATTTGGTAGCCACATCTATCGAATTACCAGTACAACCATATTCAGGATATGCTGCTAGAGCTGCTACAGCATGACCCGGCATTTCTATTTCAGGAACGACAGTAACATATCTATCACTTGCATACTCAATGACTTGCTTAATTTCTTCTTGAGTGTAAAATCCGCCATAGGGTGTTCCATCATATTCTTGAGGGTTCTTATTGTAGTGTCCTTTTAAAGTTTCTTTTCTGTTAGCGCCAACTTCTGTTAGCTTTGGATACTTTTTGATTTCTATTCTCCATCCTTGATCGTCCGTTAAATGCCAATGGAAGGTGTTCATTTTATAATAAGCCATCAAATCAATGTATTTTTTGATGGATCGGATAGAAAAAAAATGTCTAGACACATCCAAATGCATACCTCTCCAAGAGAAATTGGGTTGGTCTTGCAATTGCATACATGGAATGGATACTCGATTTCCTCTTTGATAGTTATTGACTAATTGAAGGATGGATTGAACGCCATAAAACATTCCTTTTGTCGTATTTGCTCTTAAAATAATTGCATTTTTTTGAACAATCAACTCATAATATTCACTATTGCCTTTTGTTTTCTGTAAATAAAATTCAATCCTATTAGGAACTTCATTTTTTATTTTAGAAAAGGTATTTGCAGGAAATTCACCCAATTTCATTGTAAAAAACTTTACAATTTCAGTGATTTCTTTGTTTGTTTTATTGTATTGAAGGGAGATTTCTCTTGTAAAATTGAAAGATCCTTCGTCAAATACTGCTGAATTCGGTTGTGGAATGATATTTACATTCTGTCCAATTACTGATATTTTTATAAATATAATAAATATTAAAATAGTTAAATTAGTAAGTTTCATTCGTTAAAAATATTATAGATTAAATATTATTTGTTTAAAATTTCCATCTCCTGAATGCCTCCATAGCTTCATATTCTGCTAACCCTAAATTTCGATACAACTGTGCAGTTTCTCTATTTCTGTGCTCCGCTCTTTGCCAGAATTCTCTATTATCTTCTCCAGGGAATGGTGGTTGATCTTTCTGGCTTTGATGCAAAAGATAGCTTTTCGCTTCTTATCCACCTGTTTTGGACTGATGGGAACTGCCATTTCTATTTCATCAATTCCCCATTCGTGCCAAGCTCCTCTGTATAACCATAGGTAACATTCTTTCATCCAATTTTCAGCTTTCAATTGTTCAAAAGCAGCTAAAATCCCGTCTAAACAAACACGATGAGTGCCATGAGGGTCCGCCAAATCTCCTGCCGCAAACACTTGATGTGGTTGGATTCCTTTCATTAATTCTGAAATAATTTCAATATCTTCTTTTCCTATTGGATTTTTTCTACTTCTACCTGTTTCATAAAATGGCAAATCTAAAAAGTGGATATGATCATCTTTTAGCCCACACATCCTTGCTCCAGCTCTTGCCTCTCCCCTTCTTATGAGCCCTTTAATCATTCTAACTTCTTGAATATCTGCTTCTTCCGATTTTTTATTATTCAAAAATTTAATTACTTTTTTATATATTTTTTCATCCGATGTAATTCCCATTTTCTGATTGAACTCTAATAAGAATTCACAATATCTTAAAGCATCGTGGTCGTGAACAGCGATATTTCCAGAAGTTTGATAGGCTACATGTACGTCATGACCTTGTTCAACTAAACGAAGGAAAGTCGCACCCATCGAAATGACATCATCATCTGGATGAGGGCTGAATAGAATGACTCTTTTCGATTTTGGCATTGACCTTTCAGGTCTGTTCGAATCGTCAGCATTTGGTTTTCCACCGGGCCAACCAGTTATAGTATGTTGTAAACGATTGAATATCTTTATATTAATATTGTAAGTATCGTCATATTCTGCCAATAGATCACCAAATGATTTTCAGGTGTAATCTTCATCAGTCAATTTCAAAATCGGTTTTCCTATCTTCAATGACAACCAAACTACTGCTTTACACACCAAATCTTCATCCCAATTGCACATACCAACCAACCAAGGTGTACTGAATCTCGTCAAAGCAGAGACCGCAGATTGATCTACATAAACTTTTGTATTTGGATGTTTTTGTAAAAAAGTAGCTGGCACATCTGCTGAAACAGAGCCTTCCACCGCATTTTTTAATATTTCAGCCTTATGGCTTCCCCATACCATCATGAAAATACTCTTTGCATTCAAGATGGTTTTAATGCCCATCGTAATTGCTCTATAAGGTACTTTTTCTTCAAACTGAAAATCTTTTATTGCATCCCTTCTGGTGATAGCATCCAATCGTACCAATCTAGTTGGGGAGGTTTCCCATGACCCTGGTTCATTGAATCCAATATGTCCTGTACGTCCAATTCCTAATAACTGAATATCAATACCTCCTAAACGTTCGATTTTTTTGTCATAAGCTTCGCAATATTCACTTATTTTATCCATTTCAATCGTTCCATCAGGTATATTGATATTTTCTTTTGGAATATCAATATGATCAAACAAATATTCATTCATGAATCGGACATAACTCTGCTGAGCATCGGGATGCATCGGGTAATATTCATCCAAATTGAAAGTAATGACGTTTTTGAAACTCAGGCCTTCTTCTTTGTGCATCCGCACCAATTCGCTGTACACCTGAATGGGCGATGAGCCAGTAGCTAAGCCCAAAACTATCTTTTCCCCCTCTTGTTGCTTTTGTCTGATTGCCAATGAAATAGAATCTGCAATATGTTTGGAAGCTTGTTTTGGGTCATCCCAAATTTTTATGGGTAAATTTTCGAATGATTTTAATTGATATTTTAATACAGAGCCCGTCGAGTTCATTTACTATCAGATTTAGTTAAAAAATCTTATTTTAAAATTGGATTAATTACAAATGTAGTAAATAAATTAAAAAGACAAGGAATGAACTTGCCAAAGAATCTTTTTAAATTTTATAAATATTCCTTTTAAATTTATTTTTTCATTAAATATTTTGAATATCTTGTCAGGTAAATTATAAAAAAATCTATTAGGTGAATTTTGCTAAAGGAAATTATGCTGACTTTGTAAGAACTATCGCTACGGTTGCAGTAATTGTAATCCATTCCAGCGGTGAGATCGTGAATAACTTCAATCATACTGATTGGAATAATTGGTGGGTATGTAATTTTTTTAACTCAATTACCAGATGGAGTGTGCCGCTTTTTGTCATGCTGAGCGGTGCTTTATTGCTATCTTCAGATAAGATAGAGCCAAATTTTACTTTTTTCAAAAAGCGAATTTCTAGAGTTTTCATCCCCTTTGTTTTTTGGAGTATTTTCTATTTTATCTACACCTATCGAGATCCGATATACGATGGAACGGAATTGCCTTGGTACGACATCCGACAAAACTTAAAAGTGACCGATATCTATTTCCATTTGTGGTTTATCTCTATGATTTTGGGCCTGTATTTATTGACGCCTTTTTTCAGAGTATATTTGAAAGCTGCTACCAAAAAAGATCAGGAATATTTTATTATTTTATGGTTCATTCTGGTTTCGATATCTTCCTATCATCCGAAGTTCTTTATTGTAAAATTCTTGGGATGGATGGGTTATTCTGGCATGTATTTTTTAGGGCATTACATCAAAACATATGGTTTGCCCTATCCGAAGATAGCTTATAAGATTGGGTGGGTTTGCTTCCTCTCTACTGCTCCCCTCACCTATTATTATTCCGCTCAATATGGGGTGTTCAATGGAGCGGTCTATTTGTATTTGGCACCGACGACCATTATTTATTCTGCCACATTTTTTGATTGGTTGTTGACAAAAGATTGGGAAGCATTCGGCAATCGCTATCCATTTCTTTGGAAATCCATACATTATTTTGCAGGCATCAGTTTTGGTGTTTATCTTTTACATGCCTACGTTTTGGATTGTCTAAAAAATGGTTATTTTGGTTTTAAAATCTATAATGACAATTTATTGGGTCATCCAGTATTTTCCATTTTTGCTGTTCCTGTTGTGGTAATTTCAGTATTAATCATTTGCACCATTTTGATTGGCTTGGCACATAAAATTCCATTTTTGAAGAAGTTGGTTGGGTAATTGGTTTTTAAAAATTTTGATTTAAATGATTCTTTTCTTAAAGGAAATAATTTGTTGTGAAGATGTCATCATCTTGGCTTTATTTGTTTCTTAATGGTTGTCATGAATATGAAATTTTGAAATTGGTAGTTATTTTTAGGTATTGAGTGAAATAATAAAATAAGTTTTGAGGGGATTTTTGCAAGAATATGTAAGTATTGGTATTTTTGTAACAGTTAAATATAAATAGATATTAATAATGAAATCAATCTAAGTTTTTAGGTTTATTTCATGAAAACTTGAGTTAATATTCTGATTATTGCAAAAAATAATCATTACCTGAAATTATGGAGAAGTTAAATATAAATTTAGTACTTAATGCTCTTGATAAATTCTGGGGAGATGGAGAATTTCATAACGTTGAATGTTTTCCTTCTACATCATTTAAATTCAAAGATTCAAAAAGTTATCAATCAATTGTTAAACAATTGGAAAAGGAATCATTAATTGAACGAAAAGGTGGACAAAAGACAGGAAGAAGTTTTGCGTTAATAGAAAATGATCAATCTGAACATTTTGATAACAGAAGATATGTAGAACTTCATCTAAGGATAACTTTAAAAAGGGCATGAATATTTGAATAATGATGTTAATTCTCAATCAATTAATTTTAAGGAATTGACTGCAAGGATTATCACTTCAATTCAAGAAAAAAATCCCAAATTTATAAAACAATTTAAAGATGGAATAACAAAACAACTTGATGAGGATGATTTTAGAAGCGAATTTTATAGAATATTTAGTTTGAATTATAATGTGACATCTGAAGAAGAAAGTAGAATCGGAAGAACAGATTTAGTTGTTTATTTCAGTAAAGACAACAGAAGCATAATGGAATTTAAGGTATTGGGAAGAAATGATTACAAAGAAATTATTAATCAAATTTATGGCTATTTGACTGACTCTGATAAAGAAGGATACATTCTAATGGTTAACCCAAATAGAAATTCTGAAATAGTTGATAAATACAAAGAAATGATTAAAAAAACCGATAGTGGTTTTGTATCAAACTCATTTGAAGAACTTGAAGTTAATGGATTTAAATATTACAAATCAGAACATAATATCAATGTTTTGAATAAAATAATATATCATTTCATTTTAAATGTATATTAATATATAAAAATTGCTCTAAAAAATTTAATCCAAGAAATACATACTATAATTCGTAAGATATGTTAACTAGACATTTCTAACAAATTTAGAAAACAACAAAATCACTACAATTTCAAAATTATAAGGATTACTATCGATTTATATAATTACTATAATGCCTTGCAAACATATAATTTAGTTAACTATATTTAAATGAAAATATTATTTAATAAATTCATAAATTATTTAACAGATAGGCCTAAGAATCTATTCATTATTGACAGTTTTGGAGCAATATTGACCGCCTTTTTCTTATTTGTGATTATTAGACAATTTAACTTTTTTTTTTGGATTACCTAAAAAGAGATACATATCTATCATTAATAGCTTTTGTTATAGTATTTATTCAACTTTCCTGTTTTATTATTTTAAAAAACATTGGACACCTTTTTTAATGATTAATGGTATTGCAAACTTATTTTATTGTACATTGACTTTTGGACTTTTTATGAAATACTATCCTTTATTAACAATTTTAGGAAAAATATATATTTTCATTGAGATAGTAATTATTTTAGGAATTGGTTATACCGAACTTAAAGTAGCAGCAAGAATTAAAAAGAAAAGATTAATAAACAAGTAAACTATAAGCAAGAAAATATTGTAGTTAACTAGACAACTTTTGAACATCAATGAGCACATTCCAAATTAGAAAATTTTATAAAAAAAATTATAATTAGCTAAAATATATTCGTAGTAATTTGTATATCAGATAAATAAGCCTTCATTAAGAACAATGTTGATATTTAATAAAAAATAACTTCTAGATTCTCTTCACTTGGTAAATCGGACTTTAGTCCGATTCTAATTAAAAGTCTATGTTTTTTAACGGATTAATCTTTGATTTTTTAATTCAAAGAGAATTCTATATGTATTTGACTAAAGTCAATTCTTTTTTCTTTCTAGGTAAATCGGACTAATGTCTGATTCTATTTATATTCTAAATATTTTTATATCTAATTTACAAACGGACTGAAGTCCGTTTCTCCCAATTTCTAACAAATGTATACTTTTGATAATTCGTCTTATGGTCGAGATTCGAAATTTACATCTTTTTCAAGGACAAAATCGTTGAACAAAATTTAAAATCCTAGCTTCCAAAATTATTTATAGATAAAATATAGATAATTTATGGATAAATTGTAAATTTGTTTATTATATTTTATAGATACTTTACGGATACGATATGGATAAATTTATAAATAAATTAAATTTTAATTTTAATACGAATCAACAAATATTAAAGTTAATAGGGAATATTGATGGATTTAAAGGAAAATGGAATATAGCTGAAAATCAAGAAAATAGATATTTGAAAGAACTTAGAAAAATAGCTACAATTGAATCTATAGGTTCATCCACCAGAATTGAAGGGGCAACTTTAACTGACAAAGAGGTTCAAGAACTTTTAAATGATATAAAAATTACAAAATTAATAAGTAGAGATGACCAAGAAGTAGTTGGTTATTATGAAGTTTTTTTAGAATTGATCATAGAAAATTATAAAGACATCCCATTATCAGAAAGCTATATTAAGCAATTACATCAATTACTTTTGAAATATAGCAGCAAAGATGAAAGACATAGAGGAGGATTCAAGCAATTATCGAATAAAGTAGTTGCAAATTATCCAAACGGTGAACAAAAGGTGATTTTTGCAACTACTGAGCCGACTTTGGTTGCTGTGGAAATGAACGAATTAATTGTATGGACAAACCAACAAATCGTAGAAGATACCATTCATCCATTAATAATTATAGGTTCATTCATTTATGATTTCTTAAGTATTCACCCTTTTCAAGATGGCAATGGAAGACTATCAAGATTACTAACAACACTTTGTTTGCTTCAAAATGACTATTTATTTATTCAATATATTTCTTTTGAAAACCACATAGAGCAAAATAAAAAAGAGTACTATGAAGCTTTAATGACTGGTCAAAAAAACAGAGGAACAAAAGCGGAACTTATTGACAATTGGTTGATTTTCTTTTTGAATAGTTTACATGTTTTGACTCAAAAATTGGAACAAAAATATGATGTATTTAAAAATAAAGGTGGTTACTTAAACGAAAGACAAAAACTCATAAAAGGACATATTGAAAAGTTTCAACCAATAAAAGTAAGTGATTTAGCAACAAAATTTCCAGAAATTCAATTGAGTACATTAAAAAAAGACCTTCAATATTTAAAACAAGAACAAGAAATTAAAATGATAGGAATTGGGAAAGGAAGTATTTATATTTCTAATGATAAAAAAACTTAGTATAATAAGGAAAATTGTTTAGAAATTAGTACAACTTTTCAAATAAAATGGAAATAATTTACTCTCATTATATATATATTTAATATGTTTGTATATCAGATAATTAAGCAATAATTAATAGCTTATTTGAAATCTTAATAACAACTTTAGATACTCTTAGCTAGTTAATCGGACTAAGCCCGATTCAATTATATAATATAGTTTTTGGATTGATGAATAATTTTATTAATTCATAAAGAGTTTTATGATGATTTGCTTTTTTCGAATATTTTTGTAACCTTTGGCTAATTAATATTTATTTAAATGATGATTAATCCCAATATTTTTAAACTTATATTTTTTTTCAATTTCTTTATTATAAGTTCATATGGACAAGAAATTGTTAAAAATACATGTGATAGCACTTTGCTAACAAAGCAAGAATATGAAAAATGCATAGTTGATTCTGCTTGGACATCTGATATCATCCATAAGACAAATTATATTATTAAATTAAAAACTGATATTTTACCAAAATATCGTTTATTAAGAAAAGAATTAATTATTCCTACTTCTCTTCAACAATCATTACGACAACTCAAGTTAATTT
>JADJVK010000031.1 GCA_016710625.1 Saprospiraceae bacterium
TCATGCAGATTTATTAAAAGATGTTTCAGATGCGATTTCAGGTTTTATGGACACCTTAAAATCAAAAGGGGTAGCTGATAGGGTAGTGGGGATGACTTTTTCTGATTTTGGAAGAAGAATCAAATCGAACGGTAGTGTTGGAACAGATCATGGTGCAGCTGCTCCAATGTTCCTATTTGGAAATCAAGTGGTTGGTGGTATTTTAGGAGATAATCCAACGATTAGTCCAACTGCAACAGTGGAAGATAACATACCATATCAATACGATTTTCGTTCCGTTTATTCTAGTTTGATGAAGCATTGGTTCTGCCTGCCTCAAAATGAGGTGGAAACAATAATGTTCAAAAAATTCCAAGATTTGAATTTAGTCAAAGACAATTGTGCGACGACAGATACCCATGAATTAAATCAGAAAGCAGGAGAAAATTTAGTTTCTTGTTATCCAAATCCATTTGTGCATACCACTACCATTAAATACGAAAGTAATGGAGGATATTGTCAAGTAGATATCATTGATAATCAAGGAAGAATGATTAAGAATTTATTGTCAAAAGATTGTCCAAAAGGAAGCTATGAAGTTGCCTGCGACCTAGAAGGATTTGCGGATGGGGTTTTTTATGTAAGATTGCAAAATGGACCAATACAACAGGTGAAATCAATGGTGAAAGTGAGAGGTTAATAAAATTCAATTATCAATTTTTTGTTAATGAGCTGTTATTCTTTAGATAATAGCTCATTTTCTTTTGGTAGATAACGTATTTGTCAATACTTTTAAGTTCAATTTACGTATAAATAATATTGAAAAATTATAAATAAAAATAAGATGTACAAAAAGGTTTTAATTTTAGTATTTTCACTACAATTCGTAGCATGTGCAGAATTGCAAAAAATGGCTGGAGAATATGCTTTAGGTCAATTGACGACACCAGAAATAGCAAGTGCCCTTCGCCAAGCTTTAGAATTTGGTATTGGTAATGGATCAGATTTATTATCTCAAAAAGGGGGCTATCTAAATAGTGCTTATAAAATTTTATTACCACCTGATGTTCAGAAGGTTACAGATAAATTAAAATTCATTCCTGGATTTACAGATGTAGAAAAAGTACTAATCGAAAAATTGAATAATAGTGCTGAGGATGCAGCCGTAAAAGCGAAACCAATCTTCAGACAAGCAATCAAAGAAATGACTTTTGATGATGCATTAAAGATTCTGATGGGCTCTGACAATGCAGCTACAAGCTATTTGAAATCAAAAACATACAATAATTTATACACGGCTTTCCAACCAGATATTGTAAGCTCTTTGAACAAATTCAATGCAATTGATTATTGGAACCAAGCGGTAAATGCTTATAATAGAATTCCTTTTGTAGATAAACTAAATCCTAAATTGGATGATTATGTAACTACTCAAGCTCTAAATGGCTTATTTTCAATGGTTGAAAAAGAAGAATATGGGGTGAGAAGAGATGCAACAAAAAGAGTAACAGATACGATGAAAAAAGCTTTTGCAAAGCAAGATAGTAATAGACAATAATTCTATTTAAATTAAAGAGAAAGTCATATAAGTTTGAATCAAATTTTTATGACTTTCTTTTTTTATAAAATAACCGTGTTATATTGAATTTCAAATACATTTTTTTGAAAATTCATTAGTCTCAAACATGAAACATTTTAAGAACTTTTAAAAAGACTTTTAATTTGACTTTTCCTACAGTCAAAATTTCTTTATTTTTGCACCTTTAAATTTAATACTTAAAAAAATGAACAAAATTATTTTCATTTTATTTACAATGGTTACAACTATTGTATCTGCTCAAAATAAAAAAATTAACAAAATGGATCAAGAATTTTTGACCTCACAGCCAGATGGCATTTATGCAAAATTTGAAACTAATAAAGGTGACATAATCACTTTGTTAGAATTCAAGAAAACACCTTTAACAGTGGCAAATTTCATTTCCTTAGCTGATGGAACAATGCCTAATAATAAAAAAGCTGCTGGAGTACCATTTTATGATGGACTAAAATTCCACCGTGTTATAGCAGATTTTATGATTCAAGGTGGCTGCCCAATGGGTAATGGAATGGGTGACCCAGGTTATAAATTTGATGACGAATTTGATCCAACTTTAAAGCATTCTGGTCCTGGAATCTTAAGTATGGCAAACTCTGGACCTGCAACCAATGGTTCACAATTTTTTATCACTCATAAAGAAACTGCATGGTTGGATGGAAAACATACCGTATTTGGTCATGTTGTGAAAGGTCAGGATGTGGTAAATGCAGTAGCACAAGGAGATAGCATTATCAAATTATCGATTTTGAGAAAAGGTAAAGAAGCAGAAAGCTTTGATGCATTCAAGACTTTTAATGATCAAAAAGTATTGGCAAAACAAAAAGCAGAAGCTGCTGAGAAAGCTGCTGCAGAAGCTTGTAAAGCAATAGAAGCAACTTTCAAAAATTCTACTCCTAGTGGATTAAAATATAATGTAATTGTGGAAGGTGTGGGTAAAAAGCCTGTTGCAACTAGCAATGTAAAAGTTCATTATACTGGAAAATTAGTGGATGGAAAAATATTTGATAGTAGTGTACAAAGAGGCACACCCATTGATTTTGGGTTGAATCAAGTAATTCCAGGTTGGACGGAAGGCGTTCAGCTAATGAAAGAAGGTGCAAAATATGAGTTTTATATTCCTTGGAATTTAGCTTATGGCGAAAGAGGATATCCAGGAGCGATACCTCCAAAAGCAAACCTGATTTTCGAAGTAGAATTAATCAAGATAAATAATTAATAATGAAAAGGTTGACAAGGTTTTGTCAACCTTTTTTTTGTTCATACAACCAAAACAAATAACTTTGCATCTACTTAAATATCAAATCAAACATATTGGTTACTAGTGAATTAATAGAAAAATGCAAACAGTTCGATCGAAAGGCACAAAAAGAACTGTATGAAAATTACTCAAAGCAAATGTTGGGGGTTTGTAGGAGATATGTTGTTAGAGTAGATGAAGCAGAAGATGTGATGATTGAAGGATTTTATAAAGTTTTTTCACAATTGCATCAGTTTAGTGGAGTAGGGAATTTTGAGGGATGGATGCGAAAAATTATGGTAAATGAATCCCTGATGCACCTCCGAAAAGAACATGCTTTGAAATATGCTAATGAACTGACTCATAATCATCAGCAAGCAGAAAATTATGATGTGGTAGCTGAAATCAACTCACATGAAATTCTTGAGCTGTTGGACAGTTTATCCACTGGTTATCGTACTGTTTTCAATTTATACATTATTGAAGGGTACAAACACCAAGAAATAGCTGAAATGTTGGGGATTAGCGAAAATACATCAAAAACCCAATTGATGATGGCAAAAGAGAAAATGAAAAAATTGATTTTGGAAAAACAAAATTATTATAAACCATATTCATCCTAAAATACCTATCTTATGAAAAAAGACATCTTTTCAGAATTTCAATATAAAGCCAAAAAGCTGGAGGAGCATCCTTCAGAGGAAGCTTGGTTACGATTACAAAATAAATTGGATAATCATCATTTCGTTAAAAAAAACAAACGAAGGGCGATTTTCAATATGAATATTTATTGGATAGCAGCTTCTGTTATTGGCATTTTGTGTGTTTCCACTTTGGCGATAACATTGATAAATAATAGCAAAAATAAAGAATTGGCTAGTTTGACGAAAACTGAAACCATAAATACTATAAGTTCAACACAAACAGAGAAAATTGATATACAAAAATCACCTGTAGAAAATCAAGAAACAGCTAAAGTTGAAAGCTCTAAAGAAGAAAAATTGCCTCAAAAAAAAGCAAAAACAATTGCAGCAGTTAGCAATAGTAAAACGCTAACAGCTAATTCTGCTGATGTAACGACAAGTGTTAAGGATGAAATAAAATCTTCAAATAATAATAGTGACGCAATAGTGGCTGCACCTGCCGCATCAGCCGCATCAACAAATTCTAGTTTAGCTGAAATGAAGCCAATTTTGGAAAAAGTAGGTGATATGAATCAGAAGCAAAAAACGGCAAAAAATACCAATTATTCTGTAAAGAAAACTGCTTCAAAAGATTTTGACAATAATTCAAATAGCTCGTTCATAACCAATGATTTATTCGTTGGAAATTGGATTGCAGAGAATAACGATTTGTACCAAATAATTCAAAAAGGTGGTTATAAACTCAAGATAAATGAAGCTTTGATTTCGCAAACAAATGATTGTAGTGAAGGAGTTTTGTTATTTAAAAATAATAATAAAACCTATCAATTCAGAAATTTATCGAACGGATTAATGGAATTAAAAATATTTGATTCTTCGGTTAATAATATTGAAAAAGTTGTTCTTAGAAAAAATAATAAGTAATATTGCATTTTTATAAGAAAATTGCGACTGAAATGTTTGGTAAGGGTAGTAAATTATATAGTACTTTCAATTTGAAATGTCCACAATGCCACACTGGTGAAATGTTTGAAACAGGAAGTTGGTCTTTCAAAAAATCGCTGGACATGAATCCAAAATGCGATAAATGCGGTTTGAATTTTTTCCCTGAACCAGGTTATTATTATGGTGCCATGTTTATTTCTTACATATGGACCGCTTTCTTTTCCTTGGGATTTGTTTTCTTTTGCAATTGGTATTTAGAGCTCAGTTTAGAATTGTCGTTTTTATTATTAATCATATTAACGGTTATCAATTTCGTATATATTTTTCGAGTTTCGAGATCAATGTGGATTAATGTGAATTACAAATATGATGCTGAAGCCATCGCAAAATTTGAAGAAAATAAAAAATCTAAACTCAATTAATAAATTCTATAAATTTTTTTAATTACTTTGGTGAAAAATTAATTCATGAGGGATTCTTCACCAAAAGATCAAATTGTCTCTTGCAGAAATTGTGGAAAGGCATTACCTCCAAATAGTCATTTTTGTCCTAATTGTAGTCAAAAATTTACTACAGGAAAGATAAAATTTAAGGATTTTATTCTTGAATTAATAGATAACTTTTTTAGTTTAGATGCCCGCTGGTTCAACAGCTTGAAATATATTTTTTGGCCCGGTAAGCTTACGAAAGAGTTCTTTTTAGGGCGACATCGTTCCTATATTCATCCCATCCGTATTTTTTTAGTTGTCGTAGCAATTTTCCTTTATGTTTTAAGCCAAAATTTTTATAAGTCGGATGATTCGCATTTGGTGGATGATGATAGTTTTAGGTTGAGATTGTACAAAAACTATTTGCTCAATAATCTAAATAAAGACAATGATAAAGGAGCAACAAGCTATCAAGATAAGCAAAAATATATTTTAGATTCTATTTCCATAAGAATCAGTCAATTAAAGTCTGACACAACTCTTGTAAAAGAGATGGAGAAAATAATTGACTCAACTAATGTTACAACAAACAATGATAATAATATTGGGTTAAGAATAAACTCAAAAACGGAAATAGATTCAACAGAAATAGATGATGAGAAAGTGGATAAATATTTCTATATTCAATCAAAAGACAAAACTTTTAAATTATCCAAAGAAGATTTTCTCGGTCATACAATTGAAGGTTTTATTCAAAAAAATAATTTGCAAATTGATACCCCTCCAAAATTGTTAATTGCCTCTTTAAGGAAAGTCAAAGCCCAAAAATTATATGAAGATACTTTGCAATTAAACGACTTTATTGAAGCCAAAGACACCCTTTCTTATTTGACAGATTGGTCAGATCCCTTAAAAATATCAATTAGTTTTAGTGGAAAAAACAACTATAGAGTAGCTCTTGAAGATATTAGGCAATTGACTGTTAATCAAATAATTAATAAATTTCAACTAGATAATTTTTTGGATCAATTATTATTGAAACAAGTAATTAAATTTGAAATAGATCGTAAATCTTTTATCAATTTTTTGTTCGGCACCATTTTATGGATTCTCATTTGCTTCATTCCAATTATGGCACTTTTTATGAAATTGTTTTATTATAGAAAAAAAGTGTTATTACATTGAGCATATCGTTTTTTTACTTCATTATCATATCTCGATGATATTGATGTTGACACTTGCAATTTTATTGAGCGATACTCCATTTCAAGAAATAGCAATGATCTTTTTTGCTTTTTACTCGTTTTTAATATTACCTTATTTTGGTTTAAAATATTATTATAATCAAAGTTGGCCAAAAACATTATTTAAAGGAACAATTTTAGGTTTTATATATTCTATTGTTCTTTTAATATTTTTAATTTTTGGATTATTAATTAGTTTTTTCTTTTACTAATGATGCATAAAATAACAATTAGAAAAGCCCAAAATGAGGATTTGCCAGCAATATATGCACTAGTGAAAGAACTAGCCCTTTACGAGAAATCACCTGAATCTGTCACCGCAACCATCGAAGATTATTACCAAGATTTTGAGGATAATATATTTGAAAGTATCGTTGCAGAAAGGGATTCTGAAGTGGTTGGAATGGCATTGTATTATATGACCTATTCTACTTGGAGGGGAAGAATGCTTTATCTTGAAGATTTTGTAGTAAAGGAATCTGAAAGAAAATTAGGTATTGGAAAATTATTATTTGATGAAGTCATTGAAATTGCAAAATCAAAAAAGGCGGTACTTCTAAAATGGCAAGTTTTAGAATGGAATGACCCTGCTATCCAATTTTATAAAAAATATGACACGATTTTTGAAAATGAGTGGTTAAATGGCAAACTTTTTCTGGATCCTTCTATTAAAAATTAGATTTTAATAAAAAAAAGTATATTTTTGCTAATTATAATAAATTCATTAATACCTTAAAATGAAAAAGTTGAGCTACATAACATTACTAATGGTGGTTTTATTAAATAAAAGTTTGACCGCTCAGATAACCATAACAAATGCTAGCTTTCCTGCTGTAGGAGATACTCTTAATGAAGCAGTTGATAATTCGCCTGCAGTGAATAATGGCACAGTTGGTGGTAGTCAGACTTGGGATTTTACAGCATTGAAAGCAAATGTTTTGAGAAAAACTGCTGTTAGACCAGTATCAGAAGGTGCAAATAGTGCTGACTTTCCTGCTGCAAATCTAATTTTCAAATCATTAAATGGAAATATCGGGAACTGAGCAATATATGAAGTCATCAACTTCTAAAATTGAATACATTGGATATTCTGGTAATGCACCTGCAAATCTAGGTTTTAAAGTAAATGCTGTTTTTAATCCATCCGAAATTTTAAGAAGAGCTCCGATGAAATTTTTCGATAATTCGGTAACAAATTCTGCACTGAATATCACATTTCCTGCTTCTATTATTCCTGATTCATTATTAGGTGGTTTCAAGCCAGATTCTATTAGAATTAATTTCAAAAGCAATAGAGTTGATTTAGTTGATGCATGGGGAAAAATGAATATTCCCAATGGCTCTTTCGACGTTTTAAGAGAAAAAAGAACCAATTTTACAGATACAAAAATTGAAGTTAAATTACCAATTGTTGGTTGGTTTGACGCTACTTCATTCTTAGGTGGCGGTGCTGGTGGAGCTTCATTTGGTAAAGACACCACCGTACAATACCATTATTTTTCGAATACTGCTAAAGAACCCATAGCTGTAGTTTCTGTTGATCCATTAAAAAATGATAGTGTTTTGACGGTAACTTTCAAACCTATCAATATTAAAATCACAGATATTAATGAAATTTTGGATGTAGCAGATGTCAATTCATTAAGCCTTTATCCAAATCCAGCAGTGAATGAAGTGAATATCAAAGTTTCTGATGTTCCAACTGGAAATTATAACCTTGTGGTTTATAATATTTTAGGAAGACAAATAATGAGAAAATCATATTACATTAATGGAAATACAGTAATTAAAGAAGATGTAACTGCATTACCAAAAGGGAATTTTCTATTTTCACTCAGCAATAGTTCTGGAAAAATAATTAATACCAAAAGATTATTAATCATTAGACCATAATAAAGATTTTCCCCAACATTAATTTTTTTAAAAACTATTTTAAATAATGGCAAGAATATTAAAACTTAGAGATGCGCTGAAAGAGGCGATGATTGAGGAAATGAGAAGAGATGCATCTGTATTTTTGATGGGAGAAGAAGTAGCTCAATATGATGGAGCATACAAAGTAAGTAAAGGAATGTTGGAAGAATTTGGTCCAATGAGAGTGATTGATACACCCATTGCTGAACTAGGTTTTGCTGGGATTGGTGTCGGTGCTGCTATGAATGGTCTAAGACCAATTGTTGAATTTATGACTTGGAATTTTGCCGTACTTGCATTTGACCAAATAGTAAACAATGCTGCTAAAACGCTATCTCAATCTGCTGGTCAATTTAATTGTCCAATTGTTTTCAGAGGTCCTTCTGGATCTGCAGGCCAGTTGGCACAGCAACATTCACAAACTTTTGAAAGCTGGTTAGGTAATTGCCCAGGCTTGAAAGTAGTATCCATTGTGGATCCTGCCGATGCAAAAGGTTTGTTGAAATCAGCAATCAGAGACAATGATCCAGTTTGTTTCATGGAATCTGAAATTGCTTATGCTTGGGAAGGAGAAGTGCCAGATGGGGAATATACTACACCAATTGGTGTTGCAGCTGTTAGGAGAGAAGGAACGGATGTTACCATTGTTTCCTACAATAAAATGATGAGAGTGGCACTTCAAGCTGCTGATGATTTAGCAAAAGAAGGCATTTCTGCTGAAGTAATTGATTTAAGAACAATTCGACCACTTGATTATCATACTTTAGTGAAATCAGTTAAGAAAACGAATAGAATGGTTGTGGTGGATGAAAGTTGGCCAATGTTTGGTGTTTCATCTGAAATAGCTTATGAAATTCAGAAATATGCATTTGATTATCTTGATGCACCAGTGTTAAGAGTAAATAGTGCAGACACCTCTTTGGGATATTCATCTGTGTATGTAAATGAATATTTGCCTAATCCTGAGAAGGTAGTGAAGGCTGTAAAAAGTGTCATGTATGTGAAAGCATAATAATATATTTAATTTTATAAAGAAAAATCATGGTGAATCTTCATCATGATTTTTTTTTAAATATTTATTGTCTTCTATCTTACAATCTATACTTTTTCTAAAAATATTTCGTAATAAGAAAGTAATTTTGAGCTTCTAAATCAAAATCAATACATGTCTGTAATCGTAAATAATCTTACTAAAGTTTATGGTGAACAAAAAGCCATTGACCATATTAGTTTTGAAGTACACAAAGGGGAGGTAATGGGATTTTTGGGACCAAATGGTGCTGGAAAAACCACAACAATGAAAATTCTTACTTGCTTCATGCCTCAAACAAGTGGCGATGCAACGGTATGTGGTTTTGATACCAAAAAAGATAGTATTGAAATTCGTAGGAGAATAGGCTATCTGCCAGAACACAATCCACTGTATAAAGATATGTATGTTCGGGAATATCTAACTTTCATGGCAGGAGTGCACAAACTGGATAACCCAATGGAAAAAGTGGCTTCAATAATTGAAAGAACTGGGCTTGGTCCTGAACAAAAAAAACTCATTGGTGCTTTGTCCAAAGGTTATAGACAAAGGGTTGGGTTGGCTCAAGCAATGATTCACAATCCAGAGGTTTTAATTTTAGATGAACCTACTTCTGGACTAGATCCCAATCAACTAGTGGAAATCAGAAGATTGATAAAAGAGTTAGGGGAGGAAAAAACGGTGATTTTCTCTACTCACATCATGCAAGAGGTGAAAGCAATCTGTGATAAAGCGATAATCATCAATAAAGGTGTGATAGTTGCAAATGATACGATTGAGTTTTTGCAATCTCATGCAACCGAAGAAAGTAATGTGATTGTGGAATTTGCAGAAGCCATTTCTCCTGAAATCTTGAAGAAAATAAAGTCCGTAAAACATGTGAAAAATCTAGGTCAAAATAGATGGAAAATCGCTACACCCCTTGATATAGATATCCGAAAAGAGCTTTTCCAATTCGCTGTGTCCAATAATTTGACGATGTTAGAATTACAAAGAGAAATTTCTTCTGTAGAAGATGTTTTCCAAAAATTGACTAAATAATGTTGAAATACGTTTTTTTTCTTTTTTGCCTTTTTTTGTACTTATTCCCACTTGGAGCACAATCTGATAGCATTAAAATGACTAAAAATTTTAAGTTTACAGATGGTATTTATACAGATTATCAGCAATTTAAGAAAAACAAACCTGCATATAAATGGGAGGAGCTCCAAACTCAACTAAGCACAAACCCACAATCCTGCATGGCTCATGTTGCTAGCATTTCCATTCACAATAAAGAAATTCCATTGGATTCGGTTTGGGGAATTACGATTGCTGGAATTCCATATATTAAAGTCAACAATAATTCAGATTTTGTTTGTCTATCAGTTAGAGGAAAAATTTGCTTGTTTGCTTTTTCTATGAAAGTACTCAAGCAAATTCCGATGCCAGTTTACAATCCTTCCACTGGAGTAAAAGTTTATCAAGGAGTGGTGGAAAGAGAAGTGAATGAGGATCATACCTATATTTTGAATTTTGAAACTGGAGAAGTGGCTGGTTTTAGTCCCAAAAATTTTAAATTTTGGATAAAAGACGACAAGAATTTGTACAATACAATTGATGATTTGGACATCAAAGAAACCAGAGAGAAACTGTATAAATGTCTGTTAATCTATGATGATAGGAATCCTGTTTATATCAAATAACCTACCTTTTGGGCTGACTATTAACAAATTATAAAAATAAATATATTACGATTTTTTTTAATAAAATAAATTATTCAAAATTTAGTATTTAACTTTGCCCTAGATTTTAACAAAAACCTTACTGCTTAGTGATTAAAGCGATTATTATAGAGGATGAAATTGGTAGCAGAAACAATTTGAAAAATTTAATTAATAATTACTGCCCTATAGTGTCTGTTGTTGGTGAAGCAGATTCTATTGCTAGTGGTCTAAAGTTAATAAATGAGTCAAATCTAGCACCAGATGTCGCTTTTTTAGATATAAGCTTACCAGATGGGTTGATTTTTCAGCTCTTATCCAAGATAAACCACCTTGATTTTGATATTATTTTTGTAACTGCATATGATAAATATGCGATAAAAGCCTGTGAATATAGTTGTATTGGCTATATTTTAAAACCTATAGATCCAGATTTATTGATAGAAGCAATCCAAAGAATCCGCAAAAACAAAGATCATCAAATCAGCAAAAGGCTAGAAATTTTTAATAAATCCTACAATTCACCCACAAAATTTGATAAAATCAGTATTTCGGCTACGGATGGTATTTATTTTTTTGAATCTGAATGAAATCGTTCGATTTGAAGGGGAGGATAATTATACACATATTTTCACCAAAAATGGAGAGAAAATCACAGTTTCAAAAACTATAAAATCGTATGATGATTTATTGAATGAGCAAGGATTTTATCGAATTCACAAAAAGTATTTAATCAATATTCAATATCTTCAAAAATTTGTAAAAGGAGATAATGGATATGTGATCCTGAGTGATGGTTCAAATTTGGAAGTATCGAGAAGAAAGCGACCTTTGTTTGCTGAATTTCTAAAATCCATTCAAAAAGAAATGTAATTCATTGGCTTTCATTTATATACAAATATTTCTTAGGTTGTTCGAGTCGAGCAACCTTTTTTGTTTTTAGATGTTTTCATTAAATTTTTATAATGCAATTTTAAAATGTTGATAAAATAAAAAAGGGGCACTCCCAGAAGGAAGCACCCCAATATATAACCCCAAAAAACACTCAATTTGATTTGACAAAGATAATATTATTTTTTCAAACATTTGCAATTTTTTTTCAATAAATTATTTTTTATTAAAAAATTTAACTCCTCAATTTCGTTTCTAAACTTATATCGATTCCCACAATTATAAATTTCCAAATATGGGCTTTTTTCTATTATTTTGGAAATCAAGTATTTCTCTGTAGGTACATTGGCTAATTTGCTATATTCTTCAAGTGTAATATCCAATATTGCACTATTCAAATTTACATTTCTATTATCTAAAAAATAGCCTTTTTCAAGTGGAAATGGGGTGGCTAATTTCCCTTTATAAAATACATCTGAAGGTGCAGGATAAGAAACAATCGAACTTTTTGTGCTGTCCAATACGATAGAAACCAAATTTCCATAATCTTTTTTTGGTTTGAATACGATGGCAGCTGGATACATAGGATTGAACCTATCCTCATTTATTGGATTTTTTTGCATAGTGCTCTTACAAGAAAAAATGGTTGCACTCAAAAAGAATGCAACCAACAAATAAAGTTTGTAATCCAATTTATTTACTAATGTTTAATTTTTGTAAAATCGAAGTTGTTCCTTGAGTTATTTTTACAATGTATTGACCATTAACCAAATCATTCAAATCTAAAGCATATTTTCCAGTAGAAAAATTCGCATTTTCTATTGATTTTACTTTTTGACCTACTGAATTTGTGATGGTGATCTTCGCTTCTCTTATTGTATTGTTTTTCAATGATAATGTAACTAATTGATTTGCAGGATTTGGACTTATTTCTAAATCACTATAATTGTTTAAATCATTTGTTGCAGTATTGATTTCTCTTGTAATCGTCAGATCCATCAAATAGCTTCCAGTCAATCCAATATAAGAAGGTGTAATCTTGAATATAATATTTCCTCCATTTTTGATATCTATTGGACTGGTAATTGATTTATTCATTTCTGTAAGTGAAGCACCTAAGATATAAGCCAAAGTAACGTTGCCAGAATAGGTAAGGCTATTTCCTCTTCCTTGAGCATCGTGTAATCGACCTGTGATTGTATAATTATATCCAGATGGCAAATTCAATGAGTAAAAATCAAAATCAGAAGGTATATGAATATTAGATCCAGTTGTTAAAACATTTGCAGTATTTCCAACAAAATTCACAGGTAATTTATAAGAGTTTGATGCATTGTCATTGTTTTCGTAAACATCTGGTAATAGTGGTGTTGCCAATATATTCATTTCAATAGGATTTTCATAAGTAAAGCCCTCTAAAATTTCATATTCATTATTGTCTAAAGATTCGAAAATAGCTACTAAATAAGTACCTGGAGATAGTGTAGAATTCGTTTTAGTGAAGTTTACACCACTTAAAGTTTGTCCAGCTTTGATAGAAACTTTTAAAGGAGTTGTGATAGAATCTAGATAATCTCCATCTTTATCAAATATATCAGCAGAAACATATCCATCAAAATCTTTAGTGGTTTGGTTTTTCAAATCAACAGAAATAGTATAGTTTGCTTTTTCATAAATTGTCGTTGAAGGTAATTTTATGGCAGCATTCAACACTAAATTGGTTGGAACACCATCCACAATCACCTCTAGAGGATTTATAAAACCTGCTTTTCTAATCAACGTCCAGTTGTTATCATTCGAGTTGTTGGAATAAATTCCAATAGTGTATTTTCCTTGAATGATATCAATCCCATTCGTACTAAATGTATAACTTTTGTTTGCTCCATCATTGAAAGTTTCATTGTTTTTCAATTCAATAACATCAACTAATTCACCATCAGTGGTAAATATTCTTGCAGAAAGATTAGTTGTATAAGCAGTCGATCCTGCATATCCAATATTTACAGTTACGTTAAATGGTGTATTTTTAGTTATTTTTGGAACAGATAATGTAATATTTGAATTTAATTTCAATCCAAAAACAGGAGCACTACTTAGTAATTTTACAGCTGGTTTGATACCGATACAGGCATTTTGATCATTGTTGTAGTGCCCTTCTCCAGAACCTGTTCCACCAGCTCCAGGATTCAAGGCATTTAGAGCATAGAATCCATCATTCATACCACCCCATCCCCAATTCATGTGGTATTTATCGTTATCGTCATAACCATCACAAACAAAAGTATGTCCACCTCCGCCAAAACCTGAATATTGAATAGGTCTATTATTATTCAATTCTGTTTTTATCAAATCTTTCCAATTTGCATCAGTGAAATCTTTTTTCTGAACGCCTCTAACTGTATTTTTATCGTATCCAAAAAAGTTTGTATATGCATATTCACAAGTTGCTGTTGTGTCATCCCCACATGCACTTTTTAAGACATATGAGCCACTACTATTTGCATCATACTGCATTTTACAACTGACCCCACTATGGTACATTAATCTTGCAATTTCATTATTGGGTCCTTTAATTGAATCTGTCATTTCTGCAAAATTATAGCTTTCATTTCCATAATTTACTGAAAGTGTTCCATACTTTGGATGATTATAAGAACTACTTCCTGTCCCTTGAGAAGGATGATTGTGATATTTCATAATGATTGCCATTGCCGTGGCAGGGCATCCAGTCACACACCTTTTGTTAGGAGAATCCGACATTGGATCTGGTGGACACAATGCATTCTCATGAGGATTTTGGTTCCATTTTGCTTTACATAAAGGTTGTACTCCCCCTCTTGTTTTCCCTGTTTCGAAATAATTATTGATATAATTATCCCATTTTTGTTGGGTTTCTTTAGATGGATTGAATTGAAGAAGAATAGCATTTCTAATTTCTTCTTTATACCCTTCCAACCAATATTTTACAGACGGATTAGCAGTAGCAAAATTGAAATTAGTTTCATAGGAGTAAGCCAACACTGGTTCTGCTGCATCATCGCCAGCAACAATCACAAAACCAGCATTATTTTGTTCACTAAATACATAAAACAGAGGTTTGTTTTCCTCATTTTTTTCAGTATAATTCAGCGATAAATTAACTGAGTTTCTATTGGTTGAATATTTGTAGAAGTTTTCAGCAACCCTTTTTGCTGTGGCTGGATCCACTTCTTTTGCCAATAATTTGCTTAAAACTAGACATAGGATAAGCAGGAAAAAAGTAAACTTTTTCATTTAATTAGTCATTTAAAAATTAGAAATAAAATGTATAATAATCTGATTACAAATATATTATGGATTATAGTTGTGGTGTATATAAATTGTGGTTTATGTTGTAAATGGTGTAAATGGAGGGGTGAACAGTTTAGAAATTGATGGTGGATGAAATATATTAATTTTATAAAATAAAAAGGGGATTTTGAAAACCCAGAACCCCCTCTTTATTATTAGAAAAGTTTCTTTTTAGCAATTAATGAAATCATGAAAAATTATCAAATTCAATCTCACAAATACCATTATTTTAATGTTTTTGGTTTTAATAATTTTGGTTTTAATGGTACTTTTTTGTTATTGATAAATCCGTATAACCCTTTTTCATTTTCATACTCCAATTTTGAAATGGAGTAATATTTTAGAATATTTAATCCAGTATCAATTTTTGTTACCGATTCATTTCCATTGTTTGTTGTTGAATTTTGAATCCAGAAGCATGCATTTGGATTTGATTCAAAACAAATTTTATTGGATAGTTCTAATTTTTTATACGTATTGATAATAATAGTTAATTCTTGAATAACTTTTCCATGCTCAATACCTGGATAGGTTTCTTGGTAAGTCGATTCTATCCATTTATAAGATTGACAAGAAGCTGTAAACCAAAATAGTATAAAAAATAAACTCATTCTCATTCAATGATTAATTTATGTGTTGTAATCTTATTCAAAGTATTAAATTGTACATAATATAATCCTTTAGCTAAATTTTCAATATTTATGGTATTATCATTTGAAGATAATTGACCAACTTTCATTTTTTCACTGATTGAATTATAAATTGTATAACTAATAGATCCTAAATCAGTTGGTTTCGAAATATTTAATTGACCCTTTTCATTGATTGGATTTGGATAAATTGTTATTTCAGAACTTGAAAATTTATCATCAAATTTTACGGATATAATATTTGAATATTTGCTAAATTTATCGGCATCCATTATTCTTAATCTATAATAATTTATCCCTTTAATAGGAAATTTATCTATTGATTCATAATGAGTTAATCTAATGTCGCCTCTAACTTCCCCTATTTTTTCGAAGTTTTGACCATCAATTGATCTTTCAATAATAAATATTGGATTTCCAGAAATGTTACTTACTTCCCAAGAAAGTAAAGCATTTTCTTGCACCTTTTTACCACTAAAACTTGCTAAATCAACTGGTAATGGAGCTGAAGGAGGTGCATTCAATACAAATAAACCAGACCCATGAGTTCCTACCACAAAATGATTATCTGCAGTTCTAAGTCTCATACTACCACATAATGAGTTACCTATTTGATTGATACCACCTCCAATTTTTTGCCAATTGGTTGAAGAACCATTTAAAACATCTGCACCATATAAACCAGTTGAGGTTCCAACTAAATAAACTGGTGTAGTGCCTGAAACCAGTATTAATGCAGATCGGACTGAAGCTAGGCTTACTGCACCTCCACCTTCAACTTGGTTCCAAGTTGGAGTAGCATCATTTGCATTGGTAGTATGATAAACGCCATTAACACCATAATTAGATACAGTAACCAATAGCTCATTATCATTTTGTGGGTTTATAGCAATATCACTCACATAACCATTTCCTGATAATCCAGAAGGAGTTATTTCTGATGGTGTACAAGAAGTACAAAATGCTGGATCAGCTACTCTAAAAACCTTACCACCTGAAGTACCAACATACATTCTTCTACTGCTATTAGATGCAGCATAACTATTGCCACTAAAAGCAGTATTCCTTGAAGCAACTGCAATAGTAACTCCACTAATGGATAAGCCTGGCATTTCTTGGTAGCCAGTTGTTGGATCACCAGTAATGTTTGAATTCCCTTCCCCTGGGTCTGCTAATGTGGAAGCAATTCTAGTTCTATAAATTTTACTATCTGTAGCTGGATAATACAAATATTCGCTATTATCTGCATCGAGTAGGAAAAAAGTTTTAAACCCAGTTTTTTTACCAGTTGGCTGCATATTTACAGCTCCACCACCATTGCTTCTTCTAAACACAGAGCCTTCTTGAGTAGAAGTAATTACATTAAAATTAGTCCCAGAAGTTCCATTGATTACACCAAATTGAACGCCATCACCACCTCCAAGTTCTATTGCATCTGTTGTACCGTCTGGAATTATACTATTTGCATTGTCTTGTGCACCACCGCCAACAAATTTATTGCCACTTGTTGGGGTAATATCTGCTCTATAAAATTGATAACCATTGTAATTGGCTGTTCTTCTTGTCCAAGTAAATCCTTGTGGGAAAGGGGAAACATTGCCTGTAACATCAGTTTTGTGAATACCTCCATCATTACATGACCAAAGAGTGTTATTGTCTGAAAATTTTAAATAATGACAATCCACATGCATATTTGTACCTGATGGACTACCTTGATCTCCTCCTATAAAATCTAAGGCATTTGTGGATGTATTTAAGCGGTATAATTGATCCCCAGCGAAATAAATCAAATCCGCATTATCTGGTTTTACTGCTAATGCTAAATTATATCCGCCCTGTGGTTTACAATTTATTTTAGTTGAATCTCCACTATTGTTTGGTCCTGAACCATTACAATAGCTTATGTAATTACTAAAATCAGTCCATGAATTAGAAGTATTTGAAAATCTTTGGAGTCTAATGGGTATTTTTTTTCCATTACTACAATCAAATGTGCTACCATTAATATTATAGAATGTGTAAAGAAAATCTGCATTTGCAGCTGTAGTTGCTAAAACTATTCTTCCGAAATTATCTCCTAACTGAGTGCTATTTGCAATTTGTGTCCAATCCATATCATTTCCAGTAGTTGACTTCCAAATTCCACTACTAGATATGGAGGCATAAAAATTATTACCTTGTTTTACAATATCAGTTGTCGTTGCATTTGAATTATCTGAATTACCTAAAACTTTTGTCCATGTATCTCCTCCATTTTGAGATCTTTGTATATTACCATTTGCAGCAGCATATACATCACCATTTGTAGGGTCCACCAATAATCTTGTAACATAATCAAAATCAGAATCAAAATTTTCTAAAGCTACTCTTGTACTTGCTAAAGCAGTCCAGTTTTGCCCATTATTTGTAGATTTCCAAATTCCATGTCCATAATAAGAGGAACCAGTACCGCTAGCACTATTTCCTTCAACTTCGCCACTTCCACAATACCAAATATCTTGGTTGCCAGCTCTAGGATCTTGAGCAATACATGTTACGGATAACAAATCATTGCTAGGTGTTACTTTTGTCCAAGTGTCACCACCATTAGTTGATCTCATTATTCCACCAGAAACACCGCCAGCTAAAATAATTTGTGGGTCTCTTATATCGTGACCTATGGCTCTTGTTCTACCCCCAAAATTAAACGGTCCTCTTGGGTCAATTGTAATTGTTGGCAATGCTCTTTCGCCATTTTGATTTATTGATTCTGGTAATTGATATTCACTTGTTCTATTAGCTGCTTCCAATGCTTTTAAATGAGCATATTTTGGAACTTTCCCTGTATGAGGATCTTTTGTCATTTCAAACTCAATTTTCCATCTAGCTTCAATATTTTCTCTTTTCTCGTTTTCATTTTCGTATTTGTCACTTTTGTTTTCGATTACTCTTGCCAATTCATGATTAGAAATCAATGCCTTTTTATGAATAAATTTATTAGCATTGTGTAATTTTTTAACAGATTTAATTTCATTACTTTTTGTAATTTTTAAATCTAAATCTTCAGCTTGAGTTTCATTTTTTGAACTGGTTATTTCATTGTTAATTTGGTTAATATTGTTTTTTGTGTAAAACCATAATATCAATGCTGAGCATGATATTATTAAAAATAAATAATGTAAATTTCTTTTCATAACTAGTGATTTAATAAATTTGGAAAACTCTTTATATTACAAAGTTATTTATATAGATATGAAAATCAGGCATTTATGAGTTATTTGGTGCTAATGACATTTTTTGCTAGGTGAACTGTAATTTTTTAATAGTGAATGAAATTATATTGTTATGTAATTTTTGATAAATTTTTATAATCTTTAAATTGATAATTTTCTAAAACTAAATTTATAATTAGCCAAAAATAAAACTACTAATATATGTAAGGTTGGAAACTCATCAAACTATTAAAAAAATCAACTTTTGGATTTTCTTGTTTAATAGTTTATAAAGTTTAAAATAGCAACAATTTTTACAATATAGAATTCTAATTTTCGCTATGTTGAAAAAATATTCCAGTATTAAATAATGAATAAAATTCATTTAATATACTTTTCAATTATTAATTCTATTAAAACAATTTATCATATTTTTATGTACATAAATGCAATACAATTAAAAATTTAATTATAATTGAAGTATCACTATTTTTATGTTGATAATCTTATATAAAAAAAAGAACCAAAGGAAGCACCCCATATATAACCCAAAAAAAACTCAAAATTAATGACAAAAATAAATTAATTTTATTGTTCAAATGTCAAATAATCGGTTCCACCATTTCCACCACTAACATCTTCTAGTTTTATCTTTTTAGCTGTTTGTTCCAAAATATGCCAATCGTCATTTAAGGAACTTAATGGTGATGTTAAAAATGAAATATTCAGTTTTGGTTGTGAATCATCTGTTCCTGTACTCCAAGAACCAATTAAAGTTGTAGATTTGGTAGCTACAAGTTTCCCGCCAGTCTCGAATGAAAAAATATAGCCATTAAAATTTGCAGTTTCATCCATGCCATTGTCATTATAGTAGGTGATTTTCCATTTTCCTTGTTGTACAATGTTGGTCGTATTCGTTGGAGTTTGTGTGGAATTATCCTCTTTTTTACAAGAAATGAATACTGAAAAAAATAAAATTCCAGTCAGTACTAAGTGATTAATCCTAGTCATAATATATTGGTTTACAATTGTTAAAAAATATTATTTATTTGTTAACTCAAATATGGGTATTAATTAAATATCAAATAAAACATTTCTTACTCAACCAGTAAAATTTAAGACTGAAGTAGAATATATTCTTACTTTCTAATATCCTTATTTTCCAAAATGGTTTGATTTCCACCTTTTAACCCTAGCTCAAACATCTTTGAGGCAAGCTTTTCAGAAGTAATCCCAATATTTGGATAAATGAATGAGAGGGGTTTGTACAAATATCTGAAAACTCTGTACATAAAATTGGGCTCAGCTCTTTTTGTTACTGGATAAATATAACCAGGTCTAAATATATATAATTGATTGAAATTCAGTTTTATCAAATGGTTTTCTGCAATCCCTTTTGCTTTAGCAAACAATAAATTACTCTTTTCTGTGCTATCTGCTCCTGCTCCACTCAAGAAACAAAATGTAGCGTTTTCATTCTGTTTTCTAAGCATATCTGCAAAAGATTTGGTGTAATCTATAGTTATTTTATTAAACTCATCATTGGGCACTTGCCCGGTATAAACGCCTAAACAATAAAAACAGATAGCTTGATGCTCAAAATCCTTTTCTATTGGCTTTAAATCCAAAAAATCATTATGTATAATCTCTGTTAATTTTGGATGTTGGAGTCCAATGGGTTTTCTAGTAATTGAAGTAATCTTCCCAATTTCGTCACTTTTCAAACAAAGCTCTAAAATTAAATTACCGATCATTCCGTTGGTTCCTGTAATTATGACATTTTTCATTTTCCTTAAAATTGATTGATGAATGATTGTAATTTATTCAAAAATTTGCCCACATGAATTCCATCCACTAGAGCATGATTTACCTCAACAGAAATCGGGATTTGCCGAACCTGATCAATCTGATGTAATTTTCCAAAAGTAATTAGTGGTATGGACTCTCCAGAATTGAACCTTTTAGCATGGGTGATGGAGGTAAAATTAATCCACGGCAACACCGAGAAATAAATCAAATTCTGCACATTATCTCTAGTGTCAAATTGTTTTTTTTGTAAATGTAAGTCAATCACTTTTCTGCTGTTTTCGATAAATTCAGACATTGATTCGCAAAAGTTGAAATAGCAAAATGAAAAAGTTTCATCCTCGGACAAAACAGTAGATCCACAATTTATTGTAGTATATTCGATCACTTCATCTCCTTCGATTCGCAATTTAAACTCTTGTAGGTTATTGATAATCAATAGAGTAGAGTGGAGTAAAGCAAGGTTGAATGACAAGTTTTCTTTTTTGCAAAATTGATATAAATTTTCAACTTCCAATTTGGAACATATATTATAATATGGATTATCATATGTTTTGAAAAAGTGATAAATATCTTTTCTCTTCCAATTTTCGATATCTAATTTTCTGAACGACATAGGAATTTGATTATATATTTCAAACTCAATTTTAATGAAATTGTTTTATTGATATCTCTAAATTCAATTATTGTCTATAGAATTTGGCTACCAAATATTTTTTTCTAACTCGGCTTCATTTTTCTATCTTTGTACACTTGTATTTTAGAAATACATAAGATATTTATTTATGATGAATCGAAATCAACCAGATAATATAGTCCTCATTGGGGCAGGAATAATGAGTGCCACTTTAGGAATTTTGCTGAAAAGATTGTTGCCCAACTGCAATATAAAAGTAATCGAAAGGCTAGGGTCAATTGCTTCTGAAAGCTCAGATGCAATGAATAATGCTGGCACAGGCCACTCCGCCTTTTGTGAATTGAATTATAGTCCGGAGCTGGAAGATGGTACAATTGACATTCATAAAGCCATCAAAATTGCTGCATCTTTTGAACAAAGTAAATCATTTTGGGCACATCTTGTAGAAAAGAATTGTTTGCCCGACCCTGTGCATTTTATCAATCGGATGCCACATATGAGTTTTGTTTGGGGAGCAGAAAATACCTCAATTTCTCGAAAAGAGGTATGAAAAAATGAAGGAATCTCCTTATTTCAAAGATATGATTTTTAGCAAAGACCGCTCTGAAATCAAAAGCTGGATTCCATTGGTGATGGATGGTCGGAATCCAAAGGAAGAAGTGGCTGCTACTAAAGTGGATATTGGAACAGATGTGAATTTTGGAAGACTTACTCGTTTCTTATTCAATCAGTTAGAGATAAATGAAGGAGTGGAGATTTATTTGAATAGCGAAGTGACAGATTTAAAAAAGCAAAGCAATGGCTCTTGGGTGGTCGAAGTTCAAGATTTGTTGACTGATGAAAATAACCTTTTTGTTGCTGATTTTGTTTTTATTGGTGCAGGTGGTGGTGCAATTTCACTACTAGAAAAGTCGAATATTGAAGAGGCAGAGGGGTATGGAGGTTTTCCAATTTCTGGTCAATGGTTGGTTTGTAAAAATGAAAAAGTTATTCAACAACATTTTGCAAAAGTATATGGTAAGGCTGCAGTTGGCTCCCCTCCAATGAGTGTGCCCCACCTCGATACGAGGTTCATCGATGGGAAAAAATCATTACTTTTTGGTCCTTTTGCTGGCTTTTCTACCAAATTTTTGAAAAATGGCTCTTATTTGGACCTGCCACTTTCGATTGAAATGGATAATATTGTCCCAATGATTGCTGCTGGATGGAAAAATATTCCACTTACAAAATATCTAATTGAGCAAGTCACCCAATCACCAGAAGATAGATTTGAAGCATTATTAGCTTATTTTCCTAATGCTGTTATGGAAGATTGGGAATTGGCAATTGCAGGTCAACGGGTTCAGGTCATCAAAAAAGATAAGGATCAGGGCGGTGTTTTGGAATTTGGGACGGAAATAGTTGCAGCAGCTGATGGGTCAATTGCAGCTTTATTAGGTGCATCTCCTGGTGCATCTACAGCTGTGTCAGCAATGTTGGATGTTTTGAAAAAATGTTTTGCAGATGAAATGGAAACAATTGAATGGAAAAACAGATTAAAAGAAATTTTTCCTAATCATTTTGAAGAACATTTGGATGATGAAAAAATAATTCAAAACAGAAATTGGACCAATAGCGTTTTATTCCCACAATTGAATAATTCTTTGTAAATCAGTTTTTTCAATTTATAGCATTTTAGCTTCATGCAAGTTAAAGTTTAAATTTTTTTTAAAATACGTATCTGAAAAATATAAATATTCACTAATTTAATTTTTAATCTGATACATATTGTAAATATTTAGATTTGTTTATATCTTTGCTTCTACCAAAATCACTCTCAGTAAAGCTTTGTCAATCATCTAACGTGAATTATTGACAAAACAAAGAACAAAGCAACAATTTATACAATCTGTGAACAGTATTAAAACCGATTTATGGCTAAGATTTTAATCGTAGATGATGAAAGTAGTATTAGACGAGTTTTTAGAGATATTCTAGAGCACGAAAAATATACTGTAGATGAAGCAGCTGATGGCATGGATGCCTTAGCTAAGATAGAAAAGACTAAGTATGATGTCATTATTATGGACATCAAAATGCCTAAAATGGACGGTCTTGAAACTTTATCAAAAATCCAAAATATTTCTGCTGATGTTCCAGTAATCATGATTTCTGGACATGCCGACATCGAAACAGCCGTTCAAGCTGTGAAAATGGGTGCTTTTGATTTTATTTCCAAACCTTTAGATTTACAAAGAATTCTTATCACTATTCGCAATGCGATGGAGAAATTGGAATTGAATACGGAAATCAAAGTCCTAAAAAGGAAAGTTGGTCAAAACAAAGTACAAGAAATAGTTGGAGGCTCTTCTGCAATCAATAAAGTTAAAAAAGAAATAGATAAAGTAGCACCGATGGATGCTAGAGTACTGATCACTGGTCCGAATGGAACAGGTAAGGAACTTGTAGCAAGATGGGTTCATGCAAAAAGCAATAGGGCAAACAGACCTTTAGTGGAAGTGAATTGTGCTGCAATTCCTTCAGAACTAATTGAAAGTGAATTGTTTGGGCATATGAAAGGCTCTTTTACAGGGGCTGTGAAAGACCATCCAGGTAAGTTCGAGCAGGCTCATGGTGGTACGATTTTCTTAGATGAGATTGGCGATATGAGTTTGAGTGCTCAAGCTAAAGTATTGAGAGCATTGCAAGAAAAAAAGATATCCAGAGTTGGAGGGGACAAAGAAATTGATGTAGATGTCAGAGTAATTGCTGCTACCAATAAAGATTTGCTTCACGAAATCGAATTAGGAAATTTTAGAGAAGATTTATATTACAGATTAGCAGTAGTATTAATTGAAGTACCTGCTTTAAGTAAAAGAAAAGATGATATCCCTTCATTGGTTGAACATTTTATCAAACAAATTTGTGATGAATATGGAACAGCACCAGTGAAAGTGACCAAAGAAGCGAATAAATTATTACAATCAGTGGCTTGGAGTGGTAATATCAGAGAATTAAGAAATGTGGTGGAAAGAATGATTATTTTCTGCAATAAGGAAATTGATGATACTCTTGTCAGAGAATATGTGTTACCTGTTGCAGCTGATGGAACTGGAACTAATAAATTGACTTTGAGGGATATTATCCGAAAATATGACAATTTTGATGACTTAGTTCATTATATGGAACAAGAATTTAATCAGGTGAAAAAAGCACCTGTTCTAAAATAAATTTATACAAAATACAAAATCGGGAGATGCCTTATTAATTTTTTAGTAAGGCATTTTTTATTTATTGACAATTTCGAAATCTTGTTCCAATCGATTTCCATTTTTATCAACTAACGTTATTCTATGTTTTCCAGTCGATGGATGTAAGGATATTTCGTGAAAATCAGTCGTCGTACCGATATAAGTGTTGTCTAAATTCCAATAAATGCTATTTTTAATGTCTTTGTGGGTAGCTTTGAAAATGGTAGCTCCCGGCTTTCCATCCAATTGGATAGGAACATAAATTCTAGAATTTTGTCGTGGATATATTAGTTGCAAGGGCATTTCTACCTGATTCACAATTTCACAACCGGCTTTAAAAGGCGGAAGCGGAAGGTAGTTTGGATTTTTTGCTTTGTTGTAATATTCTTCAACTGGAGGCAAAACGAACCAACTTTTACTAATCATTTTAAAGGTTTCCATACATTTATCAGTTACTCTAAAACTTTGCGAAGAATCTAAATGTACAATTTGATGATATGGACAAGCCTTCATTTTTGAATAACCTTTTGTCACCCAATGCTTTTCTTTCGGACAATAATCCAAAGGTAAATAGCCACTGTTTTTACATAAATCTACTTCTACCAAATCATTTGCTGGCATATCAAACCATTCTGTATTGGGCAAAATATCGAAGATGTCAAATAGGATAGGAGCAGCAGCTTCGACACCAATTAGCCCAGGACGACCTTCCCCATCTGCATTTCCTACCCAAACTCCGACCGCATATTTCGGATTCACCCCCACCGACCAAGCATCTCTATACCCAAAACTAGTACCAGTCTTCCAAGCAACTTTTTTATTCTGTTGGTACAATTCCCAATTTCCGTAATTATCGGGTCTTTCAATTTGTGTCATTGCTTCGAATGCCAACCAAATAGCACCAGCACCCACTAAATTTGGTGCTTTATTGAGTTTTTTTGAGGAACTTTTTACTTCTTCACTATAGAAAGTTGCATTTTTCCAATCCTCCCAATCGTATTTATCTTCATATTTTGAAAAATGATTTAAGGTCCTTGCTAGTTTTGAATAGACATTCGTAATATCCCAAAGACTGGTTTCCGCTCCGCCCAAAATAATCGGTAGTCCATAATGAGAGGGTGGAAAATTTAAAGTTTTCAACCCCATTTTCTTTAAATTAAAATGAAATTTTTCCATCCCATAATCTTGTAAAAGTCGGATATATGGAACATTTAAGGATCTTGCCAAAGCTCTTTTGACAGGAACGACGCCATCGAAGGTAGAAAAGTAGTTTTCTGGCTCATAGCCGTAAATATTTACTGGCACATCAGAGATCAATGATTCCATTGAAATCTGCCCATTTTCCAACATTAACGATGTTAACAAGGGCTTAAATATACTTCCGCTCCCTCTGGGTGAATTAATAATGTCCACCTGTTCTCCATGTTCCTCACCGCATCCTACAATGTTACCTACATATGCCAGCACTTTCCCTGTTTCGATTTCAATAACAATGGCAGCACCATTGTGAATGCCATTCCCTTTTAGGGTTTGATGGTGCCGATACAAAATGTCTTGGACTCTTTCCTGCAACTTACTATCAATTGTTGTGATCTGTTTTGTGATTTGTTCTTGATTTTGAAATTTTTCTGATGAAATTCTATCCAGAAGATGAGGGGCTATTTGAGGAAGCGGGTTGGGTTTGTCAGGCAAAGATTCAAGTTTGGAGAGTTCTAGTGTCGTTTGGTCTATCACTGCTTTTTCATGAAGAATTTCCAAAAAGATGATTCCTTTTTTCAAGAAGCATTGCTCTATTTTTTCCAGGATGCACTAATGAAGGATTATTGGGTAAAACTGCCATTAGAGCGGCTTCTGCCCAACTCAACAAGTTAGGTTTTTTGCCAAAATATCGCCAACTAGCTGCTTCTAGTCCTACTACATTGCCACCGAATGGGGCATGAGAAGCATATAAATTAAGTATTTCATTTTTGGTATATCCAAATTCTAATCGAGTAACTAAAAGGAGTTCTATCAATTTTTCCCAAAGTGTTCTAGATGGGTTTTTTCTAGATAATCTAATGGTTTGCATAGAGATAGTACTACCTCCACTGACCACATGACCATTTTTAACATTGCTTATGAAGGCTCGACAAAGACTTATCGGGTCGAATCCTGGATGGTAATAAAATCTTTTATCTTCGAAATTAATCAAACAAGTGATGTATTTTTTGGGTAAGGAGTCACTATTCGGAAAACGCCATTGCCCATCTTTAGCGATTCTTGCCCCCAATAAATTTTGTTGCTCATCTTCCAAAACAATGCAAACTGGATCAGAAAATAAAGGCTTTGGTAACGAGAAATAGTAAAAAAGAAATAATAAAACTAGGCAGGAATAATTAATCCATTTGTATTTTCCATTCAAAAACTGATACCACCTGTAGTGATTCAAATGATCACCAAAGATTTTAATGGTTGACAGTATTTTATTTTTGAAATCCACTTTGAAAAATTAATTACAAAAATAGTCATTTTAGAAACTAAAAGAGCCTGACTTTATATCAAAAAAAAATGTATTGACAGTTGCTCCATCAATACATTTCAATATTAATCTAAAAATAAATTATACAAGTAATCTAAATGGCTCTTCTAGCAATCCTTTGAAAGTTTGTAAGAATTGAGCTCCAGAAACACCGTCAACCACTCTATGGTCGCAACTTAAAGTTACTTTCATAATATTTCCTGGCACCACTTGATTGTCTTTTACAATAGGTTTTGATTGAATTGAACCAATTGCCAAAATACATGCATCTGGTGGATTGATAATTGCAGTGAACTCATCAATGTCAAACATTCCTAAATTACTGATAGTGAATGTGTTGCCTGACATTTCTTCAGGCTGTAGTTTTCTGTCTTTTGCTTTTCCAGCCAAAGTTTTCACTTCTGTATTGATAGCTGACAATGATTTTTGATCTGCATTTCTAATCACAGGAACCATTAATCCATCTTCAATAGCAACAGCTACGCCAATATTTATTTGGTGATTCGTACGAATACTCGTTCCCATCCAAGATGAATTGATAACTGGATGGTTTTTAAGTGCTAAAGAAACACCTTTTACCACCATATCATTAAAAGAAACTTTTACTGGAACTACCTCATTGATTTTTTGACGCATTTCTATCGCCTTATCCATATTAATCTCTATTGTCAAATAGAAATGAGGTGCTGTAAATTTGCTTTCACTCAATCGTTTTGCAATTACCTTTCGCATTTGGCTAATTGGTGTATCTGTATAATCACTTGCATTTGAGCTAGTTGTAGTTGGAGTACTTGGTGCAGCTGCTGGCTGGTTACTTTGTAAAAATTGTTCAACATCTTTTTTTACAATTCTACCTTGTTCGCCACTTCCAGCCACTTTCGACAAATCAACACCACTTTCAGAAGCAATACTTTTTGCTAATGGTGATGCTTTTATTCTATCTCCAGCCTCAGCCTGACTACTATTTGCAATCGCAGTTTCAGTTGGAACGGCTTGAGAAGGAGTAATTGTCTCGGCAGGTTTTGCCACTTCAGGTGCAGCAGTTTTTGAATTTAGCAACCCAGAAATATCTTCTCCTGGTTTACCAATTATTGCCAAAATATCTCCAATATTTACATTTCCTGATTCTACACCAATATATAGTAAAGTGCCATCTTTGTAGGAATTCAATTCCATGGTGGCTTTGTCTGTTTCCACTTCAGCCAACACATCTCCAGATTCAACTTTATCCCCCACTTTTTTCAACCATGCCACCACATTTCCTTGTTCCATTGAGTCGGTCATACGAGGCATCGTAATTATTTCAGCCATAATTCAATTCAAATTTTAATCTACCAAATTAATAAGAAAGGTCGAAAATAGCACATATTTTGATTTTCGCCAAATTCATAATTTCAAATACTCTACTTTTTACTAATTTATTGAAATAAAGTTCAGTTTTTTTGTAACAATCCATCAATAAATCGTACAATAAGGGATTCAATTAAATTTTATTGTTATATATAATTTGTTGTATCAATTGGATCTATAAATAACGATTTTATGACCTTTGACAAACGAACTTTTATTTGGTGGATAGGAATAATATCTATTCTATTATTAGTTTATGTTTATTTTTTTGTGAGACTTCCATTTTCAAAGCCTGCCGTTTTTGAAGCTGTGCCAAAGTCTTCTCCCTTGCTGATTGAATGGAATCATACCGACGATTTGACGAAGTGGTTTAATGAAATTAAAATTAATGACAAATTTGACCAAGTCTTTTTCGTAGATAAAATTATACAAAATTTAGATACCATACAAAGTATTTTTGAACCATTTCCCTTTTGGAAAAAAGCACAAACATCAGGCCATTGGTTAGCATCTGTCAATTCTGGCTCAGCAGATGATTGGAATTTATTGTTGATTGTGAAAATCCCAGATTATAAGTTTGATATTGAGCAATTGAATACTAATGAAAATTTATCAGTAAGTTACAATCGATATCTTGGTGAGCAAATTTATAATGTTACCAGTAAAAAGAATGAATCGATTTATATTGCTTCGCAAAATGGGTTGATTTTAATGGCGAAATATCCATTGATGATCGAAGATGCTATTCGACAATTAAAAAAGCCATCCAATAGCATTATGAGAGAAAGTGCTTTTAGTGATTTGGTGAAAGAGAATAAAAATAATAAGTCTGTCAACGTCTATATTCAGTTCAGCCAGTTGCCCTTATTGCTGTCATCATTTGTTAAAGCTGAAAAGCGGAATGTATTGGATGAACTTACTGGATTAGCAACTTGGGGAAAACTAACCCTTGATTTTCAACAAAATAATATCGCAACGAATTTCAAATTTAGTTTAAATGAAAAGCATCATTTTCTAAAAGAAATTAGTTCGAAAAGCAATTTGGACCTTCAAAATATAGAGGAAATTTTGCCCAATAATACAGCGATAGCAGCGACTTTTGCAGTTGGTGACTTCGCCAGTTTTTATAACGCTGTCCAATCAGAAAGTAGTGATTTTTGGAGAAAAGAATTGTTGAAGCAAATTGGAAATCAATTTACTTTCTTAATTACAGAGCCCTATAGTGAATATTTAGATACAGAAAAATTTCTAGTCTTTAAACTAAAAAATGCAAAAGAAGCGGAGCAGATATTGGAAAAAAATGCTTCAAAATCGGGCAAATTGAAGGAGTACACCTACCAATCATTTAAAGTTGGGAGGTTGATGAGTGGCGATGTGCTTTCTCCTTTTTTTGGTAAAGCATTTAATGATATCCAAAATCCATATTATGTAATTATCAACGATTACTTAATATTGGCGAATGCTCAAGCTGCGATTGAAGTGTGGGTTGATAAATTCGTGGTGAACCAGACTTTGGCAAATGATGCTTATTATCAACAATTTAAAAGCAAGCAACCCAAGGAAGGAGCGATCAATTTTTATGTCAATACCAATTACATATTACCTTGGATAGAATCCTACACTTTGCCTAATTATCATGATAAAATAAATGCTGTTTATGAACAAATCAATGCAGTAAATCATATTGGTTTTAGATCCATTAAAAATGAGGACTATTCCTTTAATGGAAGTATAGAATTGTCGAAAACAACTGACAAACCAACAACATTGGTTTGGAAAGCGAAATTGGCAGCTCCATGTAGAATGGCTCCACAAGTGATTGATAATGACTTAGATGGCAACAAAAGTATATGGATTCAAGACACTTTGAATCAACTCTATTTTATTAACAATGAAGGAAATATAGTCTGGAAACGGAATGTAAAAGAGCCAATTTTGTCTCCGATTTATCCAGTCGATTATTACAATAACCAGCAATTATACTTTATATTCAATACAACTGGGCATATTTATTTGGTGGATAAAGACGGGAATGATGTGAATTCTTTTCCAATCAATTTACAATCTCCTGCAACAAGTGGCATGTTGGTGACTGATTTTGATAAAACAAAAGAATATACACTGTATGTCAGCTGTAAAAACACTAATATTTATGGGTATGATAAATCAGGAAAGCCATTAGAAGGATGGAATTGTAGAACTGGTATGGGAACTGTGATGGGCAGAATCAAGCATTTTCAGAAAGATAGCAAAGATTTCATGATTGCACAAAATAAAGAAAATCAGCTAATTATGTTGAAAAGAAACGGTGGATTACGAAATGAGCCCATTGTTTTGACTGGCGAAAAGTTCTCACTTTTTGAATACCAAGCCGAAAAAGAAAATGAAAGAATTGCTACATGTGACAATTTTGGAAAAGTGTACGTTTGTAACTTCGATGGAGTTGGGTTTAACATGAGTTTTAAAGTAGGAGATAATACTGATGTTAAGTTCAGTTTTGCGGATGTTACAGGTGATTCAAAATATGATTATAATTTATTGAGTAATAAATCAGTAGCTTGTTTTACCTATAAGAATAATATAGTAGATAATGTGTTTGAAAAGGAGTTTCCTACAAAGCTAGATGATATATTTTCAATCAAAATATTTGATGCTAAAAAGAGCAAAATTGGACTACTAAGTAAATCTAAAAAACAAATTATTTTATTAGAAGAAGATGGAAAGATAGCTAAATCGTTTCCATTAGCTGGTACCACAAAATTTTCAATAGATAATATTTTCAAAGATGGCTCAAAAGCGGTCGTCACTGGGTTTGACAACTATAT